>NYYZ01000001.1 GCA_002686945.1 Planctomycetota bacterium
GCCGAACGCCTGGGATTGAATTCTGAAGCGGTCACAAAGCGCTGGCAACGGCTGCGCAAGAAACTCGTAGAACAGGGCTTACCCCAGATCCTGATAACGGAAACCGATTGACCAAAGACCATGACTGAAGCCAGCCAAGCCCAGGACCCGGAGACCAGTACAAGCCAGCACAAGTTGGCTGGAGCCTTGATCTGGCGCCAGGGAGCACAGGGACCCCAGGTCGCCCTCGTCGAACAGGACAAGCGCTGGACCCTGCCACGCGTAGCGGTCAACAAGGACGAGGATCGCGCCACCATTGCTGGCCGGCTGGCGACCCAATGGACAGGACGCCCAGCAACACCCATGGGCTTTGCAGGTCAGGCCAGATCGAAACTCGACCAGCATGAACTCTCCACCTGGTACTTTTCCTTTGTGGTTGACACTTTGGGTGTCGCCAAGCAGCAGCCCTGGTTGCGCTGGGTCACACCCGGGGACGCAGTCGCGCGACTGGACTGCCCCGAAGAGCAGGCTCTCTTGAAGTCGACAGCAGTACCTCGGGAGGTGCGCAACACACAGGGGCTGCAGGACAATTCAAGACCCGGTGCCCAGGCACTGTGCGCCACATCACTCCTGGTACTGGCAACCTTCAGCAGTGACAACGCAACGATTCTAGGCCAGAACCTGCTCTTGGGTGCTCTGGCGGCCAACCTGACCGCCCTGGTGGCTGCAGCGCGCGTCCAGCGCCTGACCCCGGCGCCAGCCTGGATCACAGCCTGCGCCGGGGCGTCCTGCGCCTACCTGGCCCATACCCTGCAAGCGGCCTCAGGCACAGTCATTGCCCTGGGAGTTGGCATCAGCCTGCTGACAATGGCTTGGGAGCGCGACTCACAAGGCGCGTAACGCCGAAGCCCGCGAAGCCAATCAGAAGCGCCAACAGCAGCTGACCGAGGCCCGGAGAGAATCGCTCAAGCCTCTCGGCCTTGCGCTTCAGTTGACCACCATCCAGGCCCTGGCACTCACTCAACAAACGCTCCAAGGGAACTTCGTCCCCCAATCCCCAGTGCTCGCGCACGACTGCCAACTCCAGGTCGGGCTGCGCAAGTCTCTCTGCCACGGCCTTGCGCACCGGCTTCCGGGCCAGCCAAGGATCGACGGGTTGCTGAAAGGGATAGAGGCCCATGACGGACCCCAACATCAAGCCCAACAGCACACCATGGCTGGGCCGCGGCGCCCGAGCCAGCAACGCTTTCAAAGCGTTCGACAACAATGCTATTCCCAAAGCCGCACCAATGGCCACGGGCACCAGAATTCCCAGAGCCTCGGCGGTGTTGTCCATCAACTCCGGGCGAGAGAGACTTCCGATCACAGACTCGTAGAGCCCAAACACGAGCAACAGATAGGAACCACTGATCCCCGGCAGGATCATGCTTGAGGCAGCGATGGCACCCACCAACACAAGCGGGAGGAAGGTCTCCGGCACCTGATACCCCGTCAGTCCAAAGACCACCCAGGCCATCAGGCCAAGTCCCAAGAGGGGAAAGCCCAAGCCCGCCCCCCGCAGGGGCCGCACCCCGTCCAGAACCTGAGGCACGCCCCCCAAAGTCATGCCCACGAAGAGGCTGTACATCACCCAACGATGACTGGATACCAACCCCACCAGAAGACCCGAGAGACTCGCCAGGGCCAGCAGGGCTCCAACGCCAAAAAGCAGCAGAAAACGCAGGTCCCGCCGATCCACCCGCATTCGGGTCAGATTGGCGATAACCCCCACGAAACGGTCGTAGAGCCCTATGGCCAGGATCATGGTGCCCCCGCTGATGCCTGGCACCAAGTTGGCAAAACCCATCAGGAAGCCCCCCAGCAGGGTATGCAAGGGCAGATCACGAGTAGGAGGGTCCTTGGGGTCCATCGATGGGCGACCAGACTCTTGCATACGACCAGCATGCCAAACCCAGCAGCTGCGTTCACTCCCCCCCAGGAGCCTTTCTCAATCCCCTCAAAATGGCCGATTTGTGACCATTTTCGATCTCCTGCCATCTAGCGAAGATCCAGCTTCTCGGATAGGCTGCGCGAGTCCCCCCATGTGGCCCGTGCGGGGAATCGGCAGGGCCGCTATCGCCCGCCCGAGTACAGGGCACACACTTCCCCAGACCCTTCTCTAGTAATGATTCAACGGATTCTACTCAAGGCCAGCGTAACTGGTCTCCTTCTGACTGCCCCCGCCCTCGCTCAAAGCCCCCAATTCAACGAGATCTACGGCTCCATGTCGGGCACCGACAACTACGAGTACATTGAGCTGGTCGGCACCCCAGGCGCCTCTCTCGACAACTGGTTCGTGGTCATCCTGGACTCGGATGGTCTGGCCTCTGGCACGGTCGATCGCGTCTGGGACCTGTCTGGGCACTCGGTCCCCGGCGATGGTTACTTCCTGCTCAGCTCGATCAACGTACCGGGCATGGACTATGACCTGGATCAAGGTCCTCACGCGCCCTTCGGCGATGCCAACCACATCGAGAACGGCTCCAACACCTACTATCTGCTGAACATCACGGATCCGGCCGCAGTATCGGATCTGAACAGCTACTGGAACACCAACACGGATGCGGACTACGACGGCATCACCGCCATCGGCACTGATCCGCGCATGACGATCCACGAGAGCTTGACTATTTGGGAAGGCAACTACAACACAGGCAACCTCGACACGGCGCTTGATTGCGCCGCCGCAGTAGGCCCCGATCTTGCTGGCCCCTGGACCCCCGCAGGCGTCTTCCGCCCGGGTGACTACCCCAACGACTGGTGCTCTGATACCTGGCTCGACTTCTCCAATCCCCCGGGCGTGATCAACACCCCTGGAGCGGCCAACGGAGCCTCCACCTGCACCACGGCCCCGGGCTCCTCCGGCGCCTGCACTGGTGGCGGTGGAACCGCAATCGGGACCAACTACTGCGCGGCCAACGCCAACTCCACCGGCTCACCGGCTGCCATGTCCGCCTTCGGGTCCGATCTGGTCTCCGCCAACCACGTGGAACTCACCGCCAGCGGCATGCCGAACTCTCAGTTCGGCTACTTCATTGCGAGTGCCACGCAGGGCTTTGTACCCAACCCGGGCGGCTCTCAAGGCAACCTGTGTATTCTTGGCAACATGGCTCGCTTCAACGCCCAGATTGCCAACAGTGGCACCGCGGGTTCGATTGGCGCGACAGTCGATGTGATGGCGATTCCCCTCGGCACTGGCCCCGTGGCCATCCTGCCGGGAGAGACCTGGAACTT
Source organism: Planctomycetota bacterium (assembly GCA_002686945.1). GTDB lineage: Bacteria > Planctomycetota > UBA1135 > UBA1135. The sequence continues at coordinate 3,253 of NYYZ01000001.1, forward strand.
CCAGGCCTGGTACCGCGACTTGAACCCCGGCACTACGTCGAACTTCACCGACGGTATCTCGATCACCTTCCAGTGATTCTCCCCTCTGACCCAAGAACATGGGTCAGCGGTTCATGCAGCGGGCGGCAGTACCCAGACGAGGGCCTGCCGCCCGCTGTTCTGTCGATGCTTCCGGTGCCCCGCCCAACACGCCTGGAAGCTCTGCTGGGAACCAAAGCCGGCTCTCATTCGTCCAGAAGCGAGAATGCAGGACCCGCCGGTTGAATTCGTGACTACGATAGAGTCTCTCTGCCGCCCGCCCCCCCTCCAATGATCATCCCCAGCCTCCTACTTCTCTGTTGTGCCTCCCCAGCGGTTCCACAAGCACCTCCGGGCTACTACGCCACGGTGGATGACTCCAACGCAAACAACCTGCGTGCCACCCTGCACAATGTAATCGACGATCACACACGCAGGCCCTACACATCAAGTTCCCTCGATACCTGGGACATTCTGAATCTGGCCCAGGAAGATCCCAGCAATTCCAGTCGCATCATCGATGTGTACGGAAACGAGTCCTATGCGAAGGGCTCTTCGGACTACAACCGCGAACACAGCTGGCCCAAGTCCTACGGCTATCCCATCGATGGCCCGGACAACTATCCCTTCACCGACTGCCACCTGCTGCGCCTTTCCGATACAGACTACAACTCGGCCCGCAGCAATCGGCCCTTCCGCCACTGTGCATCCACATGCACCGAGTACACAACCGCTGGCGGAGGCTCGGGAACCTATCCGGGCAACTCCAACTGGGGTAGCGGTGCCTTCACGAATGGCACCTGGGAGGTTTGGGCAGGACGTCAGGGGGATGTGGCCCGAGGCCTGCTGTATGCAGACGTGCGCTACAACGGGGACAGCCATACCTTCACCGGCATCGACGAGCCCGATCTGATCCTGACCAATTCCACCAGTCTGATCAGCCAATCAAACACTGGCAGCAACGAGGACATCGCCTACATGGGCATCCTCTCAGTCCTGCTTCAATGGCACGCGGCGGATCCGGTGGACACTTTTGAAATGAACCGCAACAACGTGGTTCATCAGTTGCAAGGCAACCGCAACCCCTTCGTCGATCACCCCGAATGGGTCGACTGCCTCTTCGCTTCCAACTGCGGTGGGACCGGCGGTAATGGCGGTTCCAGCGACTACTGCATCCCAGCAGTGCCCAACTCCACTGGCCTGCCGGCCATCATCCTGCCCGCAGGCAGCTTCGCCGTAGCGGACCAGAACTTTTCTTTGATCGCAGCCCAATTACCCAGCAACCAGTTCGGCTACTTCCTGGTCAGCGCCACGCAAGCAGCGATTCCCGGACCCGGAGGTTCCCAGGGTATGCTCTGCTTGGGAGGCTCTCTTGGCCGCTTCAACACCCAGGTGCAGAACTCCGGACTCTTGGGGACCTTTCAGATCTCCGTAGACCTCAATGCCCTGCCCCTCAATCCAAACGTGGCAGTGCTGCCCGGGGAGACCTGGAACTTTCAGACCTGGTACCGGGACCTGAACCCGGTACCCGCCTCGAACTTCACCCACGCGATCGCGGTGACCTTCGAGTAAACCGTCGAGAGCAGTTGCCAGGGGCGAGTGGCCCGCTGGAGCCGTACACTCCTCCCCATGGGAAGAGTGTTTTTGTTTGACGGTACAGCGATGGCCTACCGGGCCCACTTCGCCATGGCCCGCTCCGGGTTGACCACCAGCGATGGACGCCCCACGGGGGCGGTCTATGGCTTCACCGCAAGCCTGCGCCGGATCCTGCGGGAAGAGAAACCCGATCTGGTAGCGGTGGCCCTCGATCCCAAGGGGCCCACCTTCCGCCACAAGCAATTCAGCGACTACAAGGCCACGCGCCAGAAGGCTCCCGAAGAGATGATCGACCAACTCGACGACATACGCGAGGTGGTACGCGCCCACGGGGTACCAATCTTTGAAGTGCCCGGATTTGAAGCGGACGATGTAATCGGAACCCTGACGCGCCAGGCGGAAGCGGCCGGGCACGAAGTGATGATTGTCACCGGGGACAAGGATTTGATGCAGTTGGTGGGGCCCAGAGTCCAGCTCTACAACATCTTCAAACCGGGCGTGGATCTGGTCATCGAAGGCGTCGATGCGGTCAAGGAGAAATTTGGCACGACTCCCGATCATGTGATCGATGTGCTGGCGATCATGGGCGATTCCTCAGACAACATACCGGGCGTCAAAGGCATCGGCGTGGTGGGCGCCAAGAAACTAATCCAAGAATTCGGGACCGTGACTGGTGTGCTCGAAAACCTGGACCAGATCAAGGGCAAGAACAAAGAGCGCATCGAAGAACAGCGAGACATGCTGCTGCTTTCGCACGAGTTGGTAACCATCGATACAGAAGTCCCCCTGGACCCAGGCTTTGAATCGATCCAGACACCCGCGCCCGACAAAATAGAACTACTTGGCGTCTTCCAGACACTGGACTTCCGCAACATGGCTCAAGAACTGAGCGAAGACTCAGAACGGCCGGCCGTCGATCTGGACTACATCACCGTGCGCGATGCCGATGACCTCAAGGCCATGCTCGATGAGCTGCGCGCAGCAGAGACCTTTTCCTTCGACACCGAAACCACCGGTCTGAAAGCTCTTGAGGTCTCCCTGGTAGGCGCCTCCTTCAGCGCCAAGTCGGGGCGCGCCTTTTATGTGCCCTTCAATGCCAGCCCCGAGGTTCTTCCCGCTGGACCCGAGGCCCTGCTTGATGCCCTGCGCCCCCTACTGGAAGATCGGGACCTGAAACCCGTGGCCCAGAACTGGAAATACGACGCCCTGGTCCTCGGCGCCCAGGGAATCGATCTCGCGCCCCCCCACTTCGACACCATGGTGGCCAGCTTCACCGTGGCGGGTTCGACCCGACGGCACAACTTGGACAGCCTGGCACTTTCCTACTTCGGCCTGCAGAAGATCCCAACCAGCGCGATCATCGGCAAGGGCAAGAATCAGGTCACCATGGCCGAGGTCATGGTGGACCAGGTGGCGGAGTACGCCTGCGAAGACGCGGATGTGACCTTTCGGCTCTATGCAGAGTTGGCCGCAGAGATCGAAGAGAGTGGCAACCGCGCCCTTTTCTATGACCTGGAAATGCCACTTGTAAGCGTACTTGTGGCAATGGAGCGACGGGGCATCAGGCTCGATGTGCCCAAAGTCGAAGCCATGTCCCGAGGCCTGGAGGAGGAAATCGAAGTCCTCCTGGGCCAGATCCGAGAACTGGCCCAGACACCCGACCTGAATCCCGGCAGCACCAAGGCCCTTGGCCGGGTGCTGTTCGAGGAACTCTGCATCCAAGACAAGGCCGGGGTCAAACGGGTGCGCAAGACCAAGACCGGATACGCCACCGACCACGACACCCTGACCCAGTCCTACGGGGATGTGAAAATCGTCAAGAGTCTCCTCAGTTGGCGTGAACTCTCCAAGCTCAAGAACACCTACGTGGACGCCTTGCCCCGCAGCGTAAACCCAAGTACCGGCCGCATCCACTGCTCCTTCAGCCAGATCGCCGCAGCCACGGGGCGCCTGGCTTCCTCCGACCCCAACCTGCAGAACATCCCCGTCCGAACCGAAAGGGGCCGCAAGCTGCGCGAGTGTTTCATCCCACGCGAGCCCGACGAGCACGGCCCCTGGATCCTCCTGGCCGCAGACTATTCCCAAGTAGAACTCCGCATCATGGCCCACCTGGCTCAGGATCCAGAAATGATCGCCGCCTTCGAACGCGGCGACGATATCCACGCGGCCACCGCCAGTCACATTTTTGGGGTTGATGCCAGCGAGGTGGATCGAGCCATGCGCTCCCAGGCCAAGGCAATCAACTTCGGCCTGCTCTATGGAATGGGCCCCCAGCGTCTGGCCCGAGAAACCGGTTTGACCCTGAACGAAGCCAAGGGCTTCATTGAACGCTATTTCGCCGCCTTCCCCTTGGTCCGCAACTGGCTTGACAAGACCTTGGAGGATGCCCAGGAAGTCGGCTATGTGACCACTCTTTCCGGCCGAAAACGCCCCCTTCCGGATCTACAGTCCAAGAACCGCATGGCCCAGGTCAACGCGGAAAACGCAGCGGTCAACACCCCCGTACAGGGTTCGGCGGCGGACATCATCAAGCGCGCCATGATCGACCTGGAAGAGGCCTTGGCGGCCTCGGACCTGCAATCCCAAGTGTTGCTGCAGGTACACGATGAACTGGTACTCGAACTGCCGGAAAGGGAACTCACCGCCACCAAGGTCTTGGTCAAGCAAGCCATGGAGGGCGCAGCAGATCTCAGCGTACCGCTGGTGGTCGAGTTCGGTCACGGCAAGAACTGGCTCGAAGCGCACTAGCCGCTGCCTGGCACTGGCCAAGCAAAACGTGCCTACCTGGAAGCAGTGGCGACCTTCAACCGCTCACAATTCCGGCTGCTGCAGGCAGTGGACAGCGTGCCCTGAGCGCGACCGGACACGAGTGGCCGGGCAGCGATACTTTCCGGTCAATAGAATTGCACGACCAACGCATCCGAGAAGTTGGAAGCGTTGCCTTGATCCCGGTGCCAGAGCTGAAATGCCCAGGTCGATCCCGGCCAGATGACTCCCCCCGGAGGACTTGGAGCCGCGGCGGGCAGGTCAAAGCCGGTGAACACGCTGGAGGTTCCAGACAGATTCTGGAAAGTGCCAGACGCGTCAAAACGACCCAGGGAGTTGAGCGAAGGACCCGCCACACTGTTGTAGCGCCCAATTGGCGCCTTCAGGCAAAGGAACCCCTGACTCACGGCCAGACCCGGTTCCTCCAGGCCTGCAGACATGAGGAAATAGCCAAACTGCAGAGGCGGACCCTGTCGGGCTTCCAGGTGGAACAAGCCCGGCCCCGAGAAATCCGATTGCGCCAGGGTGGTGGACTGCCCACTGCTGTTAGGAGCGGCGGGTACACAGAACAAATCGCCGCTGCCCGGCACACCGCGCCAGGAAGAAGACACCAGACTCCCTGTGGAACTGGGCAGGGCAACAGAGTGGATCACGCTCCCCGTCTGGTTGTCGATCACCAGGCCCCTGGGAGGGCCGCTGACGCCAATGAACGAATAGGCACTGTCCGGGGAAAGGGAAAGAGCATTGGCGTCCGAGAACTGACCTGAACCCACACCGAACTCCGTGAAACTCCATTGATCAGGCGTCACTCCGAAATCCAAGCGCCCGATCCAACCATGTTGGGAACTGTGACCCGCGCCGCAAACGATGGCTTCATTGGAACCGGGCAGGAGTCGAATCCGGTGCCCGATTCCCAGGGGAATGCTGATGTGCTGCATCCCTGGCATGGCCGGATCCGCATCCACCCAAGCCCCGGCCAGCAGATCGTAACGCACAAAAAGGGTCTCGACGCTCGCGGCCAGAACCACCGTAACCATCGACTCGTCAGCGCTGATTGCAACCGAAGTTCCGATTGCAATACCGGGTGTCCCGGAAGTGGAGGGAGTACTGAGCGCGGTCATGTACCCGGGGCTGGAGGGATCTGTGTCATAGACCGCCAATGTTCCATTGAACAAGGCAGGCACTGCCACCGCAATTCGGCCAGGAGGAGACAGGTTCCAGCGCTCGATCAAACCCAAGGCCAGCAGTGGCCCGCTGCTTGCAATCACCTGCCCATATGTGCCGCTATTGGGGTTCCCATCCACCACCTGCAGATCAAAGCCCGAGCCCGTGTTGACCATTGCAAAATATCTCTGATACCAAGGGTCAACAACCAGACCATAGGGACTCCCCATGAAGTTCGTCAGAAGAGTGAACCCCATGCCCAAACCAGGAGGCGTCCCCACCGACAGAGTGTCATCAAAAGATGACAGGGCCAGCAATTGCTGGTCGCCATGGGCAAAGCTGGCTCCAAAACAGTTGTTGGTGGCAACGTCTGCGCCCGAGTCAATCAGCGTTCCTGTGAAAGGGTCAATCAACCACCATGGGTCTGCGCCGCCAGAAGTGGAAGAACCAAGGAAAATCGCTTGATGGGGTCCTTGAGCAAAACCCATCGACAGTAGGGCGCCAACCAGCAGAACAGGAGCCAAGAAATGAGAAGCGGCGTTCAGAAGGAATTGTCGAGACATGATCAGGTCCTTTGGTATGAACCCAATTGAAATCAGGGTTCTGGCTTGAGAGGGGAGCCCGAGAACATGCTACCCGAACTCGACACAAACTGCAGAAAGCCCTTGGAGGCCCGAATCAGGGGGGATCATCGACAGGGCCGAGGTGCCCCTGCGACCAGGTAGGTACATCCTTGTGATCCCATGTTGAAAAGGAACACCTCCCCAACAGAGCCTCGGATCAGGCCTCCAGAGCACATTCCTCAGTCCTCTAAGACCCTTGCAAGCTTGCCCGCGGCACCAGATTCCGATCGTGAGGAGGCGGCGCTGGCAAGGTCCCCACCAAGAAGACAAGACCCTCCAGCTGCAAGGTGCCGGAGTCGAGGCAAGGTCCTAGAGTCTGACAGAGTTCGCGAACAAGGGTCAATGCTAGAAGCTGGCCTTCACCCCAGCGGCCCAACCGGATCCGTCCAGACCCCCAGCCCCTTCAAAACCGTTGTAGCGGTATTCGAGCACTGCCCAGAAACCGTCGGCGACTTTCAGGTTCAGCTGGGGTTCAAGAATCCAACGATGAGGGGCATCTTCAATCAAGTTGAAATCCGCGAAGCCGCCGATGCTCATGCTCTCTGTCAGGGGCAGTGAGTAGATCAAGCTGGCCTGACCGCCATTGCCATCTGTCTCGATGGGGAAGGCGCGCCATTGCAACCAGCCGGTGCGGCCCGTGCCGGGCAGGGGCAAGTCGTGACGATAGGTCAGTCCGAAACGCCCCAAGTCCTGATCGCTTGGGGTCAGAAGGTTGTACTCCGCCTGCATGCCCAGGCCCTTGACTCCCAGGGCAGCGCCCAGACCCCCGTGGGACAAACGGTACTCAGAGAAGGAGCGTCTCAGATTTCCAAACCCGTGACCCACCCCTTGATTCCCATGGAAGTCCGTGAAGCCCCAGATAGACAAGTTCCCAGGCAACTTGGTCGCGATCTGCAGGTTGAGGGTATTGAACTCCCTGTTATCGAGATAGTAGGTGGCATCGAGCGAATCCAGACCCACGGATTCCGGGCCGACAGAGGAGCAGGCACTGGCCAGGATCAATAAGAGGAAGGCAGCGAGGCTATTTGAGGATGGGCTCATGGTGTGTGAGGTTCTGATCATGAGGGGTCTGCAAGCGTGGTCCGACTGAACGGCTCCAAAGGCACGATCATCTAAGCTGAACTTGGCCAGCACATGGGAATTCTTGTATTGAAGGCTCGATGCAGAGCGGACCGGGAAAGCCCTCTAGGCCAGGATACCGTTGACCACCCGGGCCCCCTCAACTCCCGTCAGGCGCTGGTCCAGCCCCTGATAGGGATAAGTGAAACGCTGGTGGTCGATGCCCAACTGTTGCAGGATGGTAGCGTTGAGGTCGTTTATGTGCACAGGATCGCGAGTGATGTTGTAGGAGAAATCATCAGTCTGGCCGTGCTCATGACCCGCGCGAACGCCCGCACCCGCGATCCATGTGCTGAAGCAGCGCCCATGGTGGTCGCGGCCATGATTGGTCTTGGTCAGGTTGCCCTGGGAGTAGATAGTGCGGCCAAATTCACCCCCCCAGATCAAGAGCGTGTCATCCAGGAGGCCCCGTCGCTTGAGGTCCACCAACAGAGCCGCTGAGGCCTGATCCGTGTCCTTGCACTGACCTCGGATTTCTCGCGGCAGATTGTTGTGACCGTCCCAGCCCCGGTGGAACAACTGAATGAAGCGCACATCACGCTCAGCCATGCGTCGGGCCAGCACGCAGTTGGCAGCATATGTGCCGGGTTTTCGAGCCTCTTCCCCGTAGAGCTCGAAGGTGGAGTCTGGCTCGTCCGAAAGGTCCATCAAGTCTGGCACGGAAGTTTGCATGCGGTAAGCCATCTCGTACTGACTGATGCGCGCTTCAATTTCCGGATCGTTGGTTTGCGCCAATTTGGCGCGGTTGATGCGCTCGATTCCGTCTAGCATGCGACGGCGCGTAGCGGGGTCGATGCCTTCAGGGTTGGCAAGGTACAAGACAGGATCCGCGCCGCTTCGGAACTTGACGCCCTGGTGCTGGGACGGCAAGAAGCCCGAGCCCCAGAGGCGCGCGTAGAGGGCTTGGAGATTGCCCTTCCCACGAGAAATCATGACCACATAATCAGGCAGATTGCGATTCATGCTACCAAGGCCGTAACTAAGCCAAGAGCCCATACTGGCCTTGCCGGGTTGCTGGCTGCCCGTGTTGATGTAGGTGATCGCCGGATCGTGGTTGATGGCCTCGGTATTCATGGACTTGATCAGACAGATCTCGTCGACGATTTTGGCCGTGTGGGGCAAGAGCTCACTGACCCAGGTCTGATGTCTTCCATGACGCTTGAACTCGAACATGGGAGCCACACAGGGGAATGTGCTCTGGCCGCTGGTCATGGTGGTCAGGCGCTGACCCTGGCGTATGGACTCAGGCAACTCCTGGCCGTGGAACTCCTGCATGGCGGGCTTGTAATCGAACAAGTCGATTTGCGATGGCCCTCCGCTCATGAACAAGTAGATCACCCGCTTGGCACGCGGAGCGTAATGGGGCACGGTCTTGAAACGGTCCCCGGCGGTAGCGTTCGCAAGCACGTTCTCACCAAGAAGCGACGAAAGCGCCAGAGCGCCGAGGCCGGTGGTACTGCGCCCGAGCAAGTTCCGGCGGGTGCTCAATCGCCTGTGATTGAAAAGTGGGTCCATCATCACTCGCGTGTCAGGGTTTCATCCAGGTTCTGAATCATTGATGCCAACACCGTCCAGGCCGCGTGTTCGCCCGGATTGAGTGTCTCGTCCAGAGGGCTGTCCCCCAAAGCGAGCAATGCTTGAGCTGACTCGGGATCAGCTTCAAAGACCTTGCGCTGGGCTGCATAGGTCATCTGCATGACCTCCCGCCTCAATTGATCGGCGGGGTGCGCCGTACAGAGCATGAAGGCCAGATCCAGACGGGAATCAAAGTCACCCTCAGCCAAGATAACCCGCTGAGCAAGATTACGCGCTGCCTCCACGAACTGCACGTCGTTCAAACTCACGAGCGCCTGCATAGGAGTGTTGGTGCGCTGGCGCTGGACCACGCACACATCCCGTGTAGGTGTGTCAAAGGCTGTCATGCCCGGATGGGGAGCGGAACGCTTCCAATAAATGTACATGGACTTGCGATATAGCTTCTCGCCGCTGTCGCGAGCAAAGCGCAGTCCCCCGTCCAGGGAGACCTCGTTCCAAAGACCCTTGGGCTGGTAGGGTTTGACGCCGGGCCCCCCCACCTTGTCCACCAGCAAGCCGCTCACGCTGAGAGCCTGGTCCCGAATGAACTCAGCGTTCAATCTGAAACGACTTGCTCGGCCCAATAATTGATTGTCGGGATCCCGCGCAAGAGCTTCCGGCTTGATCCAGGAAGATTGACGGTAAGTAGCACTCGTGACCATCTGCTTGAGACAGCGCTTCACATTCCAGTCACTTTGAATAAAGTCCAAAGCCAGCCAGTCGAGCAATGAGGGGTGACTGGGGCGCTCCCCTTGAGACCCAAAGTCCATCACCGAGGGGACAAGTCCGCGCCCGAAGAGCATGGTCCAATAGCGATTGACCGTAACGCGTGCTGTCAGGGGATGACCTGGATCCATCAGCCAACGGGCCAGGCCCAAACGGTTCCCTGGCTGTCCTGATCGTGCAGGGAAGATGTGCTCGGGAACCTGTGGCTCCACTGGCTGATCCATGCGCGGACCATCATACTGCCCACGCGCCAACACATAGGTCTGGCGGCCCTTGGGAAGGTCGTCCATGATCATCACCGTAGGCACGCTGGCGTTGACCCTGTTCTGTTCCCTCATGATCGCTTCACGGGCCTCGACCTTTTCCTTGCCTGGAGGCCAGACAGCTCGAATGAAGTAGCTCTTGAGAGCCTCTTGAGCAACGGTATCGCGCTCAGCAACTTCAAGCCCCAAGGCCTCCACCACAGGTTCGGGCAGGCCGCTGCCCAGCATCTCGAACGCGTAGCCGCTGGCTCCCCCGCCGTTCACGATCTTCAACATCAACTGGCTCTTGCCTTCCGGCAGGGACAGACTGACCTGATCCTGGTTCAAGGCAGCGCCCCGGCCAACGTCATTGGCAAAGACCGCCGCACCATTGAGAAAGACCTTGATGCTGTCGTCACTTCCCAGGGACAGCTTCACGGATTGAGCGCACTCGCTCTCAATCGTACGAAACAGGTACTGTGCGGAATTGTTTGGCAGGTTCAGAAGGTGGACCTGACCGTCCTTGTCAGTAGCCCGGGACTGCCAACTGAGGCCGGCCACCTCCAGGGTCAGGTCGACCTTGATCGCCTCAGGCCCGTGATCGGTGTTGTAGGCGAAGGGCTTGTCCTTGCCGCCAAAAGGACCCAGGGAGTGCCATGGCCCCAAACTGGGTCGCTTGCTCTTCAGCAGCGCGTCGCGCTCAGACCTGCCCCATGCGTCGAGTTCTTCAGCAGGGGGTTGAGCTTCGGCCAAGAACAATTCTGTCAACCGCAGAGACTCTGCCAGGGAATCCAACAACACTGCTTGATCGCTCGTGGGGATCGAGACCAACGGCCTCTCGTTGCCGCTGCGCGTCTGAAAGCCCTTCTCCACGCTCTGGTTGAAGTAAGCGTAGAGCGAGTAGTAATCCTTCATGGTGAAGGGGTCGTACTTGTGATCGTGGCACTGTGCACACTCGACGCTCAGGCCAAGCCACACGTTGCCGGTGGTCTTGACCCGATCGACCATGTACTTGACCCGCAACTCTTCGTCGATGGCCCCTCCCTCGTCTGAAGTGGGCGTGTTGCGGTGAAATCCCGAGGCCACCAACTGATCGAGGCTCGGGTCTGGCAAGAGATCTCCTGCAAGCTGTTCAATGGTGAACTGATCGAAGGGCATGTTCTCGTTGTAGGCCCTGATGACCCAATCCCGCCAAGGCCACATATCCCGCGGACCATCCGCATGATGGACGGAGGTGTCGCCATAACGAGCGGCGTCCATCCAGGCCAACGCCATGCGCTCCCCAAAGGCCGGGCTGGCGAGCAGGCGATCCACCAGCCGCTCGTAAGCCATCGGACTGGAGTCCTCCATGAAGGCCTCTACCTCTTCCGGAGTCGGGGGCATGCCACAGAGATCAAATGAGAGGCGACGAATCAAAGTGGCCCGGTCTGCTTCGGGAGATGGCTCGATTCCTTGGCGCTGCAGTTGTTCGTTGACAAAACCGTCAATGGGGTTGCGTGCCCATTCCTGATCGCCAACAGCGTCAGGCGGCTGACTGGTCAAATCCAGAAATGCCCAGTGCTGCTGATAAACCGCCCCTTCCTTCACCCACCGGGTGAGGAGCTCGATCTCAGAAGAAGTGAGATCATCCGCTTCCTCGGCCGGCGGCATGCGCTTGAGAGGATCCACATGACTGATGCGCTGGATCAACTCGCTGCTCTCGGGATCCCCGGGCACCAGAACACCGCGCTCTGCCCCCACAATCTGATCCAAGTCCAATCGCAGGTCGCGCTTGCGCGTGCCCTCGTCAGGCCCGTGACAGACAAAGCAATGCGATGACAAGATCGGCTGAATGTCACGGCTGAAATCAACCGGAACATCCCCGCAAGGGACTGCCAGAACGAGAATCATGATCATGGTCAAAAACTCCCCTCGCAGGGAGGCACCATCCTAGCAGTTCGAAGAATCCTGGTCGACGACCCAGTCGAGTCCTTTTGAAGGCCTGACACCTGGCAAGGGTTTTTCCCAAGAGATACATGTACCTCCCAAGGACAGGTTCTCTCCCTTTGGCGTGAAGACAACCCCGAACACAATTCGAAGGCCGGCTACATATCCACCAAGACCTTGCGCCAGGTGACCATCCTGCAACGAGCTGTGCAGGCCTCAGGAGCTCCACCCGTTACTGATGGGCGCACGGGTACTGATCGCTCCAATGACCAAGCCACGAAACCTCCCCAACTTGGACCTGCATCCGCGGCCAACCCAGGAAGTAGTGGCTCCCGCACCTGGGTCAGATCAGTCCCTCAATAATGGCGCACAAGATCTTGGCCCCCGGAATCCGACAGGGTATATTGGTGCGCTCGACGCATCCCTGTGAGTCCTCGACTCCCCCTGCAACTAGACCCCTTTCCAACCACGACTGCCCAACCATGGCCGAAACCGAACTGGAAAAGACCGCCGAGGCAGGTCTGTTCGATGTGGACCCGGTCCTCTGCATCGCCTGCGATGCCTGCTGCCAGGACTTTCCCGAAATCTTCTACATGGGCGGGGACGAAAAGGCCCATGTGCTGGATGACCAAGAGGCCGACAAGTACAACGCCCGAACGGTGGTGGATGTCTGCCCGACCGACGCAATCGGCTTCTCCGGAGAGGTGCCCCCCCCAATACTGACCGTCGAACTTGACGAAGTCCCCGGATGGCAAGCGGAATTTGCCCGCTGGAAGAACCTGACAGAAGACCGGGTTGAACGGGATCGCCGTTATGGCCGGGACTATGTGGTGGAGAAAACCACCCATGGGTTCGAAATCACCTTGCAAATGCCCACTCGGGTGCCCGCCGTGCGCGACCGCTTCCGCTTTGGGGCACCGGAGATCATGCCGGAGTACAAGACCCACATCTACTCTGATGGCAACAAGGTCTCCCTTACAGCCTGGGTGCCGCGCGTCTCTCCCGACGACAAGACAGACATCAAGATGCTCAAGACCAAGATCCTGGCCTTGACGCACACCTCCAACTCCTTCCCCGGCCGCTTCACCACAGAGTGGGACTTGGAAGGGGCAGAAGTCGTCGGCCTGCGTTCACGTCACGACGCGCACGGTCAGATCACCATCCTGGCCTTCACCGATCGGGTAGCGATGGATGCCCATCAGTGGCAGGCCCACTTCATCACCGATCAATGCACTGCCTGTTCGATCTGCGAACGCGTATGCCCAACCAACGCGATCACCGCCGGCGAGCGCTATTACATCGATCCGGCGCTGTGCATCAATTGCAGCGTCTGCGGAGTCTACTGCCCGTTCGACGCTATCGATGACAGCCTCGAGGTCACCGTGCAGAAGATCAAGCCCAAGCAAGTGCCAAAGGCCCGGGTAGATGAAGCCCTCTGCACCGGCTGCGAGTTTTGCGTCGATGTCTGCCCCTTCGAAGCGCTCGAAATGCAAGACCTGGTGGACCCGGGCGACTACAGCCTGCCCCAGACCTCACGCATCGCCATTGTGATCGACAAGAACTGCGTCTCCTGCAAACTCTGCGAACAGGTCTGCATCAAGGACGCAATCGATGTGCCACGTCCGCACCAGTTCGAGGACATCGGCATGTCCTTCATGAGCTACCTGACCGACGAGCACTGAAACCCTCGGAATTCGGACGCAGAATCGCTGATCCCGTTCCGGCTGGCCCCCTACTCAATCCGTGGCGGGCCGGGTGCAATCAGAGGCCCGCGCGCGTCCTTGTCCTGCAGGAGCCCATCACCTCCAGATGTGCGCAGACGTACCTCGGCCTTGGGCAATGATTGCCAGTTGATAAGGCGATAGATGCGCAATGCCTGTGAAAACACCTCACCCTTGCGGCGCACATCGTGAGAACTGAGCAATTCCCATGCATCTCCGCGCTCCTCAACAAGCTGATCGAGCAATGTGTGGTGGGAAAACCACTGTGCGGGGTTGATGCTGGAGTCAAGCACCAAGAGCGCAACCGGGAAGGCCTCCAGTCGGGCCTGCATCTCGTCCAGAGTCTGGAAGTGCAACTTGTAATCGCGGCCGTTCCAGTCATCGGAAATCAGGACCTTGCTTGCGCGCAGAATGTAGTGACGAGGCCGGGGGCTGTCGCCCGCGGCGCCACCTCCGATCACCAGGCCCTCGCCAATCGCGTCCCCAGCCACCAGGATCACCGCCTTCTCGTAAAGGGGATCCTGTACCAACTCCATGATCGGTTCCCTGTAGCCCCCAAAGTCCTTGCGTACGACTCGCAGTTCTTCCAGGCCAAAAAGCCCCAGCAACAGTGTCAGTCCCCAGGCGGGGGCCAGGCCCATGTCCTTGCTGGCCCGCACAACCCCATACACGGCGCAGCCCACCAAGAGCGGCGCAGCCAGCACCAGATGCCGCCCGTCCACATCGCTGGGCAGCAACACGAGCAGGACCAAGAGGCCCAGAAAGAAGACGGCACTGGCAATCCAGGCCCCATTTTCGCCCTGGCCTCCACGACATCCCCTGAACAAGCCAAAGGCCGCAGCCAGCAGCAGCCCCCACCCCCCCATGCGCACGCAGGCGGCCAGATAAGAAGGCAACGCGCGTAATGAATACTCTAAGTTCGGGCGCGTTCCCCCAGACCAGCTGCTGGCCTGAATCCCGGCGGTAACGCTGTACCAGGGCGCGCAGATCATCAGTACCAGTACCGCGGGCAACCAAAAGGCCTTCGAACGTAGAAGCTCATAGCGCCCGGTGAACACCAGCGCCAAAGGCGGCACCAGACCCAGCGCCAGGGCATTGCCCTTGGTCAGAATCCCCGCCACGGCGAACAGACCAAAGGCCAAGGCATCTCTCCTACCACCTCGATCCAAGTAGCGCCCATAAGCCAGCACGGCCAGGGTACAGAACAACGCCAAAGGGACTTCAGTCATCAGCGCGCCGCTGAATTCTTGCACCAAGGGCAAGCACAAGAACACGAGCATCGCAACACCAGCTCCCCACATGCCGACCTGCTTCTCCATCCAACGGAAGAGGACGGTCGCGCAACACGCAGTCAAGAACGCCATCCCCAATACCGCCGCTGCACCACTGACACCGAAGAGCGCCATCCAAACACCAATCAAGGCATAGAACACGGGTGGCCACTGACCAAGGGCAACCTTGGGATAGTGCAAGTACCAATCACGGGCGTAGTCCAGAGGCGCAAACCAGTCGCCACCCAGCAAGTAGTCCCGGACCATCATCGAGGTTGCGTAGTGCGCAGGCTCGTCGTTGAGGGAACCGACTCCGCTCACCAATGCCCCGCGCAGATGAACGGATAGAGCAGCCAGGGCAAATGCCAAGCCCAAAACCAGGACAGAAGTCCTAAGGCGCACAGGAAAAGTCATGGGGTAGACCGAGGAAGGACTCATCCCTCATCGGCAGGTCAGGCCCCTATTCCCCTTCCGAGAGAGGTAAATCCACTCCCCCGGACAGTCCTTCAAGACTCTCCTCCGAACCCCCAACGCACTCTTGCTGACCCTCGGCAGCCCCTCGCTCTGATTGCAGCGCCTTACCCGACCCTCGAGAAGGCTGCTCCCGACCGACCAAACTGCCAGGTATGACGATCCCGCGACCATGCCGCTTGCGCAGCCGGTCCAGGCTCTCAGTCGCACGAGCCAGGCGCGAGTTGGACTCCATCCACTGGTCTCGTCCGGAGAGTTGGCCATTGAAGAGGGACTCCTGCTGGGGTCGACGCACATCTTCCAGACGACTTACCGAAACCCCCAGCAGCCGCAAAGGCAGGGATTCCACGCGTTCCAGTAGTTCCTTGGCGATGGAGAAGATTCGCGGCCCGAGGTTGGTGGGGTAATCCAGGGTCTTGGAGCGGGTAACGGTGCGAAAGTCACTGAAGCGCGCCTTGAGAGTCACGGTCCGTCCACGCAGGCCCTTGTCTCTCAAGGTGAAAGCTACCTCTTCGCAGAAAGATAGCAGGAACTGGCGCAACTCGGCCCGATCAGCAAGGTCCTCGGCAAAGGTCCGTTCCATACCATGAGATTTCTCTTCACGAACAGGGTTCACTCGACGGTTGTCTATACCGTGAGCCAGATCATGGATCCAAATGCCTGTGGCCCCAAAGCGGCGACTGACTTCATTGCGCTCGAGCCTGGCCAGATCCCCCACAGTCTCTACGCCCAAACCATTCAGTCTCTGGGTCATGCGCGGCCCAACCCCAAATATCTTGGAGACCGGCAAGGGATCGAGAACCTTTCGAATCTCCGCAGGCCGAATCACACAGAAGCCATCGGGCTTGTCCAGATCGCTGGCAATCTTGGCCAGGAACTTGGTAGGCGCAACTCCAACGGATGCCACCAACCCGGTTTCGCGCAGGATGTCCGCACGGATCATATGTCCCACTTGCTCTCCATCACCAAAGAGACGCTCAGTGCCGCTGATATCGAGGAAGGCCTCATCCAGGGAGAGCGGCTCCACCATCGGCGTGTAGCGCTGAAAAATGTCCATCACCTTGCGGCTGACTGTGGTGTACTTGTCGAAGTCCGGAGGCAAGAGCACCAGGTCGGGACAACGCCTCCGCGCCTCGGCGCTGGGCAGGGCCGAGTGCACGCCAAACTTGCGCGCCTCGTAGCTCGCCGCTGAAATCACCCCGCGCCCGGAGGCAGGCCCGCCCACGCATACGGGCAGCCCAGCGAGGGACGGATTGTCCCGCACTTCGACGGACACGTAGAAGGCGTCCATGTCCACATGCAGGATGGACGGAGCAGTTTCGGGGGGCATGACCAGTGACGGGGGATCCGCAAGAAACCCGATTATTGGGGTGGGCCTCTTCGAAAGGGGGTCCCGCATCCTAACCGGGGCCACCCCGGGCGCTGCGAGGACGCATCAAAAGCGCCTCCCTAGTCATCTGGAAGGGGTGTCTGCCAGCTAAGATCCGGCCCCATGTCCCCGCGCAAGGTTTGTATCGAAGCCCTCGGACTTGAACTGCCCGCCGAACGAGTCACTTCTGATGAGTTGGAGCAGAGAATCGAGCCACTGCTGACCCGGCTGGGTCTCTCCAGAGGCCGCCTTGAACTGATGAGCGGCATCGTCGAGCGTCGGCTCTGTCCGCCGGAGACCCAGCCCAGCAGCCTCTCCATCGCTGCCGCCAGGGACGCCCTGGGGCGCACTGCCCTGGATCCCAGCCGGATCGGACTCTTGATTCATGCAGGGGTCTGCCGGGACTTCCTCGAACCCGCCACCTCATCAGTGGTGCATGCTGGCTTGGGCCTGCCGCCCAGTTGCGCAGCTTTTGATCTGTCCAACGCCTGCCTGGGTGTGGCAGATGGCATGGCTGTTGCCGCTCAGGCGATTCGCAGCGGCTCGATCCAAGCGGCGCTGGTGACCACCGGCGAAGACGGGCGGCCATTGATCGAGACCACAATCGCCTCTTTGATGGCCATCGAAGACGACCGAGAAGCGCGCAAAGCTCTGAAGAAGGCTTACGCCTCTCTAACGATCGGCTCGGGGGGGGCAGCGGTCTTGCTGGTGGCCGAGGAACTCTCCAGCACATCCCATGTATGGCTCGATTCCACGGCCCAGGCAGACACCAAGTCGGTGGGGCTCTGCGCGGGCGATCGTGCAGCAGATGGCGGACTGGTAATGGTCACCGACTCCGAAGCTCTCCTACAGGCGGGCAATGCTTTGGCCGCACGGACGTTCGAAGAATTCCTGTTCCAGCAAGACTGGACCCGAGACAGTATCGATCGCATCATCACACACCAAGTTGGCAGCGCCCATCGCAAGTTACTGCTTGAGACTCTTGAACTCGATCCCAACAAGGACTTCCCCAGCGTGCAGACACTGGGGAACATGGGCTCTGCGTCTTTGCCCGCCACCTTGCATCTGGCAGCGGAAAAGGGCTTTATTCAACGGGGCGAGCGCATCGCCCTGCTAGGGATTGGCAGCGGCTTGCAATGCCGAATGACGGCCCTGCAGTGGTAGACCCAAAGCCAGAACCGCACATGACTTCCTCCTCTCTGCTCGAATGCGTCGTGATGGAACCTGGCCGCCCCGCCGATTCTGCGGTGATCTGGCTGCATGGTCTGGGTGCCAGCGGTTTTGATTTTCCGCCTATCGTCGGAGAACTCGGCCTGCCTGACGACCACGGCATTCGTTTCATCTTCCCCCACGCACCACAGATTCCCGTAACCGTGAACGGAGGCATGGTCATGCCTGCCTGGTATGACATTCTGGCCATGGACTTTGACCGCCAGGTCGATGAACTGGGGGTCCGAAACTCAGCAGAACACCTCGTACGCCTGATAGAGCGCGAAAGATCGCGTGACATCGAGGCTGAACGGATTGTCTTGGCGGGGTTCAGCCAGGGGGGAGCTATCGCCCTGCACCAGGCCCTGCGCCACCCCGATCGCCTGGCGGGTTTGATCCTGCTCTCGACCTACATCGCTGCGGACTGTGACCTGGAAGAGGAGCGCACAGCCATCAACCAGGAAATTCCGATCTTCCAAGCACACGGTACCCAGGACCCCATGGTGACTCACGGGATGGGTCTCAAGGCCAAGGCGCGCCTTGAGGACTTGGGTTATGGGGTGCAATGGGAGGAGTACCCCATGGAGCATCAGGTTGTGGCGGAGGAGATCAGCGCCCTGGGAATCTGGCTGCGCGGGGTCTTGACCCCTGCAGCCACTTAGAAAGGTCCTGAGGGAATCGCGGGGACCTGGACAGAGGAATACCCAATTGTGAGGGGGAGATTCCCTTTCAAAGCTTGCGGGGCACTCCCGTCAGGGCGTACAACCCTTGCCTACGCGGATCTCAAGAATTCGTGAAATCTGTGACGGCCCCATTGAGCACCCCCGTGAAGCCCCCCACCGAGGCCAGCCAAACCGAACTGGTCCCCTTCCTGGCCCCCGATCTGGCTGCAGAACTGCCGGCCTTCGAGGCGTTCTTCAAGGCCTTTGGCTTCAAGCAGATCCACGGACGCATCTGGGGTCTTCTAGTGCTCGCGGGCAAGCCCATGTCGAGCAAGGAAATCGCGGCCGAACTCGCGATCAGTTCCGGCGCCACCAGCACCACCCTCAAGGAGTTGATCGACTGGGGCGCGGTGCACTCGACCTTTGATCCCCCCCGACGTTGCAATCTGCACGCGGCGGTGGAGAACACCCTCTCCATCGTGGCGACGGTCCTGCGCAGGCGGGAACAGGTCGCCTTTCAGAACTTCCGCGAGGGAGCGAATCGCGCCCTCGATGTGATTCGCAAACGCCACGGCAACAAGGATCCGCGAGTACTAACCCTGCGCTCTGTGCTCTCCACCTGCGATATCGCCGATGCGGTCATGCAGTTGGTTTTCAGCAGTGTGCACGGTGCCCTGGGTGATCCTCAAAGCCTCTTGTCCAAGGCCATTGGCACAGCCCTCAAGGTGGGCGGTGTGGCCCTGCCCGGTGCACGTAAGCAGCGTGCATTCGAAGACCTCAGCGGAACAGATCTTGCCAACGAAGAATTTCTTGAAGGGGCGATCTTGAAGCCGAAGAAGACCGAGCCCGAGCAATCCGGCGGGGACAACAGAGATGGCTGACCTTGCGCGCATCGTGATCACGGGTGTCGGGCTGACGTCTCCCAATGGCAATTCCCTCGCCAAGTACCGAAGCAACCTGCTATCGGGCGTCAGCGGCGTCAGTCCCTGGGAGATCAGACACTTCGGCAAGACCGTGGCGGGCCAGTGCGACTTTGAAGCCACGCGCTACCAAACCCGCAAGGCCCTGCGCAGAGGCACGCGAGCAGGCTCGATCGCGATTTTCTGCGCCCACGAAGCAGTCACCGCCGCCCAAATGGACCTGGACAAACTGGGCAGGGATCGAGTGGGCGTCTATGTAGGCACTACAGAACACGGCAATGTGGAAACTGAGCAACAAATCCACGAAGTCAGCCAATACGACTTCGATCTTTCCTTTTGGTCCCACCACCACAACCCGCGCACAGTGGCCAACAACCCAGCCGGTGAGGTGACCCTTTCCCTTCCGGTCACGGGTCCCCACTACTCCGTGGGCGGTGCCTGCGCTGGAGGCAACCTGGGTCTCATCCAGGGGGCCCAAATGCTGCAGTTGCACGAGGTGGACATGGCTCTCGCCGGGGGTGTCTCAGAGAGCATCCACACCTTTGGCATCTTTGCCTCCTTCAAGTCCGAAGGAGCGCTGGGCCAACACGAGGACCCGACTCAAGTCTCGCGCCCCTTTGACAAGGGCCGCAACGGCATTGTGGTCAGCGAGGGAGGCTGCTTGTTCGCCATGGAACGATTGGAGGACGCCCAACGCCGGAGCGCGCCAATCCTCGCCGAAGTCCTTGGCTGGCAGGTGAATTCCGACGCCACGGATTTCGTGCTGCCGAACCCCGAGCGCCAGAACCAATGCATGCGCGGAGCGATTCAACGAGCGGGCTTGCAAGCCGAGGATATTCACATCGTCAACACTCACTCCACGAGCACACCGTTGGGCGACGTCCAGGAGTGCAGGGCGATCAACGAGGTCTTTGGAGACAGCGCCAAGACCAGCATCAACAACACCAAGAGTTTCATCGGGCACACCATGGGTGCCGCCGGTGCCCTTGAGTTGGCGGGCAATCTGCCCTCCTTTCAAGACGGCTGGGTGCACCCGACAATCAATGTGCCGGACCTGGACCCCGAGTGTGCGATGCGCGGGTTGGTACTGGAAGAACCTCACAAGAACGAACAAGTCGAGACCATTCTGAACCTCTCATTCGGAATGCTCGGAATCAACTCAGCGGTCATCGTTGGCCGCCCTCCCTCCTGAACTGATCGACTGATCACCACGACACACACGCCAACGGGCAAACCTGACATGACAAACGAAGACATCATCCAAGCCGTCAAGGACATCATCAGCACCATTGCGCCCGACGAAGAAGTCGAGAGTCTCAAGACTGATGTCTCCCTGAGGGAGCAAATTGAGCTGGACTCCATGGACTTCCTCGACATCGTGATGGAGCTGCGCAAGCGCTATGGCGTGAATGTGCCGGAGGAAGACTACAAGGCCCTGGCCAGTCTGGACAGTTGCGTGGATTACCTCGCACCGCACCTGACGGGCAAAGAGCTGGTCACCAGCTAGACCGCAGGTCCTCACGGTGAAACCCACAGACGAGCGCGCGGATGCCGTCGTGATCGGTGCGGGTCCTGCAGGTCTCGCCGCTGGAATCAGATTGGCACAAGCAGGCCTCTCTACAGTGGTGCAAGAAAGGCACTGGTTGTGGGGCGGCCTGAACTCGTTCTACAAGCTCGGCGGCCGCACCTATGATGTGGGCCTGCACGCCCTGACCAACGCGGCACCAAGAAGCGCGCGCAAGCTGCCCCTGCCACGGGTCATGCGCCAGTTACGGATTCCCCTGGAGGCCCTGGAACTGGGAGATCAACTCGGTTCGAGCACGGTGTTTCCAGAAGTCTCGCTTGACTTCAGCAACGAGTTCGAACAGCTCGCCAACGAAGTGCGCGTCAAGTTCCCTGCCTCTAGTAAGGCGTTTGATGAACTGGCACGGGAACTTTCCGCCAGCCCCCATGATGTCCGGGGAGGACCCGTCAGCACGCGTCAGGAACTGCTTCGGCGCCTGGGAGATGAACTGCTGGTGGACCTGCTTCTGCATCCCCTGCTTTGGTATGGCTCCCCCACCCCAAACGACATGGCCTGGTCTTTGTTTGTTGTGCTCTGGAAGAGCATCTATGAAGAGGGCTTTGCGAGACCCAGAGGGGGAGTGCGCCCCCTGCTCAAGTTACTCACCAGGCGTCTAAAAGCCGCCGGTGGCACCCTACGCCTCAGATCCGGCGTCCGAGAGGTGCTGCACGGGAACGGACAGACCGAAGGGGTTGTGCTCGACGACGGCACTGTTGTGCGCGCACCCCTCGTGCTCTCAAGCGCAGGCCTCGTGGAGACCCTTGGCATGCTCGGCGATGATGGACAACAGCGCGCACGAACAGAATCAATTGGCCCCATGACCTTTGTGGAAAGCTGCACGCATCTGAAACAAAGCGCACCGTCTCTGGGGTTCAACAAGACGATCACTTTTTGGAACAACAGCCCACGGGGAATATACGCCCCCAGCACACCCGAGCCATTTGACGCCCGCAGCGGCGTGCTGTGCATCCCGGAGAACTATGCAGGCCAGGATTCCGAACCTGAGGGCATCCTGCGAATGACCGTGCTCTCCCAGGCAGCGGCATGGGATGGCCTCGAAGAAAGTCACTACGCAAGGCAAAAGGAAGACGCCTACAAGGCATCCCTGGCAGCGGTTGCCCAGTTTGCCCCGGATCCCAGCCCCCATGTGGTCGCCCGGGATGTGTTCACCCCACGCACCATCACGCACTTCACCTCAAAACTGGGCGGCGCGGTCTATGGCGTCTCGGACAAGGTGCCCCACGACGCGGCGAAAATCGCCGGCCTGCACATCATTGGTACGGACAACGGCTTTCTAGGAATCGTCGGGGCTTTGGTGGGCGGAGCTGGCGTGGCCGCTCTTGCCGCTGCAGGTGCCCGACCCCAAGGCCAGGGAGCAGCCCCATGAGCCGCGACACCCACTTCCACGCCGGCAGCCGAGACGGCAAACGCGCTGCAAGTAACGATCCCCTCAGCAAGGCAAGTGCCCACTACGACGTGATCGTCATCGGCTCGGGCCTCGCCGGACTTACCAGCGCCAACATCCTTGCCCGGGCGGGGCACAAGGTCTGCGTACTCGAGCAGCACTACAACCTGGGGGGCATGGCCACCTGGTTCAAGCGTCGGGGTGGCCATGTGTTCGACATTTCCCTGCACGGCTTCCCCTTTGGCATGAAGAAAACCGTACGGCGTTACTGGAGCCCGGAACTGGCCAAGCGCATTGTCAAACTCGATGGAATCCGCTTCGACAATCCCCAATTCAGCTTCGATACGGCTTTCACCAAGGAGGACTTCACCCACAAGCTGGTTCAGATCATGGGCTGTAACCCTGCAGCGGTGGATGCGTTCTATGCTGACCTGGCCGAAATGAACTACTACGACGAAGACGCACGCACCACCGGCGATGTGTTCGAGCAGTACTTCCCCGGCCGCAACGATGTGCACCGCTTGCTCTTGGAGCCGATCTCCTACGCCAACGGCGCGCACTTGGACGACCCGGCGATCTCCTTTGGCATCGTGTTTTCGAATTTCATGTCCAAGGGGGTGTTTACCTTCACCGGTGGCACGGACCTCTTGATCCGGGACATCAAGGAATCCCTCAAAGCCAGCGGAGTGGAACTCTTCAGCCGAGTGCAGGTGGAGCGTATCCTGATCAATCAGGGCCGCGTGCAAGGGGTCCTGGCTGGAGGCCGAGAAATCGGCGCCGAGGTGGTAATCTCCAATGCGGGCCTGCACCCAACCATCAAGAACCTGATCGGCCCCGCTCATCTGAGCAAAGAGTTCTACACCGGCGCCATGCAGGTGCGGCCCAACTGCTCCTCGACCCAGGTCTTCATGGGCCTCGCCAAGAACTACGAATTGCCCTGGATCGCAGACCTCTTTTTCACATCCACGCGCAAGACTTTCGACAGCCAGGCACTCTGCGATCAATTCGGCGAGAGCCGCACCTACAGCTTCTACTACCCCAAAGTGCGGCCGGGAACGGGGCGCAGCTCTGTTGTGGCCTCCATGAACGCCAACTGGAGCGACTGGAACGAGCTGGACGAGAACGCCTATGCAGCAGCCAAGGCCCGTCTGGAACAGGAGACCCTCGCCGACCTGGAGCAACGCATGCCGGGCCTGACCCAACACATCACACACACCGAAGCCGCCACGCCCCGGACCTTTGAGTTCTACACCCAACACCTGCGCGGTGCTTCCTTTGGCACAAAGTTCGAGGGCCTGCCCTACTCCATGCAACTTCCCGAACAGGTGGAAGGCCTTTACCACGCAGGCTCGGTGGGCATCATCATGAGCGGCTGGTTGGGCGCTGCCAACTACGGAGCCATTACCGCCAACCGTGTGGACGCCCACCTTTGCTCCGTGCTAGAACACATGCTCAAACAAGCGCCATAGGGCACATCCCCAATGAAATTTTCCAATCAACGCGTCATCATCAGCGGTGGAACCCGTGGCCTTGGGCGAGCGGCCAGCCTTGCCTTCCTCTCGGAAGGCGCCCTGGTGCAAGCGACCTACAGAGGCAATGAAGAGGCCGCCGAAGAACTGCGCTCCCTGGCTGGGGACAACGGCGAACGCCTGACCCTGACTCGCTGCGATGTGAGTCAGGAGGCAGAGGTGCAAGCTCTCTGGGATGAGATCGGCGACCAACCGATCTCTGTGCTGGTCAACAATGCTGGCATCCGCCGGGACGCCCTGATGCCCCTGATGAACTACGCCGACTGGCAGGCAGTGCTCGACACCAACCTGACCGGCGGGTACCTCATGAGCCGCGGCGCGGTCAAGAACATGCTGGCCCAGCGCTATGGACGCATCCTCTTCGTCACCTCCCCCACCAGTCGTATCGGCTTCCAGGGCCAAACCAACTACGGAGCCTCAAAAGCCGGCCAGATCGGCCTGACTCGTAGCCTGTGCAAGGAGGTGGCCTCCCGTGGCATCACGGTCAACTGCGTCAGTCCGGGCTTCATTGCTACGGAGTTGCTGGATGACCTGCCACCGGAACTGATCAAGGAGTACAAGAAATCCGTGCCTGCCAGACGCTTCGGCAAGCCCGAAGAGGTGGCGGCTGCCCTCATGTTCCTGGCCTCCGCCGACGCTGCCTACATCAACGGCACCACCCTGGAGGTTGCAGGTGGCATCTGATCAGGCCCTCGACCTCGACCCCGCCACGATCCTGCCCCACGCTGATCCCTTTCTGCTGGTCAGCCGTGTACTGGAACTGCAGCCGGACGGTGTGACCTGCGAATGGGATGTGGCCGCAGATCTGAACATCTTTCAGGGCCACTTCCCCGGTAATCCGGTTCTGCCCGGAGTCTACATCTGTGAACACTGTTTCCAGAGCGCGGCCATCGCGATCTATTGCGCGGACCCGGACCGGGCCGGTACCCCCACCGGCACCCCCGTGCTGGTGCGCATCGAGAACGCCCGCTTCAAGCGAATGGTGCGTCCCGAAGAAACTCTGACCACCCAGGTGAAGATCACCGACTCCCTGGCCAACGCCCGTTGGTGCAAGGCAGAGGTGCGTGTACAAACGGAATTGGTGGCGCGCATCAAGTTCATGCTGGCCGTGAAGCAAGAAGATGGAGGCGAATCCTGATGGACGACTGGCTGCAACTCAAAGGCAAGCGCGTGTTGGTCACGGGCCTCTCGAACCGACGCAGCGTAGCGGCCTTTATCGGCCAGGAACTACGAGCTGTGGGCGCCCTGCCGATCTGGATGGTACGCACAGAAGAACGCCGCGAAGAGGTCGCCAAGATCACACGCGATGACCCCGTCTTCAGCTGCGATGTGCGAGAACAGAACCAGATCGACGCGCTGGCTGAAGAACTCAAACCCCTGGGTCCCCTGCACGGTCTGGTGCACTCGATAGCCTTCGCACGCTACGAGGGTGGAGCCCAGGCCTTCCACAAAACACCTCGCGAGCACTTCTTGGAAGCAGTAGACGTATCCTGTTTCTCCCTGATCGCCCTCGCCGAAGCGTTGGAAGAGCAAATGGCAGAGGGATCATCGGTGGTCACCATCTCGATCTCCACCACCACCATGGCCGCGGAGAGTTACGGATACATGGCTCCAGCGAAAGCTGCGCTTGATTCCGCCGTGGCGTTCCTGGCCAAGTCACTCGCAACGAAACAAGTGCGGGTCAACGCTGTGCGCGCGGGTCTGCTCAAGACACGCTCCTCCGCCGGCATTCCCGGCTATGCGGATGCGTGGCTGTTTGCGGAACAAGCGACCCTTAGGCATGAGGGATTGAGCACAGAAGAGGTGGCCCAGGCCGCCCTGTTCCTGCTGTCCCCTCGCTCATCAGGCATCGCTGGTCAGGGCCTGGTGGTGGATGCGGGCATGGGCTTGAATTACTTCGACGCCACGATCCTGGATCGCGCGACGCGTCTCGAGGGTCTCTGACCCGCAACAACGGCCGACTGCTGACCCTTCTCAAGATCTGCGCTGGAATCCTCTCGCCCCCTCGGGAGACCCTCCCAGGGGGACTCCATCCGTGATCACCCTCTTTCCAGGGCACCAGGAGCCCTCGTGTCCGATTCCAGAGGCAACCGGGCCAAGGCCCCTTTGATTGGTCAATTCTAGATCGCCACCCAGCAGTTCCCTAGTCTGACTGCTGAGGGGGCTTGGTCTTCTGCAGGGCAGAACAGCAGGAGCGACGGCCGAGATCCATGCACAAGATCCTGTCGAAGAAAAATGCGCTGACCCTATTTTCTCCTGCACTGCTGCTGCTCTTCGCGGCCTGTGGTGGAGGCGGCTCGGGCCCTGGGCCCGGGGTCATCGGTGACCCCACCCCAGGCTCCCTGGTCACAATCGGCCCCGGTCCCCACCCGCGCATCGACCTGCCCGGACGCCTGTCGGTGCTCTTGCAAGTGCTCGCCGATGATGGCCGCCCGGTACCTGGCTTGAGCGCGTCGGACTTTCTTCTGCATGAAAACGACTCGCTGGTCAGCACCAGCGAAAGTCAACAACGATTACTGCCCAAGCCCCGCATCTTCCGGGCCTACACCCACCTGTTGCTGGACCTTTCTGGCAGCGTGGCGGGCAATCCCGAAGGCCTGGCGGCAGAACTTGCTGCCGCCCATGCGTTTGTGGACGAGGCCCTGGCTGAGCCCTCCGTGGAGGTAGCAATTTCCTGGTTCTTTGGAGCTCCCGACAGCGTGCCCGGCTATCTGCCCGGATCTTCTGGCCCGCTCGGCTTCAGCGCCAACGCAGCCCAGCTGCATGCGGCCATCGACAATGTGGACGACGTGACCGTGACCAGCAACTCAACCAATCTCTTCGGCGCGGTGCTCGATGGCCTGGCGGTATTGGATGAAGCCGCTGCCAATGCAGATGCAATTGGTCTTGAATTCTTCTCCCTCAACCTGATCACTTTCACCGACGGCACTGACCAGGCAGGCCTGGTGACTAGAGAGGCTGCTGTGGCGGCCCTGGAGGCAGGAGATTACTCGGCCTACACCATTGGGCTGGGAGACGAAATCGACACCCAGAGCCTGACCCTGCTGGGTCCCGATGGGTTTGTGCAAGCGGCCAATCTGCCAGACCTGACGCCTGGCTTCACCGATGTGGCCAAAGATGTGCGTGACCTGGCCAACAGTTTCTACCTGGTGAGCTACATTTCTCCCAAGCAGCACGGCTCGGGTAGCAACACCCTGCGCATCACCGCCAGTCGCGATGGGGATTCCGCTTCCCTGGAATTGACTTTTCTGGCGGACTACTTCTGCGGAGGCGCAGGCTTTCTGGATTCCATGGCCCAGACAAGCGCAGAAACTGGCGCAGCCCTGACCCAGTTGGCCCACTGGCCCAACAACGGCAGCCTGACAGCAGGCTGGCAGGACAGCGACAACGGAAGCCAGCGCACTCTGTTCCTGGAGGCGCGTGACCAGGATCTCGATCCTGATGCAGATTTTGGCGTTGCGGGTCGCCTGGAAATCGCAGCCCTGGGAGTTGCCGACCATATCACCTGCGGCGAACTGCTCTCTGACCCCCTGACCGGCCGCAGCCAACTCGCCCTCACCCTGCGCTCGGAAGCGGCGGATCCCAGCCCATCAGTGCAGGTGTTGCGCCTCGATCAAGACGGCAGCACAAGTGACAGCTGGACTCCTGCTCCGGGTGCGGACGCCCCACGAGAAGTGGTTGCCATGGCCTCCCATCCCGGCGGTGGCCTCGTACTTCTGGCCTCCCGTGACAGTGGAGACCTGGCGATCTGGCGAATCCTGGAGACCCCATTCGGACTGGACACATCCTTTGGCGCAGACGGAGTTGCCTCCTGGAACATCTCCGCTGACATCACTCCCCGGGCTCTGGCCGTGCGCGCCGACGGACGCGTCCTGGTGGCAGGAACTGCCCACAACCCGGTGGCCGCCGCAACAGACATGCTGCTCGTGCAATGGAATGCCGATGGAACCCTGGACACAGACTTTGGCGTCCAAGGTGTGGTGCGCAACTTCGGTACCTTCCAAAACGATGTGGTGGGCACGCCGCAAGCCCTACGGATCGATGCCCAGGACCGGGCCGTGTGTGTGGGCTTCTTGGCCGCTGCTCCCGGCGCCGCCCACCCCTCACCAGCCTTTTGGCGCAGCGATGCCAACGGACTACCGGACCTGACCTGGATAGGGAATAGCTCTGGGCCCTATGCGGGCAGCGGATTGGTTGCCCTGGGTCCGGTGTTCACTGGAGAACCAGCGGTCCTTTTCGGTCGTGACTCCGGGGCGACCGCGTTCACATTGCGAGACGATGGTTCAATCCTTGCTGTGGGCACACGCCAAAACGCCGAGGGACACACAGACCTCGCCTGGTGGCGGCTGGACAACCAAGGGCGCTTGGATCACTCCTGGAACGGCACAGGTTTCATGATCGAGGACGGCACCCTGGAGGACAACGCCTTTGAGACTTCTGCCTCGCTCCTGATCGACGGCACCGGGCGCGTCTTGGCAGCGGGTTCGAGCACCTTGGGCACCGAGCCCCAGCGTGCACTCTTGTGGATCGACCAGGACGGCGCACGCACCTTTGCGCCCCTGGGCATGCACTAGATCGGAACGACTCCCCGCCATACACGGTGCACCCGTTCGGCCACCCTTGTCCAGGCAAAGGGAGCGCATGTCTGCGGCGTCACGGGAGGCGCTGGCCCCGCGTCCAAGGCCTCGGCCAAAGTCGCTTCCAGGTTCTGGACGAAGCCCGCCTCGGCACCCGGAGCCAAGGAATCGGGCCCCATGAGTTCTGGCATGGGACACAGATGCAGTCGATCCCCAAGGGCTTCGGCCAACCCGGAACGCACTCCAGGCAGATCAGTGCACACCAAACGGCAGCCCGAGGCCGCTGCTTCCACAAGCACCAGGGGCAAGCCTTCAAAAAGGCTCGGCAGGACCAGCAGCTGGCTCTGGACCATTGCCGCGGCCAGTTCCCGAGGCCGCAAGCGCCCCAGCGAACACACTCCAGGGGTGTCTTCAAGACGCTGTTCCAGCCGGCGTCCCTCTTCGCCGCTGCCAGCTCCAGCAACAGCAAGTTCGATTTCTGGCCGTTGAGCCCTCAGTTGACTGAATGCCGTAAGCAGAGGCCCCAGCCCCTTGGCAGCGGCCCACTTGCCCGCAAAAAGCAACCTGCCCCTCGGTGCTGAAGAAGACCCAGGCACAAAGATCTCCTGATCAAAACCCGCACCCACTATGTGCACCTGACTCTCATCAAGCGCAAGCACCCGGGCATAGTCCTCGGCGTGTTGCTCGTGCAGCACGCACACAGCGGCAATCCTCGACAAAGCAGCGCGCACGCCCTCTGCCAAGCGCGGCAGCAGCCCCATCTGGCGCAGCCCCGTACCGTGACCATGCAGAACCACCGGAACCGAACCCGCCAACTCGCAAGCGATCCCCGCTCCAATCCAAGCGTGATGGGCATGAATCACATCGGGCTGAAACTCGTTCAAGCTGCGAGCCAGGCGCGTCCCCAGCACCTGCCCATAGACCCCCAACTGCTCAGCATCCATCTCACCAAAGACCGTGCTGGCATAGGGCATCACATCGCTCATGCCTGGAATCGCAAAAGGCAATTCGCCCCCCTCGCCGCACCTGATCACTTGCAGATGCGCGGGGTCAAGGCCTCCTACGCCCGGCACATCTTCCCCCACTGGCAAGAGGCACAGCACGCGTTGCTCCAGCCCTTGCTGTTGCCCCCACCCCACCAAGGCATGCAAGGTGGTCCCGCTTCCGGTCCAACCGGGCCGCTGGGTCAAGAAGTGAAGAACGCGCATGGGTCGAGGCAGGATAACTGCTGGGGATGCTCACGCCCGCGCCCCATCCCCAGGTCCTCTCCAGCAGACATCAGAATGCTCCCTGGAGGCCGAACCCGCCCCCAATGAAGCGGCTCTCGCGCCCTGCTGACCTCCCCTCTAGGGCTGATCCCAGCCGCTCCAACTGCGTGCCAGGGCCCACTTGATGGTCTCGGGATCCTTGGCCGCCTCAGTGCAGAGCCGCTCTGCCCGGGGCATGACCCCCACCCGGCCCAGGTCCAAACGATCCGCGTCCCAACAGGTCTGCACCGTGGGATGGGCCTCGGTCAGACCAGCGGTATGCGCCCTGCAAGCAATCAGAAGATGCTCGAAGGGCTCATCTTCGATCTCGAACCACTCGCCACGCATTTCTACCGCCAGCTGAGCCCCACGCGCGCCGTGGCCGGGGTCATGTCCATCATTCAAGCGCCTGCAATCGTGATAGACCGAGAACAACTCGACCACCTGGGCATCGGCGCCAGTTCTTTCCGCCAGAAACAGACCATTGTCCCTCACCCGCCGCCAATGGGGAATCCCGTGGATGCCTTCCAGCCGCAGGTTGTATCCCTTGAGGACCTCTTCAATCAGATTTTCGATGTGCATGGGGATCCTACTCAAGGTCCGCGATCAGGATTCGAAGGGTCATCAGGAACCAGGCCCTGCGGCACCGAGAAGTACGCTACTCTCTAAGCGCATGTCCTCAAGAAGTCAAACCGCGGCACACATTTGTGTGCTGGCAACTCCAGTCGCGCCCCTTAAGGGGCGCGAAAAAGTTTTGATGCAACGAGCCGCTTCCCGCGAGGCCCTCGCCCTGGCAGCTGCCCGAGCCGGAGCACCGGGCGGTCCCTGGGAACAGGAAGAAGAAGGCGGACGGCCTCTGCCCAAGGACGGCTGGCACTGGTCCGTGACCCATGACGCGCATTTTGTCGCGGCAGTTGTGGCCCGGGTTCCTGTGGGCATCGACACGGAACAAATAACCCTTCGCCGTCGAGAGATGATCGAACGGATCCTGGATGGAGCAGAACGAGATCTGCTGGAGGGCAACGGTGAGGCCTTGGCCTTCACCCGAGGTTGGTGCGCCAAGGAGGCCGTGCTCAAGGCCACGGGAATCGGAATCGGTGGACTCTCGCGCTGCAAGATCCGGGGACGCGAGGGGGCAGAGCTCTGCCTGTGCCTGGATGGCAAGGACTGGCGGGTGATTCAGAGGCGCAAGGGAAAGAGTCTCTTCGCAGTGACCGTGGATACTCCCGAGGTGCAGTACGATTGGAACGAGACGGAACTTGGGTTTGATCCCTGGAACGAAGAGGAATGCGAATGATGAAGACCGATCATGGGCTGCTGCGTCTCCTGACCTGGCTTGGATGTGTCAGCCTGGGCATTACAGCCCAGTTGAATGGGCAGGAGAGCCCGCCCCGGCGCCCTCCCAACATCGTCTTTTTCATGGCCGATGACCTGGGCTATGGGGAAGTGGGAGCCTTCGGACAGAAACTGATCCCAACCCCCAACATCGACTCCCTGGCCCGGGACGGAATGATCTTCACCGACCACTACTCGGGCAGCCCGGTCTGCGCCCCCAGTCGTTGCGTGCTCTTGACCGGCCTGCACACGGGCCACGCACAGGTGCGCAACAACTGGGAGAATGGCGGCTGGGGCGAGGACCAACCGGAAGGCCAATGGCCCCTGGCCACTGACACGGCCACGCTCGCCCGCAGACTGCAAGCCAGCGGCTACGCCACCGGCGGTGTGGGCAAATGGGGCCTGGGTGGACCGGGCACCACGGGTGCGCCCGAGAAACAAGGCTTCGATCACTTTTGCGGCTACCTCTGCCAACGAATCGCCCACAACCATTATCCCACGCACCTTTGGCGCGACGGGGAGCGAATTGACTTGCCGGGCAACAAATGGTTCGACGCACACAAGAAACTCAAGGACCCCCTGGACACGGAAGCCGAGTATTGGGAGCGCTACAACGGAGCGGTCTATGCTCACGATGTAATGCTTGAGGACGCGGTTTCCTTCGTACGCGATCACCGGGACGAGCCCTTCTTCTTGTATTACGCTTCCCCCATTCCCCACGCCGCCCTGCAAGCACCCCCGGAGGATTTGGATGCGTTTCCAAGGGAATGGGACGAAGTGCCGTACCTGGGGCAAAAGGGTTATCTGCCCCATCCCCGCCCCCGCGCCGCCTACGCCGCCATGGTGGCTCACCTGGATCGCGAAGTGGGCCGAGTGCTGGCAACCCTGGACGAACTCGACCTGCGAGACAACACCATCGTGGTTTTCACGAGCGACAACGGCCCGACCTTCAACGGAGGCACGGACTCGACCTTCTTCGAGAGTGCCGCGGGAATGCGTGGCTTGAAGTGTTCGGTCTATGAAGGAGGCCTGAAAGTCCCGACCCTGGTGCGTTGGCCCGGCCATATCGAAGCGGGGCGCAGTTCGGACCTGATCAGCTCTTTCCAGGATTGGATGCCGACTCTTCTTGAGGTTGCTGGAACAGAGTGCCCACAAGGGCTGGACGGGATCTCTTTGGTTCCAACCCTGGAGGGCAAGGGCAATCAAGCAGAGCACGAAGCACTCTACTTCGAATATGCCGGCCAGCAGGCTCTGCGAGCGGGCCGCTGGAAGGCCGTACGAAGAAAACTGCGCAAGGGAAACCTGGAAACTGAACTCTATGACCTGGAAGCGGACCCCGCAGAAGCCAAGAACCTGGCCCGATCCAGGCCCGAAGTCCTGGCTCGCATGGTGGCCCTGCTCGAGTCCTCACGAACTCCATCGAAGCAGTTCCCCTTGCCTGGGATCGACAAGCCGGTGGACAACAAGAAGTAGCCTCTGGACCACCCAACTCCCAAACGCGACTTCAAGAGCGCAGCGACCGACCAGGAGAACAATTGGGAAGAGGCGCACAGGCACAAGCGCACAACCAACCCGGCCCGCGCTGCTCATGTGCCCTGGATAGCGTTCAGAGAGACCCTTTGCCCCCAGGCCCCGCGTTGACCTTGGGCACGGGTTTACCGTGAGCGCGCCGCTCGCTGCCCTTGGTTTTGGTCAGGTTGTCCCCCAGGCGTGTGCGCAGGTCGTCCGCATGAGCGAGCATGCGGGCCAGGACCT
This sequence comes from Planctomycetota bacterium, assembly GCA_002686945.1. Classification (GTDB taxonomy): domain Bacteria; phylum Planctomycetota; class UBA1135; order UBA1135. The sequence goes on from NYYZ01000001.1 coordinate 36,043, forward strand.
CGGGGTTCTGATCTGAAACATCGCTCCTCTCACCGGGATCCGCAACCAGGTCATAGAGCGCCAGTGGCGTGGAGAGACCGTAGTTGTACTTGCTCGGGATTCCACCGCGGCCACCGGGGCGTCCTTCCAACGAACGGTACTTGTGGGGCAGGTGCAGCTTCCAACGCCCGCTGATCACCGCTTCCAGATCATTGTTACGGTACCAGAGTCCATAGAACTCCTGCGGCGAACGAGCGCCCGGCTTCGCCCGGAAGAGATCCCAGGCGCTGCGCCCGTCGAGGGGCAGCTCGGGCAACTCGGCACCCACAACCTCAGCCAAAGTGGGCAACACATCGATGGTCATCAATGGCGCGTCCACCACCTGCCCCGCTGGAATACGCCCGGGGAAACGAACAATCGCGGGCACTCGCACGCCCCCCTCAAAAGTAGTGCCCTTGCCCTCGCGCAATCCGCCGGTGGTCCCCGCGTGTTCCCCGTAGCTGAGCCAGGGTCCATTGTCGGAAGTCACCAAGACCAGAGTGTCTTGCGCCACCCCCGTACGATCCAGTGCCGCCAGGACCTGACCCACGCTCCAATCCAATTCGCGCACGATATCCGCGTACGGAATCGGACCACGACCGGCGAATGGCAGGGAGGCATGCAGCGGCACATGAGGCATGGGATGGGCCAGATAGAGGAAGAAAGGCTCCTTCGCCGCCGCCTTGCGATTGATGAAGTCCACAGCACGCAGGGTCAAGGCGCGGGTCAAGGTTGTCTGGTCCGGATCCAAATCAACAATCTCTTCGCCGCGAAAAAGGGGCAAAGGCGCCCAGGCGTTGGGCGACTCCGGATGAAAACGCCACATGTCATTGGAATAGGGCAGGCCGAAGTACTCATCGAAGCCGTGCCGCATGGGCAGATAGGGTGGCAGATGTCCCAAGTGCCACTTACCAAGGAGAGCCGTTGCGTAACCCCTCTCTTGCAGCATCTCACCAATGGTGGTCTCCTCAGGAGCCAAACCCCAGCGGACACTCGGCCCGAGGGCTCCCGAAAACGAGAGGCGATTGGCATAGCAGCCGGTCAAAAGCGACGCACGCGAAGCGGAGCACACAGGTTGACTCACATAGAAGCGCGTAAACCGCACGCCCTCCTCTGCCAGCCCATCCATATGCGGCGTCTGCCAGAGACTCTGCCCCTGACAGGAGAGGTCCCCCCACCCCATGTCGTCCATGAAGACGATCACGATGTTGGGCTCAGCAGAGTCGCTCAAGGGCGCAGCCAAGAGCACATCACAATGAACCGCCAAACAACCAATCAACAACCCCTGCCGAAGCATGTTCATCCCATGCGCAAGGTCCCAAGCCATCACGGCTTGGGGATCCCGTTGAAGGTCGCTTCGAAGATCTTGCGGTCTTCCTCACCCGCAATAGCCGCGCCCAACTCTGCTGCCTTGGCGTAGATCTTGGAAAACCGCTCCATTTCCCCCGCCGCGTAGTGTGCATGGGCATGAATCGCCTCGATGAAAGCAGCCTCCCAATCAGGCACATCTTCGCTCGCCAGCTTCTCCCGGCACTCATGTGCCGCCGCCATGGCCAGATCCCCATGACCCAAGAACGCACTCACATGTGCTACCAGCATCTGCGCCCGGGCCACATTTGTCTCCGTGCCCACCTTGGCCCAATGGAATGCCGAGGCATGTGCCGCTGACAGCATCTCCGCATCCTCAGTCGGAGTGCGTTCACTCTTTTCACTCAGAGCCCAAGCCAGATTGTTGCACTCGATCGCATGCCACTTGTGGGATGTCTGCTGCTGGTCTTCGTTCATGATGGCCGCAGAGGATACAGAACCCGCCACGGCACATGCTTCAGCGCTGCATCTTTGCCAGGGCCGCCAGCACCCCAAGAGGATGCCCGCCTCCTTTGAGCAGAGGCGCCTGAGCCCCTCGGCGTTGCAGTTCGGCGGCCAGAAGCTGAGCAAGACGCTGGGTTTCCTGGGGACGCTCAGTAGCCAGATCCTGAGCCTCGCCAGGGTCGGCGGACACATCGTAGAGTTCAATGCGACCGTCCCCCTGAAAGAAGAGCAGCTTGAGGTTCCCCTGGCGCAGAGCGCTGTAGGGCTGAATTCCGGGGCCATTGACTCCCCAGAAGTGCGGCATGTGCCAAAGCAGAGGGTGCTCGCGGCGCAAGTCCTCCCCGCTCAGGAGAGCTGCGAGGTCCACCCCATCCCGACCGTCATCCCTCGGCAATGAAACACCTGCCGCCGCTAACAAGGTGGGATAGAGATCGTGACTGATCACGGGCTCGTCACTCACAGTCCCCTGCTGCACCACGCCAGGCCAACGGATAATCCAAGGGACACGCACACCGCCTTCGTAGGCCGAACCCTTGCCCGATCGCAAAGGCGCATTGTGAATATGCCGCTCCCCACCGCGACCGTGGGCCGAAAGCCCTCCATTGTCCGAGGTGTACACGAACAAGGTGTCCTTCAACATGCCCTCGTCCTGAAGAGTCGACAGCAACGCCCCCAGCGCATGATCCACAGTCTCCACCATGGTGGCGTAGGCCGCTTCGGTGCGATCCAGGTCCGGGTAATGCTGCAAGTACTTCTTGTTCGCCATGATTGGCGCGTGCACCGCATAGGGTGCAAAGGACAGAAACAAGCGCTTATTGTCCCGAGCAGCCTCCCGCACGGCGCGGCAGGTCTCAACGGAAATCGCTTCGGTCAAGTACACATCATGGTGGTGATAGGCCTTGAGTCCGGGCACATCCCAAACGCTCTTGCCCGGCTTGCCCTGGCGGCCCTTGGACCGAAAACCGTGCAGGCCGTAGTAGGAACCAGGCCCACCGGGGGCATGGCCCGCGATATTCACATCAAAGCCCAGGTTCAGAGGATCCTCGCCGGAGGAACCAATCGCTCCCAGATGAGCCTTGCCCGCGTGAATCGTGCGGAAGCCGGCGTCAGAAAAAATCCGCGCCAGGGTCGCATCCTCCTGGCCCAGACCATTCAAATCCCAAGCCGGTGCGATCAGACTTGAGCCATCGCCGCGTTTCCAGGGCCGTGTCTGGTCCCGATCCGCGTAAAGAGTCCAGTAGGTGATATGGGTACGCGCTGGGGAACGCCCGGAGTGAATCGAGGTGCGCGTGGGGGTGCAGACCGGAGCCGAGGCATAGCCATGACGCAGAACCAGACCCTCCCGGGCCAACCGTTCCGCATGGGGCGTCCTGTAGCGCTTGTTGAAAGGCGTGGTCTCGGTGTGATGGGGCACCGAAATGTCCTGCCAGCCCAAATCGTCAACCAGAAAGAGCACCACATGGCGGGCCCGAGGAGTCTCGCCGGACTGGGCGAACGGCGACGCAATCAACAGAAGCGCCAGCAATGGCAAATGGAGAAACCGATGCATGACCCCACCCTACGGGGAGAAGTCCGCCACTGCAGCAGCCAGACCAGCCAGACACGCGAGTTTCTCCCAGCGCGCACGGTCCCTCCCCGTTATCCTGCCCCGCGAGATCTTCCCATGCCCATCGAGACCATCGGAAAACCCGGCAGCCTTGTGCGTCGCCTGCGCCCAAGCACCCTGGAAGAGGACGCCCTCCTGGTGGCACAGGAGCTCAGCGCGCCGATCGCAGACCTCTGGCCCTACAGTCCGCGCTTCTTCGAGATCGAAAACGCTCTCTTGCACTTTGTGGACGAGGGCCCTCGGGATGCCCCGGTGCTGCTCTGCGTCCACGGCAATCCCACCTGGTCATTCATGTGGCGCAAGATGATCGAACAATTCTCGGGCTCGTTCCGAGTCATCGCCCTCGATCACATGGGCATGGGCCTTTCCGAGCGCCCCCATGATTGGAACCAGACCCTGAGCAGCCATCGCACGGCGCTGGAGATGCTGATCAATCACCTCGACCTCAATCACATCACCCTTTGCGTCCACGATTGGGGCGGAGCGATTGGTCTCGGTGCCGCCGCCAACTGCACCGAGCGCATCGAACGGCTGGTGATCACCAACACCTGCGTGTGGTCCGAGGCTAAGCTCCCGGCGGTTCTGGGCCTGGCTCATCTGCCGGGCATCGGGCCGTTCTTGACTGGGTCCCTGGGCCTCATGACACGCGGCCTCGCATCCCTCTGCACCACCAATGGCCTGTCCCAAGAAGTCGAGGCAGGTTTCCTGGCACCTTACCTGAGCGGAGAGAGAAGGCGCGGTATCGCGGCATTTGTACGCGACATCCCGCGCGGCCCAAGCGACAAGAGCTACGAGGCCCTTGCTGCCGTGGACGCGGGACTGGCCTTGTTGCGGGACAAACCCACCCAGATCCTCTGGGGCATGCAGGATTGGGTCTTCACTCCGGAAATCCTGCGCGGTTTCCGGGAGCGCCTGCCCCGGGCGCAGGTCACGATCTTGCAAGACGCCGGTCACCTGCCTCTTGAGGACTCGCCGGAAGAATGCCTTCAGGCTGTGCAGGATTTCTTGAGCAGAACCTGAGGGCTGCCAGCCATGACCGCCACCAATCAGACTGCCAAGCCCCCCGGTCTGGAGACCGAGCACAACATCGCAGCGCTCTTCCTGGCACAGACCAGTGCCAATCCCAGCGGGGAAGCAATCGTGGAACGCAAGGATGCGAAGCGGCGTTCCCTGAGCTTCGGCGAGTTGGAGGAACGCACCGCCCGCATGGCCTCGGGCCTCGCCAGCCAAGGCCTGAAGGCGGGAGAACGGGTAGCCCTGTTTGTGCCTCCGGGAATTGAATTCGTCGCCATCACCTGGGCCCTGTTTCGCTTGGGAGCCATCCCTGTATTGGCAGATCCGGGCATGGGTCGGACGCGCTTACTGGCGGCGCTTGAACGCACGGCTCCAACGGCCATGATCGGTGCAGGGCGAGCCCTCTTGGCCCGCCGGCTGTTTCCACGCTCGTTCCGTTCCGTGCGCCGAGTGTTTGGTGTGGGACACATGCTGCCCGGACTCGGACGCTCCATGGCCATGGTTGAGAACTCGGGCCAGGGTCAACATTCTCTGCAGCCGGTACTGGCGGACGACACCGCTGCGATCCTGTTCACCTCCGGCTCCACCGGTCCCCCCAAGGGCGTGCCCATCAGCCACAGTCAATTGGCCGCAGAGGTGCGCGGTCTGCGGGCGACTCTTGGATTCGAGCCAGGGGAACGGGACCTGTGCGGGCTGCCCGCCTTTGCGCTCTTCGATTGCGCTCTCGGCATCACCTCGGTCTTTCCCAGGGTGGATCCCGCCCACCCGGCCAATGCAGATCCAGCGGCCCTGCTGCGGGTCATGGTCGAGGAGCGCACAAGCACCGGATTCTTGTCCCCTGCCCTTTGGCGCATTCTGGTTGCGCACTGCATTGTGAACAACAAGACGCTGCCCCATCTCAAGCGAGCGGTGTCCGCGGGGGCTCCCCTGGACATTGATGTGGTGCGTCAGCTGCGCTCCCTCCTGCCGGAAGATGGTGAGGTGTTCACGCCCTACGGCGCTACCGAAGCCCTGCCGGTGACGGTGATTTCCGGAACCGAATTGGTGGACCTCACCGAGAGGATCAAAGCTGGAGAAGGCACGCCCGTGGGGCGCGCCGCGCCAGAGGTGGAAATCCGCATCTTGGATCCGGCGGCCACGGACCTGACTCTGATGGATCCCGCCCACTGCCTGCCGCAGGGGTCCGTGGGCGAAATCCTGGTGCGCGGCCCGATTGTCACCCAAAGCTATGATGCAGCCCCAAAGGACCAGACCGCGGCCAAACTCGCCGATCCGGATGGGGCAACGCACTGGCATCGCATGGGCGACATGGGCTGCTTCGATGCGCAAGGAATCCTGTGGTTCTTGGGACGCAAGAGCCATTGCTTGTTGACCTCTCGCGGATTGCGTCCGCCCGTAGGTGTGGAAAACGTGTTCCTGCACCATGAAGGTGTTGCTCGCTGCGCGCTGGTGGGCCGAGGCGCAGAGGGAGCCGAGCAGGCAGTGTTGATTGTTGAGCCCAAGCCCGGCCTGGCCCCCAACAAACCGGGCGCTCAAGAGACCTTCGTGGCTGAACTCAGGGCCCTAGCCAGGACCTCCCCCGTGAGCGAGGACATCGAGCTGTTCCTGTTCCACCCGTCTCTGCCCGTGGATCCCCGGCACAACTCAAAAATCCACCGCGGCGAATTGAAGTCCTGGGCGGCAAACCAGACTCCCTTGGAGGTGCGTCCATGAAAGCGCTGGTCACCGGCGGAATGGGGTTCCTGGGCCACGGAATCTGTCAACGCCTGGTGGCCCAGGGCGATCAGGTGCTCTCGGTCAGCCGCGGTCATTATCCCGAACTCGCGGCCCAGGGCATCGAACACCATGCCCTCGACTTGGGCCAAGGAGAGAAAGCCCTCCTACCCATGATGGAATCGGTGGATGTGGTTTTTCACTGCGCCGCCCGAGCCGGAATCTCAGGCAGGGCGGAATCCTATCTGGCCCCCAACACCGACGGCACCCAAGCGGTTTTCTCCGCGGCGTTGCAGGCCAGGGTCGGCGCCATGGTGCACACCTCATCCCCCAGTGTCTGCTTCGACGGCAAGGACCACCGGAACGTGGACGAGTTGCCCCTTGCCAACAGGTTCCTGAACGCCTACTCGGCCTCNAAAGCCCGGGCCGAAAAGCTGCTCATGCGTGGCCTGGGCGCTGACCTCCCNCTCACCATTCTACGCCCGCACCTCATCTTTGGTCCCGGCGACCCACACCTCATCCCGCGCCTGATCAAGCGGGCGCGNAAGCAAANACTGATCCCCATCAAGCCGCGCCATGAACCCATGGAGGTCAGCCTGACCTACATCGACAATGCGGTGGACGCCCACCTGGCCGCCGCCAGGACCCTGCTCGCCAAGGGCTCCAAGGCTCCCTGCCACGGCCGCGCCTACTTCATCGCCCAAACCGAATCCGTGGACCTTTGGAAGTGGATCAAGGACCTGCTCCAAGCCCTCGACCTGCCCGCCCCCAAACGCCAGGTCTCTGCTCGCACAGCCCACCTGATCGGCACACTCCTCGAAACCCTTTGGAAGACCCTGCCCCTCACCGGTGAACCGCCCCTGACCCCCTTTGTCGCCGCCCAACTCTCCACCAGCCATTCCTACAACATGGCCCGCGCCCAGTCGGACTTGGGATACAGCGAGAAGGTCGCGCTCACGGAGGCAACGGCGAGGACCGTGGCTTTTTACTTGGAAAGCTGAGTCAAGAGGCGACTTGCAACCAGATTCAGCTACTTGTCCCCCTCGCCTCATCCACCAGTCGCCAGAGATACCAGGAGGCCACACTGCAAAGGGGCTCCCAAGCTTTCGCTCGCAGGCCAAGCTCCCTGGAAGTTGGCCGTTCAGCAAGTCCATCCAGGAGGCGCAGGCCTTCCTGCAGACCCAGATCTTCAGGCGCCATCACATTCAGCCTGCCCAAGCGAAACAGCAGGAACATCTGGGCGGTCCAGGGACCTATTCCACGAACTTCCTTGAGGGTCTCGATGATGCGCTCGTCTTGCCAACGGGACATGCGCGCAAGTGGCAGGTCGCCCTCGTCCATGCGGGTTGCCAGGTCACGCAGGCTGAGATACTTGTTGCCCGAGAGGCCAGCGCCGCGCAATGACTTTTCTTTGAGGGCAAGCAATTCTGGTGCCCGAGGAAGACCCTTGCCAGGAGTCAACGCACAAACCCGATTCCAGATGGTTCTGGCCGCAGCGCCGGCGAGTTGCTGGAAGACAATTGCCCGGGCGAGGGCCTCATAATGGCTGCGATGCTCCCCAGGAATTGGGAAACCAGGGAAGGGTTCCAGACGCTTGATCGCTCGACCCATGGCAGGGTCACGGCGAGCAAGGGCGCGGACCTGAGCAGAGGACGGCGAGTTGGGTTTCATCTCGAATTCGGCCCGACCCCATCCAGCAGCTCCAAGAGGGTCTCGCGAGTCCGGACGCTGGTTTCGGACTCCACTTGGATGCGAAGTTTCTGGGCGAGCGGGTCCCGTGCCGTGAAGGGGCGGGATTGGATGTGGTCAAGCAGAGAACGAGCCGCCTGACTGCGAACAGGGGCAACGTGATCTTCGCAGACGGCCCGCACCAGGGCTGCGCGAGAGGCTTCGCTGATCCAGGTGGCCTGGCGGGCGGCCCGTTGCCGCAGGAGGGGTTCGGGGTGTTCGCGCAGGATCCGCAGCATTAGCGCACGGGCTGCGGGAGAGGAGCCAGCGATCTGGCGCAGAGCCGGAAGGGCGCGCCAGACCGCGAGCGGTTGCTCGAAGTCAGCAGCCTGGTGCAGCCATGCGGTTACGGGCTTGGTTTGACGCAGTGAACAGAGCAGCGCCCCTTCGGGATCGACGAGTACATTCAAGAGCTCACCATCGAAGGGCAAACGCCAGGAGTGGGATCGCTCAAAGAAACGCAACTCATGGCGCGCGCGTCCCGTGCTGGTGATCAGATCCACGGTCAGCGGACAATCGAAGAGGGGCACCAGGTGTGTGGTCTCTTGGGCCTGCTCGAGGGACAGGACCAACTCCTGGCCCAAGACCTCATGGTGCATGGTCAGCTCTGGCAAGCCACCGGACCAGACCCACTGTTGCACCTGGGGCATCAGATTGCGACCGGTAGCGTCGAACACCGCCTGCACAAAGTCATCCGCAGTGACCAAACTGTCCTGGTGGCGCTTGAGGTACAAAGTCAGGGCACCATCAAAATCCTCAGGACCCACCAAACGACTCATCATTTCGATCACCCAAGGCCCCTTGGTGTAGACATGGTGAGCCCGATTCGGGCTGCATCCCTGAGTGTGCCAGTCCAAGGCCATGGGCAGGGACACGCGCTCCGAGCGAGCCAGGAAACGCTCACGGTACTGCTCCATGCGCAAGCGCCTGGCGTTCTCCCCCTCCACCTCCCCCACCCAGGCGAGTTCCAACCAGGAGGCAAAGGCCTCGTTCAGCCACAGGTGGCTCCAGCCCCAACAAGTGACCTGATCTCCAAACCACTGGTGCGCCAACTCGTGGGCGATGATCCGGCGGGGTCGCCCCTCCAGGTCCTGGTTCTCCTCGCGAGTTCCGAGCAGGCTCTCCCCCACCAGGGTCAAGGTCGCGTTTTCCATGCCCCCGGTCACAAAGTCCGCCAGGGCGGCCTGGGAGTAGCGCGGATAAGGAAATGGTGTGCCAAGTTTGGCTTCGAAGAAATTCAGCATCGCAGCAGTCTCCCCAAAAGTCTCTCGAGCACGCTGCTCACCGGCCCCCTTGGCCACGATGAATTCCAGCTCAACCGAACCATGAGGCGCCCTGAAGCGATCAAAACGCCCAGCGATCACAGCCAGCAGGTAGGTAGGCACGCGCTGGTCCAAGCGCCAATGAAAGCTGCGCGACTCGGCAGAGTGACGCTCCACCTCAACCAGCTGCCCATTGGACACGACCTCCATGGAAAGCCCCACCCGGACGCGCGCCTCCAGAGTCGCACGGTCGTTGGGCTCATCCCAAAGGGGCAGCCAGTGCCGATGGTTGTGCTTTTGCCCCTGGGTGAAGAGCGAAGGAGAAAACCCCTCGCTGAACCTGCTTCGATCCCGAAAGAACAACCCCCGCTCCGGGCGCGCCCGGTAACGCACATGCAGAACCTCTTCCTCCCCCTTGGCAAGTGGCCGAGCCAGGGTGATGCGGATCTCAGGCTCCCGCACAACGAACTCCAAGGCCTCTCCGCTCGCATCCAGAACCTCCTCAATATCCAATCCCACCCCATGAAGCAGCAATTCGGTCGTGCCCCCACGCAGGGCGCGGAACCAGCTGGAGGCCACCCCGCTCACCTCGCGAGCCTCATGATCTAGCTCCAGGTCCAATGAGAGGTGCACCAGATCCGCCCGCCGCTGCCCCCCGATCGCGGCCACCGCGTCCGGTCGCAGGGGCCAGGGCTGGGGCGCGGGGACAGGGGCGGCGCAGGCGACCAAGAGGGCCAGGGAGACAGGGAGGTAGCTGGATGTTCTCATGGTCCGTGCGCCAATGGTCACGAGGAGCATCCCAAAGCGCAAGCGTCAAGACAGAGCACTTCGCCTTGAAGATCGGCCAGGGGAAAGCCGACCATGGAATGACAGGCCAGTTGACGCTGGTCCCGCAACTGGGACCAGCCAGGCTCATCAGTACGGCCCTCTACGGAAGCCGAAAAGATCTCCCCCTTCACTCTGGTTCCTCCCTCGACCGCTCGCTAGGATCAACCTCCGTTCCGAGTGGGCCCGCCCCCCTTTGAAGGGCCCCTCGCAAGAGCCCTTCTGCAACGACCCCCCATGGGGGCTATTCAATATGACAGCAAGCACCCGTCACGAGGCGGTTCGCAGCATTGCCCACGAAGCGGTGATCGAGCCTGAGAACATGACCGAAGAACCCAACAACGCGCGCATTCCCGAGTACTTCGGCAAGTACGTCTTCAACGACCGGACGCAGAAGCAACGGCTGCCGGCGCCAATCTACGAGGCTCTACGGAAAGTGATCGATACGGGAGCCCCCTTGACCGCAGAGATCGCGGACTCGGTGGCCAGCGCCATGAAAGACTGGGCCATTGAGAACGGCGCAACCCACTACACCCACTGGTTCCAGCCCATGACGGGCTCCACCGCTGAGAAGCACGACTCCTTCATCAAGCCCACAGGGGACGGGGGGGCGCTGCTGGAGTTTTCCGGAACCCAACTGTTCCAAGGAGAGCCCGACGCCTCGTCTTTTCCTTCCGGCGGCCTGCGGGCCACCTTTGAAGCTCGCGGCTACACCGCCTGGGACCCCACCTCTCCTGCCTTTCTGCGGTGCACTCCCGAGGGTGCAACCCTGACGATCCCCACTGCTTTCTGTTCCTGGACCGGCGCAGCCCTGGACAAGAAAACACCCCTCTTGCGTTCGAACCAGGCACTATCCAAGGCAGCAACCCGCCTGCTGCAGATGATCGGCGAGAATCAGGTCACCCGCGCCTCTTCAAGCGGCGGCATCGAGCAGGAGTACTTCTTGATCGACGCGGACTTCTTCAACCTGCGGCCAGACCTGTTGGCCTGTGGACGCACGCTCTTCGGTGCACGCCCCTACAAGGGGCAAGAGTTCGACGATCACTACTTCGGCAATATCCCCAGCCGGGTCCTGCGATTCATGCACGACCTGGAGCACGAACTCTGGCTGCTGGGCATTCCCGCCAAGACGCGGCACAATGAAGTAGCCCCCAGCCAGTTTGAGCTGGCCCCGGTCTACATGCCGATTTCGATCTCAACGGATCACAACATGCTGACCATGGCCATGCTGGAAGAGATAGCTGAACGCCATGGATTCGCCGCCTTGCTGCATGAAAAACCCTTTGCAGGCTTGAATGGTTCGGGCAAACACCTGAACTGGTCGGTAGCGGACAACCTTGGCGGCAACCTGTTTGACCCGGGCAAGACACCCCACGAGAATCTCAAGTTCATCCTCTTCCTGACCGCCGTGGCCCGCGGGGTGGACCTGCACCAAGACCTGTTGCGCAGTTCCATCGCCAGCGCCGCAAACGACTATCGTCTGGGCGCCAACGAAGCGCCGCCGGCGATCATCTCGGTCTTCCTTGGCACGCACCTGGAAGGGATCGTGGACTCGATCATCGCCGGGGACATCCCCGACGGCAACACCACCGAGCCCCTGCGCTTGGGAGTCACCAGCTTGCCGGAACTGCCCCGGGATATTTCCGATCGCAACCGCACCTCGCCCCTGGCGTTCACGGGAAACCGCTTCGAATTCCGGGCAGTGGGTTCGAACCAGTCGCCGGCATATCCAGCAACCTTCCTCAACACGATCCTGGCGGAGTCTCTTGATTACCTGTCCGACACAATTGAAGCCATCGGAGGACCGAGCACCGAGAACATCCAAAAGGTTGTTCGCGAGACCCTGGGCAAGCACCGGCGTATTCTGTTTTCCGGTGACAACTACGCAGCCGAGTGGCGAGTAGAAGCCGCAAAGCGTGGACTGTTGGAACTCAAGGGTACGCCCGAAGCACTCAAGCCCCTGCGTGATCCCAAGAACGAAGAGCTCTTCAACAAGATGGGAGTGTTCACTGCCGAGGAACTGGAATCCCGCTGGCATGTACAAACCGAGATCTACACGAACAAGATCAACGTTGAAGCAATGGCGACCCGGGACCTGGCTATGACCATGCTGCTCCCCGCGGCAATGGAACATCAAAAGCGCCTGGCAGATTCCATCAACGCCCTGCAAGCAGTTGTGGGCGAAGAAGGCACATCTTCTCAGAGAGAAACCCTGGCCCTGGTGACCAAGACGATTGGAGACCTGAAGAATTCCGTGGACGCTCTGCTCGAGGTAAATGAACGTTGGGAGTCGGACTCCGACGATGTGGCGGCTCAGGCGATGGGCTATCGCAACGAAGTGCTACCTGCCATGGAGCAGGTGCGTGACGCGGCGGACTTCTTGGAGCGATTGGTAGACGACAGTCTCTGGCCCCTGCCGAAGTACCGCGAGATGATGTTCATCCGCTGAGCCCGAACGCTCTTGATCGGTCCTGCCAAAGCGCCCCCCACCTCGCGACGAGTCCTCGCCGTGATGTTGGGGCTCGGCTGCCTGATCGCCTGCGACCCGCCACGCACCAGCCAGCATGAGCAGGGGGTACGGAGGTACCAGGGCGAGGGCGCTCCCGGGGCGGAAGAGGGTCTTTGGACCACGTGGTATTTCGACGGCCAGATGCGTACCAGGGGGCACTACTCAGGCGGCCTCAAAGTGGGCGCCTGGGAGACCTGGTATCGCAACGGACAACGGGAATCAGAGGGGGAGCGTGTCCCGGTCCCGGGGACCCGGGTCAGCCTGCGGGAAGGGACCTGGACCTACTGGCACGAGGGATCCGGACGCAAGAAGAGCGAGGGCCGATTCGAGGCAGGCCGCCGTGAAGGACCCTGGCTCTTTTGGAAAAACGACGGCTCTGTAGATGAGCAGCGCACGGGGAATTATTTGAACAGCGAACTAACGGACACAGATGGCTGAACTGCCCAGACCCCAGGAGAATTCCAGAGGCCGAAGGCTGCGCGATGACGGCACTCCCGTATGCTCCCGGACATGAAGGTTCGCCTCAGCACCTTGAATCGAATCGCCGCCCTGATCTGGGTCGGGGTAGGCGGCATGTTGCTGGTACGGGGCTGGCTGATGCTGAAGCCCCTGACAGAGACCAATCCAATTGGCACCACTGCATGGCTTGTGGGCGGATTGATCTTGGGCGCGGCCAAGGGGCGCTACGTACTTTGGAACACAGCCCTGCGCAATCGACGACGCATGCGCGATCTCACGGTACCGCGCCTGCAACTGGTCTTCGCCCCAAGCTTCTGGCCTCTAATTGCCTTGATGATCGGTGCTGGGGTAGCACTCAGGGCCTTGGCCAGCAACGGATACCTGTCCTATGGACCTGTGGGTGCCCTCTATGTGGGAATTGGCGCGGCGTTGATGGCAAGTTCTCTGGCTTATTGGGGTTTGCTGCCGCCGCCGATTGAAACCGGCGCCAGCAGTGCTGACCCAATGAAGAAGGGCACAACCCGAGGCCTCCTGGTGGTCAACCTGGGCACCCCCGACGCTGCGGAACCGGGCGCCGTCCGGCGCTACCTGCGCGAATTCCTCAGCGATCCCCGGGTGGTGCGCCTGCCGCGGCTGCTCTGGATCCCAATCCTCAACCTGTTCGTCCTGCCCTGGCGAGTGCAGCGGGTGACACGCGCCTACGCAAGTATCTGGACATCAGAAGGGTCGCCTTTGCTGACGCACACCGAGGCTCTGACCCAGGAACTGGCCAAGGAGCTGGGTCCCCCATGGCGGGTCGTGACCGCGATGCGCTACGGGCGGCCATCGATTCGCCGGGGAATCGAGTTGCTTGCCGCAGAAGAACTGAGCGAGTTGGTTGTGCTGCCCCTCTTCCCTCAGTGGTCTGACACCACCAGCGGAACAGTGCAAGCTGCAGTAAGCGAGGTACTCGCCCAACGCCGGGATGGGCCGGCCCTCAGAATGGTCCCGGCCTATCCTGCGGATTCCGCCCTGCTTGCGCGTCAGGCGGAATTGGCGCGGGCTGTCACCGATGGTCAGGATCCCGAACTCCATGTGTTCAGCTTCCACGGCCTGCCCGAGAGCTACGTGCGCGCAGGGGATCCCTACCTCGCGCACTGCCAGCAGACCGCCCGGGGTCTTGCGGCGGCCCTGGGACTCGGCGATGACCAATGGGAAATGACCTTTCAGTCACGCTTTGGCAGAGAACCCTGGCTGACCCCCAGTACCAGCGAACGAGTACCCGAATTGGCGCGCGAGGGGCTGCGCCGCATTGCCGTGCTGACCCCGGGCTTTCCCTGTGACTGTCTTGAGACCCTGGAGGAAATTGGGCAACAACTCAAGGAAGCCTTTATCAGCGCTGGAGGCGAGACCTACCTGTGCGTGCCGTGCCCCAACGCAGATCCCGACTGGGCCCGGGCCCTGACCCGCTTGGTGCGCGGGGACGGGTAAGCCAACAGGCTCCCGCATTCTGACCAATCCGCTCGCAATATCGCCTCCGGGTCCCCGTAAGGGCCCCCGATTGGACAGGTGCCCCCCCGCCTGCCACCATAGGCCCACGCGCCGAGTAATTCCCATGGTCAACCCCCTCCCAAGCCTTTCCTTGAGCAGCAAGTGCTGCGCCACCCTCTCCCTGCTCACCCTTCTGATCCCCGCTGCCCAAGCAGATCGGGTGGTCACTATCGACGGCCGGGTGATCGAAGTGGATCGCATCCGCGAGCGCCCCGAGGGAGGCTACATCCTGGAGTTCCCTCACGGCACGATCGAGGTACCGGGCCACATCAAGTTCAAAGCCGTGGAGATGGCTTGGGATCCCAATGAGTACAAGCCCAAGAACGACGACGAGAGGGACAAGCTCGCCCAAGGGTTCGTGCGTTTCGATGGCAAATGGATATCAAAGAGCGCCTACAAGAACCTGCTGCGCAAGGCCAGCGAAGCCAGCGCGGAGCGCGCCACCGCCATGGCCGCCTACTCCAATTGGAAGACGGCGCCATCCAAGGAGAGCAAGCACTTCATCGTCAAGTCCAACACCTCGCCGGAGTTGCTTGAGTACTACAGCGACTTGATGGAGTCCTACTACAAGCTGATGGACAAGCGCATCGGCATCAAGCCGACGCCCTCTCTGCGGCGCGCTAAGATGCAAGTCAACATCTTCAAGAGCCGAGCGGAGTTCTCACGGCTCAAGAAGACTCCACCCGGGGTAGCAGGGTACTTCTCGCCCCTGGAGCAGGAACTGAACTTCTATCATGACTATCAAGAACCTGCCATTACCAACTGGGTGAGCCTGCACGAATGCACGCACCTGCTGACCTATCTGATCGACCCGCAATTCAGGCCCCAGATCTGGATCAACGAAGCGGTGGCGGACTTCTTCGGCAGTTCAGACATCAAGATCGATAAGCGGGGCAAGATCAGCATCACACCGGGCAAGATCCAGACCGACCGGGTCCTGACCGTGCAGCAGGCACTTGCAGACGACAAGGCGATTGCCCTGGAAGACCTTTTCCTGATTGAAAGGTCGGATTTCCATGCCTTCGAGTACGCCCACGCCTGGTCCTTCGTCTACTTCTTGAACAACTTCAACGACGGGGCCTACGCCAAGAAATTTGCACGCTTCTTCCGGGAGCTCTACACACGCAAGGGTGTGGAATACAAATCAGTACCGAGTTACGGCAAAGAAGGCACAGGCTTCCAAGTCCAACCCGAAGTGATCCGCTCGTTTCTGCTCAAGAAGCTCGGGATCAAGGACGTGGCCCAGTTGGAGAGCGACTGGCACAACTTCATCGGTGAAATCGAGATCAATGCCCCGGAAGCGCGCCTCAAGCGTGGACTACGAGCAGTACAGACGCGAAAAGTGGAAGAGGCCCTGCCCGACCTGACCGCGGCAATCGACGCGGGCCTGGCCGACGCGCGGGCCTATGCCTCCCGCGCCCGAGCCCTGGCCAGCATTGGCATGTTCCTGGAAGACGGAGAACCCGCCGAAGAACCGGATGACGGCATGACCCGCAGCGAACGCATGGACCTGGCCCTCGAAGACATTGACAAGGCGATTGAACTCGACCCGCTCAATGCCTCCTATCGCTTCGACAAGGGCATGCTTCTGCTAGGTTTCAGCCCCTGGGTCTACATCATCAGCTTTGAACACGAGGGCAGCGATCGGGACGAAGCCCGGGCATCAGTGGGCCTGGCGCTGAATCTGGCCCCCGACAACGAGCACTATGCTGATGTGCTCGAGTCCTTCGATGAGTAGGGCCCGATACCCGTTCCTGTCAGGGAGCAGCACCCCGAACTCCACCAACTCGACCCTGGCCGCTTTTTAGTAGAACAGAATCGAGTACGCCTCCAGGACGCCCCTCTTGCCAGTCCGGGTGCCCGAAAAATAGGCTGACTGCCAATGGTCACCACCTGTACGCTGCCCCGAGAAGGAGCCCCGAATCAGTTCCAGCGCCGTTGGGCCCTGGACAACCCCGTTGGGCGTATCCTGCTTGTGCACGGGTTCGGGGAACACAGTGGCCGCTACGATCATGTAGCCACATGCCTGAATGATCTGGGCCTCGATGTAAGCGCATTTGACCTGCGTGGCCACGGGGAATCCGGGGGCAGGCGGGTGTTTGTCCAGCACTTTCGAGACTACCTCGAGGACACGCGCTGCGCCCTGGAGGGAGTCGTAGAGGAAAGCCAGGGAGAACCGATCTTCCTGCTGGGTCACTCCATGGGCGGCCAGATCGCTGCGCGCTTTGTGCAGCAATACCAACCGCCCTTGAGCGGCTTGATCCTCTCCAGCCCTGCCTTTGGCTTCGCGGTGCAGGTGCCCCTCTGGAAAGCGTTGGCGGGGAGGTTTTTTTCCGCCGTCTATCCAAGCCTGGCACTGCCCTCGGGACTGGACCGGGACCTTCTATCCCATGATCCAAAGGTAGCCAGGGACCTGGCCATCGATCCCCACGCCCAGCTGAATGCCACTGCCCGTTGGTACACCGAGTGCCTTGATGTGCAGCCCAAGTTGCTCGAAGATGCGCCGGGGGTCAAGATTCCACTGCTCTGCATGCTGGCCGGAGAGGATGAAATCACCCGCGTCGAAGATTCGCGAGCATTCTTCGAGGCCTCGGGATCCCAAGACAAGCAGTGTCTGGAGTATCCCGGCCTCTACCACGAGATATTCAATGAACTGGAACGAGACAAAGTGCTCGCAGACCTCTGCACCTGGCTGGGCGAGCGCATCCCTGGCACACAAGGATGAACGACCCCATCAGCAATCAGCTTCACAAGCACCGGGCGGTGCTGGATCTTGACGGCAGCACCTGGCCCTTGAACAGTTATCTGAACTGAGTTCGCCAAGCAACACTCTCCATGTCACGCCTTCAAAACCGCAAGCTGAGCCCATGGGCCATGAAGTGGATGCTGAACCTCTTCCCCCCCCTCTTGTTCCAGCGCATCAAGATCTTGGAGGTGAGCCAGGACTTTCAATATTGCCGTGTGCGGGTCAAACGCAGCATCTGGACTCGCAACCTGCATGGCACGACCTTTGGCGGCACGATCTACTCCGCCGCAGACTCACCTCTGCCCATGCTCTATTGGCAACTGTTTGCCCAGCGGGGCCTGCAGGTAGAGAGCTGGTTGCAGGCAGGGCAGATTCGTTACGAGAAGCCAGCGGCCACAGAACTGATCCTGGAATTTCGTCTGAGCGATGAAGATGTGGCCTGGGCGACTGCGGAACTCGAATCCAAGGGCCGTTTCCGCCAGTCGATTGATGTGCAGGCGGTTGACCTCAACGGCACAATCTGCGCGCGCATCAGCATGGAAGCCTATGTGCGCCTGGCCCGAGATGAACAAGGTGCCCACGCAGCTTTCTGACCCTGTGTCCTTTGGTCTTGAAACAGCCTGCCCCCCAAGGTCATCAAGCCAACAGCGGCGTCCAGGCGCACGCATGACCCAATGCTCGGGAAATGTGTCCCGCGAACCAACGGTACGGGCCACCCCGTGGTCGATGAGGAGTTAGTATCTAGAGGAGCGTTTCAACCACGCATGTACCCTCAGGGCCCAATAACAGGCCCTTACCTTGACCCAGGCCTCGCTTTTCCTTCATCCTGCAGCAACGAACAAGCCCTCCAGGCTGCTCAAATGATGCAACCCCAAGCCAGCAAACGAACCCATATGCAGCGAGCCGTGATCGGTTTCGCGGTCTGCATGTGTCTCGTTATGAAACAACTGGCAGGAGTGGTGGCTTGTCTTTGTCTGGCCACAGGATCTCCGAGTCAGGCTGTCCACCAAGGGGAGCACGCACACCTGGATGCTGGTGGCCACGCCCATCACGTGCACGGAACGGAAGATTGTGCTGATGAGCACAGAGACTCCGAAGATGAAGGCTGCCACCCCGATCATTCCTGCGAGCAGCACCTGCCACACTCCCTTGGGGACCACGAGGAAACCCTGCGTGAGCCGAACCAGACCAAAGGTGGTCCGGTACATATTCTGGCCTTGGTGCCAGACAACCGGGTGCATTTGAACTTCATCTGGCCCACTGGAGTTGCCTTTGGCTCCTTGGGCGATCCACCGCTGGGACCGCCTCCTCCAAAGAGCGCACGTCCCCGGGCACCGCCCCTTTCCAGCTGAATTTGAGTATGTCCCCTTGGGTTTGCAGCCCACGGCGACTCGTCCTTTGGGCCATTGGCCCAGAGAAATATTCAGTGATGAAAGGAACTGTGACCCGATGCGATGAAGAATTGGATATCCAAAAAAGTACCCGCTCCAAACGCACCTCTCTTGCCTGGCCTCGGCTGGAGCATACTGGTGCTGCTAAGCGCTTGCCAAAGCTATACGCCCAGCCCTCTCGACACAGCTGCCCACCAAGCAGCGTGGCAGGCGAGGGCTCTGAATGACGGCAGCCTGCAAGCCTTTCTTGAGCAACGACAAGCGCCTCTGCCCGGGCCCCAAGGGGAGCTCGACCTGAGCGACGGCCTGGATTTGCACGAGGCAAGACTTGTGGCGCTGGCATTCAATCCGGAGTTGCGCCTGGCCCGCCTGGAAGCAGGTCTCGCCGCCGCTCACGCCCAATACGCTGGTCAGTGGACTGACCCAGAGTTCGCACTCAGCGCTCTACGCGCCACGGACGACATTCCCGACCCCTGGATCGTGGGCCCAAGCCTCTCCTTTTCGCTGCCGCTCACAGGACGCACGGGAGCAGAAACCGAACACGCAGCAGCCCAGCACCAGGTTGCTCGAACAGCCGTACTGCACGCAGAGTGGCGCATATGGAGCGAAGTCTGGCGCGCATGGCAGGAGTGGTCTGCTGCCTTGCTACGAGAACAGGAAACCAAACAGCTGCAAGTCACATTGGGCGAGTTGATCCCACGTGTCGGCGCCCTGGCCAAAGCCGGCGAAGTCACCGCCCGAACAGCGAGCAACTTCAAGATCGAATACAGTCAACGCACGGCAGAATTGCTCCAGTTGCACGGCTTGACCCTGAACAAGGAACAGGCCCTCCTGGCTCTGATGGGCCTAACCGCCGCCGCCAATTTGGAATTGGTGCCGTACCTCAGTCATCTTCAAGAAGGCCGAAGCAACGAAGATTTTTTCCCCGTGACCCTTCACACGGAATTCAGCAGCGAGTTGGCACAGCGCAACCTGGAATTGCTCCAGCTACGCGACCAATACGCTGTCGCAGAAAAATCCCTGGCCCTGGAAATAGCTCAACAGATCTCCGACCCGACCCTTGGACCTGTATTTGAATCAGACTCGGGGCAGCCCCGACTGGGCTTGATCGGAGGAATCTCGTTGCCTTTCTTCCACGCCAACCAAGAGGGCATCGCTGCGGCCAGGGCCGAACGCCTCCTAGCACGTGCCCGGTATGAAACAGCCCTGGAAATCATGGGGGGCCGTTGGCAGCAGGTACAACAGAAAATCGAAGCGATCACGCGCCAGCGTAGCCACATGGAGCAGCACTTGATGCCCCTGATCAGTCAACAACTACAGGACGCAATGAGACTGATGGAACTGGGCGAAGGACAGGACAACAGCGAGGCACTCCTGATGAGCCTCATCCTCTCCCATCAAGCCAGGCTCGATTGGATCGATGCGACCCTGGCAGTCAGCGCGGAAGAGAGCAAACTCGTCCAGATGCGAGGCCCGGAACCGACCGTGAAGCAACTCGAAGAAACTGAAGGAAACAATTGATGCAACGCAACCAATTCAATCAACTTACTCCCATCCTGATGGCTCTCGCCGTCCTGCAGGGTTGCTCCGCAGAAAGCGAGACACCCCAAGAGGAAAATGACAATCAGGCATCGGAAACCAATTCCGCGCGCATCGAGATTCCAACCACGATCCAGCGCAACTTGGGGATCGAGTTCACACGGGTTCAGGTACGACGAGTGGCCCAAACGCTCAGGGTCCCAGGTGCTTTCGAGTTGCTGCCCCTGGCCCGACGCGAATACCGTCTGGCACTTCCCGGTCGAGTGGAATTGCTGGTGGATCAGAACCAGGCAATAACCCCGGGGCAGGTACTTTATCGCTACCAATCAACCGCCTGGCCGGAGCTGCTGCACGAAATTATCGAGGGCGAACAGGCCATTGCCACCGCCAAAGGCAAGATCAAGGTGGCTCGCACGCGAAAAAACGAAGCACGCACCAAACTCGAGCTGGCCCGTGAACGCCTGCGGCTACTAGCCAGGGCTGAATTCAAGCATGCAGATCTGGAAGCCAGCGCACTGGAATTGGAAGCCAGCTTGCCACGCCTGCAAGCGGAACTCGACCTCGCCCAAACTGCATTGAGCAACGCAGAACGCACGCGAGGACACGCCCTTCACCGTGCTGCGGCGGCAGTGGGTCTGACCGAAGAGGATCTGCTGCAAGAGGTGCAGGTGGGCGATAGCACGGTGGCCGCCTATGAAACCTATGATTGGATCGAAGTGCGCGCGGAACAAGGTGGCTTCGTCGAACTCCTGGCTCTGACCAACGGTTCTTTTGCGGAGGCTCCGAGCCTGGTACTTTCCACCGTTGACACCTCACAGGTGCGCTTCCGCGCCCTCGCTCTGCAAGCTGATCTGGCACGCATCGGCACAGACAGTGAGGTACGCATCGTGCCGCCCCTTTCTCCAGGAGTGGCCCCGGATGCTGGCGTTCCAGCGGCCATGACCCTGGGCCTTGAGGCCCACCCCATCGAGCGCACCATGACCCTGCTTGCGGTGCCCAGGGACCAAGCTCCATGGATCAAACCCGGGGTCTCAGCCTTCCTGGAGATCGTGGTGGCATCAAGCGATGGGCCCCAGTTGGCGGTGCCCTCATCCGCAGTGCTGCGCGATGGCTTGACTCATGTGTTCTTCCGGCGCGACCCCGAGGATCCTGGTGTGGCGATTCGAGTGGAAGCAGACCTGGGAATCAGCGACGGACGCTGGGTGGTGATCCAAAGCGGACTCATGCGCGGCGACGAAGTGGTCTCCGCAGGATCCTATGAATTGAAGCTCGCCACCCAACAGGGGTCTTCACCTTCAGTTGGCGGACACATGCACGCCGACGGCACCTTCCATGAGGACGAGGACTGATGCTCAAGAGCCTGATCCGGTTCTCTATTGATCACGCCACCTTGGTGTTGGTCCTCGCGGGAGTGCTCTTGGGCGCGGCGGCCTACCGCCTGCCCCGCACACCCGTGGACGTATTCCCGGAACTCAACGCCCCTACGGTGGTGATCATGGCCGAGGCTTCGGGTCTGGCGGCAGATGAGGTGGAACAGTACGTAACCTTCCCAATCGAAGCGGCGGTCAACGGCATCCCTGGGCTGAGGAGGGTGCGAACTTCAAGCGCAATCGGCCTCTCAATCGCCTTTGTGGAATTCGAGTGGGGAGAAGACATATTTCTAGCGCGTCAAATGGTCTCGGAACGCTTGGACACGGTGCGCGAAGACCTGCCACCAGGAACCCACGCCGAGATGACCCCCATTACATCGATCACTGGTGAGATCATGCTGCTGGCTGTGTCATCCCCGGATGGGAGCGTGGACGATCTGAACCTAAGGGCCTACGCCGAGTTTGACCTGCGCAACCGACTCTTGACCGTGCCCGGGGTCGCACAGGTTTCAGTCATCGGCGGCGAGTTGCCCGAATACCAGGTGCTGGTGGAACAGGAACAGCTCAGGCTCTATGGGCTCACCGTCCAGGACGTGGTTGCAGCCGCCAGATCCGCACATAGCACGCTCAGTGCTGGGTACCTGCCTGATGTGGGTCACCTGGAGCTGCCAATCCGCCAAAGCGGGCGGGTGCGATCAGTGTCAGACATTGAGGGCACCATGGTCAAGATCCACCAGGGAGCCCCCGTGACTATTGGGCAGGTGGCAGAGGTGCGCCTGGGTCCGGCCCTCAAGCGAGGCACAGGATCGGATGGTGGCAGGCCAGCGGTGATCATGACCATCAAGAAAGCGCCGGGCACCAACACCCTCGCAATCACGGCCGGAGTCGATGCACTGCTCAAGGATCTCGAACCAAACCTGCCCGCTGGCATACACGTCAACGATGAGATCTTCCGTCAAGCGGACTTCATCAACCTCTCTGTCAACAATGTGGTCCACGCTCTGAGGGATGCCGCGATCATCGTGGCGTTGATCTTGGCTCTGTTCTTGCTCAGCCTACGAACAACTCTGGTGACGCTGACCGCCCTTCCACTCTCCCTCGCCGCGGGTGTATTGGTGCTTGAGTATCTAGGGGAGACTATCAATGTGATGACCCTCGGAGGCCTCGCCATCGCCGTCGGCAGTCTTGTGGATGACGCAGTAATCGATGTGGAGAACGTCTTCCGGCGCCTGAAACAAAACGCGCGTTTGCCGGCATCTCAGCAAGAATCCAGGCGGGACACGATCTTTTCTGCCAGCAACGAGATCCGGCCCGCAATGGTTTTTGCCACCCTCATCATCGGACTCGTCTTTGCGCCGCTGATGTTCCTTGAAGGAATCGAAGGCCGCTTCTTCCGCCCCCTGGGCATCGCCTTTGTGGTCTCGC
This sequence comes from Planctomycetota bacterium, assembly GCA_002686945.1. Classification (GTDB taxonomy): domain Bacteria; phylum Planctomycetota; class UBA1135; order UBA1135. Next base: position 58,990 of record NYYZ01000001.1, read on the forward strand.
TCTTGGCTTCTCTGATGGTGGCTCTGACTGTGACCCCGGCCCTTTGTAGCTTGCTTCTCAATCCCAACCCTGACGAAGCAGAAGCAGGGGACGGATTCCTGGTGCGCATTCTCAAGGACCTCTACGAACCCCTACTGCGTCTGGCCCTGCGTTGGCGTTACCTACTGATGGGTGCCGCAGCCGCTGCGACTGCCTTGACCCTTTGGGTCGGATCGACCTTTGGAAGCTCATTCCTGCCGGAGTTCAACGAGGGTACCTTCACGGTAGCCCTCTTCGCGCCCCCAGGAACCTCACTGAGGGCCAGTGACCGTTTGGCCTCCTCAGTGGAACAGCAACTCCTGCAACTGGAGGGAGTAGCCAGCGCTTCACGGCGCACAGGCCGTTCCGAG
>NYYZ01000002.1 GCA_002686945.1 Planctomycetota bacterium
AATGGGATTCCCGATGAGTGCGAGCTGGCTGATGGCAGCGAGTTCGACTGCAACCAGAACGGGACCCTGGACTCCTGCGACCTGGTGGCGGGGACCAGCCAGGACTGCAATGTGAACGGCATCCCGGATGAGTGCGAGGCGGATTGCAATGGCAATGGCCTTGATGACACCTGCGATCTGGTCAATGGCACCAGCTTGGACTGCAATGGAAACCTGGAGCCGGACGAGTGTGACATCGCGGCTGGAATTGAGCTCGATTGCAATCTCAATGGTGTGCCGGACTCCTGTGACTTTGCTTCTGGGTTCAGCCTGGACTGCAACGCCAACGGCATCCCGGACGAGTGCGACATCAGCAGCGGGTTCAGCGCGGATTGCGATCTGGACACGGTGCCCGATGAATGCCAGATCGCGATCAATCCGAACCTGGACCTCAACGGGAACGGCATTCTGGATGCCTGCGAGTGCGTGGTGTCCTCCTACTGCACCAGCAGTCCGAATTCCGTGGGTCCCGGGGCCGTGATCTCCTACTCAGGCACAGCTTTTGTGGCCAACAACGACCTGACCCTGATCGCCAGTGCCTGTCCTACCAGTGAGTTCGGGATCTTCTTCTATGGACCGGGCCAGATTTCGAATCCGGTCGGCAACGGGATCCTGTGCGTCAGCCAGTTCTTCCGGCTGGCTCCGATCCTGACCAACAGCGCCGGGACCGCGGCGCTGTCCATGGATCTCACCAGCCCTCCGGATCCCGCCGGGCAGATCGATGCGGGCGAGACCTGGAACTTCCAGTTCTGGTACCGCGACCCGAGCGCCGGAGGAGCGGGCTTCAACTTCACCGACGCCCTCAACATCACCTTCTGCCCCTAGGACCAGACAGGGGAAAGCTTGCCAGCAGGCTGCGCGGGAACCGCTTCGGTTGCCGTGGGCCCGCCTGGCCTGGGCGCTCTTGTCATGCGGGCAGGGAACGGGGTCCCTACTGGGCCGCGTTCTCGTGCCACTCAAGGCCTGCGGCCGTCATGCGCACAAGGTCCGGGTCCCCGTCATTGTCCAGGTCGATCAGTCGTATTCCCAGGTCAGCGCTCAAGGCGGGCATGGGGTAGGAGGTGCCGTAGTTGAAACCGCCCAGGTTCTGGTGCCAGCCCTGCCAGGCGCCGTCGCCCGAGGTGATGAGGTCGATGTCTTGGTCGAGATCCAGATCGGCGGCTGCCAGGGAACTCAAGGCGTCCGCGCCAGCGAGCATTTCCTGCTCCGTCCAGGTGCCACCGAAGTGCACCCACCTGCGGATACCGGCCAGGGTTGTGTTGTGCCCGATGAAACTCTTGGTGGGGGACGGAAAACCCAGGTCGGCGAACTGCAGTCCGCGCCAGGTGCCACCGGGTTCGCTGAGGTCCTGGCTCCAAAAAAGGGAGCCGGCGTCGGAGGTGAACTCAGCCAGGAGGTCCGCAGCCATGGCAATCGAGTCCGTGTCCCCGTCTGCGCCCAGGTCGGCGCTGGTGATGGCTGTGTAGAGGGGATTGCCTGCAGTGGTCACATCCAAAGCCATGAACGTGCCCGTCCCATCGTTCTGGTGCAGCACCAGCGAGGCCGCGGCGTCCACGGCGGTCAGGATGTCCAGGTTGCCGTCCCCGTCGTGATCGCCCACCTGCAGATCATGCAAGGCAATGGCGCCAGGACCTTGAATGGAGTGGGTCGTCCAGGTCGGGTTCTCCAGCCAAACCAACTCGCCTGTGCTGCGCGCACCCCAAAGAATGTCGAGGGCATCATCGTTGTTGAAGTCGCCCGTGGCCACATGGCTGGGACCGACGATGCCGCTGTTGATGGAGCTGATGGAGTAGTTCCCGACTCCTCCTGTGAGGAGCAGGATCTGTTGGGCGGGACTGGTGCTGGCCACCACCAGATCGGGCAGGGTGTCTCCGTCCACGTCGGCGCTGCAGAAGGCGCTGGCCGCGTCTCCATCGCTGCTGGTTCCTGATGTGAGGTTGACGGGCCCGAAGAACAGGCCTTCGTCGTCCGCAATGGTGAAGATCGCCTGGGGAGTCGCGCCGATGACTGCCCCGGTGGGATTGGTGATGGTCAGGATGGCGCGCTCCTGGGGAAGTTCGGGGTCCAGGTCGTCGAGGATCTCCAGGGTCACGGAGGCCGCCAGTTGCCCCGCCGGGATCGTGATCAGGGACGCAGCCAGGGTGTAGTCCAGATCCACACCCTCGCTGGCTTCACCGCTTGCCACGATGGGTACCACCGCAGGCAGGCCCGAGACCGTATCGAGCTGGGCCGTGAGCAGAATGGCTGCGGTGTCCGCCTCGTTCTCGGGACCACCGCTGGTTGTGAAGGAGACCTGCGGCTCGGAATCGTTGTCCACGATGGTCATGGTGTGGACGTTCGCCAGGGGATCCGCATGAACTCCCGAGAGGAAGAAACTGATCCATTCGGAGTCCTCATGCAACAGATCATCGTTGAGAGTGATGGTGATCGATCCGATGGCGGACCCCGCCGGAATGGTCACGCTGACCACCGCGTTGGAGGAGTAGTCATTGAAGGTCGCGGTCCCGCCCAGGGAGAGGGTTGCGGTGAGGGGATCGCCACCGGCGCTGCTCCTCTGAACAAAGACCTGGAAGGCTCCCCCTGCTTCGGAGCTGACGCTGAGGGAGGTGACGAAGCCCATCACTCCACCGCCGCCGCCGCCACCGCCGCCACCGCCACCCCCTCCGCCAGAACCACAGGCCGGAAGGAGCAGGAGCAGGGGCAACAGGGGAAGGGCGTAGGCTTTCATCATCTTGGACCAGTTGGAGAGGGACTCGATCGAGCAGCCTGCGCGGGGAAGCGGGCCGCGGTCAAGTCCTTCCTGGCTGGTATAGAGACAGGGAACCCTATTGGAACAGGATTTCCAGACCGTTCGTGAAGTTCGAGGTCGTGCCGGGATTCGTGTCCCGGTACCAGCACTGGAAGTACCAGGTCTCACCAGCCAGCACCGAGACATTGCCCGTTGGACGGGGCAGGTTGGTGAGGTCTACCGAGATCGCAAAGACCCCTGCTGGATCGACCATACCGATCTGGGCGTTGTGCCGTCCGATTGCCCCGCTCAGGCAGAGGTGCCCCTGGCTGCCGCCCGGGTTTGGAATGAAACCGGGGGCTGCGCTGTTCAGGAAGAAGGCGAACTTTCCCGGGGGCAGGTCGCTGGCCTGGAGTTCCAGATTGTTCGCGCTGGCGAGGGAACTACCCTCACCCGACATACTTCCAGGACTGCCGCTGGAGTTTGCCACCGCGCTGTTGCAGTAGTCCGTGCCCACGGAGTTTCCGTCCAGCACCGCCACGAAGATCGAGGTGGAAAAAGTGCCCGCCGCACGGGCATGACCGATCAGGGTCTTGCCGTCGTCGCTGATGGCTGTCACCGCGGCGGGCTCCCAGCCGCTCACGTCAACGCCCAGGCCTGTGAGCACATCGTCCAGGAAGCGATAGCCGTGGGCCGGAGTCCAGATGATGGCGCCGCCGAAGGGACCAAAGCCAAAGGTGCCCCCGGCGATCTGGCCTGCTTGATCCACGCACAACAACAGGGTGTTGTCAAAAGTGCCTCCCCCGGGAATCTGCCCGAGGTTGGTGGCGCCGCTGGTCTGATTCCAGATGAAAGCGGCGGATCCCTCGCTGCCCACAGCATAGGCGCCGTCGCTCGAGATACCGTTGATCTCTCCCGCTCCGCTGGGGTTGCTGCCGCTCACCAGAATCAACTGTTCATTCAAGGAGGCATCCCAAAGGGCTGCCCGTCGGGAGCCGTTGGAGGCCGCGTCCCAACCGCCGATCCAAGCGCCGTCGTCAGAGATCACACTGGCCCGGGCGCTGCCGGAACCGAGGTGGGGGATCTGCATGATTCCGGTGCCGGGGGTCCAGCGGAAGGCGACACCTGTGCAGCCTTGCCAACCAAGACCCACTGCCGTCTGGCTGTCGCCTGCCAGGTCGTAGGGATTGGCGTGATCACTGCCACAGGCGGCTCCCAAACTGCCCAGGCTGACCCAACCGTTGGTCGAGTCCCACAGTCCGGCCACATTGTCTCCTGTGGTTGGATCATCGATCTGGCCCAGCACCTGGCTGCCGTCTTCCGAGACAGCTACCGAGGACTGTTGGCCCAGGGGCAGGTAGCCACCGGCCAAGGTCCACAGAAAGGCTCCCTGGCTGTCGTTGCCGCAAATCGCCGTGCCATCGCTGTTGGCGTCGGTGGAGTTGCCCGCGGCAATGATTGTGAAGGAGCTCTGGGCAATGGCAGGGGGCAGGACCAGAAGCGCTGCGCCCAGTAAGAGGGTTGGTGTCAGGATTCGATGCATGCAAGGAGGGGTGGGAGACTCCCTTCATGATAGCGCGGACAGTCTGATCCGGGGCTCTTCCCAGCTGGCCTGCACAAAAGAAGGACCCCCCGGCATTCAGAATGCCAGAGGGTCCTTGTTGAATGGGGGCAGCTGGGGCCGCTTCCCGGATCGACGGTATCGCGCTCAGGCGCTGCGACGAAGGGGAGGACGTGCTCCCATGCTTGCCAGGGTGTGACCCAGATCCAGGCCGATCAGGTCCGGTTCCACGGAAAGGTTTCCTTCCTGCATGATGCGGGGAGTGGCGACTCCGGCGGTGCGGCAGCCCGCGCGCCAGCCGGCCACGAGGGAAAGCACATCGTTGCCCACCACCCAGGATTCCTCCAGGTCGATGCCGTCTTCCTGACGGGCATGGTGCATGACACCTGTGTTGGGCAGGGCGTAGACCGACTCCTTGTCATAGGGAGGGACTCCCTCCGGGCGCTCGGTGGCCGCATAGCTGCGGGTGATCTGGACACCATGACTACGCAGGTGCTCGAGAATGCCGGCGTCAATGGCCAACCATTCCTCAAGGGTCTGGCGACCATCGGGGACCTGGTCTTCGTTGCCGAAGAGATAGATCTTCCAGCCCATTTGTCCCGCGTGGAAGAGGGCATCGACCGCGCCGGGAAGGAAGCTCACATCGGTCATGGAGCGGGCATGGCCGAAGGTGGGTTTCTGGAGCACGACATCCCAACGCGCAATAAACAGGGCGCGTTGAGCGCGTTTCTTCAAGAATTGATTTTGATACATAGCTACCGTTGGAGGCTGAGCAGCGGGGGGCTAGCCCTTCTTTCGTCCTATTGCCTGTATGAGTCGAGACCTTGGAAAGGATTTCCCACGGATTTTGTGCAGCGGGGGCAGCGAGAGGGAAAGGTTTTCCGTGCGGTCTCCTTCTGAATCCCGCTTCCTACTGGGGACGCCGCCTTCGTTTGGTCGACAAAACAGGGTTCAGGTATCTTTCCCGTCATTTTTTCCAATTGCCCCCGCCCCTATTCATGCGTCGTTCCCTTCGCATCGCCCTGGTCATGAACCCCTTTGCCCTGCGCCGTCGAGGGGGGGATCATGCCCGTTCGCTGGCTCGGGAGCTGATCAGTCGTGGACACGCGGTGCGTGGATTTGGAGCGCCTCCGGGGGCGATACCGCGCAGCGGGGGCAGCTTGATGCCAGGCATCCGTGGGTTCATGCCCGATGTGATCATTGCCTATGACGGATTCTCGCCGGCCGGTTCCCGTTCGGCGGCCATGGCGCGCAAGCTGAATGTGCCCCTCTTTTTGTTCGAGCAGGGTTTTCCTCTGGTGGGACACCCGGTGGAGCGCATGATGCGTTTTGTTGGCGAGCAGCTCTGGGGGCGTCGACTGCGCAGGACCGTTGAACATGTGGTGGCCCTGGATGACCTGGCCTTGCGTCAGGCGCGGGAATTTGGAATTGACCCCCAACAGACCAGTCTGATTTCCGGCGGGGTGGATCAGAGCAAGTTCCGCAGTGGCATGCATTCGCACCTGCTGGAGCGTCATGGGGTGCAGGGGCGCATCGTGCTGGCCGCCGGGGCCTTTCAATCCGGCCGCGGTCTGGAGAAACTCGTGCGTGCTTATGCCTCCACCTTGGGGGCGAGCGAGGACTGGACCCTTGTGCTGGCTGGAGAGGGCCCCGAAATACCAGGGCTACGCGCTCTCGCCAACATCAAAGGGATCGCCGCTCGCATGATCCTTGTGGAGCGTCCTCGGCCCGAGGAACTGCCTGCCCTTGTGAGCGCCGCCACTTTGATGGTGGACCCCGATGTCAGTGGGCGCGGTCCCAGGCGTACAACCCTTGGTGGCCTCGCCTCAGGCACGCCGCTCTTGAGCGTACCCGATTCCCTGCAGGCGAGTTTGGTGAAGCGCGGCGTTGGGATGCTGGCAGAGGACAACAGCGAAGCCGCCTTGGCTCATGTACTACGGGTGGCGGCTTCGGATCCCGGGCGTCGAGCCCGTTGGTCTGCCATGGCCCAGACCCTCGCCTCTCAAGAACTCGCCTGGGATGCGGTGGCGACACGGGTGGAGCAACTGTTCCACGGTGATCCCACACCTCACGAGTTGCTGCGTAGCGCTTGAGGCGATCCCGGCGCCACCTGTCTTTTCGATTCCGCCTAGCTGGTCGCGCGCTTGAGTTCGTCCTTCAGATAGGACATGTCGGCGATGTACTGGCGTACGGCTTCGGCTGTGGTCTCGTCTAGCTTGTCGAATGTGACGTTCACCTCCACCGAGTCGGAGCGCTCGGTGAGCTCGGTGACCTCGGCGGTGGCTTCGCTGAAGCCCTTCTTGAGCAGCGGCAGCTTGAACTTGACCGTCATAGCGGTTCCCACCGCCAACAGCTGGCCCATGTCAAAGGCGGCCAGGCCGGTTTTTCCGCCGGCCCATTGGAAGGTCAGGCCCTTCTGGTCGAGGTTGCTCATGCGGCCGACTCCGGTCCATTGCTGACCGAAGGCGTGGCCGTGCACCGGGTTGTCTGCTTTTGGGGTGCCCAGGAAGTGTTCGACCCGGGACTGGTCCGTTGGGCGAAAGAGAACTGAACTGGGATCGCCATCAAGATCGAAGTCGCTGTCTTCCGCTTCTGCCTCCTTGGCCTGGGCATCGGAGGCCAACGCGGCCGCTGCTTCTTCGTCGGAGTCATGCACGCCGATCACCCGATCGAGACCGATTTTCTCCAGGATGTCCCGGCAGAAGGAACTGGGGTGACTGATGACGAGTTGTCCACGGGTGTCCTGGAGACTGCGCGAGGCCTTCAAGATTGCGCCCAGGGCCGTGGAGTTGATGAAGCGCACCAGGCGCAGATTGACCACGATGCGAGAGAGGCCAGAGCGTTGCAGCGTGGCGATCTCTTCCTGGAAGGCGGGGCAGGAAAAGGTATCGAACTCACCGCGCAGGTGGAGGACGGCGTGTTGTTCGTGGGGTTCAACTGTGGTCTGCATGGGCAGATGATAGCAACTCAGTCCTCCTGAGGGGGGCATCGGCCACTTGCGTACCCTCGAAGGGATTCTTCAGGCCCTTCTTGGTGATCGCTGAAGCCCCCGCAGGGGGCTGGGGCTGGTATCTTTGGAGTCATGGCCTTTTGGAAGCGCAGACAACGGAGTACCGAGACTGACCCGTCATCCGTCCCGGATCCCGCACCCCTGGCCAGTGCGCGTTCGGCGGAGGAGATCAGCAGTGTGCTGCTCTTTTCTGGAGATGCGGGCACGGACGGCAAGACCGTTGAGGTCCTGCTGGATGCCATCGCCCGGGTTTCGGCCTCCCGGGACCTGGATGAGTTGCTCGAGTATGTGGTGGATACTGCTATTTCCACCACCGCAGCAGAGCGGGGCTTCCTGTTCCTGGCTGAAGTGCGGGGGGAGGAGCCCGTCGTGCGAAAGGCTCGGGATGCTACCGGGAATGCTCTGGACGAAGGGGAGCGCTGGTCCACAAGCATCGTGGCCAAGGTGGTGAACTCCGGGGTCCCGCTGCACACCATGATCTCCGGTCAAGGAGATCTGGACCTGGGGCAAAGCATCATTGATCTCAAGCTGCGGGCAGTGATGTGTGTGCCCCTCAGCGTGCGTAGCACCGGGGATGAAGCAGATCGACAAGGGGCCTTGTACGTGGATTCCCGGGCTGCGAGCCGTGAGTTCACGGATGGCGATCTGGCCCTCTTTCACGCCCTGGCCCAGCACGTTTCTATCGCTGTCGAGAACGCTCAACGCAATAGCGAGGCCCTTGAGAAGGCCCGCCTTGAAGAGTCTCTGACTCTGGCCACAGAAATACAGAAGAGCTTGATCCCCAAAGACCTTAAGGTGGGTACCGGGTTTGATGCCTTCGGATGGTTTCTGCCGGCTGAACACGCCACCGGCGATTTCTACGATGTGGCCCGTTTGTCCGACGGGCGCAGTGTGTTCATGCTGGGGGACGCGACGGGACACGGCGTGGGGCCGGCCTTGCTTGTGGCTTCGGCCCAGGCGGCATTGCGTTCCTACTGCAAGATCTTGGACGATCCCGCGCGCATCGTGCAGATGGTGGATGAGGATCTTGCCGAGCGTATGGATGCGGGCACCTTCTTGACCCTCTGCCTGGTGGTGGTGGGTGAGGACGGGAGTCTTGAATGCGTGGACGCCGGCCATGGTTGCACCCTGGTCTATCGCGCATCTGCGGATCGGGTGGAGGCCCTGATTTCGGATGGGCCGGCACTGGGGGTTGCTCCCGGCTTTGAACATTCCTCGCGCGCGGAAGCAAATCTTGAGCCCGGCGACATGCTGCTGCTCTTCAGTGATGGCATCAGTGAAGCCGCCCACGAGGACGCACCCAAGGCCCTGTTTGGGGAAGAGCGTATTGGGGAGGTGCTGCTCGAAGCTGGCCGCGCCGGTGAGGATTCAAAGGCGCTCTGCGATCGTTTGAGCGAGGCGGGACTGCAGTTCAGCGGAGGTCGCCGGGATGATGACTGGACCCTGATGGCCCTGCGCCGAACGCCCTGATGGGGGCTGCCCCCAAGAAGCCCCGTCTGCCCGCGCCCCGGGTGAAGTTGCCGCGCGACTATGTGCGTCGCCTGGAGCGCCTTGTGTTGCAGTTGGCGGCCCAGGGTGAACGCCGGGAGGGCCTCGGGCAGGCGCATCTTCTGGGGGCCGGGGAAGAGTTCATCGGACATCGACCCTATCGGGAAGGGGAGGACCTGCGGCGTTTGGACTGGGGCCTCCTTGCGCGCAGCGACCAGGCTTTTGTGCGTCGCACCCGCCGGGAGGCGGCGCCGGTCTGGTCCCTGTTGCTCGACACTTCGGCCTCCATGGGGATCGGCTCGCCGGGCAAGTTGAGCCAGGGAGCGCAACTCGCCGGAGCGATCATGGCCGCCGGTTTGCGCAGGGGCGTGCGGGTGCAATTGAAGAGTGGCCTCGGGCCTGCTTTTTCTCTGCGGCGCGGGCAGTCCCTGGGGATCTTGCTGAGTCATCTGGAATCTCTTGAGGCAGGAGGAGCGGGCAGCGCCAGCCCGGAAGAGATGCTGGCCAGTTGGAGGCCCGCCCGGGAAGTGGGACTGCTGGTGGTGATCGGGGACTGCGTGGGCCTTGGACTTTCTGATCTCAAACCCCATCAGCGTCCTGGTCGCCGCATGGTCATGTTGCAGGTGCTGGCACCGGAGGAACTCGATCCCGCGGCGCAGTTGGCAGGGGCCGCAGTGCATTGGTTTGATCCCGAAGGGTCAGAAGAGCGCTCCGGGCGAGCGCCCGGAGAGGCGGCTTCCGTCTATGAGCGACGCCTTGAATCCTGGCTTGAGGGTTGGGAGCGGGCCACTCGCAGCCGTGGCATTGGCTGGTCTGTGGGGGCCAGTGATGTGCCCTTCGAGAAACGCGTGGCCCTGGCCCTGGAGGCGCGCTAGGTGCTTGTCTGGGAGCGTCCCTTGGCCCTCTGGTTGCTGGGCTTGTTGCTGATCGTCCTGCTGCGATCCCTGCAGCGTGGCGTTCCGGCGGGACGCCTGTTGGGAACCCTGCGCTTCTGGCCTGCGCGAGAAGTTGTTGGAGATGAGCATGAAAGGCAGGTGCCTCCCGCACGCTGGGCTCTGTTGGCGGCCATGGGGTCCGCAGTCCTGGGGCTGGCCGGACCCGTCTGGCAGCAGGCGTCCTCCCGGCCGGTATGGCGCGTGATCGTGGATCGCAGTCCTTCCATGGCCTTGGCAACGGAGACCGGCGGTTCCCGTTGGGGCCGAGCTCTGGCGGCTCTCGATGATGCTCTTGACGCGCAGGCGGCGCGGGTTTTTGTGGCCGGTGACGCGCCCGAGTTGCAGCACGAAGGCCAGAGTCCCCCGGAGGATTGGGCTTCTTTGACGGCCCGCTTGGAGCCGGATTGGCCTCGGTTCGATCGCGCACAAACGGTCTGGCTCACCGATTGCCTGCCCACTCAGCCACCAGTGCACGCGTGCGTGGTTGCTGGTGGAGGAGTCGCGGTGCCTGGAGTTGTGGCCCGAGACAGCGAATGGGAACTGGTTTCGGATGGGGAGGCCGAGATTCTGCGGCCGGCCACCGGTGGCCCACTTGGGGGGGACGTTCGCGCACCCGGATCTTCCCAACTCGCAACCCTGACGCGACTGTGGGCCGAGAGCCGCGGTCACCGTTTGACCAGCGAGAGTCCCGCCCTGTTGGTGGACTTTGTTGGTGCCGCGGCAGAGGGTGCTCTGGAATCACAGCGTGTAGCTCGTGACGGCTGGAGTCTACGTGGCAGTGTGGCTCCCTCTGCGGTCGGCCGACCTTGGGTTCTGGCTCAGCCAAGCGGCTGGCCCGCGGTTTCCTGGCAACCCGGACGGGTGGATGTGTTTCTGCTGGAAGAGGGTCTGCCCCAGGGGGATCTGGCCGGGCTGGCACAGGCCTTTGGAGATCTTCTCGACCGTGCCGTTGCTCCTGGCCCGGAAGCGATCAGTGCCGCTGAGCGAGCGGGGGCTGGGGAGGGAGGAGTGCTAGGAACCTTCGATGACTTGCGAGGGGAAGAGAGCAGTTCGAACCAGCGACAGCTCAAGGCTGTTTTTGCTGGGCTGGCCGGTTGCCTGGGGCTGCTGGCGTTGGCCTTGAGTCGCAACGGAAGGCTCTGAGGGTTGTGCAGAGCCAAGCGCAACGTCCGCCCTGCCTGCCTCTCCTTTTTCAAGTGGACAGCTGACGGGCAGGTCCTAGGCTGGCAGTCTCGTGCACCCTGAAATCATCCAGCACATGTTCAAAACAGCAGCGCTTGTCCCGTCTTCTTTTCTCCTGGTCGCCTCGCTCGGCGCCAGTGTCCAGGATCATCCTCGTGAACAGGACCTGAGTGATCTAGAGGGCAAGCAGGCCCCGGCTCTTGAGGTTACTGGATGGCTCAACAGCAAGCCTCTCAACCTGGCGGATCTGAAGGGCAAGGTAGTGTTGATTGATTTTTGGGGCACCTGGTGAGGCCCTTGCCGAAGTGCCGTGCCGCACCTCAAGGAACTTCACTCCCAGTACAAGGATCAGGGACTGGTCTTGATCGGCGTCCATACCATGAAGGGTGCCAGCAAAGCCCATGACTATGCCAAGGCCAAGAGTATTGACTATCCGATCTGCGTGGATTCCAGCGGCAGTACAGTGCGTGCTTTCCGTGCGAACTCATTCCCGGATTACTATGTGATCGATCGCAATGGCGTACTGCGCTATGCGGACCTGGTGAACTCCCATGTGGACGATGTGGTCAAGAAGCTGTTGGCGGAACCGGCACCTGGGAGCACGCCCCTCTCGCTTCTTCGAGTCATGGTTGCCAATCAGCCGGAGATCGCCTTTCAAGCGCGCAGGGTGGAGGGGTCTCAGGACATGGACCTGGATGCGGCTCTACGCCAGACCTTCGGAGAAGATGAAGAGGGCCCCTGGTTGGAAGTTGAGTCGGTCATGGTTGATCGTAAGGAAGCGCTGCCCGTCCGCCGCCATGTGGTGCGCATGCGAGCAGACGCGAATCTGACTCTCATGCGCCACCGCATCTTTGTGGACGGCAAACTGACTACCGACCTGGTCCATGAAGAGGGCAAGTTGCAAGGCCGTCTGCAGGGGGAAACCGTGTTGCGCAATGTGCCTCCCGGGCTGACCCATGAGTCGGGGNTGCTCTATCATTCGCGCCTGCTCGCCTTGGGGGGTCAACCTACCAGGAGTCTGACCGCGTTACTGAACAGNGGGCGGGTCTCGGGGAAGAGCGCCCANCTGGTGCGCTTGAAAGCAGATCCGGAGCAGCCCGGGGTAACCCGCATTTCCTGGGATTCAGGCCTTGGGGACGCAACGCGGATTTTGGACTTTGATGCCAAGGGGCGGCTTCTGGGCATGACGAAGCTGGCAGTTTCCAAGCGGGTGGCGCCCCTGGAGATGGTGGCCCTGGAAGGGGAGGCAGCCAGTCAGGTGTTGAAGCGGATCTTCTCGAACGAGCGCTAGCGAGGTCAGCCCACGCTAGTCAAGAGGCCTGCCGTCCAGGGTCAGGCATTGGCCCTGGATTGCGAGGCCGATGCCGGCACTCTGCACCTGTGCCTGTTCTGGCGCACCGGGATCGTGCAGGGGATTGGTGTGATTCAGGTGGATCAGACGCACCTTGGCTCGCTCGCTTGGGGCCACGGCTTCGAGCTCCTGCAATGTTTCCACCACAAAGGGGTGGGGCACAGCGCTCATGGGACGGCCGGGGAGTTCTCCATCGCCGTAAAAGGTTGCATCCAGAAAGGCGAGTTCCACCTGGGCGAGTTCTTCCTTCAAGTCGCGCTCCCAGCGGCTCCACTTGTCGATGTCCGGAAGATACAGCAGAGAACCATTCTGTCCTTGGATGCGAATGCCCACCGTGTCGGTGAATTCGCCTCGATGGGGGACCTGGATCAGTTCGGCTTTCAGACGCTCGTTGAGTTGAATGACCTTTCCAGGTTGGAGTTCTTCGATGACGATGTGGTTGGCATCCACGAGCAGGCTCCAGGGGGCTTCTTCGCGCAGGAACCTGGCCACGGACGGGGTGCAGATCACCCGTTGCGATTCCGCCCCGTAACTCTCTCGCCCCAGGTGCAGCAGTCCCAGAATGTGTCCCATGTGGGCGTGGGTCAGAAAGATCCCATCAAAGAGGGGTGGTCGACCAGGCCCTGGGCTGCGGGGCGCGGCGCGGTCCGCCAGTTGTACTTGTCTCGGCAAGTCTGGTCCTGCATCCAGGAGCCAACGCTGACCGCTGCCTGGATCCGCCACCATCAGACTGGTGACCATGCGGGCAGCGGCTCGATCTTGTCGCACACGCTGGCAGCAGGGCTTGGAGCATGCAATCTGCGGTAGGCCACCGTCCTGGGCGGTGCCCAGCACCATTACGAAAGGCTCACTGGTCTCGGAAAGGGGCGAATTGCTCTGGTCCGTACAACTGAACAGGGTCAGGCCAAGAAGAGTCAGCGCCGTCCGGCTTGGAAGAGCCTGGGCCCAATCCCTCTTGGGTCCAGGGATTGGCCTCTGGGCTTGGAAGGCAGATCGTTCTGCAAGGGGATCCATCATCAATTCACCGGGCGCCATCATAAGAGTGCATGATGGCAGCCTGCCCCTGGAGGTGCACACTTTGGATTCCTTCACACCGACCCCTGCTGACCGCTTCACCTTTGGCCTCTGGACCGTGGGCAACCCCGGTCGAGACCCTTTTGGCCCCTCTGTACGAGCCACCCAGAATCCCAACCGCATCGTGGCCAAGTTGGCCGAGTGCGGTGCATATGGGGTCAATCTGCACGATGAGGACCTGATCCCCTTCGGCTCCAGCGCTCAGGAGCGGGACCGCATCGTGGGAGAGTTCAAGGCGGCGCTTGAGGACAATGGCCTCAAGGTGCCCATGGCCACCACCAACCTTTTCAGCCAGCCGATCTTCAAGGACGGTGCGTTCACATCGAATGATCCCCGCGTGCGCGCTTTCGCCCTGCAGAAGACCATGCGCGCGATTGATCTGGGCGTTGAGCTGGGTGCTGGGATCTATGTGTTCTGGGGCGGGCGTGAGGGCACCGAGAGCGATGCCTGCCGCAGTCCGATCGAGGCCACCAAACGCTTTCGGGGAGCGATCGATTTTCTGTGTGGCTATGTGCGCGATCAGGGCTATGACCTGCGTTTTGCCCTTGAAGCCAAGCCCAATGAGCCGCGCGGAGACATCTATCTGGCAACCACCGGTCACATGTTGCACTTCATCTCGACCTTGGATGAGCCCGAGCGCGTGGGGGTCAATCCAGAGGTTGCCCACGAGACCATGGCGGGACTCTCCTTTGTGCACAACATCGCCCAGGCGATGGAAGCGGAAAAACTCTTCCACATTGATTTGAACGGTCAGCGTATCGGGCGCTATGACCAGGACCTGCGCTTTGGGTCTGAGGACTTGAAGCAGGCCTTCTTGACGGTTCGTCTGCTGGAGGGGGGTGTGGGAAATGCTCCCTATGAAGGGCCTCTGCATTTTGATGCCCATGCCTATCGCACAGAAGACGACGATGGGGTCTGGGAATTCGCCGTGGGATGCATGCGCACCTACAAGATCCTGAAGAGCCGCGCGGCGGCTTTTGACGCGGACCCCGATGTGCAGGAGATCATTCAGGCGCGCCGGGATGCGAGCCTCGACCCCCTCTTGGATGGGGGCTACAGCACCGAAGCTGCTGCGGCGATCTCGGCGGCGACGGTTGATGTCGAGGCCGTAGCACAAGAGGGCCTGGGCTACGAGCGCCTGGATCAATTGCTGGTGGAACACCTGATGGGTGTGCGGAGCTGAGGCTTGGGAACAGGCTTGGGTCTTGTGCTGGGGCTCGATGTGGGCACCCAGTCCACCAAGGGGCTTTTGATCGATGCCAACCAGGGTCTGGTGGTGGCACGTTCATCCAAGGCCTATGGTTTGATTGAAGGGCTCGCTCCCGGAGCCGCCGAGCAGGATCCGGGTATCTGGGAACAGGCGGTGGTGGATGTGCTGAAGCCCTTGATTGTCAAGGCTGCCGAACTCAAGCGGCCAATCGAGGCACTGGGTGTTTCGGGCCAGCAGCACGGCTGTGTGTTGTTGGACTCAGACGGGCAATCCGTGCGTCCCGCCAAACTCTGGTGCGACACACAGACTGCGAGCGAGGCCGCTGAGTTGTCTCAAGCCCTGGGCCGACCGATTCCAACAGGCTATACCGCATCCAAGATCCTGTGGGTCGCGCGCCATGAGCCGGAGGCCTGGGAGCGCACAACCCAGGTGCTTCTGCCCCACGATTTTCTCAACCTGCGGCTGACGGGGGAGGCCAGCATGGAGGCGGGAGATGCCTCGGGTACTGGCTGGTTCGATCCCCGTGAGCGTGCCTTTGATGTGCAAGCCATGAATGCTATCGATCCGGATCTGTCAGCCAAGTTGCCTGGTCTGACTGCTGCGGGTGAACCGGCGGGGGTGGTGAGCGAGGCTGGAGCCAGGCGTTTTGGTCTTGCAGCCGGAACGCTGGTTGCAAGCGGCGGCGGCGACAACATGATGAGCGCTATCGGGGCAGGGGCCAGCGCACCCGGAACCTCGGTGGTGAGCATGGGCACCTCGGGCACCGTGTTCACTTACGCGGACCAACCGGTCATCGATCCCGAGGGCCTGATTGCACCTTTCTGCGATTCCAGCGGGGGCTGGCTGCCTTTGCTTTGTGTCATGAACCTGACCGGAGTGAGTGAGGGGGTGGTGCGCCTGAGTGGGCGGGATCACGATGATCTGACCGCCGCCGCCGCCAAGGTAGCTCCCGGTTGCGAAGGACTTCTGTGGTTGCCGTTCCTGTCGGGCGAGCGTGTGCCGGATCTGCCTGGCGCAAGTGGAACTCTGCTCGGCATGCGCGATCAGCATCTGCAGGGGGACATGCTCTACCGCGCGGCATTGGAAGGTACGAGCCTGAACCTGGGCTGGGGCGTGGAACGTCTGAATCGCCTCGGCGTGGACACTTCCCGTGTGCACCTGGTTGGCGGGGCGGCAAGAAATCCCCTCTGGCGTCAGATCCTTGCGGCGGTGCTCGATGCCCAGGTTCACGTCCTGGCGGAGCCCGAAGCCGCCGCACTGGGAGCGGGTCTGCAGGCTGCATGGACTCTTGGACGCCAGGGAGCTGGAGTGGCCCCCAGCCTGCAGGAATTGAGCGCGCCCTTTCTTGGAGGTGACGCGTCCAGCGAGGAACCGGATCGGGAACTCGTGCAGCACTATGCTGAGCAGGCCGTGGACTATGCGGCGGCCCTGGACAAGTACTACGGCGTTGAATGAGTGTCTAGCTGCGCCGTTGCTGCAAGCGACGGCGGCGACGGTGAAGTCCGAGGGCAATCAGGCCCATCAAGACCGCGAACCAAAGGGTCACCAGGCGGGTGACCAGCGTAGCTGATGCGGCTCCCGCGCGCGCCATGGCTTCGGCGCCTCCATGGGAGGTCAAGAGACGTTCCAGCTGGCCGGTGTAGAGCCCTTCAGTCACCCCCAGTCCACCGGGGGCGAAGAGCGCCAGAGCTCCTACGATCAGGGACAAACTGAACGCCGCCATGACCTGGGAAAAGGCCAGCTCCGGCAGACCAAGCGAAACTGCGATGCTCCAGGCCGCAAGGCACTCAAGACCCCAGGCGCCCACCCCCAGGATCACAGCAAGGGTCAAGAGGCGCGGTGACAGGAGCTGTCGTGAACTGGCCAGAGCGTTTTCTGCTTTGGGGGCGAGGCGCGCGATGGGGCCCACGTTCCGGAGCAGTCGAAGTCCGAGCCGGGTCAGGGGGGGGCAGCCGATCAGGCCCAGCAAGCCCATGCAGCCCAGCAGGGTGACCCACAGAATCCAGGTGTGCTCCGCGTGTTGTGAGAGGTTTGCGATAGCGACCAGTACCAGCAGGCTCAGGAGATCTGTCAGACGCTCCGCCAGCACGATGGGGGCGGTGTGGGAAACCGGGGCTCCGGTTTCCTCCTTCAGCAAGACGCACTTGAAGGCCTCTCCCAGCTTGCCTGGTGAAACAGTCAGGGCCAGGCCGGACAGAAAGATCAAGACGCTCGGTCCGCGGGCAAGCTCAACGCCCACGCACTTGCGATAAAGCTCCCAACGCGCAAAGCGCAAGATGTAGCCCAAGAGCACAAGTCCCAGGGCAGCGAAGAGGCGCGTCGGCTGGAGGCGTTTGAGGGATTCCTGGACTCCCTCCGTGTCCGCCCAGGCGACCATTCCCGCGTAGATCAAGAGTGCCACCACGCAGCTGACAACCAGGCCGCGCGTCAGGCGTGGATTGCCCTGCTGCTGTTCTTCCATGACCCTAGGCGCCCTTTGGATCTGCGCGTCGGCCGAGTAGGAAAACCAATCCAGTCAAGACCACCATGGAAATCCCCAGGCTGGCCCAGGGCAGCCAGGACCAACCCCGGTGCAAG
Organism: Planctomycetota bacterium; assembly: GCA_002686945.1. Classification (GTDB taxonomy): domain Bacteria; phylum Planctomycetota; class UBA1135; order UBA1135. The sequence goes on from NYYZ01000002.1 coordinate 17,156, forward strand.
AGCAGCGCGCAAGGCAGATAGCCCATCAGCATGCTGCTCAGCATGATCAGGATCGCATAGGGTGCCTGTGTGCGTACATGGTCTACATGATCGCTGGCGCTGGCAATGGAACTCATCACCGTGGTGTCGCTTATGGGGGAACAGTGGTCGCCGAAGATCGCTCCTTCCAGGACAGCTCCGATGGAGAGCACCACCAGTCCCTGTCCAAGAATAGTGGGATCGACTCCCAGGGGGGCGCCGAGGGAACCGAGCTGATAGGCCAGGCCGACCACCAATGGCAGCAGTATGGTCATGGTGCTCCAGGAGGAACCAGTGCTGAATGCCACCATTGCGGAGAGCAGGAAGAGGGTCGCGGGCAGGACCACATAGGGCAGGCTGTCGGAGAGGGTCAGGGAAAGCCAGGCGGCCGTACCCAGATCTCCGCAGACCGCGCCGACCATCCAGGCCAGGTACAGAATTGCCAGGGCCACTCCCATTGCGCGCAGGCTCTTCCAGGCGGCATCGAGGGCCGAGGGCAGTTCCAGACCTCGCGACACGCCCATGCCCAAAGCCAGCAGCAAGCCAATCAGGGAGCCCCACATCAGGGGCTCCGATCCGCTGCCGTCGTAAAGGACCTGGGTCACTCCTTCGATGGTGAAGAAAGCGCTGCCCATGCTGAAGGCGCCGCCCGTGTTCAGGATCAAGCCGATGGTGGCGATGACGAAAGCCAAGAGAGGCACCATGGCCACCACGGCGGCAGGGCGGACTCCTGGTGCTGGTTTCAGTTCCGTGGCGGAACTGCTCACCAGAGGTACGGCACCTTCACGCAGGACCTGACCGGACCTGGCTCTTCGTTCCGCCTTCAGCATGGGGCCAAAGTCCCGGCCCGTGCAAACCACCATGCCGACAAAAAAGATCGTCAACAGGCAGTAGAACCGATAGGGCAGAGATTGCAAAAAGATGCCATAGCCATCGCTGGTGCTGAGTCCCGCATCTGGCAGCTGAGCGCTGAAGGTGCTGACCTCAAAGGCGATCCAGGTGCTGAAGATGCTGACCCCTGCTACCGGGGCTGCGGTGGAATCAACGATCCAGGCGAGCTTTTCCCGAGCCACCTTGAAGCGGTCCGTGAGAGGGCGCATGGTGGAACCGACCAGAATCGTATTGGCATAGTCATCGAAGAAAATCGCCAGGCCCATGAACCATGTTGCCATCTGGGTGCGGCGTGCACTCGAAGCCAGCCGCGCGATTGAACGCATCAGACCGTGGATGCCTCCGGCACGGGTGATGACACCCACCATGGCCAGCATGAAGATCACGAAGAGGATGATCTCGTAGCGCGCCTTGTCGACGACTTCGTTGTAGAAGTAGTGGCTGAACACATCGGGCAGGGCCTGTAGGGCGGCGGCTGCGAATTCAAGACCGGTGGCTGACCTGACCAGGAAAGCGCCCACCAAGATGCCGGCGAAAAGGGCGATCACCGGCTTGCGCAGCAGGATCGCCAGGGCGATGGCCACCAGGGGCGGGAGAAGGGAACTGCGACCCGGGGCCTGGTAGGTCCTGCTGGCAACGAGTTCCGTGCCCGTGGGTTCCAGCACGGTCAGGGTCACCTTTCGCGATTCCGCGTTGATGGTCCAGTCCAGGCCTCCTGCGGCTGGAGTGTCGGCGCCCTCGAGGATCAGTTCCCGTTTTATTCCATCGGCGCCCAGGAGGCCTTGGGCCGCCGTGCGCAGAGCGCGCACGATGGAGGCGCGCGCTTGCCTGTTGAGGTTTTCTGGACTGACCTCCTGGGCCTCGATGCTGGGAGAGGAATAGATCACTGCGCCCAGCAGAATGGTCAAGGGACCCGACTCGGAGTCTGTGCTCGCGAGCACGGTTTCCCCCAGGCTGCGCGCGGGCTCCTGAGCGTCCGGCGCTTGAGCCACCTGCTCCCCAAGCATCTTGCCCGCCTCGAAAGCAGTCAGGCGGTCGGCGGACGGGGAGGGCACCCAGAAGAGGGTGGCGATCAGGGCCCCGAACACCGCGAAGGGCAGAAAGCGGTTCATGGCTGGGCAGGATAGCGCTCGTGCGGCACTGAATCATGTCCGAAACGGGTTCCCTTGGGGTCATGTGGACGCGAGTTCTTTGGAAAGGTGCCTTGCCACCTGCCTAGGCGTTGGATCTTGCTGGCATGGAGGCGATCTTCAGGGCAGACGCATGGAGTAGACTGGGCCCTATGGTCAGCCCCTGCTTTTTCGCCTTGATCATGGAAGATGCTCCTGCCCAGGGGGCCTCCCAGGGCCTGCTGCTCCTAGGACTCGGTCTCCTGGCGGGTATCTTGATTGCGATCGTTGTTCTCTTGGTGCGCCTTTCAGTTCTCGAGAAACGACTCGGCTCCCTGGACACTCTCGGTGCCATTGACGCCAAGCTCAAGGCCATGTCCGGGTCCCAGGCCAATCTGGAATTGCGCCGGTTGGAGCACCTTCTGGTGGACATCCGTGACGGCCAGAAGCGTGCGGACCAACGACTTGCTCAGGCCCTGGAAAACCGTGAGCGCGAGCCCGCTTCAGAATCTGACGTCCAGGCTGCGGGGCCTTCTCGTCTTGCGGAGCGCATCATCAATCGACTCTTGTCCCAGGGGTATGAGCGCATCGAAATCCTGACTCCCGCCAAGGAATTCGAGCAGATGGTCAACGGGGACGGGGAAGTGCGTGTGGAAGCACGGCGCGGGGGCGCTGCCTACAAGGGCAGGGTCAAGGTGCAGGCAGGCTCGATCCTCGAAGTCCATCTGCGAGCGCCTTTCGCAATCTTCCCCTGAGGCGAGATTCTCGGCTCCGGCGCAAGCTGTTCGCCTTGAAGATCCCTTGAGGTTCAGCGGGGTGCAACCTGCTATTCTCAAGCGCGCATCCTGAACCCGCCGCCCCATCATTGAACAGCCATCATCCCATGACCTCCGTCACCGCCATTGAAGACCTCGCCCAACACGCCGGGCAATCCGTGAACCTCGCGGGCTGGGTGCACAGCAAGACCGGTAAGGGCAAGCTGCAGTTCGTTCATCTGCGGGACGGGACGGGGTTTGTTCAGTGCGTGGTCAAGCGGGGCTCCGTGCCGGATGAGTTGTTTGATTCCATGGCTGATGCTGGCCAGGAATCCAGCCTTCGCTTGAGTGGCGAAGTGCGTGCCGATCCACGGGCTCCCGGAGGTTTTGAAGTGGTGGCCAGTGGGGGTGAGTTGATCCACAGCGCCCACGAATACCCCATCACCCCAAAGGAACATGGGGCGGACTTCTTGCTCTCTCGGCGCCATCTCTGGCTGCGCTCCAAACGTCAATGGGCTGTGATGCGCGTGCGGGATGCGGTGATCACTTCGATCCGGCGTTTCCTTGAAGAACGGGGTTTTGCCTGCGTGGACTCGCCCATGTTTACCCCCAGCGCTTGCGAAGGAACCAGCAACCTCTTCGAGCTGGATTACTTCGAGGACCAAAAGGCCTACCTGACCCAGTCAGGCCAACTCTACGCCGAGGCCTCGGCCATGGCCCTGGGCAAGGTCTATTGTTTTGGCCCGACCTTTCGCGCCGAGAAATCAAAGACCCGACGACATCTGACCGAGTTCTGGATGTTGGAGCCTGAGATGGCGTTTGCAGACTTGGATGATGTGTGCCAATTGGCCGAAGACCTGATCTGTCGCATCGTAAGTGATGTACTCGAGCGCCGTCAGCCGGAGCTCGCGGCCCTTGAGCGGGACCTTTCGAAACTCGAGTGCGTGCTTGGCGGATTTCCACGCATCACCTACGACGAGGCTTCCAAGATTCTGCTTGAACATCCGGACTCTGAATTCGTGGCGGGCGAGGACTTTGGCGCGCCGGACGAGACAATTCTCTCGGAACTCCACGATCAACCGGTGATGATCACACGCTATCCAAAAGCGATCAAATCCTTCTACATGAAAGAAGATCCGGAAGATCCCAGCAAGGTGCTCTGCGTGGACATGATCGCCCCTGAAGGCGTGGGCGAGATCATTGGGGGCAGTCAGCGCGAAGAGGACTTGGACATCCTTGTGGCCGAGATCGAGCGTCATGGCCTGCCCCAGTCCGAATTCGAATGGTATCTGGACCTACGTCGCTATGGCTCCGTGCCCCACGGGGGCTTTGGGCTCGGGCTCGAGCGCTGTGTGGGCTGGCTCTGTGGCCTGGAGCATGTGCGCGAGGCTGCACCCTTCCCGCGCCTGATGACACGCATTCGCCCCTAGGGCGGACTTGGGCCCTGTTGTCCAGCGCTAGCGGGAGTCAGGCGGGGATCTGAATGCCAGAGAAGTCTGGTCCCGGATCGGGGATCAGCGCCCGGTTTCGACCATCTCCATCAGGAGGCGCTCGTATTTCAGGGCCTCATCGATCTGGTGTTGCCAGGAGCCGTCCGGGCGAAAGGCATCGGGTACGCCCAGATGTTCGGCCAGGGAGCGGGAGGCGCGGTGTTTGACCCAGGCCAGGGTGTCGATCCTGGGCCAGTCCGGGGGGTCGGTTTTCTCTGCGGGGGTGCGGGCGCGCAGAACGCGGATCAAGAAGGGGGCCACCCGAGTTTCTTTCCGGGCCAGAAGAGTGCAGGCGCACTCCACGCGCACAGCCAGATCCGGATGGGGATCGGAGCCGATCACCAGTGCCATCAGGCGCACAGACTGCTCGAGGGTGAGAGGGCGCATCACGAGCGCAGCGGCCTGGGTGATCTGATTGCCACCTTCTCCACGGCTGGGCGGTGCCTGGCGGCGTTCGAGGGAGGCGAGGAAGTGCTCGCTGATGCTAGGCGCTTCATCACGGGCTCCTTCATGGGCACAGAGCAGGGTGGCGCGCAGAGCGCGTTCCCCGAATCCCAGGCTGGCTTCCAGCAAGTTTGGGCGCGCTGTTGAGTCCCACAGAGGCTGCTGCAGGCCGCGAACAAATGCGGCGAACTCGGTGGAGTGCATGCTGGCCCAATTGGAGGGCGGCGCTTTCAGGTAATCCACGCTGGGTGGACTGGGTTGCCCCGGTCCGGCACAGGCGACGATCAGGAGCGCCGCCGGCCAGAGCAGGTGCCAGGGATGCGCGAGGGCATGGGGCTGAAGGCGCGAGATAGGCCGCATGGGGGCCAACCATAACGCCAGTGACCCCGCAGCCGAAGTCCTAGGGTTTGCGGATCAGGTCGAAGGCGCGCAAGCCTGCTTCGTCCGAGACCCAGAGCAACTCCCCGGATGCCCGAGACTCGAAGGCGACCCAATACCAAGGGCCTTCCGATGCGGCAGACAATCCCGCCTGCGGATCGTCGGCAGGGGCCACGAGGTAGATTCCCGCCGTGCGGGTCAGAACCCAACCGCCGAAGCGTGAGGTCATGCTCTTGAGGGGACCGTCCCCGCGGCGCCACACCTGCAGGCCGCAGTCGGACCCGTGCAGGTGCTGATCGTCCTTGGCCAGGGTGCGGGACCTGCTTCCGGCAGGCAGAATCTCCGGCCGCAGGCTGTTGGTCCAAATCGCTACGCTACCATTTGCCAGACGCAACTGGACGAAGTCGGTGCCCTGGGTGGGGCCCATGCTGGGGGGGCTTTTCAGGTCCCAGGGGCCGGTCACCTTGCCCGTGTCCGCCGCCAGGAGGAACGCCTGGCCCTCTTCGGTCACCAGCAGCATTCGGTTCTCCAGTTGTGGCAGGAACACCGGTGCTCGGGAGATGCCCGATAGGGTCGCAACCTCTTGTGACCAGACGATCTTGCCTCCGTGCCCTACCCGGGCCAGGTTTCCATTCCGGTCCACCATGATGTGATCGGAGTCGACGGGTACGGGAACAGCGTCCACTCGACCACTGCTGCGCCAGGAGCGCACGGGGATGCGCGAGAACACCGCATGCAGGTTGCTCGGTCCGCGCAATTCAAAAGGCTCGTCCAAATAGCCGTCTAGTTGCAGGCGTCCGGCGAACACATCCGTTCGGCGCATCTCGTGCACCAGGGGCGTGGTGGCTACTGCCCCCGATGGCATGCGGATGGTTGCGCCGCTTGGGGCGCTTGTGATTTGCGCGGGAAGGTACCAGACCCCGGGATCTTGCATGTGTTCGCCGAGCAGTTCCCAGGCTTCATGGTGCCGTCCCGCGCGGGCTTCTGCCCGAGCGCGTTCAAGGGCATTGGCGCGACGCACCAGGTCTTGGTGTTCTTCTGCCAAGGCAGCGCGCACATCGCCTTCTGCGTCGAGCTGAAACAACTCGGCGTAGAGTGACAGGGCACTTTCCAGCTCGCCGGACTCGTCCCTGCTTCGTGCCTCTTTCAGTAGTTGGTTTTGGTCCGAGCGCAGGTGCTTCTGGGTCCGGGCGGAGGCCAGATCCGCGCGCAGGGTTTTGCGCTCGAGCAACTGGGCGTCCAGGGCATCAAGACCCCGCGACAGAGATTCTTCAGCGTGATCCGGTGGATTGTTGATGGCTGCGCGCAGTGCCCGAGCCAGGCTGGAGAGGCTGTCTTCGCTCTTGACCTGATCGGGATCGTCAAGGCGGGGTGCACCCAGGCCGGTGGCTTGGTCCCCAAGGGCCTCTGGAATCGAAGCGAGCAGGTCGGACTTGAGGGGCCAGATTCCCTGGACCAGTCGCAGCGTCGGGGGGTTGCTGAGGCTCCGGGCCAGATCCAGGGCCCGCAGCGAATCCCCCCTGCGCGCTTCGTGCCCTACGGCTTCGTATTGATCGAGCCAACTGTCGCGCAGTTCAAGTTCGGCCGCCCGCTGTTTCTCTTCGATGGCGCGCTTGAGGGCCAGGACATCATCATTGGTGTCCCCCGGGAATTTCTGTTGCAGAGCCCAACTGGCTCGGTCCGGGTCCGCCAGGAGCGCGCGCACCTCGGCCAACTGGCCGCTGCGTTGGCGTTGAGTGTTGACCTGTACCAGGGCAACCCCTGCCAGGCCGGCAACTCCTGCCAGGGTAAACAGCAATCGTCGGCGCAGGCGCCGGGCGGAGTTGGTGGACCGGCGGGCGCGGCTGAGCAGGAGACGCGCTTCTCTTTCTCCGGGCAGGGCGGCGGTCAACTCGCGTAGCACCAGGACGGCACGATCGCTGAGGCCGCGCATGATGAAGTCCTCGCAGGCGGCGATGAGCCACGGGGCGGCTTCATGGGCCAGGCCCGATTCCAGGAGCAACTGGCCCAACTCCAAGCGTTCGGCTGCAGTCTCGGGAGCTCGGTCCTGGGCCAGGCGCAGGGCGGGTTGGGCTCGCAGCAGGAACCCTTTTTCGATTTGGGTCCGAGCGAGTTTGAGCAATTCTTGCATCGGCGGACGCTCCGGATTGCTGCCGTCGGCGGCTTCCTGGGCCAGGCGATGAAGTTGGATGAGCAGGTTGTCCGGGAAGGTGCGGGCGGCTTCGATCCAATGCAGCACGGCTTGGTTGGTTTGACCAAGCCCGTGATCCAGTCGTCGCAACAGCGTCCAGACCGCGCGGGCTTCCATCATTCGTATGGCGGCTACCAGGCGTCCGCTGCCCCATTCGCTCACCAAGACCTCCACGGCGTCCGTGTCGAGGGCGCCCGGGGTTCCGCGCTCGGTCCAAGCGGTCAAGCGCACGGCTGCGCGTCGCCAGGCCTTGCGGCGCAATTCCTCCATCGCAAGGACCAGGATCTGATCCCCGGTGAGGGTATAGAGACCTCCGTTCTCGAGACCCGCCTCCAGGGAGAGGCTGGCCTGGCGCAGGGTCCATCCGAGGCGATTGGCGATTTCCGCCACGGTGGAGCGGCCGTTCACCTCGTTGAAGAGCACCTGGGGCAAGCTCTCGCACTTGGCCGGATCGTAGATTGCGGCAATGGCGTCTGCCGACAATTGGTAGTTGGGTGACACCCCTTGCCGTTCATCGGCGATGCGGGCGTACTCAAGCAACATACCCTCGATGGCGAGCGGACTTACGGGGGGTTGGTTCGAGCCAGCAATGACCCGTCCTTCGGCATCGAAGGCAAGATCCCGGGGCTCAAAGCGGAAATGGGCGCCATCACCATCCAAGAGGCAATAGAGTTGCTCCAGCCGATTGGCGCGGGCCACCTCGGCTATGTGCAGGTGTTCGATGCGTGTGCCCGGGGCGTCGAGCCATGCGTCTTTGACCAGTTCCTGCCAGAAGTCTGTGGGCTCCTCGTCGGTGGGGAGCAGATAGGCCTTGCCGTCCGAGAGTCCCACCAGTACACGCGGGTTGCCGCGAGAGCTCAGGGTCACGACACCTTGCTTGCGTCCACGGGCCAGGCCCTGAAGCAATTCAGCCAAACCGATACCGCGTACATCTCCTTGAAAACTCATGCTGCCGGGGTGGGGTTCCCCTGCAGTCTTCATCGACTCCTTCAGGCCTCAGGCTTCAACCACTCTCAGGCTTCCCTGAACCAGGACCGCACTTCTTCCAGGGCAGCTGGAGTGTCCAGATTGATTCGTGCCCCAGAGTGATACAGATCCACTGCCCCAAGAGGTTGGGCGTGCTCGCGCAGGTCGCGCAGAGGCTGATCGGGTCGCATTTTTGCAACTCGGTCCAGCAAATCTCGGCCCAGAATCAGGGGGTGTCCGAAGCGCCCATCGGGGCAGCGGGGGGCAATCCAGCCCCGGGGCGGTGAATCGGCCTTGAGGAAGGCTGAGATCATTGCTTCGAGGTCCCGCCTGTGTAGGCAGGGAGAATCTGCGGGCCAGACCAAGAGGTCCTGGCCAGCGCGCGCACGCACGGCCGCGGCGATGCTGCCCGTGCGGCCCTGGTCCCAGGCAGGGTGGTGAAGGACTTCCAGTGGCTCTCCCGCGCAGGCGTCCTGAATCGGCTGGGGGTCTGCTCCCGCCACCAGCAGGGGTTTGTTCTGGCAAAGGCCCCGGCTGGTTTCAAGGAGCCAGTCGAGTACGGTCTTGTGCTTGCCGTCTTGGTCTGTCAGGACTCGTGCCAGGACCTTGGGCTGGCCCAGGCGACGGGAGGCGCCCGCGGCCAGAATCACAAGGGTTGGCTTCATCCACCGATCCAGCGGTCGAACATTCCTTGGGCTCGATGGGGGTCGTCCGTGCCCTCGATCAGGGTGCGCCCGTCAGGGAAGACAGTGAGTACCAGATCCTCTATTTCTGCCCGCAGCAAGGGTCCTGCGCGTACGACTCGCTTGGCGGTGGGCTGCAACCTCTCCGCTAGCAGGTCCATGTCCGGCGCAGCACCTTGTCGTTGAACCTGGACCGTGTTGCGACCACAGAGGGTCAAAGTCTCGTCCCCCTGGGCCTGTTCCCAGAATTCAAACTTCTGCTGCGCGCAACAAGGGCACTCGGGATCCGCCTTTGCAACCAGCCGCCGGCATTCGCCGTTCCAGGCATCCAACTCGATCAACGCCGTTTCGGGCTGCGAGCTGCCTGCCAGGATGCGCAGGGCAAGTCCCGCTTGCATGGACCCCACCAAGCCCACGGCGGGCATGATCACCCCGGCGGTGTCGCAGGTTGGCAGAGTTCCCGAGGGCGGAGGGTTGCGGAACACGCAGCGCAGGCAAGGACCCCTGCCCGGAAGGATCGGCAGAACCAATCCAGCTCCGCCCACCACGCCCCCGTAGATCCAGGGCAGGCCGTGTTGAACGCAGAAGTCGTTGATCAGGTAACGGGTGCTCAGGTTGTCCGTGCCGTCCAGGATCAGGTGGCAGCCCTCGGAGAGTTCAGCCAGGTTGCGCCCATCCACATGCACCGCATGGCAGCTGATGTGGGTGGGCCCGCCGATCCGAGCGAGGGTTTCAGCAGCGGCAAGAACTTTGGCCTGACCCTGCTGTGCATGGGACTCGTCAAACAGTACCTGGCGCGGCAGGTTGCTGAGTTCCACGATGTCCCGGTCCGCCAGCACTAACTCGCCGACTCCGGCTCGCACCAGAGACTGGGCCAGCACGCCGCCAAGTGCGCCGGTGCCCACCAGCAGGACGCGCGCCTTTCCTATGCGCTCTTGGCCTTCGGTGCCCAGCGCGGCAAAGCGCACCTGACGGTCGAAGCGTTGGGGAGTGGAAGGGGTCATAGCAGAAACCATCCGGCAAGGGCGGCGGCCAGCAGGATCGCCAGCAGTGTCAGTTGCAGCTTGCGGTCGCTGGGAGGCGGCTGATCGATCTCGACCCAGTTGAAGTAGCGCCGGGTTTCTCCTTCGATCTTGGTGCCGCAGTGGGGGCAGATTTCGTTTGACTCCTCGTGTGGGATGACCCCGTCGCAATTCATGCAGTAGTGGTTGCGGGGGCCGCCTCCCTCGCGTACGCCAGGGGCCTGGGAGCGATCTCGATAGTATTCGATGGACTCCTGGTTCTTCTCTCCACGCGTGCGAGACCAGTGCCCGGGCCCAATGTTGCCGAAGCTCTTGGGGTTGGGTTGACCTTTTGCCTTGGGAGGGTCTGTTTCTTCTTGCGCCACTTGCCCAGAGTAGATCACGGGAAGCCCGCAGCAAAGACCGAGAGAGCCTGGAACACCTGGGAATTGGCCTCCGGGAGGCAAGCTCGGAGGCTTTGGGCCGATGAGAGGGGGGTGAGCGTTGAAACCCGACCGCAGCAGGATCGCGACCTGATCCCTCGGCCTCCGGGCGGGGGTCCCCGAGTCGTGGGCCCGGGACGGAAGGAGCGCGCCTACATGGAGGACATTGTAGCTCTCGGTCGTCGGGGTGCGGCCCTCAGTAACAGCTTGCGTCAAGCCAGGGGGGAACTCGAGAGCGCACTGCTGATTGAACGCGGAACCCAGCGATTCACCGACCGCTTGGAAGAGCGTCTGGCTCGGACAGAAACCCAAAAGGCCAGGGCCTTGGTGCTGGTGGGATCCCTGCAGCAAGAAGTGGCCCAGATGCACAGTCAGTTGGAGTTGGCCCAGGGCCAACTGGCACGGCTCGCAGCGCCCAAGCCGGGGATCGCGCGACGGCTGTTCAAAGCGCTGGGGCGCGGGCATGGCTGAGCCGGTGGTTGAGCTCGCCGGGAATCTTCGCACTCTTGCTTGACGGGAGGCTGTCAGAAGCCGAGGATCCCGAGCGCTCCAGAAGGAGCGGGATGCCCTACGGGGCGTATGGTGGGCATAGCTCAGTTGGTTAGAGCGCCAGATTGTGGCTCTGGAGGTCGGGGGTTCGAGACCCCTTGCCCACCCCATCCCGCTGCTTGGGAGAGAGCAAGGCTGCAAATGAGTTGGCTTTGTGCGCGCCGCTCAGTCCGCTTGGCTGAGGAAGTCTCGGAGCGCTGTGGGGTAGGCCTCAAGCTCCAGTTCAAAGACCCGCTGGGCCAGATCTGGAGGAGTGTCACCGGGCTCCACCGCGCACCAGCGTTGCAGCAGAATCGGGCCCGTGTCGAACTCTTCTTCCACAAGATGCACGCTGCAGCCCGTGACTTTGCAGCCCCTGGCAAGCACCGCCTCGTGAACGCGATCACCATAAAAGCCCTTGCCACCAAAAGCGGGCAGAAGCGAAGGATGAATGTTCAGGATTCGGCCGCGGTAGTCCTCCGCGATCGGTAGAAGACGCAGGAATCCTGCCAAGATCACGGTCCGGGCGCCGCTGGCCCGAATGGCATCCCAGGCGGCAACACCAAATGCCTCGTTATCGAGTTTTCGTTGGCCGTCGAGGATGGTCAAGGGCAGATTCGCAGCCCGAGCCCGATCGATTGCGCCCACTCCGCTTCGGTCACAGAGCGCAAGAGAAATTTCCACGTCCAAGGAACCCTCGGTGGCCAGACGTGCAAAATTCTCCAGGTGCCTGCCACTGCCTGAAACCAAGACCGCGATCGGATGGGTCATGGTGCTTGGGAGGCGGGAGCTGCGGCGAGGGTCTGGATGATCGCATCCCAAGGTAGGGACCTGTCCTCGGGGGCCAAGGCCAGAGCCACCGCGGGCAGACCCACATGGGCAGCGGCGGCGAGGGGGATGGAGATGCGCGGCAGCAGAACTTGCCAGGGGCCGTTGCCGGGATCGGTACTGGTGTCGGCGGCGATGGCCGGGGTGCTCTTGATGAGCGCCTGGAGTTCGCCGGTCAGGTCAGGGTCCAAAAGCCGCGTGCGATCCGGGAAGAGGGGGCCACGGGGGGATGGACCCAGACCGATCAGGGGCGACTGTTGGGTCAGGTCGACCACATCGGTCAAGTGCAGGGGGCTGAGTGGTGCAGGCTCCTGGTCTGATGGCTGGGCCAGAATCAAGAGCGACCTGGCTCCAGCAGCCTGGCACAGCCAGACCGGAAAGGCACTGGCCCAGCCGCGGCCCAGATCCTCGGGGGCTTGGATCCACCAGGTCCGGGTCGAGGCATCCTCATGTGCGCTTGAATCACGCCAGGGCTCTGGCCAGTCTGAGGTGTCGAGGGGGTCGCTCCCCTGGCCTTCTGTCAATTGGGCCAGATCCAACACAAGCACATTGCAAGCTGCGCCCGGAAGGCAGCTTGCGAGTGTTTGCTCCAATTGATCCGAGGTTGAAGACATCTAGGAATCTGCGGGCAGGGTCTCAAGCAGCAGCAGGAAGAGGCTGTTGGGAAACTCGTTGACGAGACGCTCAAGGTGGGTCTGGGCGGTGAGGGGCTGGTCGTTGGAGAGAGCGCGCAGGCTCAGCCCCAAGGTCCTGGCGGCGCCTTTTTCATGGGCCAGCTTGGTGGCCTCTTCAGGGGGCAGGTCAGCGCCGCGGTGCAGCAGGGCCTGCTCGAACGGCTTGAGCAACTCAGCCATGCGCCGTTCTGTCACCACCTCTTGTGCCAGCAGTTCGCGGGCAACAGCCAGACCCTCCAGCACCGCAGCCAAGCGTAGGAAGGCATCAATGTCGGCTTTCTCGGCTGTGCTGAGGGATCGCTCCAGGCGACGGTCGAAAAGATGCTGCATGCCCCGGGCGCTGGCCAGGAAGGGCGCCCAGCCCAGGTGGCTCAGGGTGCCGTCCACGAGCACCTGTGGTCCGTTGGAGTCGCACGCCACCACTTCGTGGGATTTTTGGCCATTGCGCAAATCCAGTACGGTCAGGCGTCGCCAGCCGGGTGAATTGAAGCTGGCGCTCAACATGTCAAGGGACCGCCGACCCGCTTGAACGTCCGTCTGCAGGGCGGCAAGCGGCTGAAGCAGATCTAAGGTCTTGACCGCCGCAAGCAGGATGGTCAGATTCTCGTCCACTTGGGACAGCTTGCCAGCTTGAAGGTCCGCCAAGAGGCCAGCGGTATCAGAACCTGTGCCGGCAAAGGCCTGCATCACACGGGACTCATCGGAGGTCGCCCGTTGTGCATTGTGTGCGGCCTTGATGGCGTCGAGTCCTTGTAGAGTGCGTTCCGCCAGGACTGAGCGCTGGCGTAGAAGAGTCAGGCGTGGGTCTTCGTCCGGGTCTTCCATGGGTAGTCCAAGCTGGTCAATGAAGTCCTGGAGCAACTCGGGCAGGGCTTCGAAATCGCCCTGCTCCTGGAGGCTGGCGGACTGCAGGAAGACGGCCTCGGCTCGGGCAATTGCCCCGTTCAGGAGGTCGGAGAGGATCGCCTGCCTGCCCTGCTGGAAACCAAGGTCCTGGGCGAACTCGAATTGGCCGGGGACCTCTTCTATACGCGTCAGGATGGGCGCCAGTTGAGGCGCGGAAGGATCGAAGCTGGCTGCGGCGCGCAGTTTTTCCAAGAGCGCTTCGCGCAGGACAACGAGTTGCTCGTCCGCAGCGTGCTCCGCGCCCCTGCTTGCTTCTATGGCGTCCGCAGTGTCAAGGGCGTCTTGTGCTGTAGAACTGCCTGCCCATTCCAGGGCCAGGTCGCGCAGGGCTTCTATGCGCTGGTCGTCGGTCAGGGTTTGTGCTTCAAGAGCCAGCAAGGCCCTTTGGGCCTGTGCCTCAAAGGCCTGTTCGGCAGCGTCGTCATCGAGAGGTGGCTGAAGTGGGTCCTGGGAAGTTGTGTCCGATGCTCCGGACTGGCTGTCTCCGGGGTTGCCCTGGCTAGTGGATCCGGCGTCGGTGGAGTCCTGTCTGGAGATCGCCGAATCGGGGTCCTTGGGTTCGTTGTTTGTTGTGTGCCCCTTCAGATTGGCGAAGTACCAGATCAGAAGACCGGCGATTACAACAGCCAGAGCGACAAGTGGGCCACGACTGGTTCCGCTGGCCTGGCTGATCCCTTCCAGGTTGCCGCTGGCTCGGCCACGTTGGATGTTTTCGATCTCGTTCACAACGACCCCGGCCGAGGCTGGGCGGGCGTCAGAGTCCTTGGCCAACATGCGGTGCACCAGAGCCGCCACAGGTGCGGGCAATCCCGGCACCCGCGAAGCGAGGCCTTCTGGTTCGTCTCGTAGTACGCTTCGCAGCACATCCGCGGTTCTTTCCGCTTCGAAGGGAGTGTGACCGCTGAGCAGGCGATAAGCAGTCGCCCCCAATGAGTAGAGGTCCGAGGCGGGAGAGGCCGGGTCTCCGCGGACTACTTCCGGTGCCAGGAACTGGGGGGTGCCAACGAGTATGCGTTGTTCGTTCTCGGTGCCATCGACTTCCACCGCTTCGATTGACGTGGCCAGACCCAGGTCTGCCAGGCGCGTGCGTCCATCGGATCCGCGCATCAGGTTCGCGGGCTTGATGTCCCGGTGCACCAGTCCCTGGGATTGTGCATAGGACAGTCCCCGCGCTGCATCTGAGATGGCCTCAAGGACTTCGCGCCAGGGCAGAGGGCCGTTCAAGACCAGTTGGATCTCAAGGCATCCCTGGTCCATGAACTCCATGGACAGGTAATGGAAGCCATTGGCCGCACCCACATCATAGATGTGCACAACGTTGGGGTGGTTGAGGGCTGCTGCCGCGCGGGCCTCCGCTTGGAAGCGTGCGACAAAGTCTGCGTCCTGGGCGCGCTTGGGGGAGAGCACTTTGAGTGCTACCTCACGGGCCAGGCTCTCCTGGCGCGCAAGCCACACAGTGCCGCTGGCGCCCCGTCCCAGATAACGGCGGATGGTGTAGCCGGGGATCGTGGGCGGTTTCTGGCGGGTGGAGAGGCGGGAGCCCTTGGGGGCGTCCTCCTCCTGGTCGGGGCTGACCTCTACTGGGTTTTCTGTTGGTGTTGGGGCCACAGGTGCCGGTTGGCTGGTGCTCTGTTGAGCCATCTGGTCTGCTTGAGATTCTGCGGCTGGGTCCTGGACCAGGAGCCGCCGGGATCCCAGCACAATCACATCTCCAGCGGAGAGCCGCGAAGCGGATGCGGGCTGACCATTGACGCTGGTTCCGAAGCGTGAGCCCAGGTCCTTGATTGCCCAGCCGCCGCCTTTGAGTCGTCCGATGGCGCAGTGCAGGCCCTCGATGCCTGCACCTTCAATTACATAATCCGCGCGTTCGGGGTCCGAGCCGATCAGCAAGCGACCCTGGCGTGGGAGTTCGGTGGAGGCTCCTCCGCCCTCGGGCTTGAGGATCAGACGCGTGTTCATGCGGCGCCCTCCTGGCTGTTGCGGGACGCGTTTCCGGGTTTGACTCCCTCAAAGAATGCACTGCCAACCCGCACCAGACTTGTCCCAGCTTGCACGGCGAGTTCAAGGTCCGCACTCATGCCCATGGAGAGGCGGCAGAGGCCATCGTCAAAGGCCTCGGGGTGGGCTGCCTGCAGCGCTTGTGCGAGAGTCTCGCCCTGGTTGAAGACCTCCTTGGTTCGGGCGGAATCCCGGGGTCCCATCACCATGATTCCCATCAGGGCAAAACACCCGGCCTCGGCCACGGCAGTCAGGGCCGCGTCGATTTCATCGGGGTCGAGACCGCTCTTTTCTTCTTCTCCGGTCAAAAGCACTTCGAGGTAGATGGCGGGCCGCAGTTCTTCGTCTCGGGCGATGCGGCCCAGGGATTCAATCAAGCGCAGGCTGTCCACCGAGTGAATCACCCGGGCGATCCTGAGCACCCGTCGGGCCTTGTTGCGTTGCAGATGGCCAATGAAGTGCCAGCGCACTTCGATTCCCTCGGCAGCCAGGTGGGAGGCCTTTTCTTCAAGACCTGATACGCGGTTCTCAGCCAGCTCCAGCTCGCCCGCCCGAGCCAGTTCGAGGGTCAGAAGGGGGTCGGCGGATTTGGTGACAGGCAGAAGCTGCACTGATCCCAGGGGCCGGGAGGAGGCCCTCTCGGCGTCACGCAGGCGCTCTTTCAAGCGCTCGAGGTTCTCGTGCAGGGCTCCCATGGGTCACTAGGCAGGGAAGATAGTAACCACCAAGCCCGTGGAAACGCCTTCCTGTCCTGGTTCGCTTGGAATCGGGGTGAAATATTGGGCCTGGAATCGGGCCCGACGCCGTCTAGAAACTCAGTCGGGGGTGGTGGAACCCAGACCAATCTGGGGGCCGTCCGCCGGGAGTTCCAGCCGTTGTCGCCCCTTGTTGTGGGGGCTCTCTACCGGACCGCCGGGCTCCAGCGTCAGGCGCAGCCGTTTTTGGGTCGCACCCCGCAGGCGGTGGCGGTCACTGGGGCGAACACCTGCGACCCAGATGATCTCCTCCCCGGCCAGAACCAGGGGGATCTGGTTGCGCTTCTCTCGCGCGATGCCCGCATCGGCCAGGAAGCGGGACAGCTTGCGCTGGCCTGGGGCTCCCAAGGCCTGGAACCTGTCTCCGGCCTGGGGCAGGCGGATGGTGAGGACCTCGGGCAGAAACCTTGAGTCCAGCTCAACCTGGTTTTTCTCCACGGGGTGACCCTGGCTGCCAGGCGTGTCCACCCAGCAGGTGGTGATCTTCCGCCCGTCGGGCAGGTGGGTGATACCGTCGAACACCAGGGGAATCGCCCCAGGCCAGACAGCTTCCTGGGCACCAGCTTCCGCATCGGTGGCCAGGGCCGGCGGCAGGAGAACCAGGTCCTTCTGACCAAGCTCCAGGGTCCAGCCCCCGGGCAGGGTGTGTTTGCCAGGCAGGCCGCTGCTCAGGTCCTTGGTGATTGCGTCAAGAAGCGTTCGGGGGGGTGCGCCTCCGCTGCCTTCCTGGATCAGGCGCCAGAGGGTGCGCCGCTGGAGGTGTGTCGCAAGGTTGCTGATGCGAGAGCGCTCGATTTTGTAGGGGCCGGACGGATCGGTTGGATCACCCAGCCCCAATCCTTCCCCCCGGGAACTCCAGGTGATGTTGGCTGTGCTGGTGGCGAACTCTCCTTCCAGGGATTCGACTGCTGAAGCAAAGGCCCGCAGCCCTTCCAGAGCCACTCCTTCGCTGGCCTCGTCCAGGGCTGGAAGGAGACCCTCCCGGATGCGGTTGCGGGTGAAGATCTGGTCTTGATTGCTGAGGTCCTCGCGCCACTCGATCTGGGCGTCCAGAAGGATCTGGCGCACTTCCTCTCTGCGCAGGGGGAGCAGGGGGCGGATCACCGTCAGGTTCTCGCCCTTGGGGCCCGAGATCCGGTAGCGGCGCTTGAGCCCTGGCATGCCTGGCAGGTCGCTGCCTCTTGTCCAGCGCTGGAGCAGAGTCTCCAGGGCATCATCTTCGTGGTGCCCCGTCAGCAGGAGGCTGATGCCGTTGCTCTTGGCTTCTTCGGCAAGGGCCTGGTAGCGAGCCTTGCGTGCTCGTTCTTCCAGGCCACTGGGATCGGGGTCGAGTTCCACCTGCAGGCAGGCAAGAGGTACCTGCAGGCGGGCGGCCGTTCGCACGCAGAAGGCTGCATCATCGCAGGAGGACTCGCCACGCAGGCCGTGGTCCACATGAATCGCCAGCACTCGGGGCCGTTCCTGTGCCCGGGCCAGCACGTGGAGCAGGAAAATGCTGTCCGCGCCCCCTGAGAGGGCTACAGCCACTGGTTCCGTGGGGCGTAGACCCGCCGCTCGCGCAAGACCGGCCCAGCGCTGGGGCCAGGGATCGGACGGCTGGGGTGTTCGGGGGCTGGACATATGCTGAATGGGGGCGGGATCAGAAGACGCGCATTGATGCAATCGGCCGAGACCCGTATTCTCTCCCGCCGAATCGCCTCAAAAATCGGTGGCTTTCCGCACCCGGCCGAGGGGACGATTATCCTGACCCTTCCTTCCCGTCTCATGTTCCCCTGTTCCGAAAATTTCGGAGCCCAGGGCTGACCCACCCCCCTGCCCAAGAATCCATGCGCATCGCGATCAATGGCTTCGGCCGCATCGGCCGAAATGTATTCCGCATCATCCAGAACACCCCTGGGTGCGAAGTCGTCTCCATCAACGACCTGACCCAACCCGAGGTCTTGGCTCACCTCCTGAAGTACGACTCTGTGCATGGCCGCTATCCCGGCAAGGTCAAGGCCGTCAGGGGAGGCATGCGCGTGGATGGGGTCAAGATTGAGGTGACCGCCGAACGCGATCCCTCCAAATTGCCCCACGCTTCCAATCGCATCGACTTCGTTGTAGAGGCCACTGGGGTGTTCGCCACCCGTGAGGCTTGCTCCATGCACTTGACCGCGGGTGCCAAGCGGGTCCTGTTGACTGTGCCCCCCAAGGACGCCATCGACGCCATGGTGGTCATGGGGGTCAATGACAGCTCACTCAAGGCCTCCGATCGCATCATTTCCAATGCCTCCTGCACGACCAATTGTCTGGCGCCGGTCGCCAAGGTGCTGGATGACAGCTTCGGCATACAGCACGGCCTGATGACTACGGTGCATGCTTACACCAACGACCAGCGCATCTTGGACCTGCCCCACGGAGACTTGCGGCGCGCGAGGGCTGCGGCCCAGAATATTATTCCCACCAGCACCGGCGCGGCCCGCGCCGTGGGCAAGGTTCTGCCCAAGTTGGCCGGCAAGCTGGATGGCATGGCCATGCGCGTGCCCGTGCCCGATGGATCCGTGGTGGACCTTGTTGCAGTCTTGAAGAAGAAGGTCACCGTTGAGCAGGTCAACGCTGCCTTTGCCAAGGCTGCGAAGACCAAGGCCATGAAGCCCGTCTTGGCCTTTACGGAGGACCTGATTGTTTCTCAGGATATCGTGGGAGACTCCCATTCCTCGATCGTGGACGGCTCGGCCACCATGGTGATCGCTGACAAGACCGTCAAGGTGATTTCCTGGTATGACAACGAGTGGGGTTATTCCAGCCGTGTTGTGCAGTTGATGCGCTACTCCCACAAGATGAAACTCAAGGCTACCCGCAAGGCGGCGTCCCGCAAGAGGGCCCGCTGAGTGCGGTTGGGGATGGCCTGAAGCTTGTTCCCCGATCTCCTGCTTCCTGAATCACACGCCGAGAGTCCATGAGTCTCACCTGTCGCGCACTGGCCGACCTGCCCGTGGAAGGCCGCACGGTTCTCTTGCGGGTGGATCTCAATGTGCCCGTGGATGGGGACGGCCGCATTACCGACGACACGCGCATCCGCGCGGCCTTGCCCACACTTCGTGATTTGCTGGAGCGTGGGGCCAGACCGGTTTGCCTGTGTCACTTTGGGCGACCCAAGGGCAAGGTGGTGGAGGAGTTGCGGGTCGATGTGATCGGCGTGCGACTGGCGGAATTGCTGGGCACTCAGGTGGTGAAGCTCGACGAAAGCGTAGGGCCTGTGGCTCAGGCAGGCATCCAGGGGGCTCCCCCGGGTTCAGTCGTGCTGCTGGAAAATGTGCGCTTTCATGGGGGTGAGACCAAAGGCGACGATCAATTGGCCAGGGCCTTCGCGTCCCTGGGGAGTGCCTTTGTCAACGATGCCTTTGGTGCCTGCCATCGGGATCATGCATCTGTGTCGGGAATTGCGCGGCATCTGCCTTCTGCGGCGGGCTTGTTGCTTGCAGCAGAAGTGGACGCCTTTCGGCAGGTCTTGGAAGATCCTCGTCGTCCCCTGGTGGCGATTCTCGGAGGTGCCAAGGTCTCCGACAAGCTGGTGGTGGTTGATGCCCTCCTGGAGAAGGTGGATGCTCTCCTGGTCGGTGGCGGCATGGCTTACACCTTTCTTGCGGCCCAGGGACACTCGATTGGCGGCAGCCTCTTTGAAGAACAGCACTTGGAAACCTGTCGTGCGGCCATGGAGAAAGCCAAGCGGTGTGGAGTGGACCTTTGTCTGCCATTGGATCATCGTGTGGCGGATCACTTTGGCGCGGATGCGGTGGCCGAGGTCTGTGGGCTGGAGATTCCAGAGGGGCGCATTGGCCTCGACATCGGCCCCGCCACCGAAGCGGCCTTTGCCGAGCGTGTGGGTCAGGCGGGCACCGTGGTCTGGAATGGGCCCATGGGGGTCTTTGAGTTCGAGGCATTTTGTGAAGGAACTCGGGCCATGGGCCGCGCCCTGGCAGATGCCAAGGCCCTGACTGTGGTGGGGGGCGGGGATTCCGTGGCAGCAATCGGGCAACTTGGATTGGCCGAGAAAGTGGATCATGTTTCCACGGGGGGCGGGGCCTCCCTGGAATTGCTTGAGGGCAAGATTCTGCCGGGGATTGCCGCCTTGGCGCCTGAGTGAGGCAGGGCGTCCCCCTCAAAGTTCGGATTTTGGGGTCTCGTCCAAGGGGCGGTTGATTAGGCTGAGAGTGTTCCAAGTGTTCACCGCACGGATTCCTCCCTTGGCCCATGTCCCCGCGCCCCATGCTGATTGCTCCCAGCTTGCTTTCTTGTGATTTTTCACGTCTCGCTGAAGAGGTGCGTCGCATCGAAGAGGCGGGGGCTGATTGGCTGCATGTCGATGTGATGGACGGGCACTTTGTGCCCAATCTGACCATCGGACCTCCTGTGGTGGCGGCCCTGGCGAGGGTGGCTCAGGCGCCCCTGGATGTTCATGTGATGATTGAGAATCCATGTCGCTGGGTCGAGGCCTACGCCAAGGCCGGCGCCAATGTCTGGACTTTTCACGCGGAAGCCGTGGACGGCCTTGAGGGTGCCAGGGAGGTGATCGCCGCTTGCCGCGAGCACGGCATTCCAAAGGTTGGTCTGGCCTTGAACCCCGACACGCCTCTTGAGCCATGGGAGCCCCTGCTTGACGAGTTGGACATGGTGCTGGTGATGAGCGTCTTCCCCGGCTTTGGCGGCCAGTCGTTCATGGCCGAGGTATTGGACAAGACCAGGCGACTGCGCCGGATTGGCTTCCAGGGGCATGTGCAGATGGATGGGGGCTTGAATGGCGAGACCCTGCCACTCTGCGCGGAAGCCGGGGCCGATGTCCTGGTCAGCGGCTCGGCAATCTTTGGCGCGCCGGATGTGAAGCAGCGCATCGATGAGTTCAGACAATTGGCCGAGGCCGCTGTGGCGACGAATCCCTCCTGAATCCCAACCTTCTTGATTCCCATGGCAAGCAGCAAACCTGAAGAAGAGAGCAAGCCCGGGCGCATCTCTCGTCTGCGTTTCAAGAAGAAGGACATGCCAGGCGGCTTGTGGATGAAGTGCGAAGGCTGCACCACAACGATCTACCGCAAGGAATTGGAAGAGAAGGGCATGGTCTGTCCCAAGTGCAGGTTTCACTTCACCCTGCCAGGTCCCGCCCGCGTTCAGTCCACACTGGATGAGGGTAGCTGGACGGAACTCTTTGCGGATCTGACCAGTCTCGACCGCCTGAATTTCGTGGATTCGGTGTCCTACGAAGAAAAGATTGAGCGAACGGTCAAGCGTACGGGTCAGAACGAGGCGCTCCTTTGTGGTACGGGCGAGATCCAAGGTCGGCCTGTGGTTCTTGCAGTGCTCGACTTCGGCTTTCTGGGAGGCTCGATGGGTGAAGTGGTGGGCGAAAAGATCGCTCTGGCGGCGGAGACCGCCCAGGCGCAACGCCTGCCCTTGGTGCTGTTCACCAGTTCTGGAGGGGCGCGCATGCACGAAGGCATGCTCTCACTGATGCAGATGGCCAAGACCTGTTCAGCCCTGGCGGAATTGTCCGATGCCGGGGGCCTGTCGATCTGTGTCATGACCAACCCAACTACTGGAGGTGTGACCGCATCCTTTGCATCGGTCTGCGACCTGACTCTGGCAGAGCCGGGGGCCTTGATCGGTTTTGCTGGACCACGGGTCATTGCCAGCACGATTCGCCAGGAGCTACCACCGGGATTTCAACGAGCGGAATTCTTGATGAACAAAGGACAGTTGGACGCGATTGTCTCACGTGAAGACTTGCCCGGCATGCTTGCCAAGTTGATCGACTATGGCACTGCGAGCTGGCAGGAGTACGAGGGTCGCGGGCGTGCCAACGCGGCGCTCAAGTTGCTTGAGGACGAGCGCCAGAAGGCCCCGGAAGATTCATCCCCTGGACAGGCGGTGGACGGGGCTTCCTAAGGAGGGCGGAGCAAGAGGCCGTGGGGTCGAGCGCCAACGGACAATCAATTGACTCCGCACCAATACGAGGCGCCCCCGGATGAGATCATCCAGGGGCGCCTTGTTCTCCTTCACGGGTTCGCCGTAGCAGGGAGGGGGCCAAGTTGGGCTCAGCCGATCTTGCCGCGCTTGCCCTTGCGCTTCTTGGGGGTTTCCCCTTCGCCGTCCGTGGGCTTCTTGCGGCCTTCGCCGTCCTTGGGCTTCTTGCGACCTTCGCCTTCCTCGCCTCTCTCGGGAAGAGCGCCGTCTTTCTTGGCCTGAGCCAGTTCATTCTTGTCGAGCTTGCCGTTCTTGTTGGTGTCGTACTTCTTCAGGAGGCGGGCTCGACGACCTCTCTGTTCTTGGGGCTTCGGGTCTTCACCGCCTTCGCCCCGTCCTGGAAGAGCACCGTCTTTCCTTGCTTGGGCCAGTTCCTTGCGGTCGAGTTTGCCGTCTTTGTTGGTGTCGTACTTCTTCAGGAAGCGGGCGCGCCGATTTGCCCCATCTTTGGGCTCTTGTCCTTTGCCATCCTTGGGCTTCTTGCCCTTGCCGTCCTTGGGCTTTTTGCCCTTGCCGTCCTTAGGCTCTTGGCCCTTGCCGTCCTTGGGTTTCTGACCGTCGCCACCGCGTGCGGGGAGGGCGCCGTCCTTGCGGGCCTGGGCCAGCTCCTTGCGATCGAGCTTGCCGTCCTTGTTGGCGTCATACTTCTTGAGCAGGCGCTTGCGGATAGCCGAGCGATCGCTGGGCCGGTCAGCAGGGTCCTGAATAGAGGTGCGTTGGGCGCGTTCCTGGTTTCCGCAGGAGTCCTGCTCGCAGTTCTGGGCCTGGGCGGGGAGGAGCAGCGCGAAGGGCGCCAGGAGCTTGAGGATTTGAGTGGTCTTGATCATGGTCGTTTTCGTTTGTCTCAGAGGAGAATCGAAGGCCGAAGGGCAGTTCTCCTATCTTCGGGCTTTCAACCCTGCTGAGGGCGTCAGGTTGCTTTTTCTTCGCTTGCTCTGGCGGGAATGGGCAGAAATCTGGCGTGAGTGGGGGGTGAAGACATTCCGCTAACATGCGGATCAACCCAGGGGCCGTGAGAGTCTCATGACCCAGGAGTCAAAACAGTCCTGACCAGGCAGCCCAAGGCTGCGGTTGAGGGCTGCGGCACTTTGATTGAGCAGCAAGAGTGGCCAGGCCAAAAGGCCATTGAGCCGTGTCTCATTGAGATGCATCAACTCGGGGATTGGGCGGGTCAATTGGTAGCCCCCCCAGCACTCGAAGCTCAAACCCCGCCGTTCCAGCGCACGTCGTACATCCTCTCGGTGCCAGGCAGACAACTCGCGCACAGGGAGCAGAGGTTTTTTCTGTCGTCGCCGTTTGAATCCCAAAGAGCCTCGGTGTGCATCGCCGATCACCAGTGTTGCTCCGGGGGCCAATGTGGCTACCAATCCGTCGAGCCAGGCCTCCGGGTCGGACGAGAAACTGATCACTCCCGAAGAGAGTACAAGATCAAATTGCGCCTCGCCCGCGCCGGGAAAGGGCGGCGCTTCGCCGAAACCAACGCGTCCGGTGAACTCGCTAATGTTCTGGGCTTGGGCGTTTTCGTTGGCGATGCGTACCATCTCCGGGGAAGGATCAAAGGCCGCCAGGGACGCGCCGGGGTTCTTCAAGGCCGCTTCGATGCCAACCCAGCCCGCACCTGAACCAAAGTCCAGGATGCGTTTGAAGGAGCCCTTGCCCGCGAGGTCCGCAACTGTGCGTCGCATCCAGCGGAAGTGTCGGTAACTTGGAGTTCCAGGAAAACCATTCCAGCCCGCCGCATTTGCGTCGAACTTCTCCATGGTGGCTTTGGGTGCCAGGACTTCGTGGCGCGGGGCAGCAATCAGGATCACCCCGGCGACTTGACCGGGGCCCTTGTTTGCTTGCATTCCTTGCAGGGTGGTCTGAGTCAATTGTCCCGCCACGCTGGTCCAGAGGGCACCCACATGAAATTCTGGCCAGAGAGCGTTGCGCCAGGCGGTCAGATCCTGGGAGCTGGGCTGGGAGGGGACCTGCACCAGAAGGGGAGTTCCGGGGGCAAGGCCAGCGCTCAAGCTGGACAGGTCCAAGGGGCTTTCCGGTCGCGTACTGGTGGCGCGCATGATGCGCGGCCCTTGACCTGTGTCGTCGATTTCCAACAACTGGCCGCCCCCGTGGGCGCCAAGGATCTGCTCCAGAGTCGCGTCGTTGGTCTTGCTCATGCTACGGGCGGAGGCCATGGTTGGGTGAGACTCTACCCTTTCGGGCGTCTGCCCCGTCCTCTTGAATTGCGCTTGGCGGAACCGTGCTCGCCAGAACGACTCTTTTTTCGTCCTGCTCCCAAACGATGCACGGTCTGGTCGAACTCACGTACGGGGTGGCTTTCACGGATCGCCATGGAGAGGCCGTAGGTGGCCTCGTTCGAGGCGCAAAAGACCGAGTGCAGCAGGGTTTTTCGCAGGCCCTGGTTTGGCAGCAGCAAGACATCGCCGGGATCCAGCACCAGGGCATGGCCCCTGTCCGCCAACTGAGCGGTGAAGGTAGGTGCCAGGTTGACGATTGCTGCCAGTTGGCCGCAACCCGGCAGGATCAACTGATCGATCACTTTCTCGGGATCGCTGGCAAGTCCGATCAGGGTGGTTCTGGCAGCGGCGTTTGGAATCAGGTCCTCTTCCAGGTGGTGCCAGTCTCCGCTCAAGAGTTCGCGCAGAAACCCCAAGACTTCATGGGCGAGATCTTGAGATGAGAGTGCCAGCCAGGCGCTGCGCCCGGCGGCCTGCACGAAGCAGACTCCCCGCTGGCCGCCAATCAACGGTTCGTCAAAGGCATCGTGATGGAACAAGGCTCCACCGCCGGGCGTATTCCAATAGGCAATTGCCTGGGTCAAGAGGGGTGGACTTCCAAGCAGGTTGGTGAGTTGCCCCTGCAGGGGCGCATCTCTGGCGACTGTCTTCATGCCAGGTAGCAGGGCCTGCCCCAGTTCGGCCACCGTACGGAGAGTGGGCAAGTCCCGGTTGCCTTCGTCTTCGGGTTCTCTGCCCGCCGAGAGACGCAGGCGCATGGAGGTCTCGCTAGGAAAATCAGAGAGCATGCTGGCTTTGGCCCAAGTGCGCGCGGCGCCTGGCTTCTGGAAACTGAGTTTGCAGCAGTCGCGCGCCGGATCCTTGAGCGGTTCCTGGTCGGGTTGACATGAGAAACCCGCGCGGCCCGCCAATTCTGTGGACCAGGCAAGAAAGTCCTCTTGCTGGGAGAGGGTCTGGAGTAACTCCAGACCAGCCTCGGGTTCCAGGTCCTGGGGATCAAAGTGCCTCGGCAGCAAGATCGGTTCGGCGGCGCTGAAGCGTGCTTTCGGCTCCTGTTCTCCACCGCGCTCTCTGAGCTCGAGCCAGTGACCATGGTCCTGGCCTCGACGCACCAGATGGTGTTCGGCGTGGGCCTCTTCCCGCAGGCTGGCAGCGAACTCAGGGGAGTCGTCTGGGTCCACTGCCAGGACTCCACGGGCTCCGGGGCAGGGCGGATTGTCCTTTAGCAACTCTGCCAGCCAGGCCTTGGCTTGGGCGTGCTCGCTGTCTGCCTCGAGTTGCTCTTGCTTGTTGCTTGGGTCCTGCACGCCCTAGAGTCTGAGCTATGGGGGTGGGGCAGTTGGCTCTGATCTCGTCCGTGTCGATTCCCATATGGGGCAAGCTGGGCTCATGTGGCAAGATGGCTGCCTGCGTGGCCAGCAGAGTATTCAGCCAGGCCTCAAAAATTATGGCCCAGACCAGTCCCGAACCCCTCGTCACCCTGCGTCTCACGGGCCTTGTGCAGAGCCTGGAAGAGGGGGATTCTGAGCTGCTGGCCCGTGCAGCCAGACGCCTTGGGATTGGTGAATTGGACTTGCGTGGGGCGCGCATCGCCCGCCGTTCGGTGGATGCGCGCAGGCGGCCCCCGCGTCTGCCGGTGCAGGTTGATCTGGTGGTGCGTGCGGGCTTTCAGTCCCGCGCCCTGGCGCGTGAAGAGCGCAGTGGATACCTGCGCCCCGCGCCAATTCCGGGCAGCTTGATGCCGGACAAACACGCAGGGCCTATAGGCCGGGGACACATCGTGGTGGTGGGCAGTGGACCGGCGGGAGTTTTTGCGGCACTGCCCCTGGCCCTTGGTGGCGCCTCCGTGACGGTGCTCGAAAGGGGCGCGGTGCTGGAGGACCGTCACCGCCGTCTGGTTCCCTTCCACCGGGGCAGAGCCCTCGACCCAGAAACCAACTTGCTCTTCGGGGAAGGTGGTGCCGGCACCTACTCCGATGGCAAGTTGTACACCCGTATCGACGATCCCCTGGAGGTGCCGATTCTTGAGGAGCTTGTTGCTTGCGGCGCCCCCGCAGAGATTCGTTTCGACGCGCGAGCGCATATTGGAACCGAGGGCTTGCACGCGCTTCTGCCCCGACTACGCCAACGCCTGATCGATGCGGGGGTGACCTTTGCCTTTGACACGCGCTTTGAGGGCCTTGAACTCGATGAGGGACCGCCCCGTCGCGTAACGGGCGTGCGCACATCCCAAGGACCGCTTGCCTGTGATGGATTGATCTTGGCCACGGGGCACAGCGCTCGGGACACGTGGCGCATCCTGGCGGGTCAGGGAGTTCCCTTCGAGGCCAAGGCGTTTCAGTTCGGCGTCCGTATTGAGCACCCTCAGGAGATGATTACCAGTGCCCGTTATGGCTCGGAGGCAGAGCTTCTGGGTCCTGCTTCCTACAGTCTGACCTGTAAGGGCAGTGGCCAGACCCAGAGCGTTCACAGTTTCTGCATGTGCCCCGGGGGTCGGGTCGTGGCCAGTGTGAACGAAGAGCGGACTCTTTGCACCAACGGCATGAGCAACGCGACCCACTCGTCACCCTGGGCAAACTCCGGTTTGGTGGTGACAGTCAACCCGGATCAGTTTGCGGGGGCCGCAGACGACCCCTTCCGGGGAACAAATTTTCAGCACGAACAAGAACGTGCCGCGTTCGAGGCGGGGGGCGGGACCTATGCCGCCCCTGCCCAGCGGGCGGACGACTTCCTTGCCGGTCGTCTGAGCAGCGGCGAACTGAAGACCAGTCTGGTTTTTGGGGCCCAGGCCGCGCGCTTGGATGAGTTGCTTCCGGGTTTCGTGACCTTGGCCCTGCGTCAGGCCCTCAAGCGCTTCGAGGCACAGATCCCGGGCTACAGCGGCTCCGATGGGCTGCTCTTGGGGGTCGAGTCCCGAAGTTCCGGGCCGATTCGCATTCCCAGGGACAGCGAGACGCGGCTGGTGCGGGGTTTCTCCAACCTGCAGGCGGTGGGGGAAGGAGCTGGCTGGGCCGGGGGCATCATGAGTGCGGCCATTGACGGGGCAGGGGCCGCCCAGTGTCTGTACAGCCTGGGGAACTCCTGAGGGCTATCCTCGAAGACCTGCAGCGGGTCTGGGCCCCTCATGACTCCGGCAGGCTAGAATGCAGCCATGTCCATTCAAGACGAGAGGTTCGAGAAAAAGGTCACCACCCAGGTCCTGCGGGAGATGAAGGCTCGCGGGGAGAAGATTGCCTGCCTGACCGCCTATGACTGCACCATGGCGGGGTTGGTCGATGCTGCAGGGATCGACGTGATCTTGGTGGGGGATTCGGTGGCAATGGTGGTGCAGGGCCTTGATACCACCGTGACCGTGACATTGGAACACATGCTCTACCATGCGGCGCTCGTGCGTCGCGGAGTGGAGCGCGCCCTGGTGGTGGGGGACCTGCCCTTCATGAGCTATCAGGTCAATGTGGATGACGCCTTGCGCAGCGCCGGACGAATGGTCAAAGAGGCCGGCGTCGAAGCGGTCAAGGTCGAAGGCGGTGAGGTAGTCTGCGAAGCGGTCCGGCGCATGGTGCGCGTGGGTATTCCGGTCATGGGCCATCTGGGTTTGACTCCCCAGTCGATTCATTCCTTTGGCACCTACAAGGTGCGTGCCCGGGAGCAGGAGGAGGCCGACACTTTGCTGCGGGACGCAACCTTGCTGGAAGAAGCGGGGGCCTTCGCCATTGTTATTGAAAAAGTGCCTTCGGAGTTGGCAAAGGAAGTAGCCGCTGCGGTGCAGGTGCCCGTGATTGGCATCGGTGCGGGCCCCCATGTGGATGGCCAGATTCTCGTGAGCCATGACATGCTCGGGCTTTATACGCGCTTCCATCCGCGCTTTGTGCGGCGCTACGGCAGCGTGGCCGAGGACATGCAAGACTCGTTCAGGCGTTACAAAGCCGATGTCCGCAGCCTGGAGTTCCCGAACTCCGATGAGAGCTACTGAGTCCCGGTCGGATCGCCTGCAGCGCCCTAATCGGGTTCGTCCTGCTTCTTCTTGAGGGCATCGCGGAAGAGATTGCCCAAGTTGGTGCCCAGGTTGCCTTCCCCGGGTCGTGCCAGGTTCTTGTCGATCACGTCGCTGTCCACCGCATCTTCTGAACCCAAGACGGCTCCGCGGGAGTCCAGGCGGGTGAGGGAAATGCGTTTGGCTGCGGAGTCCACGCCGCTCACGCGCACGGTGACTTCCTCGCCCATGGAAAGCACATCTCCGGCGCGACGAACCCGATCCTTGCCCAGTTGAGAAACATGCAGCAGGCCGTCAAGACCCGGGGCCAATTCGATAAACGCCCCAAAGTCCGCCAGGCGCGTGACCTTGCCGGTCACCTCCCGGTCCGCGGGGAAGCGCTCGTGCACATCATCCCAGGGGTCCGGCAGGAGTTGCTTGATGCCCAGGCCGATGCGCTTGCCGCCGTCCTTGATTTCGAGAATCTTGACCTCGACTTCCTGGCCTTGTTCCAGCTCGGTTGACGCATCCTCGATCCGCTTGTGGCTGATGTTGGAAACATGCAGCAGGCCCTCCAGTCCATTGCCCAGGTCGACGAAGGCCCCGAAGGGCTCCAGGCGCGAGACCTTGCCCTTGGTAATCGTGCCTGTCTGCAGGCTGCCCGCTGCTTCCGCCTGGGCTGCCCGGCGTTCGGTCTCCAGGACCTTGCGTCTGGAGAGCAGCACCCGGTCCTTGTCGCGGTCGATCTCCATCACTTCCGCCAGTATTGTCTGGCCGATGAAGCGCGCGAGGTCCTCCTCATGTCCGATAGTCACCTGACTGGCGGGCATGAAGGCTCGGTGCTTGCCGATCAATAGTTCCAGACCTCCCTTGTTCTGGCCACTGACGCGGGCGCGCACATGGGACCCAGGTTCGAGTTCATTCCAGGCGGCCACTTCCTTGGCGCCAGTAAGGGACAGGAGCCAGAGGCCATCCTCTCTGCCGTGCAGGGCAAATCGCATGCTGCTGCCCACCACCGGGTCCTCCTCGAACTCACTGCGGGAGACCACCCCCTGGGTGCGCGGGCCGATGTCCACAATCACATCGTTTCCATTGATGCCCTGGATGGTGCCGGTCCAAAGTCGCTCGCCATCGTTCTCCTCGGACTCCTCCTGTTTGCCCAGGTCCTGCAGGTTGAGGCCGGAGAGCGCGTCGTTGATCTCGCGGTCGAGTTCGTCGGGGGGAGGGGGCATGGGGTCGGGTTGCGTTCTTGAAGAGGTTCAGTCCTGATTGTAGAGGCCCGGGACCCGGAAGGGTTCAAGAGTCCCGACTCACGTCTCGGGTTGAGGATTGGCAGGTGGGCCAGAGCACGATTTCGCCGATGTTGACATGGGCCGGGCGGGTGACCGCAAAGAGCACTGCCTCGGCCACATCAAGAGGCGTCAGGGGCTGCATGTTCTCATAGACCTTGGCGGCTGCCTCCGGATCTCCCAGGCGCGCCAGGGTGAACTCAGATTGCACCATGCCCGGATCCACCGTGGTAAAGCGCACACCCTTGCCACCCGCATCCATGCGCAGGGATTCATAGACCGCTCGCACTCCGTACTTGCTCGCGTTGTAGACATTGCCCGCGGGGTAGACCTGACGGCCCGCCACGCTGCCCAGAAGCACCAGATCCCCATGTCCTTGCTTGAGCATGGCGGGCAGGGCCGCGTGCACCACATGCAGCACACCTTTCAGGTTCGTGTCCAGGGTCACCGCCCAGTCCTCTGGGTTTCCATCCTGGATGAGATCCAACCCTCGGGCCAGACCTGCGCAGGCCACAACCACATCGAGTTGGCGACCGGCCACAGCGGCCTTGACCTGAGCCGCATCGCACACATCCAGGGGCAGGACCTCGGCGCTGTCCAGTTCTTCTGCCAGAGCGGCAAGCCGATCAGCGCGCCGGGCTGAGAGCAGCACATGGGCTCCCTCAGAGCAAAGGGCGCGGGCGGTGGCGGC
Source organism: Planctomycetota bacterium (assembly GCA_002686945.1). Taxonomy (GTDB): domain Bacteria; phylum Planctomycetota; class UBA1135; order UBA1135. The sequence continues at coordinate 47,404 of NYYZ01000002.1, forward strand.
GCCGATGCCTGCGGAGGCACCAGTGACCCAGGCGGTCTTTCCTTTCAGGCTTTCCATGGGGGAGACCATACGGTCTTGGGTAGGCGGCCCTGCCATTTTGCTGCGCTGCCTTGACGGCGGACCTTACAGTGGTGCCATGAACCTTGGTCTTCTTGCCCTCTCCGCCGCCGCCCTGTTTTCGCCCCAGGACCTGTTGATTCATGGGGGCACGATTCGGCCGGGAGTGACTGCCTCCCAGGATGGGAGGTTGCTTGCCCTCGATCCCGTGCCAGCGCTGCTGGTCAAGGACGGAAAGATCGTGGCATCGGGGGATCTGGAGCAGCTGCGCGCCCTGGGACAAGCGGCTGCCGAACTCGATCTTGACGGTGCAGTGCTGATTCCTGGTTTGCAGGATGCTCACGGGCACCTGTTGGGTCTGGGGGAGATGCTCGAACAGGTGGATCTGGTGGGGGTGCAGTCCTATTCCGAATTGATCAGGTTGGTGACCGCCGCCGCGGAGAATCTGCCCGCGGGTGCTTGGGTCTTAGGGCGGGGCTGGGATCAGACCCGCTGGGAAGGGGCGGAGTTTCCCCACCACGCGGCCCTCTCGGAGGCTGTGCCGGGCAATCCTGTTCTGCTCGATCGCATCGATGGTCACGCCGTCTTGGTGAATCACGCGGCGCTTGAGTTGGCGGGGCTCGTGGGCGAGGACAGCGGGGAGCCGGATCCCAGCGGCGGCCGCATCCTGAGGGATGAAGCGGGCCGGCCTACGGGAGTCCTGATTGATCGTGCCATGGGACGCGTGACCCGTTGGCTGCCACCGGCACGGAAAGAAGATGTGCGTCGGCGGATTCTGGCGGGGGTGCACCGGGCTCTCGCCGTGGGCCTTTGTTGTGTGCACGACATGGGCACGGATCGCTTGACCCTCGAGGTTCTTTCTCAACTACGGGACGAGGGTCAATTGCCCCTGCGGGTGGCGGCCTATCTGCCGGGGAACTCTCTTCTGAGGGTGAACGAGTTGTACGGATTGGCGGCTCTCGCGGACAGTCGTTTCCAAGTGGCTGGTGTCAAGTTGATGGTGGACGGTGCCCTTGGATCCCGTGGAGCTTGGCTATTGGCGGATTACAGCGACGAGCCAGGACACCGGGGACTCCAGCGTTTTGAAGATCTGGAGTTGGTGCGGCTGGTGCGTCTCTGCGCAGAAGCAGGACTGCAGCCGGCAACCCATGCGATTGGAGACGCGGCAGTGCGTCAGGTCCTGGACGCCTACGGGGTGGTGGCGGGCGAACTTCCCTCTCTGCATCGTCTGCGTCCGCGTCTGGAGCACGCCCAGGTGGTGGCCCCGGCGGACTGGCATCGTCTGGCTGCGCTTGGGGTGATCCCTTCCATGCAGCCCACCCACGCGACCAGTGACTTGCGCTGGGCCGAGGATCGGCTGGGGGCGGCGCGCGTGCGGGGAGCCTACGCATGGCGACGCCTGCATTCTGAAGCTGCACCTCTGGCCTTTGGCAGCGACTTTCCCGTGGAACGACCGAATCCCTTGGAAGGGATCTATGCGGCCATCACCCGCCAGGACGCAGAGGGCAAACCTGAAGGGGGCTGGCTGCCTGGCCAGCGCTTGAGCGCGGCGGAGGCTGTGGGGGCCTTTACCAGCGGTGCGGCTTTCGCCCTGGGGGAGGAGACCATCCGGGGTAGCTTGTTGGTGGGCTACGTCCTCGATGGAACGGTCCTGGATCTGGATCCGTTCACCCTGGATTCAAAGAGCGCCGGCCAACTCCTGGGGGCCAAGGTCTTGTTGACTCTGGTGGATGGCGAGATCGTATTCGACGGGCGCTGAGGGCTGGTCTGCTTCTGGCAGATGCTTGGGGCTCGTGCAGCGCGCTAGACTCAGTCCATGGTTGAGATCAACATCACTTACGAGGGGGGCCTGCGCACCAGCGCGGTGCACGCACCCTCGGGCTGCGTTCTGAAGACTGATGCCCCGCTGGACAACCAGGGCAAGGGTGAGTCGTTCTCTCCTACGGATCTGGTTGCCACGGCTCTAGGCACTTGCATCATGACCCTGATGGGTATCATGGCCGAGCGCCATGGCCTCGATCTTGGAGGTGCCAGCATCAAGGTCAACAAGGTCATGGCCACTGCTCCTGTGCGCAAGATAGAGCGCCTCGAGGTGCAGATAGAGGTGGCGGGTATTGACGATGCCAAGGATCGGGAGCGCTTGAAACAGGCTGCGCTCGGATGTCCGGTGCATGCAACTCTCGACGGTTGCTGCGACCTTGACATGACGTTCAGTTGGCCCGCCTAGGGTTGCCTGGGTTTCATCAGGCCCAGGGTGTAGCGTGCCAGCGTTGCTCGGTCCCGATCACTCATGGGGGGCGGCTGTGGCATGCGCACATGTTCGACATGTGCGTTGTTGGTTGCGTAGGCCTCTGGATCGGCGATGTAGGCGCTGAGTTTTTCTTCGTCCCAGTGAGCACCCTTGTCTCGCAGATCCACCCCCAAGAGGGTGCCACTGCCATCTGTTGCGTGGCAGAGCACGCAAGCCGCGGCGCCGCGGTCGTTGTAGAGTTCCTTTCCGCTGGGTGGCGGCAGGGACCCCTCCTCGCTGCTTGCGCCAGGCTCGCAGGAACCTGCCAGTAGGAGCAGGAGAAGGGACGGGATTGCCTGGGCTGGCCGCATGGGCGGATCAGTCAACCCTCTTGGATTCTCCGAAGCAAGGTCTCGCAGGCGGGATCTTGGCCGAGTTTCTGCAAGGCTGTCTCCAGCGCGGTGCGTGCTTCCCCTCGGCGGCCCTGATCAAGCAGGGCCCGGCCCAGTCCGCGCCAGTGGGCCCCGCGTCCTGGGGCCAGCTCGATGGCTCGGGTGTAGTGTCGTTCGGCCTCGTTTGGCTGTTGTAGCTTCAAGAGCAGGGCGCCCAGGTTTGCATGGGCCGCGGGGTTGTTTGGTCCTTCCTTGCAGGCGCGCTCCAGAATCGGGTGCGCGGCCTCTGGTCCGAGTTCGGTCCAGGTCAAGGTGCCCAGGTTGACCCAGGGCCGACTGTAGCTTGGGTCAAGTTCAATCGCGTGCTCAAAGGCGAGGCGTGCGAGGCCGGATTGTTGTTCCTCCAGGTGTGCGTTGCCCAGTGCGTTCCAACCCATGGGGGTTTCCTCTCCGAACTCCATGCGTGCCTTCCAATAGGCGGCGCGCGAGGTGTAGGGTTGGCTCGCTTGCCAGCCCAAGGGAATCCAGAGCAGCAGCAGGACTGCCAGGATTTTGCGAGGTACCTGGGCCAACAGCGCTCCCGTGAGGGGAGCGGCCAGGAGCAGGGGCAGGTAGAGGTAGCGGGGTGCGAAGACTTCGCCTGCGGGGATGATCTCAAGAGTCGGAAGGATGCTCGCGAGCACCAGCAGCAGGCTGCCTGCCAGAACTGGCGAGTGCCTGCGCCTGTGCCAGGCCAATGCAGCCAGTGCCAGGCAGGACAACAGAAAGAGCCCCGCGAGCCAGGGGCCCGCCGGTCCCAGGGAGTGAGCCTGCAGATTGCCCTGGCCTGGGGGGAATTTCCATGGCAGGGCCACCAGGCCCAGGCCTCCGATCCATGCCAGGCCTCCGGTCAGGACGCGTTCGAACAGGGGCAGGTCTCCCAGAGGGGCTCCGTGGGCCGCGGGGATCGCGGAACCAAGAGCCAGAGCACGCAGGCCAGCGGCCAAAGCCAGGCCCGCCAGCGCACCCATCCAGGCCGCGCGACCGCGGCCATACCAATGGCCCAGGAGGATTGCAAAGGGTACGAAGACCAGACCCTCTTCCTTGCCAAGGCAAGCGAGAAATGGGGCCAGCGCGGCGCCCAGGGCCACGCGTTTCTCGCTGGCTCTGGCATCAGTGCGCCCCAGCATCAACAGCAGGCCAACAAGGCCTCCGATCGCGCACAGACTTGAAGTGCGGCCGCTGATCCAAGCGACTGAATCAGCCAGGGCCGGGTGGCAGGCAAAAAATGCGAGGCCCAAGATGGCGCTTCGCGATTCTGGCAGGACCCGTCGAAGAAGCAGGCCCATCAACAGCACAACGCACAGGTGCAGGCCAAGGGTCGTAGCGTGAAAACCCCGTCCATCGGTTCCCCAAAGACCTGCATCCCAGCGAAGGGTCAAGGTGGCCAGGGGACGGTAGTGTCCCGCGTCGGCAAAATGGTGCCAGTAGTCCTGACCGAAGGCCGCGCTCGCTGGCAACTTGCCTTGCACCACCGGGTTGTGGAGGATCGCTTCGGAATCGTCATAGGCGAAGCCGCCCACCAGGGCCGGAGCAAAAGCAGCACAGGCCAGGAGCAGGACTCCGGCCAGACCGCGCAGTTCAGTTACGGGCGCGGGCAATCAGACCGACCTCGTCCAGCAGGTTGATGGGAACATGCCAGCGACGGACCAAGGCAGTGGGCAGCATGAGGCCTGCTGCCTTGCCCGCCAGTGACGAGTACTCGCCTAAGCGTTCGCGCACCACCCGCAGGTTGCGGCGGCGGCCCATGGCTCCCATCCAGAGGGGCTCCAAACCCGCCTGCTGGCACAGGTCACGGATGTTGGCCCGGTCAAAATAGAACAGGTGCTCTCTTGGTTTCACATGCAGCCAGGAGGCGCCGAACAAGCGCGCCATCAAGGAGCCCGCATCTGGTGTGGTCAGGAACGCGACTCCTCCGGGGGAGAGGTGCTGGCGCACCTGACCCAGGATCCCCACCGGATCGGGTACATGCTCAATGAAGTCGTTCATTGTGATGGCGTCAAAGCGTTGATCCCCCAACTCCGGGTGGGGAAAGGTGCCCGCCAGCGCGTTCAATCCGAGGGACTGTGCGTGGGCGACACTGGTGCGATTGAGATCCACGCCCACCGCCTGCCAGCCGCGCTCGCTGGCCACCTGCAACATGGTGCCGGGCCCGCAACCCAGGTCGAGCAGGTGGGCTGGTCGGGTGTGCTTTTCGATTCGGCCCAGTCGATCTTCAAAGGTGCGCCGATCTTCTGGGGCCGTGTTGATGTAGTAGGGCGTGGGGGAGGCCTGTTGGTCGTTGTACTCCCGGTCGAGGGCTGCGGTTGAAAGTCGCGGGGATACATAGCGCAGGCCGCAGTCCTGGCAGCGCACGATCTGGAAGCCCTCCCGTTCCTGAAAGGGGCTTTGGGCTTCGGACTGGCAGAGGGCGCAGGCCACGGTCTGCGCCTGCTCTGTCTTGGGAGGCACCTTTCCCTGGCCGGCGCTGCTCATGCCGGCCCTGCCTGTGCAGCGTCGTCCATCAGCTTGCAGGATGCGTCGAGAACCTGTTGAACGCTGATCCTCTGCAGGCAGATGTTGTCCGTGCAGCCACTGTTGCGGTGATTGAAGGCGGTCAGACAAGGAGAACAGGCCAAGCCTGCAAACAGGTTGGCGTTGTGCGGACCCCGGGGTCCGTAAAGGGTCGGAGTTTCCGGGCCAAAGAGGGTCACAATGGGAATCGGGGTCAGGGTGGCGAAATGCGCCGGCCCTGAGTCGTTCGTGATCAGAACCCGTGACAGGTGGCAGAGCTGCAACACATCGTCCAGGTTGCGGGTGCAGCTCACGAAATTCACGCAGCGCGGGTCGTCAACCTCTTGATGAATCCATTCGATCGTAGCCTGTCCGTCGGGGACCCCCATCAAGATCACGACATTGCGCTCATCGCGCTCCAGAAGCCGCTGGCTGAGCAGTGCAAAGTTCTTGCGGGCCCAGTTGCGGATCGGCAGCAGGGTGCCGGCCTCTGGGTTGATGATGATCAGTTGCGCATCAGCGGGAAGTTCGCAGCGCTGCTTGAGCTGCTCCATCAGGTGTTTCTGGAGGTCGAGTTTGATCGGAGTGCTGACCACTTGCTCTGCGGGTCGCGGGGCGCAACGGGGCCCCGGCTCTTCGCTGGCTGGCTTTTCGAGGGCGTCGAGCAGGGCCATGAAGTTGGCGCTCATGTGCTGGTACACGTTGTAGTTCACCGGATGGGTCAGGTGGTTGCCCCGGTAGAGTCCCTCGGCCCGGTAGTTGTGAAAGCCAACGCGCGTGCGCGCACCCGAGATCACGGTCAGAATCGAAGAGATGCGCGCATAGAGTTCCAGGTCCACCACCGTGTCGATGCCTCGTTGATGACACCAGCTCCGAAAGCGCAGCACACCGAAGAACATGGCCATCAGGCTGGTGTCCGGCAGGCAGAAGATGTTCTCTTCCTTGAAGAGTCCCAGCAGTCGCAGGGAGTCCGCGTTACGTTTGAAGATCACGAAGCAGGGGGGCTGCTCGCAGAGTGCGTGTGCGCGCTGGATGGCCGGGGCAGCAATGATCGTGCTTCCCATCTCCGAGAGTTCCACGAAAAGCACGCGCCGGGGCGGCTCGGGATGTGAGCCCCCGCTCAGGCGATCAACACAGCGCGCCCAGCTGCCAAGCAGGAAGCAGAGTGGTCGGCCCACCAGGGCATCGATTCGGCGCATGGTTGAGAGTTGCATGGGTAGACCTGTTCATTGTCCTTCGGCTCGGGGGCCTCGAACGGCCACACCGGATCCTCCAGGAATGGAAGATCCTCAAAAATCACCGGGACCTGCTCTTGGCAAGCAGCCGCAGAGCCCTGCGGGGCCCTCGCCCAACTTGGAAAGCAGGCATGGAATGCTGGCTGGGGGGGTTAGGATTGCGCCCATGAAGCGCAGCACCTGTGCCCTGCTCCTCGCCGCGTGCGTGCTCTACCTTGGGATTCGGATCTATTGGTTGTCCCAGGCCTTCGACCAGCTGGTCTTCCCCATGTATGAGCTCTATCCCTCCGGAGCTCTTGGGCGTCTCTTCCAGCTTGGCCTCGATCAGCCCCTTGGGATCCACTACGACAACTCGGGGGGCGCCTTGATCAATGGGCTCTTGGTGGCGCCCCTCTACGAACTTTTTGGTTCGAGCTACCTGGTTTACAAGCTGATCCCTCTGTTCTTGGGGTTGTTGCTTCTGATCTTCGTTTTCTTCTGGGTGCGTGGTCTGGTGGGGGAGACCGCTGCCCTGGCAGCGGCTTACTTGTTCGCCATGGGGCCCACCGAGTTGCTGCAGAAATATTCCATGATTGGCACGGGCAATCACTTTGAGAACCTGTTCTACATGACTCTTGTCTTGTGGGCTTTTGATGCAGCCCATCGGAAGGGCTGCACCCCGCGCAGGCTTTTCCTGCTGGGCCTGGCGGCGGGGCTCAATCTGTTTGTGATCCTGGCAGCGGTGATTCCCGTGGGCTGCATGCTTGGAGCACATGTGCTGGTGCGTGGCCTGCGCGGGGCTGCGCGTGATCTCCGCTACGCTGGGCCCGGCCTTGCTCTGGGGCTGTTTCCCCTGGTTTGGATGAACCTCTATGTTTCACCTCGGGGACTGCATTTTCTGGCGGCCAAGTTTGCGGGGGAGTCCGGGGAAGTTGGGGGCGCGTCGATCGCCAGTCGGTTCTGGACTTTTCTGAGCGAGGATCTTCTGCGGGCGCCTTTTCTAGGGGACACGCACCCGGCTCTGGGCTGGATTTTCTTGGTCCTTTGGCTGTCCTGTCTGTTCTTTCTGGGTCTGCCCCTGATCGGTCGCAGTTGGTGCCTGTTGCGGGGCCTGGGTGGAGTCCGAGGAGAGCAGGCGGGTCGCGTGGCCTACGAGCAGCTCAAGTTCTTCCCCCTGGTGCTTTGGACTCCCTTGGCTGCTCTGGCTTTTGCTCTCTCCAACCTGGCCAATGGCAAGCATGCTTTTCCGGTGGAGGTGGGCGGCTATCGGTACTTTCTTCCGCACTTCTTCCTGCTTCTAGTGATGTTGGTGGCTGTGGTCGCGAGGCCGGAATGGAAGCAGCGGGCCAGACTGGGTTGGGGGCTTGTGTGTTTGTTGGGCCTGCTCGGCTTGCAGCCCCTGCGGGCGGTCTGGTCTGCCCAGCAGTTTGCAGGAACAGGGTCCCACTATGAGGGCTTCAGTTTCGTGCAGTACGCCCGGGCTTTCGTAATGCACAGCAGCGGAGTCTCACGGGACGAGGCCATCGTCTGGGCCAGCAAGTTGCCGGATCAGGAAGCGCGCTGCATGCACCGCGGGCTCGGGTTCTATCACGCACAACTCGCCATGGCGGGGGATGTCAATGGTGATGGGCAGGTGGATATTCAAGAGCGTGAACGGCGCAAGCAGCAACCCAAGGATGCGGTGCGGGTGAACCTGGAGAACCTGCTGGCAGGGGTGCCACCTGAGTACCAGATCGACTGGTGTCGTGGCGCCGGGGCAGGGCTGCGAACCCTGGCGGGTTATCGTCCTGATGAAGTCGGTGCCATTCGGGAGACTGTGATAGGCCTGGCTCGAACGGGGGACGAACGCGTCGTGCATGTGCTGGAGGGGACCTGCTGGAAACAGGCCTACGCGCCCTTGGCCCGGCGCGTGCCCCACCTGGCCAGACGGGCGGGAGAGGTTGCCCGGGCCCTTGGGGAAGCGGATCTGGGCAGCGGCTCTGAAGGGGAAGCCCTGCGAGCAGGCGCAGGCCGCGCCCTGGGGATTTTCATGGGGCGCCTGCTGGCCCGAGAGTATGAGCCCGAGGTGGAGCTGCTGCGCAGCTTGTTCACGCGGGACTCGCCCATTCATGGACGCGCCCTGCTGGAGGGCATTGGCATTGGCCTGGCGGACAGTCGATCCAGGGTTGTCTGGCCGACCTCCAGCATGGATCGGATTGTGCCCGGTGCTGATCAGGCTGTGGTCGCTGCGGCTTTGGGGGACGAGTGTCGGCGCATCAGTACCGCACGCTTAGAGGAAGCGCTGGGCGTGGTTCCTCCTGAGTTGCGCAAGGCAGTGGAGGGCGATCAATGAGCAGGAGTCTCCTGCTTGTGGTTCTGTTTGCCTGTCTGGCCTGTGGCCGACCGTCTCTTGTTGTGCTCAATCCTTCAGGAGAGGTCGTGTCCGACGCGCGAGCCGATTACTTGTTCAGTGATGAGGAGGGACGGGATTGGTTCTTGTGTGGCGCTCCAGGGTTCTTCTTCAGTCTTGCTGTGTCGGAAGGCGAGAGCATGCCGGTGAGCCTGGTGCCCAAGCCCAGCAGCGAGCAATCATCAGGGGTTCCGGATCATGCGCCCGTTGATGGCGCAGCCCACTGGTTTGATCTACGCAACCCCACGGGCATGGGTTTTGTACTCGACTTGTCTCCTGCGCCCGTTGACCCACTGCCGGAGTTTCTCTTGCTGCGCTTGCGGGAGCAGCTCTCGGTTCGGCGGCCTGAACTGCTGGTGATGTTGGAGTCCAAAGATCTGACCCGTGCTGCGCAGGAAGCTCTGGCACCTCAGTCCCGGGGGGGGCTGCTGTGGTTTGGGAAGAGGCGTGTTCCACCTGGCGGAGGCAGGGGGAGCGTGCCCCCGTCCTGCACCGAATGGAGTTGTGATCAGGCCCTGGTCTGGACTCCTGCAGATGCTGCTGCCAGCAATCTGGACGGCCGTACCTCGGGGGCCATGCCAACGCCAGCGGAGTTCTCGGGGCGTGCTTGGATTGTGGCCCCGGCAGTGCCCGGCAGCGCGATTTGCTGGGACAAGTCGCCATTCCCGAGCCTTGTGGTTCTTGGGGATCAGGCCGGATCCCAGCAGCGCGAACTGTCAGGGCGCGGTGCGTTCTTCGAGCAAGTGACTCCGGGGCCGGCTCGCCTTGCCCTCCTGGGTCCGATTGAGAAGCACCCGGTGGACCTGCAATTTGTGTCTGACCTGCAGTTGGATGATGGCCGAATTGCCTGGCTGGGCAGCTACAACGCCCCGGATCCCCAAGGGGGTACCTTGTCTGTTGCGCTTGATCTTGATGTGCAGGGTGACCTGGACGGCGAGTTGATGTACTTGGAACTTGCAAGCCAGGGCGCGCTTCTCCAAGGCCAACCAGGCATTACCGTGCGTCTGCCCCTGCGGGCGGATGGGACCTTGGTAGTGCGGGGTTTGGATGAAGGATTTTGGGGTCTGCGCATTGTCGCTCCTGCTGGCTGGATGCTGGAGGGGCAAAGCGAGCAGTCCCTGGAACTGGGTGCGGAAGCAGCCTGCGCATTTGATCTGGTAGCCCTTCCTGCGGTGGACCTGGAGGTGGATCTGGCATCGACCTGGGGCAGCCGTGGGCCTCATCTATTGACCCTCCATGGCAGCCGAGGGCGCTTGGATTTGTCCCTGGACCTGCGAAGGGAGGGGGGCATCCTGTGGAACTCTGCACATCGGATCCCCATCGGTGACTACCTTGTCTGGATGCGCCCCAGGGCTGCAGATCCAAAGGGGCGCGACGTGGCCTTTGATCGGGTGACTGTGGGATTGGATGGGCGCATTCTGTTGGCCCCGGAGGTGGGACTGGTGCTCGTGGAGAGAACTGCCGATGGGGAGCGTGCCAGTCCCAGAGGGCGGCCGCTCTTGTTGGCCACCGATGTAGGGGAACCCCTCGCCCCGCGCCTGCGCATCGTGCCGCGGCGTAGAAGCGACGGCAATGCCGCTACAGAATTGCTTAGTTCAAAGATGATCCTGTTGGACGAAGTCGATGGGACGAGGGTCTTTGATCGGGGGCTGCCCGCAGCGGGCTACTCTGTCGAGTGAGAGGGCCGCCGGGCCAGCAGGCGGATGCGCGCAGCCGGGGCCAGCCGCAGTCCCATCATGTGATCGAGGGTGATGAAGATGCCCTTCCAGATGCGGTTGATGGGCGAGAGGTCCTTGACCTTGAAGAGATGGGCCGGTCTGGGCAATGAGCCTTCCACGGACAGGATCTCAAGCCCAGCGCTCTTGGCGAGATCGACCAGGTTTGAACGGTTGAATTCCAGGATGTGGTAGGGATAGCCCCTGTCCGAGTCGTCAAGTTTGAGCATTGCGCAGAGTTTGGTCCCCAACAACCTGCGCGGCAGAATGAACTGGGCAAGGTTGAGCAGGCGGAAGAAACCCGAATTCACATATGTGGGCACGATCACCAGCACATGGCCGCCAGGCTTTGTAAGGGAGTGCAACTGGCGCAGGGTGCCTCGTGGATCGGTGGTGTGTTCCAGCACATTGTCAGCGATGGTCAGGTCAAAGGATCCCGTCTCGTAGGGTGCGTCCTCCAGCCAGCCCTCAAAGACCTCAAACTCGAAGGTCTGTTTGCAGTAGCGCGCGGCCGGTGGAGACAGTTCTACTCCGGCAACCTGCCAGCCACGGCGACGGGCGGCTTCCAGAAAGAACCCGCCTGCGCTTCCGAGTTCCAGGGCTCGGCCCTGGCCCGCAGTCTCTTTCTCGATGCGTTCCCAGGCGATTCCCCCCAGGGCGATCAGTTCGTCCTTGCGCTCAAAGTAGTTCTGGTCCTCAACTCCCAGGTTGTAGCCCGCAGTGTAGTAGGACTCATCGTCGTACATGGCTGCAAGGGTGGCTTCGTCAGGGCGTGGATTGACATAGACCAGTCCGCAGTCCCGGCAGCGCACCAGATGAAACCTGGTTGACCCGATGGTGTACATCTCCGCGCGATATGGGCGCGGAGCGTCGGCGCCACAGACTGAGCAGGCCCAGGTGGTGGTGCGCACCTCTATCGGTGCCGGAGGGGAGGTGCTGGGGGCAGACATCAGGGCTGGGATCCTACAAAAGGGCGGCTTGGATTTTTGGGCTGCTCTGAGGGGAGTCTGCTCTTCAGGGGATGCGCTCGGGAGGTATAGTGACTCCCATGGCAGCACCTTCCAAGAAAAAGCCCTCGGCAGAAGAGGAGCCGACCTTTGATGAGCGCCTCGCGCGCCTGGAGAAACTCGTGGCGGAGCTTGAGGGTGGAGAGTTGACCTTGGAGGACAGCCTCGCGCGCTATGGGGAAGGGGTCAAGATCCTGCGAGTGGCCCGCGAGCAACTGGAAGGCTACCAGCGCAAGGTGGAGGAGCTGAGCGCTGATTCCGCCGACGGGGATGTCTGAGGTGAGTGACCCGGGTCGAGCTCTGCAGGCCCTGCGTCCTGCCATGGACCGTGCCCTGGAGCGGGCTCTGGCCCTGGCACAGAATGCTCCGCCCGAGATGCTGGCAGCGGCGCGATATCCCATTGATGCGGGGGGCAAGCGCTTGCGGCCTGCCTTGGTGCATTGGATGGCGGAATCACTTGGGGTCGGGAAAGACGGCACAGACCCGGCAGAGGTCACCTGGGCTCCATGCGCCGCGATCGAGTTGATCCACAGCTACAGCCTCGTGCACGATGATTTGCCCTGCATGGATGATGATGATTTGCGACGTGGTAAACCCACCACCCACGTGGTCCACGGGGAAGCAATTGCGGTGTTGGTGGGGGACGGTCTGCAGGCTCTGGCTTTTGAGGTTCTTGGTTCTCATGGGGGACAGCAGGCAGCATCCATGGTTTCGGTTCTTGCGCGCGCGGCCGGTCTGACGGGCATGGTAGGGGGCCAGGCCTTGGATCTGGCCGCCGAGGGCGAAGTGGCTGACGAGGCGCAGGTGCTCGCGATTCATCAAGCCAAGACCGCTGTGCTCTTGGGAGCGGCAGCGGAACTCGGTGCCATCGCAGCAGGGGCGGATCAGGAGCAACGGAGGCGTTCTCGCGCTTATGGTGAGGGGCTTGGCCTGCTCTTTCAGTATGCGGACGATCTACTCGATGTGATCGGTTCTGCGGCAGATCTGGGCAAGACCCCGGGCAAGGATTCGGCCGCTGGAAAGGCCACCATCGTGGCCCTCTTGGGGGTTGACGGGGCTCGGGCGAGGGTGGCGCAGCTGGTTGCCGAGCTTGAGGGCCAAGAGGGTGTCCTGGGGGCGCTTCCGGTTTGGATTGCCGGTCGGGCGGGCTGAACTGGCAAAGAACGGATCTGGAACGGTATTTGGGCCTAGGAAGCACCGTCTGCACGCGGACCCGGGCTAAACTGCTTGCTGGGGACTCGTTCCTCCCCGACCAGATGACCGACACGCCAACCTCCTACTCGCTGCTGGACCGGATCAAGAGTCCTGCGGATGTGCGCGCCCTGGGTGCGGACCAACTCACTGATCTCTCTGCTGAGGTGCGCAGCTTTCTGCTTGAGAGCGTGCAGAAGACTGGCGGACACTTGGGATCGAACCTGGGCGTGGTGGAGCTGACCGTGGCGTTGCACTTTGTCTACAACTTCAAGCGCGACCGGATCATCTTTGATGTTTCACACCAAAGCTATCCCCACAAGTTGCTTACGGGCCGCAGGGAGGGTTTCAAGAATCTGCGCCAAACCGGAGGCATGTGTGGCTTCACAAACCCTCATGAAAGCGAGTACGACCTGTTTCACACCGGTCATGCGGGGACGTCGATCAGCCTTGGCCTGGGAATGGCGGTGGCTGCGGGCAGGGAAGAGGACCCGCCGCATGTGGTGAGTTTGATTGGGGACGCCGCTCTGGGGGCTGGCGTTGCCTTTGAGGCGCTCAATCACGCCGGCGCTCTGGGCGCTCGCATGCTGGTGATCTTGAATGACAACGAGTGGTCGATCAGTCAGTCCGTTGGGGCTCTTTCCCGCTACCTGACACGGATCCGTTCCACGCGTTTCATTCAGCGCGCTGGGCATGAGACCAAGAAACTGATCCATGCAGTGCCGGTGATCGGGCCCAAGTTGGACAAGACCCTCGATGACCTGGGAGAGGTCATGCGCCACATGGTCGTGCCTGGGCACGTTTTTGAGGAGCTTGGTGTGCGCTACGTGGGGCCGGTGGATGGCCATGACGTCGATCGTCTGGTGGAGACTTTGCAGCGTGTGCGAGAACTTGAAGGGGTAGTGGTCCTGCACGTACTCACTGAAAAGGGCAAAGGCCATCCGGATGGTCCTCAGCATCCCGAACGGGTGCACGCGGTCAAGCCGCGCAAACTTGAAGCTCCCAAGTCGGAGGAGCAGACTTCCAAGCCGCAGGGCGTGCCTTTTACCAAGGCCTTTGGGGATGCCTTGTGCAGTCTCGCAGAGCGCGATTTGCGTGTGCACGGTGTGACCGCCGCCATGGTGGGGGGGACCGGTTTGATCGATTTTGCAGAGCGCTTCCCTTCGCGTTTCCACGATACGGGCATCACAGAACAGCATGCCGTTGGTTTTTGCGCCGGTCTTGCCAAGGCAGGCTTGCGTCCCGTGGCGGCGATCTACTCCACTTTCCTGCAGCGGGGTTATGACCAGGTCTTCCAGGAGGTTGCCCTGCAGAATCTGCCCGTGGTTCTGGCCCTGGATCGGGCTGGACCTGTGGGTCAGGACGGGGCCACCCACAACGGGGTCTTCGATCTGGCCTACCTGCGCACACTGCCCAACATGGTGCTGGGATCACCGCGAGACGCCACCGACACCCGGCGCATGTTGGAATGTCTTGTTGCGAGCGAAGGTCCTGGTGCCATGCGTTTTCCACGGGCCAATTGTCCCTTGCTGGAGACCATTCCCGAAGCGGAGCGCCGTCCCATGGAACGGGGCAAAGCCGAGGTCCTGCGTGAAGGGGAACCCGGCGGTGTGGCGATCTGGGCTCTGGGGCAGTTGGTGGGTGAGGCTATTGCTGCGGCGGAGGCACTGGCCCAGGACGGCATTTCGGTGGCCGTGATCGACCCGCGTTTCGTCAAGCCCTTGGACGAAGAGGTGCTGGCGTTGCACCTGCGGACCTTCAGTCATCTGGTCACAGTTGAGGCCCACCAGCGGATGGGGGGCTTTGGCTCAGCTGTTCTGGAGTTCGCGGCGCGTTTGCCTGAAGGTGATGGGCTTGCGCGTGTGCGAGCCTTGGGGCTGCCTGATCGTTATCTCGATCATGCCACAACTCCCGAAACGCAATTGCAGAGCGTGGGTCTTGATGCTGCTGGCCTGGAGCGTCAGGTACGAGCCCTCGTGGCCGGGAGTCGCGTCAAGTGACGGATTCGGTCGATCTTCATTCCGCTCCTCGCCCCGAGCCCTTTCGCGCGTCCGTCAAGAGCGTGCTGGTCCTAAGCGATGTGACCCGCGAAGCGTCTCTGCGTCAGGCCCAGGAGATTGAGGCCCTCCTTCTGGCTCGCGGCCTGGAAGTGGAACTGGTCGAAGACGCTCGCGCTCATTGCTCTGCGCTTGAATCGGGAGCTGCTTCTCTGCCAAGGCCGGATCTGTGCGTGGTGCTCGGCGGTGACGGGACCGTGCTCTCTACAGCCCGTGCCTTTGCCCAGCAGCCTGTGCCGATTCTCGGTATCAACTTTGGGCGTGTGGGCTACCTTGCCCCCGTGCAGGCTCATCAGTGGCAGGCGGGCATCGACGATGTGTTGGACGGGCGAGCCATAGTGGAGCCCCGCATGCGTCTGTGCTTGAGCATGCCTGACGGCGCACAGGCGCTGGCTCTCAACGATGTGGTTTTCTCCCGACAGACGGCCGGCTCCATGGTGGGGTTGCAATTGGAGGCGGATGGTGTGCGTGTTTCGGAGTACCATGCGGATGGGCTCATTTTCGCCACCCCGTCCGGGTCGACGGCCTATTCCCTGGGCGCGGGAGGCCCAATTCTGGCCCCATCCATGCAGGCCATGGTCGTGACTCCCATCAGCGCCCACGCACTGGCCCATCGCCCGCTGGTCTTGCGTCCGGATGCCGTTCTCAGCCTGCGTGCACTGGCTGCCCGGGAACCGGTGGCGGTGTCTGTCGATGGGCAAGCGGTCCAGGGTCTCGGGGCTGGTCAATCTGCACGCATTGAACGCCATCCGGAAACCTATCCCCTGCTCGCTCCAGCGGGCTTGGATCCCTGGCGCCGCTTGCGGGATCGACTGGGTTGGAGGGCTTCCCTGGCCGAGGAAGAATGATTCTACGCGTCATTGTTGACATCCGGAGCAGGTTCCCGAATAGTCCGCGCCACGAGGATGAGTAGCAGCTACAAGAGCCTCGCGACATCCGCGCTTCCGGTCAGCCAAAAGCTATTGCGCGTGGGGTCTGTGATCGGGTTGATTTACCTGTTCCTCGTGTCGATTCGCCTGATGGGTTCGGCGGTCAAGGTGCTTGGTGCCGATGCCGCAGGGGAATTGTTCGCAGGTGTTGCCAATCCGTTCGCGGGTCTGGCCGTCGGCACCCTGGCCACAGTTCTGGTGCAGAGCTCAAGCACCACCACTGCGACCATAGTTGGGTTGGTTGGTCAGGGGGGCAGCACGGCTTTGCCCCTCAAGACAGCGGTTCCCATGATCATGGGCGCCAATTTGGGCACGACCATCACCAACACGATTGTTTCGATCGGGCATGTGCGTCAGGGGGGTGCCTTTCGACGCGCTTTCGCCGCTGCCACGGTGCATGATTTCTTCAACTTGCTGTTGGTCGCGATTCTCTTGCCAATCGAGTTGATGACGGGCGTCTTGAGGACCTCGGCCATCGCCATCTCGGACATGGCGCAGGGGGTCGGTGGTGTCGAATACAAGAGCCCGATCAAGGCGGCCGTGAAGGCGGGTGAAAAGCCCATCCTGGACTTCTTCCGTGGTCTGAACTTGCAGGGGGCTGCCCTCTCGATTGTTCTTGTTGGGGTTGCTCTGGCCCTGATTGCGGTTTGCCTGATCTACGTCACGCGCAATATGCGTGTTCTGATCACTGGTCCCCTTGAGAGGGCGCTCAACCGTGTCCTGGGCAAGTCCGGTCTGCTAGGCATATTGGTCGGCACGCTGATGACCATCGCAGTTCAGTCCTCTTCGATCACCACTTCCCTCCTGGTACCCATGTGCGCAGCGGGTGTCTTGAGCTTGCGAAACGCATTCCCAATCATGATGGGAGCCAACATCGGCACCACAGTGACTGCGCTTCTGGCATCTCTAGCGGCTGACAATCAGAACGGCCTGACCATTGCCCTGGTGCATACCTTGTTCAACCTGATCGGGGTTTGCATTTTCTTCCCCATCCCCTTCGTGCGCCGAATCCCCGTGCGTCTTGCCCGCACTCTGGCGATCAGGGCTCAGCGCAATGTGCTTTGGGTCCTGTTCTATGTTGTTGGCGTATTCGTTTTGTTACCCTTGGCGGGGTACCTCGTTTTTCACTAAGGAGAATTCGGTTCCAAGCGACTGATTGACTATATGAGTGACTGGCTTCAAAATCTGCGCGATCCCGATGGGGCTGATCGTATGCGGCGGCGCTTTCAATCCATGCTGGCAGATGGTCGTCACGCTTTTGACGCGGCGATGACTGTGATTCTGACGGATGGAGACCCCGCGGCCGTACGGGACGAAGTCTTTGAGACCGACCGGCGCATCAACAAGAATGAGATGGCATTGCGGCGCGAGTTGGTGGTGCATGCCACCGTTCACGGGGCTACCGTGTTTCCGATGTCCCTGGTGCTGATGAGCATTGGCAAGGACGCTGAGCGTATCGGAGACTATGCCAAGAATCTGCTCGATTTGGCGGAGTACACTTCGGGCATCAACGATGAGGAGCGTACTGAGATCACCGCCCGGGCGGCGGAGACATCTGAATTGCTGCGTCGCGCGGCAACCCTGTTTGATTCCCAGGACGAAAATGCCGCAAGGGCATTTCTGGTGGATGAGCAGAAACTGCGGCGGGCTTGCGAGGACAAGGTCTCTGAGTGGCTGACCGATGACTCCCGCAATCGTGCCACGGCTTGTCTTTGCCTGCGTTTCATGAAGCGGGTTGCGGGCCACTCGGGGAATGTGGTCAGCTCAGTTTGCATGCCCCTGGACAAGCTTGATTTTCATCCTGGCGGCGGCGGCGACGAGGACTGAGGTCCAATATCCTGGTCTGCGCGCAGCTAGCTAGTGTGGGATCGGCGTGGTGGAGTCTGCCTGGATCTGGCCATCTTCCATGTGCACGATTCGCTCGCAGCGCTTCGCCAGGCGCTGGTCATGGGTCACTAGCAGCAGCGCAAAGCCTCGCCTCTGTTGTTCCTCAAACAGTAGATCCAGGACCCGATCCCCCGTGGCACGATCCAGGTTGCCGGTGGGTTCATCGGCGATCAGCAATTGAGGCTCCATCAGCAGGGCCCGCGCAATAGCCACCCGCTGCTGTTCGCCCCCGGACAGTTTGCCCGGGCGGTGGTGCAGCCGCTGGCCCAGGCCAAAGGCCTCCAGGCTGCTCTTGGCCTTGGAGCGGTACTCGCGCAATCTGGTTCCGCGTGCCCCCGCCAGGCGCGCTGGCAGGGTGGTGTTTTCGAGGGCGTCCAGTTCAGGCAGGAGGTGATAGAACTGGAAGACGAAACCAAGGATGCGGTTGCGCAGACCCGCGCGGCTGGAGTTTGGCAGGCTCCAGGCGTCTTGCCCCTGGAGCATCACCTCTCCCTCGTCCGGGCGGTCGAGCAGGCCTATGATGTTCAGCAGGGTGGTCTTGCCAGCTCCTGATGATCCCATCAGGCAGAGGCGTCCATGGGCCGCGAGGTCCAGGTTGACACCATGCAGGACTTCCAGTTTGCGTTCGCCTGCCTGGAAGGAGCGGCGCACACCGCGCACGCTGAGGATTGGCGTCGTCGATTCACTCATGACGAAGGCCCTCCACTGGATTCAATCGTGCTGCGCGCCAGGCCGGCAAGGCCGCTGCCAGGAGGCTGGCGGTGAAGGCCCCCAAGACGATCGCCGCTATGCCGCCGCCTTCGATCACCGTTGGGATGTGGTCGAAGGCGTAGGCTTCGCGGTTGAAGATCTGGAATCCAAATGTATTGGAGAGGGCCTGTTCGATGGCGTTGATGTTCAGGGTTGCCCAGATCCCGGCGCCCAGTCCCAGCAGAGTCCCCAGCAACGCTTCCCACAGGCCAATCATCAGGAAGGTGCCCATCACGCCCCATTGACTGGCGCCCAGAGCACAGAGGATACCGATGTCCCGCCGTTTTTCCTGAACCAGCATCGAGAGGATGGCGAAGACGGAAAATGCCGCCACCAGCAGGACCAGACTGAGCATGATTCCGAGCAGGCCCTTCTCGTTTTCGATGGCGGCCAGCATGGACCGCTGGAAGTCCTCCCAGGGACGGATTTCCATGCCGCCGGTGACTTCTGGGTCATGCAGGTAGCCAAGCTCATGGAGGCGTACGGCCAGGCTTGCCTGAGCGGCGGCCTTGGTGCCCTTGTAATCTTTGAGCTTGACGGCTACATCGGTGAACTCGCGCCCTGCGCCGAACCACTCGGCCATTACGGACCGGGGCAGGTAGAGGGTGGACATGTCGAAGTCATTGTTCTTGGAGCGGAACGTGCCAGCCACCACAAAAGAGCGTGAGACCGCCTCCTGGGCATTTCCGGTCTTGGGATCCAAGACGGCTGTCACCAACTCCAGGGTGCGGCCCCGGCGCAGGCCCCAAAAGCGGGCGAGTTGTTCTCCTACCAGGATGGGGTCCAGCGGGCGCCCGTCTGGTTCGTAGCCTGGGATGGGGCCGAAGGGGTCGGAAGGGTCCGCCACCCGTTCGTCGGAGATCAGGGAGACACGCTTGAGGTCCTCCTCAAGGTTTGAGACCGAGTACTCCTCGCTTGCATCGATCCCCACCAACTTGACCAGGGCCAGGTCACCATGGTTGACATCACTCAGCATGCGTTCGCGACCCGCAGCGGCGAGCATGCCGTACCAGGTGTAGTGCGCGCTGGCTCCAGCCACCAGGGGATCTTCAAGCACAGCCTCAAGGATTCCGGCAGAGTCGCGTTTGGGGAGAACGCTCTGTCCCTCGTGCATCAGGACCCGATCCAGGTGGGGTTGGATCAAGAGATCACTGAGGGAGCCTCGCAGGTGGTTGCGGGTTTCGGCCAGGAATCCCGACATGATCGAGAGGATCAGGATCAGGGCCGAGACAGCCACAAAGATGCCTGCCACTCCGATCCAGCTGATCGGGCGGGCTCGCAGGTAGCGGAAGCTCAGAAAGGTCTGGTACACGCGGACGGGGTATCAGGCCTGCTGAGGTTGGCTCTCGGCCGTTTCAAGAGAGCGCATGGCTGGAAAGAGCAGTACATCCCGGATGGAATCCTGGCCTGTGATGACCATCACCAGACGGTCGACACCAATGCCCAGGCCTCCTGTGGGCGGCATGCCATATTCGAGGGCCTGGATGTAGTCGATGTCGACCTCACCGGGGGTTTCGGGATCCTTGGAGGCGACCTGCTCCGCAAAGCGGCGCTCCTGTTCAGCAGGATCGTTGAGTTCGCTGAAGGCGTTGCCGAGTTCCATGCCGTCAATGAAAACCTCGAAGCGTTCTGCAAAGCGCTCGTCCTCCGCGCTCTGCTTGGCCAGTGGGCAGATTGCGAGAGGGTAGTCAGTGACAAAGATAGGTCCTTTGAGGTCACTCTCCACGGTTGCCTCGAAGACATCGTTTAGCAGCTTCCAGTAATCTCCATGGTCATCGATCTTGAGCTCCGCAGCTCGGGCGCGCACCGCATCCTGGTCATCGAAGGGGCAGCCGTTAGCTTGCTCAAAGAGGTCGCCGTAGCGTGCCCGGGTGAAGGGCGCCTTGAGGTCAAATTGCTGGCCTCGGAAAGTGACCAAGGTTGTTCCGTTGACCGCCTTGGCGCAGGCTTCGAAGAGCTGTTCGGTGATCTCCATCATGCGCAAGTAATCCCCCTGAGCTTCGTAGAGCTCAAGCATGGTGAATTCGGGATTGTGGCGCGAGGAGACGCCTTCGTTGCGGAAATTGCGGCTGAGTTCGAAGACCCGTTCCATACCTCCGACGATCAGACGCTTGAGGTACAGCTCCGGAGCAATGCGCAGGTAGAGGTCCGCGCCCAGGGCGTTGTGATGGGTAACAAATGGCCTGGCAGCGGCACCTCCCACGATCGGGTGCAGGGTGGGGGTCTCCACTTCGATGTAGCCCTGGTCTTCAAGAGTCCGTCTCAGGGCGGAAAGGATGCGGCCCCGAGCGATGAATACACTGAGCACATCGGGGTTGGCCCAAAGGTCCACGTAGCGCCGTCGATAACGCGCTTCTGTGTCGACCATGCCGTGCCATTTCTCTGGAGGAGGTGCGAGGGCTTTGGCTAGTTGGTGCACTTCGTCCACCCAAATCGTGGGTTCGCCCTTTTGGGTGTGGCCGAGTACGCCTCGAACGCCGATCAGGTCCCCTCCATCGAGCCATTTGCGTTCAGGCCACCAGTCTTCCAGGTCATTGCGCTTGAGTCCCAACTGCAAGCGGCCTGTGCGGTCCAGCAGGGGTGCAAAGACCAGCTTGCCAAAGTCCCGTAGGCCCAGCAGGCGGCCTGTGGCAGTGACACGTTGGCCGAGCAGGGGGCCGGGTTCATCTGGGGTACCAGCGCCCGCGTGCAACTCAGCCAGGGGTGTGGCGTTGCTCAGGCCCCGTGCGGGGTAAGGGTCCCTGCCTTGGTCCCTCATGGCCTCAAGTTTCGCGATGCGGTCTGCGTGGGTGAGTTCGGTCATGGCTGTGCCCTACGATATTGGCAGGTTCGTGGGGCCTGCCCAAATCAAATCTCGGGAAGGTACCCTGCGCTTCCCCGAGGAAGAGAATCAGGGGGTCGCGGGTGCGACCCCCTGATTGGGTGGTGGAGCATAGCGGGGTCGAACCGCTGACCTCTTGAATGCCATTCAAGCGCTCTACCAACTGAGCTAATGCCCCATTTGGGGGTAGGCGTGGGCCAGCGGGGGCTGGCGAGCCACTCCACCCTTCATGGACCGGTCCCCTCGGGACGGCTGGTGGTTGCGCCCCTGGGGGCGACTTGAGGCGCAGAGGATGGTGATTGGGGAGCCCCTCGTCAAGGCGCTGGGGCAAAAAAGAGCACTCGAAGGGTCTCTCGCCGGGGGGGTGACCCTATTCTGTGCCCCCGGGAACAGCTCCTGAAGTGAGCGCATGGCCCCTCCCGCATGGTGGGCCTCTGTCCGGTCCTGTTCCTCCTTGTCCTTGCGCCTTGTTCAGCGCCTGACTCATCCGTTCCGTGACCCAGTCCTACGATCCCAAGAGCTTCGAAGCCAGCTGGCAGGCCCATTGGCTGGAGCACAAGACGTTCCGAGCCCATGGCCCCGGGGACACGGACTTTGATGCCTCCAAGTCCAAATACTATGTGCTCGACATGTTTCCCTATCCTTCAGGGGCGGGACTGCATGTGGGCCATCCCATCGGGTACATCGGTACGGATATCATCGCTCGTAAGAAACGCATGCAGGGGTTCAACGTGCTGCACCCCATGGGCTACGACGCCTTCGGTCTGCCAGCCGAGCAATATGCGATCCAGACCGGTAAGCACCCCTCGGTAACCACCGAGAACAACATCGCCACCTTCCGGGCCCAGATGCAGAACATTGGGCTTAGTTATGACTGGGATCGGGAGTTTGCCACTTGTACGCCGGACTACTACAGATGGACTCAGTGGATTTTTGCGCGGCTCTATGATCGCGGTCTGGCCTATCAGACCGAGGTCCCCGTTTGGTGGTGCGAGAATCTCAAGACCGTTCTCTCCAATGAGGAAGTGATCAATGGCCGTTCCGAGAGAGGCGATCACCTGTGCATTCGCCGTCCCCTGCGCCAGTGGATGCTCAAGATCACTGCCTACGCGGACCGCCTGATTGAGGACCTGGAATTGGTCGACTGGCCGGCTTCGGTCAAGACCATGCAGACTGAGTGGATCGGTCGCTCCGAAGGAGCCGAGATTGATTTTCAGGTTGCGGGGCATGATGCCAAGATCCGTGTCTTCACCACGCGCCCGGACACTCTTTATGGGGCGACATTCATGGTGCTTGCGCCCGAGCATCCCCTGGTTGATCAGATCACGAGCCAGGAGCAGCGTGAAGAGGTCAAGACTTATCGCGAAGCTGCCGCTTCCAAGTCCGAACTCGACCGTACGGATCTGGCCAAGGGGAAAACCGGGGTGTCCACCGGGGCTTTTGGCCTGAACCCCCTGCTTGATCCACTGGACCCCGCCGCGCGCATTGCGATCCATGTGGCGGACTATGTGCTGATGGGATACGGCACCGGGGCGATCATGTGTGTGCCCGCTCACGATGAGCGCGACCACGAGTACGCCCTGCGCTTTGACCTGCCGATTTTGCCGGTGGTAGCGCCCAGGGATGGCGCTCAGCCCGAAGGTTGTTGGGGGGGAGAAGGGTTGGCAATCAACTCGCCGCTCTGGGATGGGTTGGCCACGACTGAGGCCAAACAGAAGGCCATTCAAGAGTTGCAGCAGCGCTCACTGGGTCAGCCAAAGGTGACCTATCGTCTGCGGGACTGGCTCTTCAGCCGTCAGAGGTACTGGGGTGAGCCCTTCCCCGTGCTGCACTGCGAAGACGGTACTCACAAGCGCGTGGCGGATGAGGATCTGCCTGTGGAGTTGCCGGACATGGACGACTTTGCGCCCAGTGAAGACGGCCGCCCGCCCCTTTCCAAGGTCCCCTCCTGGGTGGAGGTCACGGACCCTGTGACCGGCGAGAAATACCTGCGCGACACGGACACAATGCCCGGTTGGGCAGGATCTTGCTGGTACTACTTGCGCTTCATGGATCCGCATAACTCAGATGCCTTTGCATCCAAGGAGGCCCTGGATTATTGGGGCAATGTGGATCTCTATGTGGGGGGTACTGAGCATGCGGTGCTGCACCTGTTGTACGCGCGGTTCTGGCACAAGGTATTGTTTGACGAGGGATTGGTTCCCACAGCCGAGCCTTTTCAGCGCCTCTTCAACCAGGGCATGTTGCAGGCTTTTGCCTACAAGGATCCCGGTGGCCGCCTGGTGTCTTCGGATGAGGTCACTGTTGACGGGAGTGAGGCCAGGTTGACTGCCGATGGTACGCCTCTGGAGCAGGTCGTGGCCAAGATGAGCAAGTCTCTCAAGAACGTGGTCAACCCTGACGCGGTCTGCGCAGAGTATGGCGTAGATACCTTCAGGCTCTACGAGATGTTCATGGGGCCCCTGGCAGAGTCCAAGCCCTGGAATCCGCGTGACGTGCCCGGTGCCCGTCGATTCCTGGAGCGGCTCTGGCGCTTGTTCGTGGACCAGGAAGGGGACTCGCCCATTAGGGAGGATCTCTTGCAGGCCAGCGAAGGTGAACTTGTGGGCGAAGCCCTGGAAATCGAGCGTGCTTGGAACCCTTGCCTCGTGCGTATCAACGACAGCTTTGAGAACTTCAACTTCAACACCGCTGTGGCTGCGCTGATGGAGTGGCTCAACACCGCCACCAAGAACCGTGCTGGTTTCCGCCGGGATCAAGCGCAGCGTGTGGTTTGCGCATTGGCGCCTTTTGCGCCGCACCTGGCCGAAGAACTCTGGCAGCGCCTGGGCCACAAGGCTGGGACCGTGAGCTTTGCCCCCTGGCCCGATGTGGACGAGAGGTACCTTGGCAGTGATACATTTGAGTTGGCCGTGCAGGTGATGGGCAAGTTGCGTGGGCGCATCGATGCTCCCCGCTCAGCCAGCAAAGACGACTTGGAAGCTCTCGCCAGGCAGGCTGTGGCTGATCGCCTTGAGGGCAGCACCGTGCGCAAGGTGATCGTCGTCCCTGGGCGTCTGGTGAACTTTGTGGTCAGCTGATGGCGTCGGCCGCTTGGACAAGTCTCCTCGGCTTCTGCAGGAAGGATTCAGCATGGCTTTGCGTGAGGGCGCCGGTTGCGCTAGGCTTGGCCGTCCTGCTTGGGGCCGTCAAGTCCCTGAGCATCTTCGACTCATTCCTTTTTAGTTAGCTCAATGACTTTGCTGAGTGCCGATCATGCCCTTGAAGTCTGTCAGGCCCTGGTTGATGCCAGTCCTGCTGACGAGACCGAAGTGACCTTGCAATCGGAAGAGGACCGCTTCGCGCGATTTTCTCCCGAGGGTCCAAGTCAGAATGCGGATCGCGAGCGTCATTGGCTTTCGATTCGTGCGCGCCTGCACACGGAGGCTGGATGGAAAGAAGCTCGCGCCACGGTGGGTACACTGGATGAGGATGATGCCCGTGCCGCCCTGGGCCGTGCGATGGCCCTTGCTGGCGCAGCAGCTCCCGATCCTGATCGCTTGCCCCTCGCGGGGGCTGTGGAGATTCCCGGTAGCGCGCCCCATCGACCTACCCAGGACCACAGCTTCCGGGAGAAGGCTGAGTGGATCGAGGCTGCCATGAGTCGTTGTGCCCAGGCGGAATTGGCCCCTGCGGGGTTGGCTCGCACCACGGTCTATACAAGAACCCTGATCAATAGCGCTGGTCGTGTGGCGGAAGGTGCTCTCAGTCGCGCCCACTTTTCGCTGACCGCTTCTCCAACTGACGGTTCCGGGGATGCGGGTGTGGCCGAGCAGACTCACTGTGATGTGACCCGTATCGATGTGGATGAAGTCATCAGCCGGGCGGTGGACAGGGGCACACGCGGTCGTAACCCCAAACCGATTCCTGCCCAGGAGTACACAGTTGTATTGGAGCCCCTGGCGGTTTCTTCCTTGATGTTGTTCCTTAGCTATGTGGGCTTGGGTGCTGAGGAGTTGCACCTCAAGGCCTCACCCCTGGTGGGCCGCATCGGTGAGCGTATTTTTCCCGAGGACCTGCAGTTGTATGATGACGCGGGCCATGTGGATCATCCAGGGTGGCGTTTCGATGGAGAGGGGACACCTCGCTCTCGGGTTGCTCTGATAAGTGACGGAGCATTTGGCCTGCCGGTGACTGATGCTCGCTGGGCGCGCACTCTCGACCTGCCGGACACTGGTCATTCGGCGCCCCAGCCGAATTCCAAGGGGCCGGCGCCGGAGAATCTTGTCTTGGCGGCGGGCAATGAGAGTATGGAGCAACTCATAAGCGGCGTGGACAACGGCCTTCTGATCAGTCAATTCCACTACACCAACCTGATGGAGCCTCGTGACATGATTTTGACGGGCATGACGCGGGGGGGGACGTTCCAGATCCAGGGTGGGAAGGTGACGGACTCTGTCTGCAACCTGCGTTTCACTCAGTCTCTGGTGGAGGCTTTGAAGCAGGTGACGGGAATCGGCAGGCGACAGGAGATCGTTGGCGCCCTCTTTGACGGAGAAATTGTCTGCCCGGCCCTGCGACTGGACGGTTTTCGATTCACCTCAACTACGGAAATCTAGGGAGCTTCCTGACATGCAAGCAGTAGCACAGTTGGCGGTGGACGAGGCCCTGCGGGCGGGCGCGGATTACGCGGATGCGAGAGTTCAGCGCTTGTCGCTGGAAGAACTCGCCATGCGCGATGGTTCCCTGGTGGGCGCTGACGCGCCTGAGAGCTTTGGCCTGGGGGTTCGGGTGCTCAAAAATGGCGCCTGGGGGTTTGCCGCAGCTCCTGGCAATCACAAGGACCTGGCTGATGTGGCCCCTGGACTCGCGCGTCGTTCGGTGAAGGCCGCACGTGACCTGGGCCGCTTGCGCAGGACGCCGGTAGAACTCGTCCCTCAGGAAGGTCAGGTGGGTGAGTGGTATACGCCGGTTGAGGAGGACCCCTTTCAGGTTTCTCTCGAAGAGAAACTTGGGCTCATGCGTCAGGCGGATGAATCCATGCGCGGAAGGGACGAGATCGTTTCCCGTGTGGTCAATCTGTCCCTGAGGCGGGAAGAGCAGTGGCAGGCGAGCAGCGATGGAGCCCGGCTGCATCAGGTCCTGGTGCGAACGGGCGCCGGACTCGCTGCCAAGGCCAGCGCTCACGGAGTGGTGGAACGGCGTTCTTATCCCGCTTCTTTTTCTGGGAACCAGATTTCTGGGGGGTTCGAGGTGGTGCGCGCCATGGACCTGCCTGGGAACGGCGGTCGCATGCGGGATGAGGCGGCGGATCTGTGTTCCGCGCCTCTCTGTCCCGAGGGCGTGCGTACTTTGATCTTGGGAGGCAGCCAGCTGTGTTTGCAGATTCACGAGTCCGTGGGGCATCCCACCGAACTGGACCGGGTGCTGGGTCATGAGATGGACTTGGCGGGAGCTTCCTTCGCTACCCGCAATCACCTGAGGACCTTGGACTATGGCTCAAGCTGCGTGAACTTGCAGGCTGATTCAACCCTAGCGGGTGGTTTGGATACCCGTGGCTGGGACGATGATTGTGTGCCCAGTGGTTCCTGGCCCATTGTGCAGGCGGGGGTTTTCAAGGGGTACCAAACCAACCGTGAAGTTGCTTCAGCGGTGGACGAAGACAAGAGCCGCGGTTGCTCCCGTGCCGAAAGCTGGTACGATCCGCCCATCGTGCGCATTACCAACCTGAGCCTGCAGCCTGGGAACATGAGCTTCGATGACATGCTGGCGGACACCGAAGACGGGGCGATCTTCGCGGACAGTGTGCGAACATGGTCCATCGATCAGCGCAGGGTCAACTTCCAGTTCACTTGCGAGGTGGCGCGCGAGATTCAAGGAGGCCGTTTGGGCCGTCTGCTCAGACGCCCCACCTATCAGGGGAATACGACATCCTTCTGGGGTTCTTGCGACGCCATCTGCTCGCCTGAGCACTTTCACCTCTGGGGTATCGCAACCTGCGGAAAGGGCAATCCCATGCAGGTAGCTGAGATGACCCACGGGGCTGCCCCCTCCCGTTTCCGGGAAATTCAGTTCATTCAGTGATCCATACTGAGATCTGGTGGCTGGCGCAAAATGGGGCAGTCATGCACACTAGGGGGGCCTGGAGAGGGTACCTCGCTCGCTCTTGTGTCAAAATGTCTGCCCCAGCCTGCCCAAGTCTTGGACGTTCTGTCTTGTACCTGATTGCCTTCTCGGTTCTTCCGAGTCTGGCCGCCGCTTTTCAAGGTACACCAACAGTAGCGTTTGCTCCGTCTCTTCCCACCACTCTTGTCGAGGGTGGGCTGGGGGTCGACCTGTTCGTGGAACTGTCTGCTGTTCAATCAGCCGATGTAATCGTTCCTTTCGAATTGTCCGGGAGCGCTTCGGCAGGCCCTGACTATGTTTCCACCCCAGCCAGTCCTCTGGTGATTCCTGCCGGAAGTGCCAGCGCGAGTTTGAATCTGGTTGCTTTGGTAGATGGACTATATGAAGGAGACGAAATACTAGATGTCACCCTCTTGACTCCCATTGGAGCAGACTTGGGTTCCCCTGCTGCGCACTCTCTTCTCTTGCAGGATTCGGATTCAGCGCCGCTGCTGTTCTTTGAAGAACCAAGAGCGCTCGTTCTTGAAAACCAAGGTATTGTCATGGTGCGGGTGAAACTCAGTGCGGCCTCGGCTCTGCCAGTTGTGTTCAGCGGACTCGTGGGGGGCACCGCGACCGCCGGTGTTGACTACAACGCCCCGGCTGGGCCATTTCAAATTGATCCGGGCTTGCTGGTCTACGATGTTCAGGTTGATCTTCTGGATGATGGCGAGGTGGAGGGCACGGAGGTCCTGCGCCTTGAGTTGAGTCCTGCTTTGATGAGTGGCGCTACCATGGGTTCTCCCTGGGTGCACCGCATGCGCATCAGGGATGACGAATCCACCCGGTCCAGCGCTACGCCCATGGGCCTGCAGGCGGTACCAAACATGGTGGTGTTGTCACAGACCCGGGCTGGCGAGACTTCAGCACCTCAGACTGTTTCAATCATCAACACGGGCCTCACCTCTCGCACGGTGCTTGATCTTGAACTGGGCGGCATGCGACCCGAACAGTTCGACGCCATACTTGTTGCCGGTCCGGGACCTCACATCCTGGCTCCCGGGGAATCCACCGAGGTTTCTATCTGGTCCAGCCCAGACACATCTGGGCATCATGGCGCCTTGCTCAGGGTGATCCAATCGCCAGTGGGTGATCCCCAAACCCTGATCCGCATCGATGGTCTGGCCCTGGGTCCATTGGGAGAAGATATCTTGGTCTGTGCGGGCCGTTTTCCCGTGATCACTGCGGCCGGGCTTGAATTTGCGCCTGAATTTGGCTCGGCAGGCACGGGCAGTCAGAGTTCCCACACAGATCCTATTATTGGCAGCGAGGATGATGCTCTCTATCAGGAATTGCGCGTAGGCAGGCAACTGGAATATGGATTCGATCTTCCTCAAGGAGCCTACGACCTGACTTTCCACTTTGCTGAGCCAGAGCACACCCTGACTGGCCAGCGCGTGTTCGAAATTGCAGCCGAAGGTCAGGTCCTCTTGCCGGCCTACGATGTGATTGCCTCAGCTGGTCAGATGCATACTGCGACATCCACAGGTGCGCTTAGGGTCAATGTTCAGGATGGGGTCTTGAATGTGTCCCTCACCGCCAGCGTTGGACAGGCGCTCTTTCAAGCACTTGAGGTACGGGCTGCCGCGGTACTTGAGCTTACCCCGGCGGACGTCCTGGACTTCGGAACAGTGCCCCAGGGTCTGCCGTCCCAGTTGCTCTTGGCGGTGGAGAATACAGGTCTCTTTGGTGCCCATCTGACCGGCCTGACAATGGAGCCCAGTCTGGGATCGGCCCAGGATTTTGTTGTACAGGTGGATGGAGTTGACTACAGCGGATCGGATCTTGATGTGGCCTATGGGCTGGATCTTTGGATCCAGCCTGGCGAAACCATGCAGATTCCCGTGACCTTCACTCCCACAGAGCACGCGCATCACCACTTCGATCTGTCCTTCAGCGGTGGGTTCGACCAGGTGGCGGTCGAGGTGGAGGGCGTAGGTGAGGCGGACTCCACTTGGGGGTTCTTGCACCCGATAATCTCTCGCAGCCCCACTCTCGTTGTGGACTACAACGGTGACGGGTCTGAGACCATCTTGCTGAGTGGCGCAGAGTCACATACTCATGAGCCCGGCCGCAGTCTCGTGGGGTATGACTGGGAGCTGAATGGAGTTCCATTTGCTAGCGCAGTGGAGACGACTTTGGACTTGCCCTTGGGTCCAGCGGATGTGTCACTGACCATCACCGATGATGGCACCCCGCCCTTCAGCGCCACTGTGCACGAGCCCCTTGTGGTCCACTCTGCGGATCAGGTACCGGAGGTCTTGGCGCTCTACTATCACGACCTTTCCGGCAACCCAAACAGCCTTCTGGATGCACCGCCGGTGCGGGCTGATTTCATCGACCGTATCCCTCTTCTAAGGGTCACTGAGATGCAGGCGGGCATGGGGACCTCGCCTTTTTCTACGGATGTGATGCTGGAGCTGCGCTGCACCTTTGATGTGAGCCAGTCAGAGCTCTACCACTTCATTCCGACTGGCGGCAGCGAAACAAGAGTCCTTGTGGATGGCCTCGCTCACAATGCAGCACAGACTCTGAGCCCCGGACTACACCAGTTGACGGCGCGTTTCGCATTGAGCACTGTGGCGGATCTGCCGGTCAATGTGACTGTCATGATTGCTGGCGTTGCTGCTCCTGACTTTGCAGATAGCGTAGTGCACGACGAGAACGGAATCGTTCCGGTGATTCACACCATGCCCACCTTGGGCATTGATACCGGGGGGACCACAATCTTGATCGACGGCTTCGGGTTCTATCCCCAGGAGCAGATGACTCTGCATTGGGGTGGTACGAGTATTCCTGCAAGCGCACTTGGGGCCTGGTCTGCGGATCGCTTGTTGTTTGTAACGCCTCCAGGGACGGGGACGGTAAGCGTTTGGGTTGAGACTCCCGCCGGGTCGAGCAATGCTATTGACTTTGAGTACTCACCCAGCGGCCCACTGCCAATCGTCTGGGATGAGCTGACTGATCAGGAGATCCTGGTGTTTCAGCCGACTACCCTGGCTTTTGGGCCTGACGGCAGGCTCTATGTGGGGCAGTTGAGTGGTCACATCACGGCCATCAGTCTGGATACGAACTGGGATGTGCTCTCCATGACAACTTATCCGGGAGTCTCCAGCCAGGGGAACAACGACCTGTTGGGGATTGCTTTTGATCCCTACGACTCGGTGGCCGGCGGTGACTTGAAAGTCTATGTGGCTCATGGGGCCCACTATGCGAACGGGGGCGGGTCGTTCTCGGGGCCTTCTGCATACTCCGGTCAAGTCAGCATTTTGGAGGGCCCCAACTTCGACAATCCGATTCCCATTGTTACAGGTCTGCCAGTATCCAATCACGATCATGGTATCAATGGACTTGAGTTTGATCACGATGGGAACCTCTTGATTGCTGTTGGCGGTAATACCAACGCTGGAGTGAAGTGGCCTCTGATAGGTGACCTGCCTGAGTCGCCTCTTTCCGCAGCAGTGATTCGCGCCTGGATCAAGCGGGCTGGCTTTGACGGTTCAATTACTTATGAGCTCAGTGCAACAGGCGCTCCGAGCACCAACCAGGTGGAAGGTGAACTGGTTGAGGTCAGCGGTGGGAGTGTATCCGTGGTGGCTTCGGGTTTGCGCAATGCCTATGACCTTGTCCTGAGCACCAAGGGGCTGCTCTATGTAACTGATAATGGGCCCAATGCCGGCTATGGGCCTGAAAGCACCGGCCCTAACACCATGGGCGGGATGCCTGGCCCCACTGATCAGGATGAACTCGATCTGCTTGAAGAGGGACGCTACTTTGGCCATCCAAATCGTTCCCGAGGGCGGTGGGACGCGCGTCAAAACGTGTATCACTCTACCACGGCCCCGCGACTACCCGGGATCTACACGTCGCCCTTGACCGGCCTGGCCTCTTCAGCAGACGGAATCGTCGAGTATCGCTCGGCCGCATTCGGAGGTCAGCTGCGCGGAGACCTGATGGTCCAGAAATGGAACAGCCCTCCTCGCTGGGTGGAGTTGGCTCCCGACGGACGTAGCGTCGAGGACGTTTCTGTTCTGGCCGCAAATGTGAATGCCCTGGACTTGACCACGGGGCCCGCAGGGGTCTTGATCAGCGCGGATTTCAGCAACAACAAGGTGCATTTCATTGCTCCTGCGTCCGGATTGACTGGGCCTTTGGCAGTCTTCGATGTTCATCCCTGGCGGGCGCCCGAGACCGGCGGTGGGAGGTTCGTGATCGGGGGCCGAAGCTTCGGAGACCTGTCCAACACCAGCGTTTTCTTCGGCGGGGTCCCTGTCAGTTTGTTGAGCGTGGAGGCAACCCGCATAGTGGGTATTCTGCCTGCTGTTCCAGGGGCTGCCTCAGCAACCCTGGTGGAGATCACAGTACAGGTGGGCGCAGCTCAGGCGCAGTTGCCCGAGGCCTTCCGTTGGCTGCCCGCAATACCGGGCTGGTCCCGTGGTGCCTGGTCCAGCGGCACGAACATGCCAGATCCATTGGGCGAGGTGGCCGCTGGGGTCGTTGCTGGTCGTGTGATCATGGTGGGTGAGGGCTCATCGAAGACCTATGGCATGGATCTGAGCACTGGTCTTTGGGACGACACCCTGGCTCAGCGTCCTTTTGTGGGTCATCACCACGCAGCGGAAGTTGTGGATGGCAAGTTCTATCTCTTTGGTTCGGTGGGGACTGCCTGGGGCAAGGTGCAGATCTACGATCCCTTGACTGACAGTTGGACGACTGGTGCGGACATGCCCTGGGGTGCGGGGTCCTGTTCTTCGGCCGTGATCGATGGAATGGTCTATGTTTGCGGCGGCATTGTTGGCTCGAATACAGTGGGCAACGCAGGGGTCTATGACCCTGTCTTGGATAGTTGGAATCCCAACGGACCTCTTCCCCCCATGCCGACTCCTGTGAATCACGCGGCATCAGCTACCGATGGCACCTATCTGTGGGTCTTTGGCGGTCGCGGGGGAGGTAATTGGCCCCAGCCAGGCTTCGACAATGTGCAGCGCTTTGACCCGGCTACGGGCATCTGGTTGGACAGTGCCCAGCCTCTTTCGCCCCTGAGCCCGATGCCCCTGGGACGCGGCGGCACGGGGCGCGCGGTCTGGCACGGAGAGCGCTTCTTTGTGATGGGGGGCGAGACCTCTGGCGGCCAGGTTTTTGATGAGGTGCAGGTCTACAGCCCTGAATTGGATCAGTGGAGCGCTGATACCCCCCTTCCAACCCCCAGGCACGGGATCTTCCCCGTGGTGGATGGCAACCGCATCTTTGTGATCGGGGGCGGCGTGGTGGCTGGTCATTCGGGCTCAAACATCACTGAAGTCCTGCAGCGTTGAGGGATCAGAAGGCTATCCTCGGTCCATGGCTGACGGGAAGGACGCACAGTTCAATAGCTTCAAAGACTTGATGAAGGCTAGGGGTGGAGGCGAGACACCACCTGATGAAAGGGAAAAGCCCAAGGACAAGGGTTGGACCCTTGAGGACGAATACGGCGAACAAGTTGAGCCCAGTGAAGAGGCCTTGGATGAATTGCCGGATGTTGATTTTGGTGCCCGTGCGCGCATCGGTCAGCGTCCTCGTGCCGATGGTCCCATGAAGGAAGGTGCGGCCTGCTATGGAGATGAGGACTCAGACGAGTTGGAACTGCTGCGCTCTTTTCGGGTGCGCACGGTTTTCCCCCCTGATGTGAAACAGGCTTGTGGTGCCCTGAGCAGTGATCCAAGTGAAGAGGACAAGATCGGGCGCTTGGATTTGCGAGGGCAGCAGATCTACACCATTGACGGAGCCGACGCGCGCGACTATGACGACGCAATTTCCTATGAAGCACTGGAAGACGGTCAGGTCAAGATTGGCGTTCACATCGCTGATGTGGGCCACTATGTGCAGGAGGGCAGTGTGTTGGACGACGAAGCCCTGGCCCGCGGAACCAGCGTCTACCTTCCGGATCAGGTGGTACCCATGCTTCCGGAGGCGATCTCCAATGGACTCTGCTCTCTTGTTGGTGGGCGCGACCGTCTAGCCTTCTCGGTCTTCATGATCTTTGATGCCAAGGGAGAGCGGCTGAGCTATTCAGTAGCCAAGAGCGTGATCTGCTCCGTGCGCCGTTGCACCTACACCGAAGTCCAGGGTCTGTTCGATGGCGAGCCCGTGGAGGACTCTCTGGAAGCCCTGCGTGCTTCCCTTGAGGGTTTTGCCGTTTGGACTCGTACCCAGCAGAAGCTGCGGGACGCCAAGGGCTCAATGCGCATCGATTCGAAGGAGAAGAAGTTCCTCTTTGATGAAAAAGGAGAGGTGGAGCGCATCGTGGACGTGAAGAAGATTTTTTCCAATACCTTGATCGAAGAGACTGCCCTGGCGGCCAATCAGGCTGTGGGGGACTTCTTCTTCGAGCGAGGCCTTCCCACGATTTATCGGGTGCATCCTGAAAAGGATCCCGACGAGATCGAGGCGGTGGCCAAGATGCTGCTGGAACACGGGATCCGGGTCCCAGGCAAGGAACGGCTGACCGGCCGCGATGTGGGCCGTTTGATTCGTCAGGCCCGTCGCCGGCCCAACGCGGAGGCCCTGATTGGACGCATCATGGGGTTGGTCGAGCGAGCGGTTTATGAGGTCAAGGATCACGAAGATGTGGCCGAGCACTTCGGCCTGGCGCGCAAGGCCTATCTGCACTTCACTTCGCCCATCCGGCGCTACCCTGATTTGATCGTGCACCGCTGGCTGCATGCGGTCCAGTCGGGTGCGGGGGAGGCCTCTGATGACCTCAAGACCGACGAGATGGTTGAAGATCTGAAAGTAACGGCCGGTCATTCCTCCGCTCAGTCAGAAATGGCGGAGATGGCTGAGATCGCGGTCAAGGACCTCAAGGTCTGTCAGTTCATGGAACCCCACATTGATGAGAAACTTGATGCCAAGGTGGTACGGGTGTCGCGGGGAGGTCTGGAAGTTGAACTCAGTGACTTCAACGTGGCGGGCTTCATGCCTGCTCGCAGCTTGGGCGGGCGCATCCAACTCAAGGGCTCGACCATGACGGTTTTGATCGGCCGCCGCAGCTTGTCCTTTACCGAGGGGTACGCAATCAGTGTGCGTATCAAGGACGTAGACTTCATCCGCTTGCAGATAATTCTTGAGCTGGCCTGATCCGAGCTCTTCCTGGCCTAGGTCAACATCCAATGCGAACCCTGATCTTCAGCACCCTGTTTATTCTGCTGGTATTGTGCGCCGTCATCGCGTTCGCCTTTCCGGCATTTTGGATCCCATTTGGCTTGCTGGTGGTTTGCGCCCTGATGGCCACCGCTGACGCAATGCAGACCCGGCGCGCAGTGTTGCGGAATTTTCCCCTGATCGGGCGCATGCGTTACCTGCTGGAGGCTATCCGACCGGAGATCAACCAGTATTTTGTGGAGTCCGACACCGACGGAGTGCCATTTTCCAGAGAGCAGCGCAGCTTGGTGTACCAGCGCGCCAAGGGACAGTTGGATACGGTGCCGTTCGGAACGTTGCAGGATGTATATGCGCCGGGCTATGAGTGGCTGGCCCATTCAATTGGGGCTGTTCACTTGGACATGGCTGCTCCCCCAAGGGTGACCATCGGAGGGGGGCAGTGCACCCAGCCCTATGACGCAGCCCTGCTCAATGTTTCGGCCATGAGTTTCGGTAGCCTGTCGAACAACGCCATCGAGGCTCTCAACAAGGGCGCCCGAATCGGCGGTTTCTACCACAACACCGGCGAAGGTGGGATTTCCAGCTACCATTTGAAGCACGGTGGTGACCTGGTCTGGCAGATCGGGACGGGGTATTTTGGTTGCCGTACCAGAACCGGAGGCTTCGATCATGAGGCCTTCCGGAAACGGGCGCTGGATCCTCAAGTCAAGATGATCGAGATCAAGCTCTCCCAGGGGGCCAAGCCCGGGCACGGTGGGATCCTGCCCGGACGCAAGGTGACCCAGGAGATCGCCAGTGTCCGCGGGGTGCCAGTGGGGAAAGACGTGCTTTCTCCTCCAAGTCATCAGACTTTTGGAACTCCCCGTGAGTTGTGCGCTTGGGTAGCAGAGGTGCGCGAACTGGCGGGGGGCAAACCCGTGGGGATCAAGCTCTGCGTTGGCCAGCCTGTAGAGTTGATGGGTCTTGCCAAGGCCATGCGCGAGACAGGTAATCTGCCGGACTTTATTGCGATTGATGGAGGTGAGGGAGGCACTGGTGCAGCGCCTCTTGAGTTCAGCAATTCGGTGGGCATGCCCTTGCGGGAGGCCATCGTTCTGACTCACAACATACTCGTGGGCTTTGACCTGCGTGACTCCATTCGCCTGATCGCCGCGGGCAAGGTGGTCAGCGCATTTGATATGGCAGTGCGTTTGGCCCTGGGCGCGGACCTGGTGTGCTCTGCCCGGTCCATGATGTTGGCTCTGGGCTGCATCCAAGCAAGGCGCTGCAACAGCAACGATTGTCCTGTGGGTGTTGCTACCCAAAAGCCAAGCCTGGTCACCGGCCTTGATGTGGAGGACAAGGCTCGTCGGGTGGCAGCCTTCCAACGAGAAACCGTTGAGGGATTGATGGAATTGCTGGGATCAGCGGCTCTGGAGTCACCAAGCCAGTTGACTCCTGGCCACATTCTGCGCCGAGTCCGCGCTGGCCAGGTGGGTTCTCTGGCAGACCTGCATGATTCCATTGAGCGCGGCAGCCTCTTGTTTGACCCGGTTCCCGAGTCCTTGCGCTCTGACTGGGAGCGGGCTTCTCCTGATTCCTTTGACCCTTCGCCCCATGCGGCCTGTGCCCAATAGTCCATGAGCAAACCAGTTCTTACTCGGGATCAGTGCCGGGCGGTGGATTCGATTGCCGCCCGGGAGTTGGGCTTGTCCGGATTGGTCTTGATGGAAAACGCAGGGCTTCTGGCGGCGCTTGCTCTTTTGCCGGTTCTTGAAGCCGAGCGGCTTCGGGCGGTGATTCTGGTGGGGGCCGGCAACAACGGTGGGGATGGATTTGCCCTTGCGCGTCAGTTGCTCGTGCGCGGGCAGAGTCCCTTGTTGGTGGCTTATCGTCCTCTGGGGAGGCTTAGTGCGGATGCCGCGGTGCAGCGTCGTGCTTGTGAGGTATTGGGGATGGAGATCATCGACTGCCCCTTGGTGGAGGAACTGGATCGTGCACTGCGCGGGGCAGGATCGGATCTGTTGATGGTGGACGCCGTGCTGGGTACGGGTTTCAAGCCACCTCTGCGCGAGGATCTGGACAGTTGGTTGCAGTCTGCCGAGGCCCTGCGCGAGGAACTTCAGATTCCTTGCTGGGCTATCGACCTGCCCTCGGGCATGGATGCGGACTCGGGGACAGGCGCCCTGATTCATGCCCAGCGCACTCTGACCCTGGCCGCTTCCAAAGTGGGTTTGCGTACACCCCAAGCAGAACCGTGGTGCGGCAAGGTGAGTGTGCTGCCGATCGGTGTTCCGGATCAGGTGCTGGAGCAGGCTGCGCGCGCTTCTACTCGTTGAGCCGCAGTTCGATTTCTGCGAAGCCCACCGAGTCCTTGTAGGCGCCCTTGCCAATTGACTCCAGAACGCGGATTTCAAGTTGCCGGATGCGGTGCTGTTTGCCCAGATCCAGGATCGATTTGCGCTTTGGATCTGGATTGACTGCGTACTCTGTGGCTCGCCGCTTGTTGATTGAAACCGAGATGCGCGTGGCGCTGCCGATGGTGCGTGTTTCCCAGAGGGCTTGCGTGGCCGGGCAGAGAGCCAGTTCTGATGCGCGCAGTGGCTTTTCCAGCGTGATGCGGATCCATCGCTCGGGGTCGTCTCCCTTGCAGAGCCAGCCTGTGCCCATGCGCCCGTCGACCGCATGTTTCTTCGCCCAACCGCCGTTGAGATCGGAACTGGAAAGTACATCCTTGGGCGCCTCGCGCAAGAGATTGCGTCCGCCGTCCGTGGCGTATTCGCGCATCCAAGGAGTCAGGGCCTCGTCAATGCGGACTTCCATGGGGGGAGACTCTACGGGCACCTTGTCTTCCAAGGATTCCCCTGGGTACACGAGCCAGACCCTGGCGCGGATCAGGTATTGGCCTGGTTCCCCAAAGTGCTGCTGCATGGCCAGCTTGAGGCCACCGGCGGGCCGCTGTACGTTTCCCTGCACCGTGCCGATCACCCTGTCCCCGGCCAGATACTCAACTCGTGCAACCCGCGGACCCAACCCCTTGTCCTCGGGCCACTCATAGGTCTCAATGACCTTGGGACCATAGCCATCGATCCAGATGTTGAGGGGCACATCTCCTGCAGCACGCAGGCGAACGGCGGCGCCTTTTTCCTTCGTGTGGTATAGGTCTCCCTGTCGGGTTCGCTTGCCCGTGCTGGCGGCGGTGGCCCTGCGTAGCGCCAGAAGGGTGAAGCAGGTGTTGGGCTGTTTCTCACCGAAGGGCGAACCCCAGGCGCCTCCCTTGCCCTGCTGGTCCAATACCGAACGCACCAACTCGTCGTACCAATGCACTTCCCCGAACACCTCGGTTTCCATCAGGCTCCCGGCGCGTTCCAGGCCGTAGAGCCAATAGTGCCGCCTGTGCTTGAGTTGGTAGTTCGTTTCGACGCTGGGGGTGGGGTTGTGCTCAAAGTCCGAATATTCTGCAATCCAGTCGCTCGCCTGCTTGAGGGCTTTGTCGACCTTTCGGGCGTCCTTTGGGCGATATTGCCCGCAGGCTTCGAGCTGCTCTCGCGCAAGAATCAGGCAGGCTATGCCCGCGGTCGTCATGGACCCGTTGATCGTTCCACCGATGCGGTAGGAAAAACCAGCTGGGCCCCGGTGCACATCCTCTTGGTGTTTGAGGGTGAACTCGAGCAGTCGCCTCCAGACTCGTGGATCGACCTCGACTCCGGCCTTGACGGCTGACCGCAAGCCGAGGGCCGCATACTGGGAGAGCGACATGTCTTCGTGGCCCCCTGGATAGGAAAAACCCTGCGTTTGAGCCTCGATGAGCTGAGCTGCCAGTTCTTCAATCAGGTCCAGGTGCTTGACGGGATCGTGCGCGCCAAGGGCCATGAGATAGCAACCCAGCGTGTAGGTTCGACGGTCGTCGTTGTCGCCTAGATAGAGCAGAGCCCTGGTGACTGTAGGGTGGTCCTTTGGCAGTCCACACTTCAGCAGGGTGTAAAGGCAAAGGGCCGTCTGACCGCTGACATATGATCCGCTGTGGAATCGCCAGGAGCCATCCAGATCCTGCTCCCTGATCAAGAACTCCATTCCCAGATCAATGGCCTCATTGACCCGCTGGGCTACGCTCTTCTCGGGCTTGGCCTCTTGCTGGGCGCTGGCTCCGGTGACGAGTAGCAGGGTCAAGCCGGATAAGGCTATTAGCTTGGGCCTGAGAGTGAGCGCAGGAATCAGCATGGGATCAGCGCCAGCATAGCTCACGATGGCCGCGGGTGGGTCTCCTGTCTGATCCGGCAGAAGGTCCTAGCCGCCCTTGCTGTGCATTTCGGACTGGGGTCGGGTGCGCAGGTGGCTGGCGGTGGCCAGGATGCCTCGCTCTTCTGCTAGGGCCAGGCGCTCCTCGGCTCCGCGGTCCGAGCGCTGCGACCAGCTGGCGGCGAGTGTCTGGGCTAACTGTTCGCCGGTCTGGCCCGCCCGAATGGCTGTGCCAAGATCCGTGCCTTCTTCGTTGTAGAGGCAGGTGAAGAAGGTCCCGTCTGCGGTCAGGCGAGCGCGGTCACAGGTGCCGCAAAAGGGTGAACTGGTGGAGGCGATCACGCCGAAGGTTCCTCGGCCTTCGATGTGGAAGCGATCCGCGGGTGCAGCGCCGGCCTTGGGGGCTGGCTGGGGAACACCAAATGCCGCTTCGATTCGTCTCAGAATGTTCGCGGACGAGAGCACCTTG
Organism: Planctomycetota bacterium; assembly: GCA_002686945.1. Taxonomy (GTDB): domain Bacteria; phylum Planctomycetota; class UBA1135; order UBA1135. Next base: position 86,546 of record NYYZ01000002.1, read on the forward strand.
TCTTTGGTCCAACCTGTCGCCCCGGCTACATCCATGTATTCGATGAAGCGCAACTCAATGTCTCGGTCCAGAGCCCAGTCGAGCATGCTCTCCAACTCGTCGTCGTTGACTCCAGCCATGGCTACAAAGTTGATCTTGATCTTGGTGGGACTGAGTTCCTGGGCGAGCTCCAGCCCAGCCAGGACTCGGCTCAGATCCCCGCCGCGGGTCAGCTCCTTGAAACGCTTGGGGCGGAGGGTGTCCACGCTGACAGTCAGGCGCTGCAGGCCCGCGGAAAAGACTTCAGCTCCCCGTTCAACCAAGAGAACGCCATTCGTGGTCATTGCCAGGTCGTCGATCTCATCGATGCCATTAATCTGCTCGATCAGGCGCCAGAGTTCTTTGCGCAGTAGGGGTTCGCCCCCAGTCAAGCGCACTTTGTTGACTCCAAGGAGAGTTGCTGCGCGCACGAGGTGGGTGATTTGCCCGTATTTGAGAATGCGCGAGCGCGGGAGCCAGGTATAGCTCTCTTCGGGCATGCAATAGCCGCAGCGCAGATTGCACTGGTCCGTGACCGAGATGCGCAGGGAGCGCATTGGTCTTCGCCATTGGTCTTGGAGAATCGGCAGGTTCATGCTTGGCGTGCAGTATAGGTTCCTGACCACAGGCAGCCCCCGCTAAAGGAAGCAGATCCAACTCGGACCTGACCCTGCGGGGAACAAGAAAGCCGGCAGCCCCAGAAGGCGGCTGCCGGCTTTGGATTCAGGTGGGCCCGCAGGTTCGGACCGATCACTACCTTAGGGGCAGAAGACTGCGGATAGCCCTGCCGAGAAATTGTAGGTCGCTCCGCCGGCGGACCCAGCGGCCGGGTCCCGGTACCAGAACTGGAAGTTATAGGTCGATCCGGGAACTACCGCACCAAGGCCCGCGCTCATTGGTGGCGAGGTGAAGTCCATGGTCCGGAATGCGCTGCCGAATACATCAGTGAAGCTCGGGGGCGTGATGCGGAAAAGTCCACCTGAAACGCAGATGAAGCCGTTTCCACCAACAACCTGGGTTTGCCCCGGTCCGTAGAAGAAGATGCCGAACTGGTTCGGTACCGAGCCGCTGACGATCAGGTTGAAGCTGTTGTCGCTGATATTGTTCGAGCCGCTGGATGTCAGGGTGCAGCCCGTGGGGTTGGAGCTGTTGCCAGCACCAACGCAGTAGGTGCTCGTGCCGCAGTCCTGGGTGATGCGCCAGATCTGGCCACTCTGCTCCAGGATGTAGACCTCGCCTGCGGCGTCCTCACCGAAGGAGGTGATCTGGGAGATGGTGGCGCTGCCAGGAGGATTCAGTTCGGCTTGACGCTGCACTACGTTGGTGACTCCTGTGCCGTTGTGCTCCATGGACCAGATACGGTTGGAGCAGTAGTCCGCACAGAAATAGGTGCCCTGCAGGGCCGGTATGGCCGAGCCCCGGTATACAACGCCGCCAGTCACGGAGCAGTTTCCTGAGTGGTTGAACTCAAAAACCGGGTCCGTCAGGCTGCTGGAACTGCAGGTGCAGCCGGAGAGTCCGGTGCAGTGGTCGCCTTCCATGCAGCGCCAACCGTAGTTCTCGCCGCCCGTGCTGGAGCCGGGCTGGAAGTCGATCTCCTCCCAGGCGTTCTGACCCACATCACCGATCCACATATCGCCCGTGGCACGGTCGAAGGAGAAGCGCCAGGGGTTGCGCAGGCCAAGGGCCCAGATCTCATCGCGTACCGAGCCGTTGCCAACGAAGGGGTTGCTCGGCGGGATGTAGGGTGCCGCGGCGTTCACGTCCAGGCGCAGCATCTTGCCCAGCAGATCGCTGCCGTTCTGGGCCCGGTTGCCGGGGTCGTTGCCGGAGCCGCCATCGCCCATGCCAACATACAGATAGCCGTCAGGTCCGAAAGCGATCTGGCCTCCGTTGTGGTTGCTGAAGGGTTGGCTCCAGTTAACAATCTGACGCAGGACTGTCGCGCTGCCTACGTTCGGATTGGAGGTGACTTGATGTTCGGTGACTCGCGTGTTGCCGCCTGGTGATGCCGTGCGCGAGAGATAGAACAAGCCGTTGCTGGCGTAGTCGGGGTGGAACGCCATGGACAGCAGGCCCTGTTCGTTGCCGGTGGAAACGCTCATGTCGACGAAGGGCGTGCCGAGGATGGTGCCGGAGGGCAGTTCCACAATCTCTACGCGGCCTGTGTGCTGTTCGCATACAAAAACTCGGCTGGTGTCGCCCGGTGGCGCGGTCAGGTGCACCGGCCGGCTGAAGCCTTGAGCCAGGAGGGTGGTGGTGAGGGTCTGGGCCTGGGAGGGGGAGGCCAGGAGGGCACTGATGGCAAAGGCAGAGGCTAGACGCGTGATGGTGTATTGCATGTCTCGGGGGTGGTGAAGCCGATTCGGGGAGAGGGGGTCCATGGTAGACGCCGCGGGCAAATTTGGGGGTATTTGATCCCCGGTCAAGGGCAGATCCTCATCCTGAGCCTTGACCGGGGCTTCCTTTGAGACGAGGCTCTGGGCTGGACATGAGCCGGACCAGAATGACTTCACTGCCCGCCCTCTGCCTTGTGGGGCTTTTGGCCTGTGCCCCCAAGGTGCAGGTGACCAGCTACGACGGTGGCCAACCCTATCGCCAGTCCCATTGGGACGGGCATGCCCTGGCTGGAATCGAGACATTCTGGTTCGAAAATGGCCGCCTGAAAAGGCGCGGGGCCTGGGTCGACGGGTTGCGGGACGGGCTCTGGCAGAACTGGCGCGAGGACGGATCCCTGGCAGGTGAGGAGTCCTGGCACCTTGGAGTGCGCAATGGCAGTTGGCGCGTATTTTCTTCTTCTGGTCAGTTGGAAGTCGAGGAGGTCTGGCGCGCAGGGAATCGGCACGGGTCCTGGGTGCAGCATGATGCTGACGGGGTTCCTCAGCATCGCTTCCAGTGGGAGCAGGGCACTCTGTTGGGTGTCGAGGCCCTGGGCAAGCCTTGAAGCGCGCGCAAACCCAGATCGCTGAGGGCCGTAGGAAGCGATTGAACAACTCCTCCCTTGATCTACCCTCTGGGGCAGCCGATCTTCCATGACCTACTTCAAGCTCCTGTTGGCAATTGCCCTTCTGCTTGGCTTCGCAGCTTGTTCGCCAACGCATCCTCCGTGGCATGTGGTTCTGATCTCGCTTGACACCACGCGTGCCGATCATCTCTCTTGCATCGCCGGCCCCGATTCAAGGGCCCAAACGCCTGCTCTCGATTTGCTTGCATCCGAGGGAGTCTTGTTCTTGCAGGCTCAAACTGCCGCGGTCACTACCTTGAGCGCTCATACATCCCTGATGACCGGGACCTGGCCCCACAGTCACGGTGTTGTGCGCAATGGATTTGAATTGAATCCGGTCAATCAGACTCTGGCTGAGACCCTGGGGGCTCGCGGCTATCGCACTCGCGCGGTGCTCGGTTCCTTTGCACTCGACAGTCGCTTCGGTTTTGATCAGGGCTTTGAGGTTTTTGATGAGACTTTTGATCTCTTGGTGGGGGCGGGCGGTGCGGATCAGAATCAACGCCTGGGCGAGCATGTGACCCGCGCGGCTCTGGCTCGAGTTCGCGAACACGATCAAGACGAGCCCTTGTTCCTCTTTGCCCACTACTTTGACCCTCATGCGCCCTACGATCCGCCCGCTGCCATGAGGGAATCCAGGGCGCAGGAAATCGGCATGGCGGTGGGGGATCCACTGACTGTGGAGCGGGCGGTCAGGGCAGGCCAGAAGCTGGTGCTGGGGCCAGACGTGCCTGCTCCTGGATTGGCTGGAACCGTGCGTGGGGGGCTTTCCAGGGATCTGGTGGAGCAGCACCCGGGAACTAGCGCAGTGTTGGATTCCCAACTGGCTGCGCTCTACGCCGCTGAAGTGGAGGCTCTCGATGCTGCGCTGGGTGTGCTTTTTGAGGGCTTGCGTGAGGAGGGCCTGTGGGAGCGGACCATTGTGGTGCTGACCGCCGATCACGGGGAGACCTTCAGCGAGCACGCAGACCGCTGGAACCACGGCCTGTGGGTGCATGACACCACGACCCATGTGCCCCTCATGATTCGGCTTCCAGCGGCACATCCCCAAGCCGAACGGTTCAGGGGACAGCGCATTTCAACGGTGGTCTCCACGGTGGATGTGTACCCGACTCTGTTGGGAGTGCTGGATATCGAAGTTGGCTCCCGGGTGCAGGGGGTTGACCTCGGGCCCCTCCTGCAGGGGGAGGACTTTGACCGTGGGGCGGTCTTTTCCGAAGCCACCCAGCCCTGGATGGGCCTTGAAGAGGCGGCCCGCGACCGGGGTCATTGGGCCAACTCCCTCAAGCCCCACAGTGTGCGCAAGGGGCGCTGGAAGTACATCCGTGCGCCCTACCTGAAGCTTGAGCAGTTGTTCGACATGGAGGCAGATCCAGGGGAGCAGAACAATCTCGTTCAGGACCCTTCCCTGGCGGAAATCCTGGCTGACCTGCGCGGCGAACTTGGTGCCCATCAGAAACTTGAGAACCCGCTCGCCTCGGAGTTCAACAGCACACAAATCCAAGAGACTCGCGCGCGGCTAGAGGCCATGGGTTACGGAGGCGACACGAGGGAAGGGCCGCGCTAGCTGGAATTGTCCGAGTGCTAGTCTTTGAGCTTGACGCCTTTGGGCAGTTGTGTGGGCAGGTTGCGCAGCACTTCGTCGAGTATTGTCTGGCCCTGTTCTCCTTGGAGTCCTTCGGTCAGGACCTTTCCATTCAATTGCAGGGTGCCCTTGAGGACCCCATCGAGCATACCTTGCAGGCTGTCAGGGCTGAGCACCTGCCAGATCTCCGGGGGCAACTCAGAACGCAGGGCATCGAGGCCCGCGGCCACGATCTCGCGCATGAGTTCGCGTAACAGACTGCTGCTGTCTCCTGGTTCGGCGGCGCTCAGGTTCAGTTGCAATGGGGGAAGGGTGACCTCCCAGGAACCCACCCCCAGGGGCAGATCTTCAATGGTCAGGGATGCTCTCAGGCCACTGACCACCACCTGATCCACAGCCAAGAGGGGCCCCGGGTCATCTCCAGCAGGCAGATTCTCCTGTGTTTCCCGATCGCCCCCGGTCGAAGAGACCTGCTTCAAGAACCACTGCAGGTTTGATGCCGTGCCCTTCAGCAAGAGACGCAGTTCAGTTCCTTCAAGTCGGATTTCCTTGATCTGGATTACATCCTTCAGCACAGAAAAAGTCTCTAGCTCAACACTGGCGTGGCCTACCCGTAGAAACGCGCTCTCTCCAAATCCCGGTGGGTTGGGAATCAGCAGTCCATTCATGCCCACACGGGCTGAACTCGCGGAGAGGGAGAGGGGCACCTCTTCAATGGTGGCCTGGACTCCAAGGGCAGATTGGCTGCCGTACTGGAGGGCGGCTTTCGAGGCGGCGGGCAGAATGTTGTAGAGCGCGATGGCTGCAACCGCAATCAGCACGAGCCCCGGCAGGGCCAAACGAATCATGATCTTCATGGGTATCTTCGCCCATCAATCTAGTTCTGACGTCAGCCGAAAGCTAGTTGCAGAAAGTGACGAAAAGCCCCTGGCTGAGGCTTGCACCGGTTGGGCTGGCCGGGTCACGGTAGATCACCTGTAAGCCACGGGAACTGCCCACCATGGTGGCATCCACGGGCAGGCTGAAGGCGGCCTTGCCCAAGTTGTCTGTCAATTGGGTGTCTCGCCGCACATAGGGGCCGCTGATCAGCAGTACGCCTCCCAGGTGGGGCACGCTGGCGGTTCCAGGACCTTCCCAGAGGACCGCCATCTGACTGGGGACCGCCCCGGTCAATTGCAGGTTCAGGATCGGCAGATCGGGATCGTTGAGTGCTATCAGGGTGGCCCGTTCGCCCTGGGAATTGAGGCTGCCCAGGCCGTAGGGGATAGGCGTGGCGCAGGCGCCCAGGTTCAGATCCAAGCTGCTGCTGGCCATCTCCACGGGGGTGCTCCTGCCGAACAGCTGCCATAGGTCATAGGCGTCCTGTCCCGCAGTGTTGGTCTGGTTCTCATCCCGCAGGAATTCTATGTACTCGCGAGTGGTTGTCTGGTGGAAGAGAGCGACCTCTGCGCGTACTGCAGCGCTGGGCAGGGCAAACATGGTCTCGTCCCAATGCTGCTGGTCCTCATAGTTGTAGGCCACCACATCAGCGTCGATGGCCGCGTAGCTGGAGTTGGTGAACCCTCGAGCAGGAATGCGGTTGTCCAGCAGCACCGTGTTGTTCAATACGAAATGGAAGCTCGGGCCTGCGGGCATGCCAGTCTGGGCAGCCATGTAGGCGTCGAGTCCCTGGTGGATTTCGTAGACCTTGGTGCTGGATGCGTCCAGGTCGGCGGTGGCATCGTCATAGCTTCCGTGCTCGCCAACCAGCTGGTCCCCGCTGTCGAAGAACTGAACCTGGAGCCACATGCGTCGGCCTTCACCGTAGCCAGTGGGCAGACGGTGCCCCGTCAGGTTGATCACGCGAACCACCAATTGGCCATTGCGTTCAAAGGTCTCGAGCTCTGCCGCGCTCTGCATCATGTCTCTGGTGCGCTGGGCGGCATCTTGCACCAGGCTGTCGCTCAGCCCCGTTTCGTAGTCCGGGTAGATGGAGCGTATGGCTTTCAATACCCAGGAATTGGCCCCGTTGAAGAAGTGCCGAGGCATGTCCGGGCGGAAAGCGCTGCCCAAGCCGGGTGAGCAGGCCGTGGCATCGGTGGTGGGCATGTGGCAATCCTGGCAGGACTGCACCAGCGGTTGGTTGCCGCCGAAGCGTCCCCCTGTGTCAATGGGCGCAACCGCGTAGACGCTGCGGGTCCACTCGCTGAAGGTTCTTTCGATCGGGTACATGTCCGTCTTGTCCATGGTGGGATGCGCCGCGTTGAGATTGGACAGGCGATAGCCCAGGCCCGAGGCCCGTTTTTCCAGGGCCGGGTTGGACACATCGTGGCAAGTGCCGCAAAGCATGGACTCGCGATGGAAGGGCGACTGGCGGAATTCGTGGTAGGGGAAGTTGACTCCCAGATCAAAGGGTCCTCGGCGCCGGTCTTGGGGATCCAGGATGTACATCCCCGAATGGGGTTCCACATTCATGGGTCGCGACATGCCTGCCAATATGCCCGCGTCCTCAGCTGGGTTCAGCGGGTCGAGTACTGGGTCCACCATGCGGTGGCAGAAGTGACAGTTGACCCCATCGAAGTCGTTGGTGAAGGGATCGAGAGCGGATCCGTCAGTGGGGATCGTGCGCCCCTCCATGTGGGCTCCGGGCATGTGGCAGCGCATGCACAGGTAGCCAGAGCCCCCCAGGTCCTGCTCGGCGATCGCCAGGGCGGCGAAGAAAATCGGGTCGCGGCTGCTCTGGGCCATCATGCTGGCCTGCCAGGTGTCGTAGGGCTCCACCTGTTGATCGTAGTTGCCGTGACACAGGGCGCATGCCTGGCCGGATTGAAGATAGTCCACGAATTCGCCTGGCTGGGAACCAGCCATCTCGAAGGCACGGATGTTGCTCTGGGGCGTGGTGCCTGGGGTAGCGTCTGCCAGACTGAAGATCAGGGTCAAGGCGACGCCTGCAGTCACAGACAAGGTGGTTTTGGGGCGCATCATGAGACTCATTGAAGGGAATACGATCCCCTATCTTGTTTGTACCCCACCAATTCAGTCAAGGGGAATTTGGATGGGACTCTTCTCTGGGTACTTTCCGGGCCGTTCTTGAGCCGGAGGCATCCACGGTGTTTTCGTTCCTGCGCCAAAGCTGGCGTGCAACCGTGCGGCTCATTTTGCGTCTTGATGGTTGGTGGCTTCGATCCGTCCCAATTTGGAGCGGAAGGGCCCCCTGAACCATCTCTTGACCGATGAATACCCAACACAATCTTGCTCCGGGCCCCCTGCTGGCGCTCACCCTGGCCTTGTTTTCCGGTGCCTCGCCCTGTTTCGCCGAAGCAGGCTCGCCCTCCGTTTCTTCCGCATCCACCTTGGCCGAGTGTCCCAGATTGGGAATTCTGGAGAGGTCACCGAACTGCAGCACTCTGGTGTTTCGGGGAACTCGTCCCGGTCAGATCTTGCGCCTCTACGGTCGCTGGGCAGATCCGGACACTTCGCTCATGCCTCCCTGGGAGACACTTGCCCTGATCCCAACGGACGGTCTTGGGCAGGCTCGATTGAACTTGCCCAAGGGGGCCTTGAGCGGGTGGACCCTCAGGGTGCGTGGCGTGGGTTCGGCCCTCTGCAGTGTAGACCTGTTGATCTCGGGCCAGCCCTGGACACCCCCGGGGGTCATTGCTGGCAGCCTGCCCGACCGGGAACGGTCGCGGGGATCAGGCGAGATCATTGTGAGCGAGATCATGAAGGACCCGGCTCAGGTCTCGGATGCCCAGGGGGAATGGTTTGAGGTCTTCAATACCACCAACGGGCCAATTGACATGGAGGGCTGGATTCTGGCGGATCTGGGTTCGGACATGACCCTGCTGGACAATGGGGGCCTGGGCATCATCGTGCCTGCCCGCGGATATCTGGTCCTGGGCCGTGAAATCGATCCGCAGTTCAATGGTGGCGTCCAGGTGGACGCGGTCTGGTCTTCCTTCATCCTGGCCAACGGGGCCGACGAGGTGCTTTTGGCCCGGCCCAATGGGTCCCTGGTGGATCTTGTGGCCTATGGCTCAGCGCCCGGCTGGGTGGATCCGGTGGGGGCCAGCTTGCAGTTGTGCACCGATCGTCTGGCAGTCAACTGGAACGACTCCCCCGACCACTGGTGCGAGGCCCCGGTTTCCTGGGCGGGGGGCGATCTCGGCAGTCCAGGAGTTCTGAATCCCCCCTGCCCCTAAGAAAGGTACGTAGCAAAGGACGCGAGAGAATTGGGCGTGGGCTTCCGGGTGTGGGGACACTAGCATACCTCGGATGCGATACTGCAGCACCCAGGCTCTCGGTTCTTCCGGCGCTTCCCCGGCACTCTTGTTGCTCCTGTTGGTCCCCGCGTTCTTGGGCTGTTCGGACGAGGGCGAATCCGATTCCAACGCTGACTTGACCGTCGAGTGGTACGACCCACAGACAAGAATGGTCAAGAAGAGCGAAGGTCGGCAGGAGTACGGCCGGGAAGAGGGGCAGTGGAGCTACTTCCATGAGAATGGCCGGCTCGAACGGCAGGGCTCTTTCGTCTCAGGAATGAAATCAGGTGTCTGGACCGGTTGGTATCCCAACGGCGCCGTGCTTCGCCGCGGTTCCTTTGTGGGTGATCAACCCGATGGTCTCTGGGAGGAGTTCCATCCCACAGGAGTGATTTCTGCGCGCACAAGCTGGGCCAATGGCCAGATCATTGGCAAGCAGCAGAGATTCTATCCCGATGGTGGCATCCGGACCGAAACCCCCTTCGCGAAGGGCGTGCCCCACGGCCTTGAAGTGGTCTACCACCAAGGCGGTGAAGTGTACTGGGCAAAGAATATGGTTAATGGTATGGCCGAGGGTGAATCGGTCGCTCGGCACCCTGGCGGTGGTTTGCAATTCATCGGGACATTCAGGGGGGGCAAACTCGTCGGGGACTGGCATTACTGGCATGCCGGTGGCGAATACAAGGGCCTGCGCACTTACGACGAGGCAGGCAAGATGCTGGGAACCTGGCTGGACTACGGCCCCCAGGGTCAAGCGCTCATGAGTCGGGCCCATGGGGACGACGGCAGTATCCTGGCCCAGCAGTGGACGCCCGCTGGGCAGCGGCTCAGTTATGGCGAAGTCAATCCCGAGGGCCGCCCAGTGGGGACCTTTTTTGTCTGGAAGCCTGACGGTAGCCTGAATGCAGAGCTCTCGGGAATGCACGACGGCGAACGCCGCACCAGTCCGCTGGCGCCGGAAGACGTGGTTCGGGCCGCAGAGTTGGCCGCCATGCCCGGCGCTCCCGCTTTTCGGCCTTCCGATGCTCCGCGCAGGGAAGACTTTGATCCGGGTCAGTAAGCCTCGCTTTCATTCCCTTTTGTCCCATCTGAATCCAATCCACTCCCCTTTTCATGACCACCATGACCCACACCGATACGGACGTATGGGCCGCGATTCAGGCAGAGCGCGAGCGTCAGACCGAACAACTTGAGTTGATCGCTTCTGAGAACCATACCTCTCCCGAAATCATGCAGGCCATGGGTTCGCCCCTGACCAATAAGTACGCGGAGGGCTACCCCGGCCGACGTTACTACGGCGGCTGCGAGCACGTGGACACGGTCGAAGACCTGGCCCGCAATCGGGCCAAGGAACTCTTTGGCGCGGAAAGGGCTAATGTGCAGCCCCACAGCGGGACCCAGGCAAACATGGCTGCACTGATGGCCCTTTGTTCTCCTCATGACCGTGTTCTGGGCATGTCCCTCGACCATGGGGGCCACCTGTCCCACGGTCACCCCAAGAACTTCTCCGGTGTGTTCTATGACTTTCACTCCTACGGCGTGCAGAGGGATGGGGAGCGCATTGATTACGAGGCTCTGCGAAAGCAGGCCAAGGAGGTCCAGCCCGCAGTGCTGCTGGCGGGTGCCTCGGCCTATCCGCGTCTGTTGGATTTCGAGATTTTCCGTTCTGTTGCTGACGAGGTTGGGGCGGCCTTGATGGTGGACATGGCTCACATCGCAGGTCTCGTGGCCGGGGGCGTCCACCCTTCGCCAGTGCCCCATGCTGAGGTGGTGACCATGACCACTCACAAGACTCTGCGTGGTCCCCGTGGCGGCCTGATCGTTTGTCGCGCCAGTCACATCAAACAGATCAATTCCGCAGTCTTCCCCGGAGGTCAGGGCGGTCCCCTGATGCATGTGATCGCCGCCAAGGCGGTGGCTCTCCGGGAAGCGCTGCAGCCATCGTTCGCGGCCTATGCACGCGAGGTGATCGACAATGCTCGTGTGCTCGGGGAAACCCTGCAGCAACGTGGTCTGCGCCTGGTCTCCGGCGGCACGGACAACCACCTCTTGTTGGTTGATGTGGGTTCGGTGGATTTGACCGGTGCCCAAGCCGAAGACCTGCTGCATGCGGTGGACCTGACGGTGAACAAGAACCTGATCCCCTTCGATCTCCGTCCTCCAATGGAAGCCTCGGGCATTCGCATCGGGACCGCGGCGGTCACTACTCGCGGCCTGGGTCAGTCAGAGATGCGCCAGATGGGCGGCTGGATCGCGGACATCTTGGAGAACCCCGCTGACGAGCAACAGCGCGAGCGTATCAAAGGGGAAGTTGCGGAGGTGGCCCAAACCCATGCGGTTCCCCAGGTCTGAATGATCCCGAGCCCTATTGGAATGTGATCCGCAGGGCCTCGGTGAAGTTCGAGGTTGGCAGCAGCAGCAGGTCCCGGTACCAGACCTGGAAGTTCCAGGTCTCGCCGGGCAGCACCGCCACCACCGGTTGCATGGGCATTTGGGTCAAGTCCACCTGATGGGTGAAGGTACCGCTGATTCCGCTGTGCATCACGTTCTGGATGAAGCGGCCGATGGGGGTTCCCATGCAGAGGATTCCGTTGGATCCTCCTGGAAAGACATTCCAATCTTCGTTGCGCGAGCAAAGAAGGTAGCCGAACTTGTTGAGGGGCAGGTTTTGGGCCGTCAAGGAGAGGTCGTTCAGGTTTGGATCCAATGACCCGGCGGCGGTCAGAGTGGCGGATGTGCCCGTGGAGTTCAGGCCCGCCGGAGCGCAGAACCGCTCGCCCAGGCCGGGCGTGCTGGAGAGAACCAGGTCCCAGATTCCACGCCCGTAGGTGCCAAAACGCATGATCCCTTGCGCGGGGACGGACTCGATGCTCCAGTAGGTTGTGGCCGGTGCTTGGGTGCCCATGGCATTGGACCAGACCTGGGTGCTGGCATCCATGTGCCAAGCTCCCGCCTCGGTTGCCGCATAGAGATCATCACTGCCGTCTGCTGCCCAGGCCACGCCATAGACCATGGTCTGGGGCAGTCCCTGGGCCAGGCCCTGCCAGGTCTGACCTCCGTCCACCGAGATGCGCACTCCCGGAGTGGAATAGCCTGTGCCGCTGGCAGCAATGCGATTGGGATCGGTGGGGTGCGGGGCAATGCAGTTGCCATAGAAGTAGTGGGAACCAGGGATTCCCACAGAGCCCTCGGTCCAGGTCACGCCCCGGTCCGTGGACCACCACAGCCGGCCCGCATTGTTGGCTGCCCAGGCCAGGTCAGGATCCGTGGGACAGAAGGCCATGGCCGAAAGGTAGCTGCCCGATCCCGCGCCAAAGTCACGGGTCGAGTGATGCACTTCGCTCCAGCTTGCCCCAGTCCTGTACTGTCGCCAGAGATAGCGCCCCAGGAAAAAGAAGCTGTTGGGTGTATCGGGATCTGCCACTACCGGAGGCAGCCACAGGTGCGAAGAGCCCTGGGGAAAGTCCAGGGTGCTGAGTGAACTCGTGGCCCCACTGGCAATCAGTGTGAAACCAGGATAGGTGCTGTAGACCCGGTCCAGAGAACCATCAGGGCTTGTCAGATGGCCATAGTCTCCTGAAATGATTTGGCTGAATCCCGTGGAGGGCCCGCTCCCGGTGGAATGGGTGCGCATGCCGATCTGGTAGCCCTGATCCTGGGTGCCGCCGTGGATCCGATTGGGAATGCTGCTGTCGGTCAGGGTCGAATAGAACTGCCCGACTCCTAGACCCAGCAGTGAGAGGTTCTCAACGGTGTGCCCTTCGTCCGTGGAACGGTAGGTGCCGCCATCGGTGTTGAAATAGACGACGTCGCCGAAGGCCGGACCATCCGGGTGGGGCAGTACATTGATTGCCCGCAGGTCTGCGTGCAATCGCTGGGCGGGATTTCCGTAGTACTCGCCCCAACTGCTGATTTGCTCCCAGGTCTGACCACCATTGCTGGAGGTGTATCCATTCACCCCACCTAGAACCAGGGCATCCCGGTTGGATGAAAAACCGACCATTGAATTCTGGCTGCCCCAGTATTCGGGCGGGGCTGCCATGGCGTTGAAAGTCCAACCGCCATCCAGGCTGCGGTAGGGCACCCAGCTGTTTCCCTCTCGAGACGTCAAGTAGAGAGCGCCGCCACCGGCTTCGGAGCCGGTCAGGTGCCCCTGGCTGGCACCGCCAGGGCCGTCACGGACGGTGAATTGAAAGCCTCCGTCAATGGAAACTCGGATCTTGTTGTTGTGGTAGAGGAAGATATCCGTTCCTGCGCCGTTGCCCACCTGGGGAACCCACAGTTCGCCTGACCAGGGGGTGGGCCAGGTCTTGCGTACGCTGAAGGTCTGGCCCAGATCGATCGAGGCCAGGAGCGCGTTGCCCCCGTTCCATTGGCCATAGATCAAGACTGTAGGCAGTCCGTCGGGCAGCAACACCAGACTGCGCAAATCCGATATGCCCGCCAGGCCAGAGGGCACGGTCCAGGTGGACCCCTGATCATCGCTGCGATAGATCGAGCTTCCCTGGCGCGTGATCAGAATGTCTGCATCACTCAAGGAACTGGGCGGCACAACAACCAGATCATCAAAGCCCCCGAAGAGACCTTCTGAAAGGGGCGTCCAGTCAGTCCCATCCATCGTGCCGCGCCAAAGTCCGCCGTTGGCGGATCCCACATAGAGCAGCCGTTCTCCATTGCGCTCGGGCCCATAGGCGGCGCAGCGGGTGTGCCCCGAAATGTTCTTGCTGCCCACTTCAAACCAGGCTCCGCTCAATCCGCCGGCGCCTTCCGGGGCACCTGCCAGGCCATTGCGGCGCAGGCGCTCCGCTTCTTGGTTGGCCTTCTCGATCCGCCGCCAGTCGACGCCGGGAGCGGCCCTGTGCATTCCTTCGATCCAGCGTCGGCGTTCCGCTTGTTTGACGCCCCCTTCATCTTCACCCTCCACAGGCCCTGGATGTCCCAACTCATGGGGCCGTTGTGTGTGGGGGCCAGGAGTCGGCAACAGCAGGCATCCCAGGGCCAGGAGTGCTCCGGCGCAGGCAGGCAGCAAGTGGTGGTTCTTGAATTGCATGACTGGTTCGAATTAGTAGGAAATGCCAGCGCTGTTCAGCGCCTGCTCCATCTTACCCTGATTCGGATTCTGAATTACCCCCACTTCGGTGATGATTGCCGTGACCAGATCCCTCGGTGTCACATCAAAGGCGGGGTTGTAGATTTTGGAGCCATCCGGTGTGATGCGTCGACCAAGACCGGAGGAGATTTCCTCGGGATCCCGTTCTTCAATGGGAATGTCTCCTCCCTCGATCAGGTTGGTGTCTACTGTGGAGAGGGGGGCTGCCACGTAGAAGGGCAGACCATGGTGCCGTGCAGCAATCGCCACCCCATAGGTCCCGATCTTGTTGCACACATCTCCACCTCTGGTAATTCGATCGGAACCCACGATGATGCAGTCAATGCGGCCTTCGGACATTACCCGGGCGGCCATGCCGTCGGTGATCACGGTTACATCGATACCGGCGCTAGAGAGTTCCCAGGCGGTGATCCGCGCGCCCTGCAGCAGGGGCCGGGTCTCATCCGCATAGACCTTGATGTTCTTGCCCTCTTCTTGCGCAACATAGATCGGCGCCAGGGCGGTGCCCATGCCGCCGGTGGCCAGTGCTCCTGCATTGCAGTGCGTCAGTACGGTTTGGTCATTGTTGAGTAGCGCCGCTCCGTGTTCGCCGATGCGGCGGCAGGTGTCCCGGTCCGATGAGTGGATTGCGAGGGCCTCATCAAGAAGGGCCTGGCAGAGCTCAGCGCCTGTAGCGCCTTCCCCATGTACCGAGCGGGCCTTTGACCGCATGCGGTTCAGTGCCCAAAACAGGTTGACCGCAGTGGGTCGAGCTTCGGCGAGCTGATCGCAGGATGTCTCCGCTGCGTCCAGAACCGCGTCACTGCTGGATTCGGGCAGACTGCCGACTCCCAGCACAACACCATATGCTGCCGCCACTCCGATAGCAGGAGCGCCGCGCACCGCCAGTCTTCGAATGGCCGCGATCATGTCCTTGACGTTCGAGACCTCGATCACTCGGTGCTCAGCAGGCAGCAGGGTCTGCTCGATCATGCGGACGTGCCCATCGAGTGCGCCGTGCCAATGAAGGGTTTCGGGATGTTGGCTCATTGAAGAGCCATTCTAACCCCTAGGGCCACATTTTCGGAGACGGCTCTTCCCCCGCTGCCCGGCGCTGCTGTCTGGGACCGGCGGGGGCGAAATGAGGTCTGGAATTTCCTGACCGATTCGGCCTAGAGCTTGCTCTGCAGGCGCGCATCCTTGGCGCGCACGGACTCTGTCTGCTTTTGACGATGGTCCTCAATACGCTTCGCCAGATTTGAATCGCTGACCGCTAGCAGCCGGGCCGCAAACAGCGCTGCATTCACCGGTCCGCCAGAGTTTGCTCCAAAAGTGGCCACGGGCACTCCCCCTGGCATCTGCACCGTGGCCAGCAGGGCGTCGAGTCCTCCCATGGGCGGGTTGTCCATGGGAATTCCCAGCACAGGCAGGCCGGTGTGGGCGGCTACGACGCCAGCAAGGTGTGCAGCGCCTCCAGCGGCACAAATGAATACTTTGATTCCCCGTTCAGGTGCCTCGGTGACGAACGCGGCCACATCGTCCGGGGTGCGATGGGCCGACATGACACGCGCCTCGAACGGGATTTCCAGACCACGTAGGGTCTCAAGACAACCCTCAAGGCGCGGCAGATCAGAGTCGGATCCCATCAAGAGAGCCACGCTCATGCCTGCACCCCTGCGGGCACTTCGCCGGTCAAACGCATGCAGATGTCCAGGTATCCCTCGCGCACGCGCCCCAGGATTGCCGGGTCCAGATCCGGGGCGGGAGCTTCCTTGTTCCAGTCCAGGGTCTCGAGGTAGTCCCGCAGGATTTGCTTGTCCAGGCTCGGGGGCGAGCCACCGATCTTGTACTGGTCTGCTGGCCAGAATCGGCTGGAATCCGGGGTCAAGGCTTCATCGATCAAGAGCACTTCGCCGTTGCGCGTGCCCAATTCGAACTTGGTGTCCGCCAACAGGATTCCGATCTTGGCCAGTTCTTCGGTGCCCCGCTGGAACAGGTCGAGGGCAAGTTGCTTGCCCCCTAGCCAGCGTTCGTTGCCCACAAGTTCTTCTGCTTCGTTGGGAGACAGTGGTCGGTCGTGGACCTCGTGCTTGGTGGTGGGGGTCAAGAGGGGTGCGTCCAACTGTTCCGCCTGCTGCAGGCCTTCAGGCAGGGGCAATCCACAGACGCTGCCTATTTGTTGGTACTCCTTCCAGCCGGATCCGGTGATGTAACCGCGCACCACCCATTCAATTGGATCGGGGGTACAACGCTTGACGATCATGGATCGTCCACGCAAAAGGTCCTGCCACTCGTTGTCCAGGGTGTTCACATCCTCGATTTGGGTGGAGACCAGATGATTGGGAACCAGATCCTCAGTTCTGGCAAACCAATGCTGGGCTATGCGCGTCAGCACTCGACCCTTGTCCGGCACCCCGTCGTGCATGACCACGTCAAAGGCACTGATGCGGTCGGTGGTCACGAACAGCAGGTGGTCCGTGTCAAGAGCGTAGATGTCGCGTACCTTGCCGCTGGCGACCTTGTCCAGGTTTGGAGGGCACTGGGTGTTGCCGAGGTAGGCAGGCGTGATGGAGGAAGAAGGACTCATGGGGCGGACAGTATGACCCCAACGGGCGCAGGCTACAATCCGAACCATGGCAGAACAGGTCAAATTGCTGGGAGTGGGTGGCCGCCTTGGGGGTGCGGTGATTGTTCCCAGTTCGAAATCGATTGCCCAGCGGGCGGTCCTGCTGGGAATGGTTGCTCACGGGAGGACCCGTTTGAAGCACCTGCGTGACGGGGAAGATGTGCGCTCGGCTGTTGGCATCGCAGCGGGCACAGGACCTGCTTCCGATGCAGCGTTGCCCACGGTTCTTGAGTTGCAGGGCACTCCACCGGGCGCAGGGAATGGGCAGGCCCAGCGCTGGGCTGTGGGGGAGTCTGGCACTCTAGCCCGCTGTGCCACCGCCCTGGCTGCCTTTGGGTTGGATCCCGGTGGGGCGACGGAGATCCATCCCAGGGGAAGCCTGCTGACCCGTAGAAGTCCGGCCTTGATGCGCGCCCTGGAGTCGGCGGGGGCTTGCATAGATGAGCTGGGGGCTCAGGGGGGTTGGCCGCTGCGGGTGAAGTCCTTGCAGCCGCCCGAGGAGGTCTTGCTGGAGAATCCGAGCTCGAGTCAGGAGGTGAGCGCATTGCTCCAGGCCCTTGCGGCCTGGCCAGATCCCAGGTTGCTCCGGGTGCGCGGAGTGATTCCAAGTGAGCCTTATGTGCATCTGACCATCTCTGTCTTGAATGAGTTTGGAGCCGAGGTGCGTTGGGAACCCGTGTCGCTTGAGGAGAGTTTGTTCCATATATACGGACCACTCCACGCCCCAGCGCAGACACTGGTCATTGAGCCGGATGCATCCGCCGCAGCAGTGGCCCTCGCTGCGGGCTGTCTGTCCAGAGGCGAGGCGCGGGTCGAGGGCTTGGGGCTTGAGTCGTCCCAGGGGGATATTCGTGTGGTCGAATACCTCAAGGCCTTTGGCTGTCAGGCGCAGGAAAAGCAGGTTGCCGGACAGGCTTCCCTGTGGGCTTGCGGAGTCCCTACCCGTGGCGTTGATTTGAACCTGTCAGGGGAGCCGGATCTTGCCCCGGTGCTGGTGCCTCTGGCCGCCGCCGCGGCCAAGGCCGGGCACGGCAGTCGCATCCGAGGGCTGGGCACCTTGGATAGTAAGGAGAGTCCGCGGCTTGCCGGCCTGGTCCAGGGTCTGGAGGCCTGCGGCTTTGAAGTGCGGGCTGGTGCCAGCGAATTGGTCCTCGATCCGGGTTGGAATCCGGTCGCTGGGCCCATTCTGGATGCCCATGGAGACCATCGCATGTTCTTTGCCTGGACCCTGCTCGGATGGGTTGTCCCGGGCCTGCGCATACGGGGTCGGGAACATGTGGCCAAGTCCTGGCCCGACTTTTTGACCGACTTTGCCTCTGCTGGGGCGGAATGGGTCCAATCCTAGGGCCTCAAGGAGCTAGGCTCTGACTCCCATGGCACCCCAACCTACTTCCACTCCTGTCCCCAGCGGCCCTATTCTCGTGACCGGTGGCGCAGGCTATGTGGGATCCCACGCGGTCCGCATGTTGCATCGCGCCGGGGTGCCCCTGGCAGTCCTCGATAACCTGAGCGCCGGCCACTTGTCTGCGGTGCCCAAGAAGGTGCCCTTCTTCAAAGGGGACCTGCTGGACGAAAGTCGTTTGGATGAGGTCTTTGCCGAGATCCGACCCCGCGCAATCCTGCATTTCGCGGCTCGCTGTTATGTGGGCGAGTCGGTGCGTGATCCGGAGGGCTATCACCTGGTCAATGTAGAGGGCACGCAACGACTGCTCAGGGCCGCGCGACAAGTTGAGGTCAAGGAGTTTGTCTTCTCTTCCACCTGTGCCACCTACGGGGTGCCCCAGGGCTTGCCCATCAACGAGGACCATCCCCAGAACCCAATCAGTCCCTATGGGGAGACCAAGCTCAAGGTCGAGCACATGCTGGCGGCCGAGGAAAAGGAGGTGGGCCTGCGATTTGCGTGCCTCAGGTACTTCAATGCCGCGGGTGCTGATCCAAGTGGTCTGCACGGGGAGGATCACCGTCCGGAAACCCATCTGATACCACTCGCCCTGCAGGTGGCCCTTGGGCAACGGGACCAGCTATCTGTATTTGGAACCGACCACGACACGCGGGACGGTACCTGCATCCGGGACTATGTACACATCGATGATTTGGCGGACGCGCATCTCAGGGCTCTGTCCCTGCTTCAGTCCGGGCACGAGTCCCTGGCTTGCAACCTGGGGACGGGAGAGGGGGTCACCGTGCGAGAGGTGATCGCCATGGCCCGCAAAGTCAGCGGTCATCCAGTTCCCTCCCTGGACACCTCTGCCAGGGAAGGGGATCCCGCCGGTTTGATCAGTGACGGCAGCCGAGCGATCTCCATGCTCGGCTGGGTTCCTCGGCGATCGGATCTGAGGACTCTTCTGGAGGACGCCTGGCGTTGGCATCGAAAGCACCCCACCGGGTATCGGGACTGAGGGAGTTCTTCGATTTGCTGCGTGGGCTCGTTACCCTTCTCCCTTGCGTTCCAGCACGGCACAGTCAGTGAGAGCACTGTTCTTCCCAACGCGGCCCAGGCCCCGTTTGCGGTCGCTGGTACCTGTGGCCTGTTTCTGGGTCCTGGGTCTGCTGGCCATGGGTGCCTGTGGCGGGGCCGGAGAGGGGTCGGGCGGGGTGCCCCTGGTCTTCGATGTGCCCTCGTCCCAAGGCGGGGCCGTCGCGCCAAGTTCGAGCGGGTCGCTGGAGGTTCAAGACCCTGCGGTTGCACATGATGCAAGCACCGTGCCCGCGGGGACCCGTCAGTGGGACCAACTGAGCGGATACGACCGTCAGCTGCAGGGTGAGGTTGAGGCCGCGGTCTATCAGGGCCTGAACGCGGCCAAGACCCACGGCAAGCTGAAGAGCGCGGATTGCAGCGTTGCGGCGGTTGTCCTGGACCTTGCACGGGGTCGCCAGTTGGTGGCACTTGGCAGCAAGCGTGCGCAGAGGCCTGCTTCCAATCAAAAGATTCTGACCGCCATCGCCGCTCTTGCACTCCTGGGAGGCAACGGATCATTCGAGACTCCGGTCGAGGCTCTGGGGACAATCGAGGCCGGGACCCTGCGTGGGCAGCTTGTTCTGCGTGCTGGGGGAGATCCTGTCTATGACCGCAACCAGGAGAGTGCCATGCCCGCCTGGGCGATGGATGTGGCTCAACTGCTTGCGCGGGCAGGAATTCAACGCGTGGAAGGCGATCTTGTCTTGGACACGGGAACCTATGCCAGGCCGGGGCCTGCCCCGGCCTGGCCCAGCAAAGGGGACCACTGGCAGGAGTACTGCGCCCTGGCTGGCGGTTTCAGTGCCAACGCTGGTTGCTTGAGCGCCGTGCTTGAGTCGGTTCCGGGGATGTTGCGCGTGCGCGTCCTGCCTCCGGGCCATGGCCTGCAGGAGGAGATCAGCGTGCGCAAGGGGCCGGCCAAGAAGGCCTTGGACGTGCGCGTGGGAGTTCAGGGCTCGCGCGTCATCGTGGGGGGCACGATTCCCGCGGGGATTCCCAACTGGTCGGCTCGCTTCGCTCATCCTGATCCTGTGGCACTCTTTGGAGGCGCTCTCGTTTTTGCTCTGGGCTTGCATGGGGTGGAGGTCACGGGTGCAGTCCGCCTGCAGGTGGATGCCCCTCCGGGAACTCCTCTGGGAGTGATTTCCAGGCCTGTTGCGGGGCAATTGGAGGCCGTGCTTCTGGATTCCAACAATAGTGTTGCTGATCAACTTTTCTTGACGCTCGGGGCTCGGGGTGGGCATGGTTCACGCGCTGGCTCACTGGCGGCGGTGCGGACTGCCCTCGGGAATCTGCAGCTTGCCTCGGGCCACCTCATGATGTTGGATGGCTCAGGTCTGTCCCGGGAAAACCGGGTCACCCCGCGCCTCCTGGCGGGGGCTATGGCCAGTTTCATGGAACAGGATCCGGCCGCCTTTGATCTGTTTCTGCAGGCCCTGCCTCTGGCCGGACGCAGCGGAAGTCTGGCAAAGCGCATGGGCAAGGGTGCCGCCTTTGAAACCGTGCGAGCCAAGACGGGTTTTATCGGCGGCACCAGTGGCCTCTCTGGGGTTGCGTTGGAGGACGGTGTTCCCCGACTTGCGTTCTCAATTCTGGTGGAGTATCCGCGCAAGGCCGGACTCAACGCTCGGGCCTGGAAACCAATGCAGGATCGCATCGCTCAGTCACTGGCTGCTTGGATCAATTCGCATCCCAGTCCCCCAACCCAGCGCTGAGTAGGATCGCAATGACCTGGAACGATATTGATTCTCTGGCCTTGGATTCCCCCTGGCGAGCCGATCTGAAGGTTGCCCTGCAGGCGGCTCAGGAAGCGGGACAGATTCTGATGGGGCACCTTGGGCACTTGGACCCCGCAGAGATACGTTCCAAGAGTGCGGAACGGGATCTGGTGACCGCGGCGGATGTGGCTTCAGAGAGAGTCCTGGTCAAGCACCTGCGGGAGGCATGTCCGGGGCATGCGATCGAAGCGGAGGAAGAAGTCTCGGATCCTGCCGATGACCGACCTCGCTGGTTTCTCGATCCTCTTGATGGCACCACCAACTTTGTGCATAGCCTGCCCGCCTTTGCGGTCTCCATGGGGCTGTTTGCTGATGGCCGTCCGGTAGCTGCGGTTGTTCATGCACCCCGGCTGGGGGAGACCTTTTGGGCCCTCTCTGGCTGCGGGGCCTACCTGGGGCCCAGACGACTTTGGGTTCGCCCCACCAAGTCACTGGGCGACGCAATCCTGGCCACTGGTTTTCCTTATCGGCGGGGGCAATTGGCCAATCCCAACTTGGGGAACTTCTGCCACTTCTTTCCACATGTACGCGGGATGCGGCGCTTTGGATCAGCGGCTTTGGACCTGGCCTATGTGGCTGCGGGACGGCTGGACGGCTATTGGGAACTGCACCTCTCGCCCTACGACGTGGCCGCTGGCGGGTTGCTTGTGATCGAGGCCGGGGGCCTGGTGACCGATGGAGTGGGGGGTCAGGATTGGCTGCGGGGACGCAGCATCGTGGCCGCGGGGCCTGATTTGCATCCCATCATGCTGGCTGGTCTGGATCTGGACGGCTTGACAGAAGATCGACCCGGGGCCTGAGGTTCCCGGCCCTGTTGGGGTTGCCAGAACAGCGTGGCTCAATTCCAGGTGGGGGGGTACCATGCGTAGCTTGGACCTCTTGAATCCCAACCCGATCAAGGTCGCCAGGCAGGATGGTTGGAAGCGGAGCAAGGGCCCTATGTGCGCCATGACACAGCTCCCTGGACCCCCCCCAATCCGCATCCGCGGCGCCAGGCAGCACAACCTGGTGGGGGTCGATGTGGATATTCCCCGCCATGCCCTGGTGGTGGTCACCGGGGTCAGCGGCTCGGGCAAGAGTTCATTGGCATTCGATACCCTGTTTCGCGAGGGCCAACGGCGCTTCCTTGAGACCCTGTCCTCTTACGCCCGGCAATTTCTGGGGGACCTGCGGCAGCCGGAAGTGGACTCCATTGAAGGCCTGGCTCCGGCGATTGCCGTGGATCAACGGTCCGTGCCGCGGGGATCGCGCTCAACAGTCGGGACCCTGACCGAAATCACTGACCATCTGCGCATCCTCTATGCGCGGGCGGGCACCGCCTATTGTCCTGGTTGCGATGAACCGGTGACCTCCCGAACCCCCGAGGCCCTGGTGCAAGAAGTCCTGGACGCTCACGAGGGTGATGCAATCCAGATCTGCGCCCCGGTGATTCGTAGTCGCAAGGGTCGTCATCAGGGGGTGTTCGATGACCTGCGCAGGCGTGGGTTTGTGCGCGTGCGCGTGGATGGAGTGATCCATCGGTTGGAAGAGGTGCCGGAGCTGGGGCGCTACAAGTTGCATGACATCGAAGTGGTCGTGGATCGCTTGCGGTCGTCTTCAGACAACCTGGCGCGCCTCAGGGAAAGCGTGCAGCAGGCCTTGGATGTGGGCGCGGGTGACTTGCTGCTGATCGCTGGGGAGGGGGTGCGTTTGCTCTCCACCCAGCGAACCTGTCCCTCCTGCGGGGACGATGTGCCTCCCCTGGAGCCGCGGCTGTTTTCATTCAACTCGTCGGTGGGGGCCTGCCCCGGTTGCTCCGGCCACGGGGAACGGCGCCAGGCGAGCGAGCGTTCGGTTGTGGCGGATCGCACCCTCACCATTCGCGAGGGGGCTTTGGCGGTGACCCGCTCCAAGGGTGGTGCTCTGCTGTTTCCAAGGGCGGATTTTGCGTTCCTGGAAAAGGTGGCCAAGGCTCACGACTTTGATCTCGACACTCCCTGGAAGGACCTTGGCGCCCGCGCCCGGCGGGTGATTCTGCGGGGCGCCAACGCCAAGAAGCGCTTTGAGGACAAGAGCTCCTGGGCGGGCCAGAAGTCCTCGGGTTCGGTCGTCTGGAAGCGTCGTTGGAAGGGAGTCATTCCTGCTCTTGATCGGGCGCGGGAGCGGGGCACCCGCCGCAAGATGGTGGATCGCTTCTTGGCAGTGGAGCCTTGCGGAGATTGCCAGGGCGCGCGCATTGCTCCCGCCCCGCGAGCCGTGCGCGTGGCCGGCGTGCGCTTGCCGGAACTCACTGGGCTGCCCGTGGATCAATTGCCTGCAGCCCTCAAAGCTCTCAAGCTCGACCGGCGGGAAGCCCGAATCGGTCGCGATGTGTTGAGCGAAATTCAGCGACGACTGACCTTTCTGCTTCAGGTCGGGCTTGGATATCTGTCTTTGGATCGCGCAGCGGATACTCTTTCCGGGGGCGAGGCTCAACGAATCAGGCTTGCTGCGCAATTGGGTGCGGGCCTGCGAGGCGTCCTTTATGTGCTCGACGAACCTTCGATTGGGCTGCATGCGAGAGACCATGCAAAACTGCTCGAAGCCCTGCGAGGTCTTAGGGATCTGGGCAACTCAGTTGTTGTGGTGGAACACGACGAGGCGACTCTGCGGGCCGCGGACTGGGTCGTGGACGTGGGCCCCGGGGCGGGACGCCATGGGGGCGAGATCGTTGCCTTCGGGCCTCCTCAAAAGATTGCCAAGGCCGACACGCCCACAGGCCGCCTGCTGCGGGGAGAGTCACTGAAGGCGCCACGCGCCAATCGCCGCCCGGGAAACGGGCAGTTCCTGCGCTTGACTGGCGCGCGCGCCTTCAACCTGAAGGATGTGGATCTGACCATTGCCTTGGGCACCCTGACCGCCGTCACCGGAGTCAGTGGCTCGGGCAAGAGCACCCTGATCCAGCGCACACTGCGCCCTGCTGTCGAACGCTATCTGGGTCGCGAGGTAGCGGATCCTGGAGACCATGATGCGCTGGAGGGTCAAGCCGCAATCGATGATCTGGTGGTGGTGGATGCCTCGCCTATTGGCCGCACTCCACGCTCCAATCCCGCCACCTACACCAAGGTCCTGACCCCTATCCGGGATCTGTTTGCTTCATTGCCGGAAGCCCGTTTGAGAGGCTACACCAAGAGTCATTTTTCATTCAATGTGGAAGCCGGCCGTTGTGAAGCCTGCCTGGGGGCCGGGGCCAAGCAAGTTGAATTGCAGTTCCTGGCGCCAGTTACCGTGCCCTGCGATGAGTGCGGCGGGCATCGCTTCCAAGAGCAGCTGCTCGATGTGACCTACAAGGGGCACTCCATAGCGGATGTGTTGGCTCTGCCCGCTGAAGAAGCCTTTGAATTGTTCGAGGGCCACACCCTGATCACTCGACCCCTGGCGTTGATGGTTGAGGTGGGCCTCGGGTATCTGACTTTGGGCCAGCCCTCTACCACGATTTCCGGAGGCGAGGCCCAGCGCCTCAAGCTGGTGTCGCATCTGTCCAAGCGGCCTCGCGGGCAGGTGCTCTACCTGCTCGATGAGCCCACTACAGGCTTGCATCATGATGATGTGGCCCGTCTGGAAGGCGCCCTGCAACGTCTGGTGGATGGGGGCCATACGGTGGTGGTCATCGAGCACAACCTGGACCTGGTGACAGCCGCCGATCAGGTGGTGGACCTGGGACCTGAAGGCGGCGTCATGGGGGGGCGGATTCAGGCGTTCGGGACACCTGAGGAAATTGAAGCCTGCGAGACCTCCTATACGGGTGCGGCCTTGCGTGAGATCGCCAAGCAGCGGCGAGGGAGGAAGTCGGCTGCCAAGGGCAAGATCAAAAGCAAACCCAAGAGCAGCGCGAAGAAGAGTGAACTCATCGAGGTGCGAGGAGCCCGCACTCACAACCTGACCGGCGTGGATGTGGATCTCCCCCGTGGTGCCATGACCGTGATCAGTGGCCCTTCAGGTTCCGGTAAGAGTTCGCTGGCCCTGGATACAATTCACGCCGAGGGCCGCCGCCGCTTTGTGGAGTCCCTTTCTACCTACGCCCGTCAGTTCCTGGGTCTGCGAGACCGCCCGCCTTTTGACTCCATCGAGGGTCTCGGACCCTCGGTGGCAGTGGAAGCAGGGGTGGGGGGCGCGCAACGGCGCTCCACAATTGCCACCAGCACGGAACTGCATGATCAGCTGCGTGTGCTCTACGCTCGGGCTGGGATTTTCCGTTGCCCTGAACATGGACAGAAGCTCACTCCCAGGGATGCTGCCGGGGTGACCCGCAGTATTCTCACGGACTGTGCGGGTCTCTCCAATCCCAAGGGTTGGTTGCTTGCCCCGATCACTGATCAGCTGCCGGCTCCTGAAAAACGGTCTGAGATTCTCGAGGCCCGCCGCGTCGAGTGGACCGCTGCAGGGTTTCTGCGTCTATTGGCAGACGGGGCAGAACTTCGATTGGACGCAGATCTGGAGCCTCTTGTCGCTGCCGAGCAGATTGACTTGGTGGTGGACCGCGTGGCTTTCAATGCCTCCTCCAAGGCGCGTATGGCCGACGGCGTCGAACAGGCCGCTGCCCTCGCCCATGGCCGCGTCAGTGTGCTGATCAAGGGCGGCCCGCGCTTGGAATACTCTACCCGGGGCGCTTGCACCCAGTGCGGCTTTCAACTCAGTGCGCCCATGGAGCCGCGGCACTTTTCCTTCAATACTGTGGTGGGGGCCTGCTCCGACTGTCACGGGCTGGGGGCCAGACCGGTGTGTGATGTCAACCTCCTGATCGCGCACTGGGATCGCTCGGTTCTGGAGGGAGCCTTGGCGGAGCCCTTTCCTCGTTATCTGGTGCGCGGCAAGGGCTTCCATGAGCACCTTCTCAAGGAGGTTGCCAGGGTGCACCGCATCGATCTCACCAAACCCCTGAACAAGCTCTCTCAGAAGAAGAGGGACCTGCTCCTGCACGGACTGGGAGCCAAGCGGGAGTACACGGTTCAAATCAAGAAGAACTGGAAGACCGCCGAGTTCGAGCAGCGATTCCGTGCGGAATGGACTGGTCTCTGCGGGCAGATCGATCGCTGGTCTGCGCGCAGCGATGACCCCTCCTGGCGCGAACGCCTTGAACGTGTGATGGTGGAGCAGACCTGTCCCACTTGCCATGGTGAGCGCCTTTCGCACGCTGCCCGGGCCGTGACCGTTGGCAAGAAGCGCCTGCCAGAAGTCCTGGCCCTGGACGTGGACCGCGCTCTCGGGTTCGTCAGGGGACTGCGAGTCCCCGGGGCCCGAAAAGCCGTGCTGGGGCCAATCCAGGCAGAACTCCAGGCGCGACTCTCCATGCTCCAGCAGGTTGGGCTGGGCTATTTGACTCTGGACCGTTCCACCGGCACCTTGAGCGGGGGCGAGGCCCGGCGGGTGCGACTCTCAGCGGCGCTCGGCTCGGAACTTGTGGGTGTGCTCTATGTGCTGGATGAACCCACCGTGGGTTTGCATCCCGCAGATGTGGATCAACTGGTGGAAGCCCTGCAGCGCCTGCGCAATCGTGGCAATACGCTGCTTGTAGTGGAACACGACCCTGCGGTCATCCGTGCGGCGGATTGGGTCGTTGACATGGGGCCCGGAGCCGGAGAACTAGGGGGCCAAGTGGTTGCGGAGGGAACTCCTGCCCAGGTGGCGCGCTCCAAGCGCGGCTCCACGGGTGAGTTCCTGCGGGGTGAGATCGATCTGGCCGCCTCTGTGCTGGCCCTCGAGTTGCAAGGGGAAGCTGTTCCACCCTCCGAGCCGATCCGCTTGATTGGTGCCAGCCAATTCAATTTGCGCGGTGTGGATTTGGAAGTGCACTACGGCCGCATGCTGGGTCTTGTGGGTCCTTCAGGGGCAGGCAAGAGCACCCTGGCGGTGGAGTGCCTGGTTCCAGCTCTACGCGGGGAAGAGCCCGAAGGCCGCTGGAAGGAGATTCAGAACATCGATGCCAGCACTCGCGTGGTGCTGGTGGACGCTACGCCCATCGGTCGTTCACCCCACAGTGTGCCGGCCACCTATGCGGGGGTGTTGCCTGGTCTGCGCGAGCTCTTTGCCCGCACCCCAGATGCCCGTCGTCTAGGCTTCACCCAAAGCTACTTCTCCTTCAACTCCAGTCGCGGTCGTTGTCCCGCTTGTGATGGGCGCGGCAGTTCGCAGGTTGAGATGCAGTTTCTGGCGGACATCTGGCTGGTGTGTGAAGAATGCGAGGGCAAACGCTATCGTCCCGAAGTCTTGGAGGTTCGCTGGCGAGGAATGACCATCGCCGAGGCTTTGGCCCTTTCGGTAGATTCGGCTTGCGAGGTTTTTGGGCATCAGTCCGCCATCCAAGGGCCCTTGGCTTCCCTGCAGCAGGTAGGCCTGGGTTACCTGCGTCTTGACCAGTCCTCTACAACCCTCTCAGGCGGTGAGGCGCAGCGCCTCAAATTGGCTTCTGAGTTGCTCAAGGCCGAGCAGGGCGGCCGCAGTGTGCTGGTCTTGGATGAACCCACAACGGGCCTTGCAGCCTGCGATCTGGTGCATCTGGCCCGTGCCCTTAAGCGCCTGGCCATGCTGGGGAACGCGGTGGTGCTGGTGGAGCATCAGATGGACTTGCTGCTTCTGTGTGACGATCTGCTGGAGCTCGGGCCGGGGGGGGGGTCCAATGGAGGGCGGGCAATTGCCACCGGCACCCCCCAGGAAATTTGCCACAATGCACAGTCTGTCAGCGGCCCTTACCTTCTGCGAAACACCTCCCCAGTGGCTCCTCCCTCCACCAAAAAGAAAGCTCGCAAGGCAGGCAAGAAGCCCCGCTCCAAGCAGATCGGGAGGTCCAAGGCATGAGGGCCGACAATCCGCTCATCGTTCAGCCGGACCGCTCGCTGATGCTGCATACCGTCCGCAATGTAGTGGATTCTGAGGGCAATGTGAGCAAGGACGACCAGGGTCGGCCCCTTACGGAAGAGCACCCGCGCTACCAGGAGGCTCGGGATCGGCTGGCAGTATTTGCCGAGTTGGCCAAGAGCCCTGACTACCTGCACACCTACCGATTGAACACGATCTCGGTCTGGAACGCAGCGGCCTTGGGGGTTACCGCGGAGGAGATGCTCGCCACCTTGGAAGACCTGTCCTGCGTGCCGATCCCGCCCAACATAGAGCAGGAAATCAGCGAATGGGTCAGCTGCTATGGCGTTCTGCGTATCGAGCGCAGGGAAGTGGGCTTTGAGTTGATTTCCACCGATCCCGCTCTGGTACCAGATGTGCTCGCCCACGAGGCCGTTCGCAAGCACTGCAATCTGGGTCCTGACGGCGAGGTCTTTCTGGACGATCTGCAGCGGGGCCTGATCAAGCAGGCCCTGATCCGGATCGGCTTTCCCGTGGACGACCGCGGGGGCTATCTGGATGGGGACCCTCTTGACATCAAACTCAGGCAGACCTCCCTCTCGGGCGAACCCTTCGGCCTGCGGGAGTACCAGAGCGGCGCGGCCAAAGCATTTCATGCGGGGGGTACTGAACTCGGGGGCAGTGGCGTGGTGGTGCTGCCCTGTGGTGCAGGTAAGACAGTGACCGGCATGGCCGTGATGGAGCTGGTTGGGGCCAAGACCTTGATCTTGACAACCAATACCGTGGCCGTGCGGCAGTGGTGTGAGGAACTGCTGGACAAGACCGAACTGACCAGCGATCAGGTTGGTGAGTACACCGGTGACGAGAAAGTCATCAAGCCAGTGACCATCACCACCTACCAAATGCTCACTTGGCGCCGCTCGAAG
Source organism: Planctomycetota bacterium (assembly GCA_002686945.1). Taxonomy (GTDB): domain Bacteria; phylum Planctomycetota; class UBA1135; order UBA1135. The sequence goes on from NYYZ01000002.1 coordinate 115,084, forward strand.
GCCAGTGCATTTGAACACTTCGAAGTCTTCTCTTCGGAGAACTGGGGGCTTGTGATCTACGACGAGGTACACCTCCTGCCCGCTCCGATTTTCAGGGTCACGGCTGACCTGCAGGCCCGTCGTCGCCTGGGTCTGACCGCCACCCTGATTCGCGAGGACGGCAAGGAGGACGAGGTCTTCTGTCTGATTGGTCCGAAGCGTTACGATGTGCCCTGGAAGGTCCTGGAGTCCAAGGGGTTCATCGCCAGCGCCTCCTGTGTGGAGGTGCGCGTGCCTTTGGATGAGGCCATCCGTACGGTCTACCTGGGGGCGGGGGCCAGAGCGCGCTTCCGTGTGGCTTCAGAAAATCCCGCCAAGAGGGAGGTGGTGCAGAGCCTGATCAGACGCCACCCCCATGGACGGATTCTGATCATCGGTCAGTACATTGAACAGCTCGAGCACCTGGCTTCCGTTCTGGGCGCACCCCTGATCACTGGTAAGACCCCCAACGCCGATCGGGAGACTCTCTATGAAGCCTTCAGGGCTGGCAGTGAGCGTCTCTTGATTGTGTCGAAGGTGGGAAACTTCGCCATCGATCTGCCCGATGCCAACATAGCAATACAGATCTCCGGGACCTTTGGCTCGCGCCAGGAGGAGGCTCAACGTCTGGGCCGCATTTTGCGTCCCAAGAGCGACGGATCCCGTGCGGTTTTCTACTCGGTGGTCACCGCCGGCACAAGGGACCAGGAGTTCGCGGAGAAACGGCAGTTGTTCCTGACGGAGCAAGGTTACACATACGAGATTACGGAGGCCGCAGGCATATGCGCCCTCGATGAGGAGGTCTGTTCTTGAAGGATGGTCAACAGAATGGCCGCGCCACCGTCCAGAGTGGAGCCCGGCAGAATAGGCGTGGGTTGGAACAGGTCCTTGGTGACCTCAGCTCAGCCGATCTGAAGGAGGCATGGCGTCACTGGTCCGGGGGCTCCGAAGGCAGCCTTCCGCGTGCTTCGGCAGACTTGAGAAGTCAGGTGTTGACCTGGTCCACAGATGGTGAGCGCGCTGACCAGCGGCTGGCCAGTCTGGGCAAGCGCAGCGTGGCCATTGTTGATCTGATCTTGGATGCCCCGCGCTATGAGTTGTCATTCGTGGACCTTGCCGGAGCCAAGGCTCTGGCCCACCTTTCCCAATACGACTTGGAGGCGTCTTTGGCCACCCTTACCAGGCGTGCCCTGATCGAGGAGAGCACCTCCAACTCTGTGTCCACGGCGGGAGCGCGCGCGGTCTCAGTCCCTCCGGATCTGGCGGATGCGATCCTGCGCTATCGTCGCTCCCAGCGTTCGGGAGTCTTTGACAGCTTCACTCTCCGTGGTCACCTGGATCGCACCTATGACGACACGAGTGGTGCCCGGCGCACATCGCCCAAGCGGCTGCGCGAGTTCTACAAGATGTACTCGGGGGAAGCGGCATCGGTGGCCCGAGTGGAGCGGCTGCCTGAGGGCCTGCGGGAGTTGGTCACCAAGGCGATTATGGAGTTTGGCGGTCTCTTGCCCCAAGCTCTCTTTGATCGCATGGACACGGAGCTGCCCCACTGGAATGGGCGCCGTTGGGCCAAAATCATGGAGGAGTCATTGGTGGGCACAGTCAGCACTCTGGATCTGGGGCGTTATGGCATCCAGCACAACGATGAGACTCTGATCGTGTTCAACGAGGTTGCTCTTGGTTGGCTCAAGCGCGTGGCAGTCCCCGGTGACCCGGATCGTCCTGCGGAAGAAGCCGGTCTTGGGGTAGATCTGGTTTCTAACCTGACGCGTTTTCAGGCCTACCTGATCGAAAACGATGTGCGCTTTACGGTCAAGGGGCAGATCTTCAAGACCACCGAAAAACGCATTCTGCACGACCTGATACCGAACCCCGGGCGCGAGTTGGAGCGCTCCGAGATCTTGAGTTTCATGTACGCCTTCAGCCACACCCGGGGGCTGGTGGATCGAACGGGAGAGCGGACCATCACGGTCACACCCGGGGGGCGGGAATGGGAGCCCCGGAGCCTGGACGAGAAGCTCGAGGATCTGCTTGAGTTCGTGCTGGAAGAGACATCTTTGGGGGGCGAGCCCTACCATCAGATAGCCATGCGTCGCATCCTGTTACGATTGATGCGGCGGGTGGAACCAGGGGTCTGGTACGACTTGATGTATCTGCCATTCCTTGCCCGTAACCAGTACTTGTCCCATCTGGACGAACTGGCGGTGGAGGACTGGTTCAGGGCCCGTACTGCTGCTGGCGGGGCTTCCGTGGGCAGTGAAGATATGCAGCGGCTTTCCTGGAATCTGGTGGGGTGGATGCGCAAACGTCTCTATCTGCTGGGCCTGATCGATCTGGGCTACGACGACAAGGGTCATCCGGTGGCCATGAAGGTCACAGCGGCTGGTGCTCGCCACTTTGGCATTCGCTGCGCCGAGGGTGAAGGGCCTCTGTTGCGCAGCCTGGTGGTGACCCCGGACTTTGAAGTCGTGCATTTTCCTGAGGAGGACCAATCCGCCCTGGTGCACGATTTGGATCGTTTTTGTGAGCGGGAAAAGAGCGGCAAAGTGCGTCACTTCCGTATTACTGAACGATCGCTCAAGCGCGCCTTGCGTGAGGGTTTCCCCCTCAGCAGAGTGCAGTCCGTGCTGGAGCAGAATTCACGCACGCCGGTGCCACAGAACGTGCTTTACTCGATTCGTGATTGGGCGGTTCAGGCGGGACTCCTGTTTCTCTCTGAAGGTCTTGTGCTGAGCACAACGAATGGGGACTTGTCCAAGCAGGTTGGTGCTGATCCCGGTGTGCGTCCTCTGATCTTGAGGCGCAAGGATGAGTTCAGCATCCAGATGAAAGCCGAGACCAGCCCCAAGCGCCTTGGTGCTCTCCTGCGTGAACTTGGCTGGTTGGTGGAACTCGAGTGACTCCGCGCCTGCCACCACCGATCCTGGCCTTGAGTTGTGGCCAGGCCTTGAACCTCAGCCCCACAGATCTGGTGGCCCGAGTGGAAGCAGCGGTGGAGGCGGGCCTTGAGGGTCTGCTCCTGCGTGAGCGCGGATGGAGCGATGGGCTCTTGCTGGAGACTGCTCGCAACTTGCGCCGGGTGCTTGGGGAGGGCTGGTTGGGGCTCAGCGATGCGCCCCATTTGATCCGGGCCAGCGGAGCCGATGGGGTGCACCTCTCGCACCGGGCCCTGACCGCGCCAGAGGTGCGCAAGCTGGTGGGTGCTGATGTGGCGATTGGAATCAGTGATCACCGGTCTCATCCGCGCGATGACGGATCAGATGCGGACTACTGTTTCTTGTCGCCGCTGCATGCTGTTCAGGGCAAGGAACAAGCTCTGGGTGTGGACAGGGTGATCGCATGGGCTGGTGAGTGTGTCCTCCCTGCGTGGGCTCTTGGGGGTGTTGGTCCCCAGGACCTGCAAGCCCTGCGCGCCGGCGGCTTGGCGGGGGCCGCCTGCTTGCGCGGGCTCTTGGCCCAGGTCAGTCCCGGTGAAGCCTTGACGGCCTTGCGTTGTTCATGGGGGGATGACTGATGACTCGCAAGGTATTTCTGGTACTCGCGCGCCGCGCTCTGTTGATCGTAATGCTTGGGTGCGGCTTCTACCTCTACCTTCGTTTTGACGGCAGTTTGGCCCCTGGAATAGCCGGTGGTCCAGTCCAGCGAGTTATTGTGGATCGTTGGGCAAGACCTGGAGTCGTTGGAGAGCGTCTCCTGTACCGTGACCGGGCAGGGGTGCTGGCTCAAGGCTGGACCGTTCGTCAGTCCGGAGCGAATCTGATTTTGGCTCCAGCACCCTTCATCGAGCTTCCGCAGGGCGGGCAGATGGTTGGCGTGGATCGAATTCGCGGGCGCGTCATTCTGGTTCTGGGGGCCGCTGAGGTACCCTTGCGGAGCGATGGCCTGGAGTGAAGATCAACTGCACCGCTGGCTGGCCCAACGGCCACGTCCCAAGTGCCTGAAGACCCCCTTGGGACATGACGCGGCCCAGTTGCGGGGAGGGTCCGATGCGGTGCTGTGCGTGGACGCGTGCGTAGAGGGCGTGCACTTTGATGCGGCCACTGCGCCTTCCAAGGTGGGGCGCAAGGCTGCGGCACGGGCACTCTCTGATCTGGCTGCCTGCGGTGCGACTCCCAGGGCGCTGCTCTTGGGATTGCGCGCTCCAGGTGATGCGGGGAGTCGTCGTTTGCAGGCCATGATTGTGGGGCTTGATCGGTTGGGGCAGGAGCACGGCGCACCCTTGGTTGGTGGAGACACATGTTGTGCACCGGGGCCGGTGGGCTTGACGGTGACTGCCCTTGGTTCTCTTGCGCGGGGTCAAAAGGCGCTTTCCCGGGCCGGGGGCCAGGCAGGTGACCTGCTGCTATTGACTGGTCCCGTTGGTGGCTCTCGGGCTGCGCGGCACCTGGGCTTTGAGCCCCGGCTGAAAGAGGGTCGCATGCTGGTCCAGGCGGGAGTGCGTGCGATGATGGACGTCTCGGACGGGTTGGCCCTGGACTGCGATCGCCTGGCGCGCCAATCAGGGTTGGCTTTGGACTTGGACCTCGGTCGGATTCCCGTGCACGCCGATGCCCGGCGAGCTGCCAAAGTTGATGGCCGAAGCGCCTTAGAGCACGCGTTGAATGACGGGGAAGACTATGAACTGCTGGCCCTCTTGCCCCGTGGTAAGCGTGCCCTGTTGGAGTCAGGAGGCTTGCTTGAGAAATTCTCCTGCATAGGTCAAGCCCGTAGGAGCCCCTCGCCCGGGTTGTTTCTGTGTCAGGGAGAACGCTGTGATCAATGGAGCGGGGCAGGGGGGTGGTTGCATGGTGCGTGAGCTCGTCCTGCGAGAGGTCGTAAGCCACTCCAGTGAGCAGACCCTGGCTATTGGTGAGTGGCTCGGGCGTGAGATGCCGTCGGGAACCCTTCTGGCCCTGGACGGAGATCTGGGAGCGGGCAAGACAACCCTGACGAGGGGTATTGGTCAGGGCCTGGGTGGGTATCCGGTCAGCAGCCCATCGTTCACCCTGCACGATCTGCATGAGGGCGGGCGCCTCCCGCTCTCCCACTGCGACGCCTGGATGGAGGGGCGCGAGGTGGCCTTCCTACGGGACGGAGGCAGCGAATGGCTTGCGGGCGAGGGCATCTGTGTGGTGGAGTGGGCTGAACGTGTGCGAGAGTGGCTGCCCTGCCCCCGACTCTGGGTGAGACTCCTGCACCGGACCCCCCAGACCCGCCGACTGGAGTTCCGGGTGCTGGGGCCTGATGGCGCCCCGGAGGGTCTGACCCAGGTCCTCGTCAGATTGCTAGAGCGCCTCCCTGAGAGCGGAGAATCCCCGTGAACCAGTCCCCGGCCCAGCCGTTGAGGGACTGTTGAGTGCCTCTAGCCACCCCAACGAGGACCCCCTACAGGCCCTCGCACAGGGCAGGACGGCACCCTTCGAGGCTTTTGTCCACACACAGGCACCCCGCCTGGTGGGTTTCTTCCGCTCCCTGGGGGCCCAGCGCCCCGAGGCGGAGGACCTCTGCCAGGAGACCTTCCTCAAGATGTTCCAGAGCGCACAGAGCTACCGACCCCAGGGCAAGCCCGAGGCCTACGCATTGCGCATCGCGCGCAACGCTTGGATCGACCGCCGTCGCCGGGTGGCGATTCGACCCTGGCACGCACCCCATCAGACTCAGGACAAGAGCAGCCCGGATGCCCATGAGCTATTGGTGACAGGGGAGCCTGCGCCCGAACGGGTGGCTTCAGGACGCGAGGAAATATCGAGTCTTGAGCGGGCAGTAGAGCACCTACCCGCGGGCCAACGAGATGTTTTTGAGTTAGGCGTACTGCAGGAGATGGGCTACGCAGAGATAGGCGAGTTGCTTGGTATTCCAGTGGGGACGGTCAAGTCGCGCATGTTCAACGCGGTGCGCCGCCTGCGTGAACTCATGGGGGAATCTGAATGAGCGATTCGAAGCAACCGATTCAGTCGGAAGATCTGTTGGCTGCAGCCATGGGGGAGGCCGAGCAGGCTCAGATCTTGGAGCACTGCTCTCCAAAGGAACGTCAGGAGTTTGCGGAGTTTGAGGTGTTCCTGAAGCAGATCAGAGAGCAGCGCTATGGTGAGTTCGAGCGGGCCGGGTCGCAGCCGTTTGAGCATGCTTCGCCCCATCTGGTGAATGCGATCCTCGCCAGAACCACCCGGGAGGATCTGTCCCTGCGAGGGGATCTTCGCCTGCTGGGCCTCTTCGTGCGTCGACGCATGGAGGACTCGCCGATTCTGCGTGCCGCTGCAGCGCTCTTGATGTTGCAGCTTCTGTTCGCGCCTGGGGTGCTGGCTTATCTCGCTCTGCGACCGGGGACGCCGGAGCCTACCCTGTACTTGAGCATTGAAGAGCCAGTCGAGTCCGGTCTGCGCGAGGCATCCGAGGAGCCCCTTGAGGCTTTCTTGCCGGAGCGGCCGCTGGATGGAGTACTGGGGGAGTTGAGCAGCAATCTCAGACGGGAAGAGGTGCGGGCCCTTGCGCGGGATCTCCCTCCTTACGCAGGTCTGGACAGCATGGAGCCGAGCGCGTTGGAAGAACCGCAAGGCCTAGAAAATCGGCTGACCGCCCAACGGTTGGATCCCACGGCTCCGGCGGGGCGGCTGCTGAGTCTGGCCGCCGCTGACCTGGAGGATCCCCTCGTGAGGGCTCTGGCCATCGAAGCCTGTCTGGATGTGCTTTCGCGGGGCAGCCTTGGCCCCGACCCCGAGGCCTTGCTGAGCCGGTTGCTTGAGGATCTGCCAGATGGGGGAGATCCAGTGGACCAGCGTCTACTGGGAACGGCCCTGGCCCGCGTGGATGCGCATGGCCTGCTTGCTGGGCCCGGGCAGTCGCTCTTGGCCGAGCTTCGCCGGCGGGCACCCCGTGATCCGATCCTGGCAGCGGGCCCCCGCAAGGGAGGACCCTTGAGTCCCGCATGGAAGCGGGCCCTGGCAGCAGGGCTCGATCGCCGTGGGATTGTGACAGGCCTTGCCTCTTCCCTTTGCGCTCAGGACTGAGTCGGGCAGGGGAGGAGTCCGCAAGGAGCAGGATGTTCGTGGCATGGAGCGCTTGTGCTCGCCCGGTGTGCGTTCTTGCCCGGTAAAAATAGGCACTTCAGGTCGTATCTCGACCACGTCCAGTACCTAAAGATGGGCGCAGTGCCCCGTGGGGCGCTAATCTGCGCCCATGCAAGTGATTCTCTGCAGCACCCTGATAGTCGGGACCCTCATTCCCGCTCAAGATCCAGAACCTGGGGCTCCCCATCAGCTGGCGGAGCTCTTGCTTGCAGGGCCGCGCAGTAAGGGGGCGCATTCCATGGACCTGACATTGGATGCGGCAGTTGATCTTGCCTTGCGGACCAACCTTGGTTTGCGCAAGGCAGTGCTCGAGGAACAAGCCGCTCGGCATGACCATCTTGGATCCTGGGGAGCCTTTGCATGGGACCTGACTGGTTGGGCCTCTTATGGGGAAAACAAGGCCCCAGGCAGCAACTCCTTCGAAGCTTCCGTGATTGACTCCACTACTGCCATTGCCAACATGAGTCTGCTGCGGCCACTCGCCAGCGGAGGCAGTTTCAGTCTGAATTTCAACACCATGAATCAGACCACCAACAGCGCCTTTGCGGTGGGCTCTGATTTCAATCGGAGCAACTTGGGGGTTACCTTCGTGCAGCCCCTGCGGCGTGGTGCCTGGGAGGAGTACGCCACTGCAACCCAGCGTGAACGACGCTTGGATTGGGTCACAGCGGGTGAGACCCGCCGGGGGGAACGCCATGCCCTGATCGAGAGCGTGCACAACGCCTATTGGGATCTTGTTGCGGCCCGGGAACAGTGGCAGGTGGCAGCCAGTTCCTTGCGGCTTGGACTTGAATTGCTGGCCAAGCGCAATCGGGAGTGGCAGGCGGGGGTGGGTACCGAGGTGGAGGTGCTGCAAGCCGAGGCTGAGACCGCCACCCGGGTCGAAGCCCTCCTATTGGCAGAGAACGACCTGGAAAGCAGGGCGGACGAACTCAAGCTGATCCTGCTGGACGAAGGAGAACATGTTCTATGGGACCGCAATCTGCTGCCTACAACGGGTCTGCCACAGACAGTCTCCGCCGAGGGAGTTGGTGATTGGGCCGATGCCTTTGTGACGGCCCTCGATCAGCGTAGCGACCTGCGTCTTCAGCGCATGGCCGTTGAGCGCGTAGGCGTTACTCTGGTGCGCGCACGTTCTGAGCAGCTCTCAGGAGTCGATCTGGAGCTGCAGGCCAACAGTGATGGTCAGTCTGAGTCTGCTTCAGACGCAGTGGAGGACACTCTTGGTTGGGACTTCCCCGGCTGGTCGGCGAAATTGACCTGGAACATGCCAATCGGCAATGTCTCTGCCACGCGTGCAGCATTGGCCGCAGAGACTCGCCTCAAAATTGCTCATCTAGAGTACGACCGACTGGAGATGGCGGCCCTGGCCGAGGTGCGCGGGGCTGTGCGGGACTTGCTCTATCGTACAGAGGCTGTGCGGGCTGCGGTCAGCAGCTTAGCACTGGCAGAGCGGCAGTTCGAAGCCGAGCAGTTGCGGTATGATGAGGGGCTCTCCACCAACTACCAGGTACTGGAGTTCCAGAGGGACTTTGTCCAGGCTAGGCGCAATGAGCGCCAGGCGCGGGTGGAGTATGTCAAGGCCAGGACGCGACTGCTGGCGGCCCAGGGGGTCCTGGACGGCTGGACAGACAAACAATGAGTGACTTCATCAAGCAAAGCCAGGGCACCCGTTGGCCCGTAGTGATTTTGTTCGCCGTCCTGAGCCTGGTGCTCTGGCGGGGATGGCGTGACCCCGCCGAGGTTCTAGTGCCGTTGGCCGATCAGCTGGAATCTGACTTGCGTATTCGGCGCCTGACCGATGACTGCTACATCGGCCTTCCTTTCCAGGGTGACACGTCCAACATGATCCCTGTCCTGGTTTCCAAACTGGAAATGGGGCTCAGGGAGCCCTTGCAAGCAGCCACCAGGGAGCTTGCGGCCATCGGCGCTCCTGCCGTGCCTGAACTGCGCCGCCTGTTCGATCAATGCTCATCCGATCCCTATCTGCAGGGGGTGCTCAAGAATGTGGTTGAAGTCTGTGCCCTGATGGAAGATCCAGCTGGCCTGCCTATCTTGCGCAGTGGACTTGACCACGCGGCGGAACCTCTGCGCATGGCTGCAGCTGATGGCATGACCCGCCACGGTCTGGCCGAGGACTACGAGTACGTCTTGCGCTGGGTCAATGCCAGCAAGAACACCTCCACCAAGGTGACCTACTGCAAGGCTTTGCGTGCCATGGATCCCGGCCGTTTTCTAGGGGATTTCCTGGGTTGGTTGGAGATGGGCCAGCACGCGGACCTGTATGGCTATCTGTCCGTATATGCGACCACTGTCATCGATCCAGAAAGGGCCAAGGCCTTTGCCCGAGCCGGCGATTTTCATGATGTGGATTCAGCCTCGCGCATCTATTTGATCGCCCCAGCCGCAGCCTTGGGGAATTCAGTCCTGTTGGAGGAACTGCTGGCAAGCGCGCAGGGGGAGCATGCTTCGCGCGCCGCCCTGGCGCTCGATGCCCTTGGCAAGGTTGGAGTGTTTGCACCAGCGGAGGAGGCTCTATTGCACGACCAGCGCATGGAGGTGCGCCTGTCTGCGGTGGGTGTGCTACGAACCATCGAAGATCTGTCTGAGCGCAAACGCCTCCTGCGCCTGGGGTTGGCCGATCAGGTTGTCGAGGTTCGCGACCTCTGTCTGGAAGAACTCCTCATGCTTGGTGACCCCGAAGCGCGCCAGCGGACTTTGCAGCTCTTGCGAGGCACGGATGGCGAAAGGGGGCAAGGAATCAAGCGCCTGCGCAGAGCCTGGACAGCCAATCCTGAGGCGCTAGACGAGGCCTTGGCTCTGCTCACCGATGAGTTGGCTGCTAATCCCCAGCGAGCACGCCATCTGTCATTACTGCAGGCAGTGGCCATGATTCCGTCCCGGGCTGCCGTGGATGTACTTTGGGAACAAGAGCTGGCTTTGACAGGCAGAGTCAAAGGGCTCGGACCCTTTCGTTACCTGTGCGGCCAGATCTGGAATACGGGCCCCATCGGTCAGGCCTTTTTGCGAACAAGGCTCGCCCAGGAATCCGACCCCTTCAGGCGGCTCGACCTGATCCAGTGGATCTGGCAGGACCGCACTGACGAAAGCCGCGAGGTGCTGCTTGAGGCCTTACTCAACCAGCCCGCAGGAGCTGATCCTGTGGCCCGGCCTTACGAGGTGCTTTATCTGGCTGACCGGTTGGCGGTTATGGGCCCAGCCAGTCGCATGGCTCCGCGAATCGAGTGGGCTTACAAGGAATCCACTCATGTTGTCGTGCGACCAGCCCTACAATGCCTGCTGTGGCAGTGGTATGGTGACACGCGTTTCATGCGTGAACAATAGGCCGGTTTGCCACCGGCGATTTCATGGATCAGCGACTTATCCTTCCCCTTCTGTTGGCCAGTTGGATGGGCTGCAGCGACAGTTCACCCAATCCCCAGCCAGGTACTCCTGCCGCAGGCGACGGTGCCAACTCGCAGCGTCCAGTAGCGCCCGCGAGACTGTTTCCCGACAGTCTGGCCAGCTCGAAGGCTGGCTGGGACGATCTTCGTGGACGCCTTGACCCGGGGCCGCGTGGGGATGCATGGCAATCCGAGTCTGTGGCCGAGCGCAGTGAGCAGGCGCTGCAGTATCTGTTGCGGGTATTGCTGGCAGACCGGGCAGAGAGTCTCAAGGGGCTTGTGGGGGCCAAGTTCACCGGGGCCTGCGCCCTGGTGCCCACGGATTGGGCGGCGATTGGCCCCCTGGGTGATCTCTCTGTGCGCGAGGGAATCGGCAGCGGTTCATTTGGCGCACAAGAAGTCGTGGGCCTCTTCCGCAGCCTGATTCAGCCATGGCAGGGAAACCGGGCGCGCCTGATGGTGCAGTGCACGGCAGCCGAGGATCTGGGCGCTGCGATCTGGCGTACTACCCTGGGCGTGAGAATCGGCGGTGAAACCGCCACAGGTGAAATGCTCCAGCGTCAGGCAACTATGGTCATCCAATGGCGCGTTGCCAAACGCTTCCTCCTTCTTGGCATTGAGTCCTGCCGTCTGGAAGAGACTCGCCTCAAGACGCCGATTTATCAGGAGATAACTCGCGCCACGCTGGCTGGCAGTTCACTAGGTGGACCTGAGAATCTGTTCGGCGCGGTGGAGCACACCCGCCGTATGGATGTGCAGGTGGCTGCTTCGGCGGTCGCTCTTGGTATGCATGGCATCGGTGTTGGCGACCTCGATGGGGATGGACTCGAAGACCTCTATGTGGCCCGCCACTCTGGGGTTCCCAATCACTACCTACTGGCTCAGGCGGGTGGCGGATTTCGAGATGCTCCCCCGGGGCACGGAGCTGATCTTCTGGAAGATACCGCTGGTGTCTTGATCTGTGATCTGGACGGGGATGGGGCGCGGGATCTTGCCTTGTCGGTTTTCGATGAAGTGGTTGTGCTCTGGAATGACGGTCAGGGACGTTTTCCCACCTACACGGCTCTCGAATGCGAAGGCGGCGCCCAGGTCTATTCCATCGTTGCTGGGGATGCGGATGGAGATGGGGACCTGGATCTCTACGACACGCGCTATCACCGTGGAGACCATCAGGCCAGTCCACCTCTGCCCTACCACGATGCTCGCAACGGAGCTGAGAACCACTTCTGGCGCAACGATGGCCAGCGCGGCTTTCAGGATCAGACTGCCCAGGCGGGGTTCTCCGACGGCAATGACCGCTACAGTTTGGCCGCTCTCTGGCATGACCTGGACGGAGATGGAGACCTGGACTTGTATGTGACCAACGACTTCGGTCGCAACAACCTTTACCGCAACGATGGTGGGACCTTCCGCGATGTTGCCGCCCAGGCTGGAGGCCTCGACATGGCCGCAGGGATGGGGGTGTCTGTTGCTGATGTGAATCGTGACGGGTTCAGCGACCTGTACATTTCCAACATGTGGTCCGCGGCAGGGTCCCGAGTCACGCGCCAGGCGCGATTCATGCAACGGCATCCCGAAGAGGTGCGGCGTATGTACAGCCATCATGCGGCGGGCAACACGCTGCTGCTAGGAGATGGTCAAGGCAAGTTCCGTGACGCCTCATTGGCCATGGGCCTTTCCCCGGGTGGCTGGTCCTGGGGTTCGATTCTGATGGACTTCGACAACGATGGTTGGAGCGATGCCTTTGTGCCCAATGGGTTCACCACCATGAGCAGCGACAAGGAAGCCGCCAGCTATTTTTGGCGCGTGGTAGTGGAGTCCTCTCCGGATAAGCCCCCGCTCACTTCGGAGTATCAACGGAACTGGCAGTTCTTGACTCACCTTGGTCAAGTGGAGGCCTGGTCATTGGCGGGCAACGAACCAAACTATGCCTACTGGAATGCCCGAGGCCGTTTCGTGGATGTGAGCGTGGCTCTGGGGCTCGATCATGTGGAAGACGGTCGCTCGGCACTGGCAGTGGATCTGGACGGAGATGGTCGGCTTGATCTGGTGACCAAGAACCGTACTGCGCCACTGGTGCGCGTGTTGCGCAACACCCACCCCTCAGCGGGGAACTTTGTCAGCATCGAATTGGTGGGGCAGGCTCCAAATACAGAGGGCATCGGGGCCCAGGTCACCGTGCGAGCATCAGGGCACGCCAATGTTCGCACGGTGCACGCAGGGGAGGGCTATTTGGCTTCTGCCAGCAAGCGCCTGCACTTTGGCCTGGGCACGGCCGGGGAGATTCAGGAGGTGCAGGTCCGCTGGCCGGACGGTCAGGTCAAGGCGTACGGAGCCTTGCCCACGGGACAACTGCTGCGGCTTCACCAGGACGGACGGGTCTTGGAATCCAAGCCAAAGGCCCCCAAGGCGGTGACAAGGAGCAAAGTGATTCCAGAGGGTCTGCGCCCAGTCCGGTCCCGCGTACCCTTGTTGGTAACCATCCCATGGAGCGGTTGGAAGCTACCCCGTTTTGATGGCACTTCCGTTGCCACCGGCTCCACGGCGGGTCCCATGGCGTTGGTGGCCTGGGCTGGCTGGGACGATCCATCGCGTCAATTGCTGCGTGAATTAGGGGCGCAGGGAGAGCGCCTCGCCGCCGGCAACATTCATCTGCACCCGCTTTCTCTCGACGAACCACAAGCCTTGGGCTGGATTCAGGCGGATATCAAGAAGGCTGGGTTGGCGGAGACAGGCGGCCGTGCAGACACGCGCACTCGAGGCCTCCTGGATGTGCTGGTGGGTCTTTCCATTGGGCCCTACGAGTCCATTGAGCTTCCCATTGTTGTTCTATTTGACGCAACCGGACGGTTGGCGGTGCTGCACCTGGGTCCCGATGTTTCTGCCGCAGCGGTGCTGCGGGATCTTGAGGCAATGGGTTCCGAGACTTTGGGCCGTTACCCCACTCGGTTGAGTGGTGGCCAATGGCTGCGCATTCATCCCGAGCGCCCCTTGGAAGCGATCGCTGGGTATCTTACGCGCAATGGCGAAGAGCATCTGGCCAACAGCGTGGCCTCGGATCTTGATGACGCCCAAGCCACTGGCCCTCAGGACAAGGACTAGGGGCGATCAGAGCGCCTTTCGCCAAGTCGGCAACTCGAGATCAAGGGGCCGTGGCATTTGTGCTTCGCCGGTCCAGCGGTGGTCCTTGTTGGGGTGTACAAGCAGGCCCGAGTCCGGGGTCCAGGCGTAGGTTGATTCTCCTGTGCGCCCGCTCTGCAGGGGCCAGGCGAAGAGGATCCCGCCTTCCCCTCGAGCCAACAGATATCCATGGTGCTCCACCAGGTATCCCGCACCCAGGGGCCGTGCATTGCTGAATCGATGGCGCAAGGGTGGAGTGGAGCGCATCAGGGTCCCAAGTGTGTGGGCAGGGGGAGCGGTGCTCAGCAGAGGCCCCAGAACCTGGGCAGCCTGGGCCGCATCCGCCTGATTGCCAGCCGCGGCCCAATGGGCGAGGCGTGGCATGGAAACCAGGATCACCACCAGGCCGACTGCCGCCAGGAGGAGGGCTGTGGGAGGGCTGTGGGCCAGAGTCGTGCGAGGCGAGGCACTCGAGGCCGGGGCTTCGAAGGGGATCGTTGCTTGGGAGATCATCTTGGTGTGTGCCGTGCACCCAAAGAGGCGACACGAATGGTGAACAGTAGCGGGCTGGGGGCTAGGCTTCCAGGATGCGGCAAGAATCATGGAGCCAGGGGCTGAACCCGCAAGCCCTTGAGGCGGCACGCGACGTAGCGCGAGTGCTGGGGAAGGCGGGCCATCGAGCCTGGTTGGTGGGCGGCTGCGTGCGTGACCTGGCTCTGGGCCAACCTGTGAAAGACCTGGATCTGGTCAGCGCTGCTACCCCTGATGAGGTCCAGCAGCTCTTCCGGCGCACAGTGGCGGTGGGGAAGGCTTTTGGCGTGATGCGCGTGCTCATGGGGGACTTTGAATTCGAGGTGGCCACTTTCCGCTCCGAGGGAAACTACTCAGACGGCAGACGCCCTAAAGATGTCCGTCTAGTCTCATCGGCCGAGACTGATGCAACCCGGCGGGATTTCACCTGCAATGCTCTTTACCTCGATCCCTTGGACGGCACTCGGCTCGATCCTGCTCATGGATTGAGGGACCTGGAGGCGAAAATCCTGCGGACGGTGGGCGATGCCGGGGATCGTTTTCAAGAGGATTCCCTACGGTTGCTGCGGATGGCGCGCTTTGAAGCAGGTCTGGGTCTGACACCTGTTGAGGGTTTACATGGAGCTGCCCGGGCAGCGGCGAAGGGGCTCAGAAGGGTCAGCCCCGAGCGGGTGCTCGATGAACTCACAAAGATCGCGGGGGGACCTGATCCGGCTCGGGCCCTGTCCGTCCTGATGGAGTGCGACCTCTGGCAATATGCCCTGCCTGCCCTGATCGGGGGGGATGACCGGTTGCGTCAGGCCACTTTGAAAGAAGTGGCGCGAGGGGCCAGCGAGGATGTTTCCTTGGTGCTGGCGGCGTTCCTCGATCCGGGGGGTGCGGACCCGGTTCCCTTGCTTGACTCTCTGCCTCTCTCGCGGGAGTTGCGTCGACGCCTGCTTGGCATCTGGCAGAGTCGGCTGCGTATAGAAGAGCTGGCCCGTGCCGGGAGTGAGGATCCGGCGGATCTGGCTCGGGCCTTGAGGGGTGCGGATGGCGCGGACGGTCTGGCTCTGGCCCAGGCGATTTGTCGGGCCAAAGGCGAGGATCCTTGTGCGCTGGATCGGCTTGCCAGCTGGGCGGCTGACGCAACCATGGAAGTCGAGCCGCTGCTTTCTGGAGCGGACCTGGAGCGACTGGGGGTCGAGCGGGGCCCGCGCATTGGAGCCTTGTTGAAGGAGTTGGAGGCAGCGCAGTTGCGCGGAACGGTGGGGACCGTGGCCGAGGCGCGGGCTTTTGTGGAACGGGTGCTCTAGCCCATAGGTGTGTTTCAACCCGGTCTGCCGCTTCAGCTGGGCGGCGCAACGGTGCGCAAGGCGTTTGCCAGGGGATAGCCTGCCAGAATCACAAGCGCAGCCCAGAGACCGACCGAGCCCAGAGCGGAGGTGGACAGAGCAATTGATGCGCTAATCAAGAGCAGGCGGCGCAGCAACAGGCCAACGCAATGAGTGACACGCTCCTGGGTCCAAGGTGCGGGGTCGCGTGCGGCCTGCCAAAGACCGGGGACTCCTGACAATGCCAGCATAGCGCCAAGGGTTCCACCGACGGGACTGTGCAGGGCGACCCCGGCCAGCAAGGCGGGCAGGGGCAGCAAAGTCATGGCGCACAGTAATCTGCCTCGTAGAACCGTTGGTTCAAGGCGTGCATCCCCATCCTCAGCCCGGGCCAGCCGACTGATCAGAATCACATAGAATCCATAGGCCAGAGGCACAAGAAAGCGTCCGGGCAGAGCCTGTTCCATGAACAGGTTTGTAGGTGCGCCCATGACCCACAGGCTACAGGCATAGGCCAAAGCCACGTTTCCTGCCCGACAGGCACCCATGATCAAGGGGCCTAGCCAGTTGCCCCGCGGGCCGAGGTCATAGGCCACGATCAATAAGGTCAACCCCAGGGTTGCGAGACCCGTCCGGGGGTCCAGGGCCGACCCCAGCAGGACTCCCCCCAGTAGCAGCCCCAGGGCCAGGCTCAAGGCCGAGGAGGGACTCACTCGTCCAGAGGGAATCGGGCGGTCCGGGCGTGTGTCCTGGTCGGCGCCCCTGTCGCTCCAGTCGTTGAGCACCATCCCGCCATGAAACAGGCAGAGGGAAAGCGGGATCAACAGCAGCAGCTTGGCCTCGGGAAGGTCGCCATGGCTCGCTAGCAGCATGCCCGCAATTGAATCTCCGATGGCGGTCGGGGCCAGGGAGATGCGTGTCAGTCGCCAGAAGTCCGTGCGTTGCAAAGGACCTGCTCCAGGCTAGTTGCCGATCAAACGCAGGAGGTCGTTATAAGTCACATAGACCATCAAGGTGACGATCAAGACCAGTCCCACCACCTGAGAATATCCCAGAGTGCGAGCGCTGACCGGTGAGCCCTTCAGTTTTTCGATCAGCAGGAAAAACAGGTGGCCTCCGTCGAGCACGGGGATCGGTAGCACGTTGAGAAAGGCCAGATTGACGCTGAGGATGCACAGAAACGTCAGGAGTTTGGCCCAACCCATGGTGGACACATGGAAGGAGACCCGGCTGATGGTGATGATCCCTCCCAGATTCTTGGGGCTCACATCTTGGCTGACCATGCGCTGGAGTGTCTTGAAGGTCTGGAACAGGAAGCGCCAAGAGGATCGTGCCCCTTCGCGTACGCTTGTCCACAGACTTGACGTCTGGAAGATCGCCGTAGGACGGGCCATGTCAAAGCCCAATACGCGCATGCGAGCGGCGAGGGGCGCAATTGTGATGGACGCAAGTTCGGCATCGGCGGCAGACGATGGACTCCTGAACTGGATTGTGGCTTTCAGGTTTCTCTCGGAGGCTCTTTCACAGGCGAGCTGAATCGACTCCCAATCGCTGATCGGGGCGCCTGCAATGGAAACGATCTCGCTCCCACTGGGCATACCGCCCAGGCCCGCTGCTCCTTCAGGATCCACCCAGACCTGGCCGCTACCTGTTTCCGCTTCAAAGTAGAGGTCACGGAAGAGGAAGGAGCGTTGGGTGTGGCTGTCCGGCAACTCAAGACTGAGAGCTTCTCCGGAGCGTTCGACGATCAGTTCCGAGGACGCTGGGGCCGTCATAAGGGCGTTCAGGAGATCGTGCCCCGCCACCAGGTTGTCTTCACCTATGCGCTGCAAGAGGTCACCGTCCCGCAGCCCCATGCTCTCTCCCGGCCCTCCCGGTCGAACCTGGGAGATCAGCCGTCGTGGGGGACCCAGACCAAACAGGAGGCGTTTGGGTAGATCCTCAAATATCGTAGGGATGGTGATCTTCTCGGGACCCTGACCCTGGTCCACGGTCAAGACCATGGGCTTGCCGCTGTCTATGGCCCAGGCAATCTGCACGGCCAGAGGTTGTTCTGCAGGCTGGCCCTCGACTTCCAGAAGGACCGATCCCTCTTGAAGTCCTGCGCGGTCTGCAGGCCCCTCCGGCTCCACGCGCAGGGTGTGCGCCGGATCGACGCCGACTCCCAGACCCAGGCGATAGAAGCCCACGTCCGGATCCATGATTGGCGTTATGGTTTTTTCGTGCAGCAGGCCATCTCGGGGATCGCGGTAGGTCACCCGGGCGGGATCCGAGCCGCCTAGCGCAACCTCGCCAATCAGGTCCTCAAAGTCGCGCAGGTGATGGTCATTGATCTTAAGTAATTCCGCCCCAGCGGGCAGGCCCACCTGCCAGGCGGCACCTCCAGGTGTGGGAGCGGAGATGATTGCCGGGGTTACGGGCACGCCCGCCCGGTAGGCAATAGGGAATGCAACCAGGGCGAAGATCACATTCATCAGAACGCCGCCTGAGTACACGAAAAATCGCTGCCCCACGGTCTTGGAGCCTAATTCGTCAGGTCTTGGGGTGCCTCCGGCAGCACCACCTTCCCCAGCCATGCGTACATATCCACCAAAGGGAATCAGCGCCAATTGGTAGATCGTATTTCCCCTACGGCGGGCGAGAATCGCGGGGCCAAAACCAAGGCTGAAAACCTCGACCCGCACTCCGCACATGCGCGCGGCGATGAAGTGTCCCGCCTCGTGCACAAAGATCACAAGGCCGATTCCGAAGATTACTTCGGCTACTCGTAGAATCGAAATCAGGTCCATCAGGTAGCGTTGGCGGTTCTGGCGGTGATCAATTCCTGAGCCAGTAAACGAGCCCAGCGGTCGGCGGCCAGGATCGACGATATGCTCAAGGGGCCTGCTGGCTTGGTTGGGCGCGCGTCCAAAACCTCTTGGCTGATGCGTGTGATTTCTGAAAAGGGCACCTTTCCGGCCAGATAGGCTTCCACGGCCACTTCATCGGCTGCGTTGAGACAGCAACCTGAGGTGCCGCCCTCCTTCACGCAGCGAAACCCTAGGTCGAGCGCCGGGAAGCGCTCCAGGTCAGGTGCTTCAAAGGTCAGCTCTCTAAACTTCGACAGGTCAAAGCCTGGAAGGTCAGCTGGCTGGCGATCAGGGTGGTGCAGCGCGTAGTGAATAGTCCCCCGCATGTTTGGAGGATTCATTTGGGCGATCACCGAGCCGTCAATGAACTCCACCATGGAGTGCACCAGAGACTGGGGGTGGATGACCACTTCAATGCGGTCGCTTTCCAAACCGAACAAATGATGCAGTTCAATGATCTCGAATGCCTTGTTGATCAGGGTTGCGGAGCCGATGCTGATGCGCGGACCCATGTCCCAGGTGGGATGGGCCAGGGCCTTGTCCTGGGGGGCATTCGCGATCTCGCTCAGGCTTGCTTCTCGCAGTGGTCCGCCACTGGCGGTGAGCAGGACACGGCGGACGCAAGCCAGGTCCTCACCCCGCAGGCATTGCTCGATGGCTGAGTGCTCAGAATCAACCGGAATCAAGCTCCCGCCGCCTTGGGCCACCGCGTCGATCAGCAGGTCCCCGGCGATCACCAGGGATTCCTTGTTGGCCAGGGCCAGAGTCTTGCCAGTACGGGCAAGTGCAAAGGAGGCCTCCAGGCCAGAGCGTCCCATGACCCCATGGACTGCCACCTCAAAGTTGGCCGCGGCGATCAACTCCATGAGGGCCTCGGGGCCGCTGAAGAGTGTCGTTTGGGGGGGCAGGTGTGGGCGCAGGGAATCGGCAGCGGCGAGATCTGAGAGGGCCACCAGGGGTGTGTTGGTGCGCTCGACCTGCTCTCGCAGCAGCTCCCAGGAGGTGTTCGCTGCCAGTCCGGCTACCGCAAGACCAGAATTGGGCTGTTCAACCAGATCGAGGGTCTGTGTGCCAATGGAGCCGGTGCTTCCGAGGACGAGGATGGGTTTCACGGGAAGGGGCCGGGAGAGCCGTCCCGGAGAAACAAAGTGTAGGACATCTGGCTTCCCTGGCGACATCTGCTCTGCAATCGTTATCCTGTTTGCCAGGGTGTGCTCTCTGCGGCCACATTTCGGCCGGTAGTTTTGCACCCCTTTCGTCCGATCAGCCCGAGCGATCCAGCCCCCATAACAACGTGAGCCAGAACCCTTCACTCTCCTATAAGGACGCGGGAGTCAACATTGACGCCCAGGACGAGGCATTGAGTCAGGCCAAGGAAGCCATTCGCTCGACCTTCACCGAGGGGGTTGTTTCCGATGTGGGTCTTTTCGGAGGCCTGTTTGATTTGGCCAAGGCGGGTTGTGAGGGCATGGTTCTGGTTGCCAGCGCCGACGGGGTGGGCACCAAGCTTGATGTGGCCAAAAAAGTCGGTGTCTATGACACGGTGGGCCAGGACCTGGTTAATCACTGCGTGGACGACATCCTGGTGCAAGGGGCGAGACCTCTGTTCTTCATGGACTATGTGGGCACCGGCAAGCTTGATCCTACGGTGGTCAGTGAATTGATTGGCGGTTGCGCGATTGCCTGCCGTGAATCCGGTGTGGCTTTGCTCGGAGGCGAGACCGCTGAGATGCCGGGCCTCTACGCCAAGGGCGACTTTGATTTGGTTGGCTTTGTGGTGGGCGCAGTGGATCGCGACAAGATCCTGGATGGTTCACGGGTCAAACCAGGCCAGACCCTGTTGGGTTTGACCTCCAGCGGTCTGCACACCAACGGTTTTTCCCTGGCGCGCAAGATCTTCTTTGAGCGCATGGCCTTGGATGTGAATGACCATCCAGCCAGTCTCGGAGGCCCAAGCGTGGGCGAGGCTCTCTTGGCTCCCCATCGTTGTTATTACCCCCTTCTGTGGCCCCTCTTGGAAGAACGCCGTATTGCCGCGATGGCGCACATCACCGGAGGGGGATTGGTGGACAACCTGCCCCGTATCCTTGGTTCTTGCGACGCGCGCATCGACCTGAGTTCCTGGGAGCGGCCTGCCCTCTTCAGCACGCTGGTTGAAGAAGGAGGATTGGAGGTCGACGAGGCGCACAGGGTCTTCAACATGGGTATCGGCATGGTCTTGATGGTCGACACCGATGAGGTTGCAAGCGTGAAAGAGCATTTGGAATCCGTCGGCGAGACTGTCCTGGAAATCGGTTGCACTGAAGCTGCGGCTTCTGAGTCCGGGCAGGGCCGCGTGCGGTGGGCCTGATCCTGACCTACCTGGGCTCTTGGTTCCTGCTTTGCGTGGGCCTGGTTCCCGTGGATCTGCGCCAGCCGCAGGAGGAACCATGGGATGTGCTCTGGTACGCCCTGGCCGAAGACCTCAGTCCATTGGAACGGGCCAGATTGGTCCGTGTTTGGGAGCACCGGTTGAATGTGCGGGCGGCAAAGGGAGATCCTCAGGAAGCCTACAAACGTCAGCTGGCCCGCAATGCCCTGGGCTTGGAAGCCCGGCCCTTGCCACTGCCGAGCCCCGCTCATCTGGGCACCCGTGCGGAGGCGTGGATTGCCGCCCGCTTTCGACCAGAGGATCGTGTGCAACTCCTGGTTCATGGCTTGCATGATGACGGCCTGACTCCCGAGCAGGCCCAGCGCAGATTGCAGGCAGGCTTTGAGGTCTTCCTCGCTCTCGAAGGGGAGTGGAGTGCCGACGCCCTGTTGGTGGCCCAGGCCCTCCACCTGCGTGCCCAGGCCCCCTGGTCTGCCTTCTGCTTGGAGGGGATTCAGCGCCGTCTGGGGCACCTGGACCTGGCCCTTGAGACCATCGATCAGATGTTGGGTCCCGTCTCTGCCGCTCGGGGTCCTGTCTGGCAGTCCTTGATGGGTCGCCGGGCCATCGTCCACGCAGGGGCTGGCGATCGTGATCTGGCGCGGGCTGATCTGGGCAGGCTGCTGTCCTCAGGGGCGGCCGATGCACATCAGATCCTGGGCCTGGAGGCCCTGTTGGACCGGCAGTGGCAGGTCTCCAGCGCCCACTTTGGCGTGTTGCTGGACAGCAGCCGAAGGTCTGGGGAGCCCCATCCACCCTGGGCCCTGCGTGGTTATGGTGTGTCCTTGCTCCCCAGGTGAACTAGAGGTGGGGGATAGCCTCAGGGCATCCCCAACAAGCGAAATCCGACCTTCCCGGCCACTTTCAGTCCTGGTGCTTGCCATTCACCCCCCGTCCGATGATCCTAGAGGCTCCTCTTCTTGAGCCCCTCATAACCATGCTGCGACT
Source organism: Planctomycetota bacterium (assembly GCA_002686945.1). Taxonomy (GTDB): domain Bacteria; phylum Planctomycetota; class UBA1135; order UBA1135. The sequence goes on from NYYZ01000002.1 coordinate 136,723, forward strand.
AGCCCTTCTTGCCGCCCCTCTACTGTGCCTCTCAGCGGTCAGCCCTGCCATCGCTCCCGCCCTGGACGGACCCTACCTCAAGGACACTGACCTGAAGAGATTGGCCAAGACCTTCAACGACTACATCGAGGCCTCGGTGGCCAGAGAGGGTGTGCTGAATGCGGAAAACGAGGTGGAGAAGGCCTTGGGGAAGCTGGAGCGCAAACTGCGCAAGGCGCCTGTGCAGGATGTTCTCGCCAGCCCACTCGACCTGGGCCGCGCTCTCTGGATGTCGCGGGAGTACGGCAAGAAGCGAGTCAAGTTTGGCAGCATCCAAGATGGCGAATATGACGTGACCGTTCCTGGTGGTGATGGTCCCCTCAAGTACGCAATCCTGGCGCCCGCTGCCTATGACAAGGGCAAGAAGAAAAGCTGGCCTCTCGTGCTCTGCATCCCAGACGTGGATGAGAACCACAGAGAGACCCTCCTGGAGAACTGGGCCGACGGGGATCTGCACAAGGAAGTGATCCTGGTCTGTCCGGAAATGCCCGAGGACGTGGACAAGTGGGGCGAGATGCCTGGCGTTGGGACCATGCTGATCCTCTTCCGCGCGATCTATGAGGATTGGGCCATCGACTACAATCAGGTTTTCCTGGCTGGGCGCGGCGCCGGAGTGGATGCGGCGCTCTCCATCGCCGGCAAGTTCCCTGAGTTGTTCGCCGGTGTTATAGGTCGGGCGGGTGATGCCCAACATGCGACCCCCGAGAACTTTTCCAATCTGCCCACTTGGTTCAGTGGTGGAGGATCCGGAGTCACTGCCTGGGCAGAGGCGATCAAAGCGGAGGGTTGGGAAAACTGCACCGTCGATCCTTCGGGCCGCGAGAAGGAAATCCTCGGCTGGCTGAACGACACCCACCGAGACGGCGTACCCAGCGAGGTCACACTGGTTCCGGGCCGGCCCTTTCCCACCCGCGCCTACTGGCTTGAGGTTCCTGCCGGAGATGAGGATGGTGGGCTGGTCAAGGCTCGGGTGGAGCGGGATGACAACACGATCCACATAGAAGCAACTCTGGTGCCTTCGGTCACCTTGCTGTTCAATGATCTTCTGGTGGATCTCTCCAAGCCCGTCAAGGTGGTCATCAACGGGGTAGAGCACACCGACCTCTTGCCCCGTAGCTACCGCACTTGCCTCAAGCTGATCTTTCGGGGCACCAACGATCCGGGCCGCATTTTTGTTGCCATGAAGACCTACTCGGTTCCTCCGCGGGCGAACAAGTGACGGTGGACGAACGCCCTGTCCCCGGGGGCGCTTCGGCCCCCCTTGTCCTGCTCTGCTGTGCCCTGGCGGGAGCGGGCACCATGGTGGTGGAGCTTGCGGCGGTGCGCCTTGTGGCACCTTGGTTCGGAGCCAGCCACGTGGTCTGGAGCAATGTGATCGGCGTTGTGCTGCTTGCTCTGACCATGGGTTATGTGTTGGGTGGGCGTCTGGCCTGTGGGGCGCGACCGGCTCGCTCCATGGGGGTGGCCATTGCCGTAGCCGCGGTTTGGGTGGCCCTGCTGCCCTTTGGGGCCCAGAGCATCTGTCGCCTGTTCATGCCCGAAGCGACCGCACTGGATCAGGCCCTGGTTCTCTTTACCTGGGGTAGCTTTTCGGCGTCCCTGTTGTTGTTCTTGCCAGCGGCCGTGCTGCTCGGTGCAGTCTCACCTCTTGCCACGGAAGTGCTTGCGCGTCTGGAGCACCTGCGCGCGGGGCAGGCCGGGGGCCGCGTGTTGGCGGCCGCCACCCTGGGCAGTTTGCTGGGTGTTTTTGGCACGAGCCACCTGTTGCTGCCCATGCTCGGTGTGCGCGGCACGTTCCTGCTGGCGGCGGTTTTCCTGATGGGGGGCGCGACTCTCTTGCTTTGGTGTGCGAGAGACTCCCGCCTGCTGCTTCTGCTTTGGTTGCCCTTGCTTGGGCTCGGACAACTCGATGCGCATGGTCCCGCAGTCTCACCGGGAGAGCGGCTCCTGGGCACGGCCGAGTCGGGCTATCAGTCGATCCGCGTAATCGAATCGGGGGAGGCAGACACTCAATCCCGCCGGATGGTGGTCAATGAGGCATTGGATTCGTTTCAGAGTGTCTGGGGCCCCAGTCCAGGCTTGCTAGGAGGGGGGCACTACTACGACCTGTTCACACTTCCTCTGGCCTGGCAGGAAGTACCTCCTTCCTGGAACCTGCTGGTGCTTGGGCTTGGAGCAGGAACGGCTGTGCGGGTGATGGGCGGGGTGCTGCCCGAAGACACGGATCTTGTCTGGACGGGAGTGGAGATCGACCCTGCGGTTGTACGCTTGGGTCAGGAGCACATGGACCTGGCCGCAGAGCCTCCCAGCCAGATACTGACCGGTTGGGATTCCCGGGCCGCCCTGGCTGTGTTACCCGGTCCGTTTGAGCAGATCATTTTGGATTCCTACGCCAACAACATGGAGATCCCTTTCCATTTGGCCACCGTGGAGTTTTTTTCTGAGGCTCTGGCCAAGCTTTCTCCGGGAGGCTGGTTGACCCTCAATGCCGCGGGGTTCGGGGTGCAGGATTCTCTGATCGTTTCCTTGGCTGGCACTTTGGCCGCCGCAGCGGACAGTCGGGCCCTGATTCTGGAGGTGCCCTTCAGTCGGAACGCCATGGTTTTCGTGCGTCGGGATGGGGAGATCCCCTTCGGCACCGAAGCGGCGCAGTTTGAAGCACCCGCCCCGATCCAGGTCCTCCTGCAATCTCTAGGCGCACCGGGCACATTCCGCTGGGTGGAGCCCGCCAGCGCAGGAGACCTGCTGACCGATGACCGCGCCCCGTTGGAGCAGTTGCAACGCGCCTCCATCGCCCGGGGCAGAGGGGATTGGGGTAAACAAGGTCTGGCACAGGAGAGCCGGCCGTGATTGCTGCGGCCGTATTGCTCTGTTTGGGTGGTGAGCTCAGTGACCCAGGACCTCAGGATCAGGTTGCTCGCTACCGCGCCCTGCTGGCCGCCGGTCAATACGTGCAGGCCATCACCGTGGCTGGCGGAATCCAAGATGACCTTGTGCGCCAACAGTCACAGGTGGAGGCACGCTACTGGTGCGGAGACCTGAGCGGGGCCCTCGCCGTCGCGCGTTCCGCGCTCGCTGCCCACCCTGATGACTTGCAGTTGTTGAATATGGGGGCGGACCTGGCCCTGCAGTTGTTGCAGATCGAGGAGGGCATCCGCTGGAGTCAGAGCCTTGCTCGTCTGGCCATTGAAGCCCCCGAGCTGCCCCAGGAAACCCGCGAGTTCTACAGCACCAAGGCCCGCAATCATCTGGCTCTGGCCGTTGAAGCCCGTCACGCCCAGGATTCTCGTGCCAGCGCCCTGTTTCGCGCCCAGCTCACCGTTGTCCTCGTGTGCCTGCTGGCCGCGGGAGTCGGGGCTGCGGCCTGCCACAAATCCGGACGCTTTAGTTGAGGTTGTGAGTCGAGGGCTTGCGGGTATGGCGACACAAAAGGAGCTGCCCGCTGAATTCAGCGGGCAGCTCCTCATGACCTCGCCGGGCTGACCCGGTAATCAAAGACGCTCAAAGAATATCCAGGATGCCCGTGCCGCCGCCGGTCAGGGTCGTGGAGTTTGCGCGGTAGTTGATGTCCTGGCCGATCTTGGAGTTCCAAGGCAGCATCTCTTTGTCACACACGATCCCCAGGGCCACCGCCGCGAAGCCGCGGGCGCCACCGGTCATCTTGGGACTCTGGAGCATCTCCACCAAAGGCTCGATTGAGTTGCGATCGCCGATCTGGCCCAAGGCCGTGGCGATGGCAGCTTGAGTGGCCATTCCCTTGGCGTTCGCCAGCATGTCCACCAGCTTGGGCACGATGGCCTTGTCGCCCAGCAAACCCAGGGAGATTGCAGCCTGCTTGAGCAGGTCGGGGCGGTACTTGGCTTCTTCGATCAGAACCTGGATCTGCTCCACCGGGCGGGGGTCACCGATCAGGCCGAGGGCCACGCAGCAGTAACCGCGGGCCTCGTCATCACCGGTGAAGTAGTCCAGCTTGTCGATGATCAGATTGATCGCGTCGACGTTCTTGCTCATACCCAAGCCAAGTACATAGGCGCCGATGTCCGCGGGACGACGGCAGTCCTTTGTGGCCGCTTGCAGGGCAAGAATCGAGGTGGTATCCAGGCTCTGGCCTGCTTCCAAGAGATCCCAACTCTGCACGCCGATGGCCAGACCGGCCCAGGGCTTGAGTTGTACCTTGCCGCGACCGAGGGTCTTGGTGAGGGCTGATTCCACTTCTTCGCGGCCGCCCCAGGGCTTCTCGCCGATGCCGGCGCGGGCACCGATTTGGGACAGAGCTATGAGTGAGAATCGTCGGGCCTGTTGACGGCCCTTGGATGCGACCTCACGCAGACCAGCACGGATCTTGTTGTCGACGGCCTTGGCCCCATCGTCGTCGCAGTTGCCGATCTGGCCCAGGGCCAGGGCGGCACTCATTTTCAGCTCGCGTTGCGTGTAGTCGCTACGCTCGCGAATGGCTTCGAGCAGCATCTCGGACACTGCCGCGCGCTGAGTTTTGGCCTCTTCGCCGGTCAGGTCTTCAAGCAGCATGGCCATGGAGCGGGGCGCGTGGGCGCGCACCAGATAATGGCGCGTGCTCTTGTTGGCGCGCACGTTGCGCTCGTTGAAGTAGTCGAGCAGGAAGGCGAGTTGGGCCTGGCGCGAGACCACATGGGGCAGGTTGCCCTTCATCTCATCTTCGCTGAGTTCTGGAACTGCTTCCACCGCGTCTACACGGGTCAAGCCGAAGGCCACCATGGCGGCGATCTTGATGTCCCGGGTAGCGAAATTTGGAGAAGTCAAAACGTCGGCCAGATGCTCGGCGATCTGCTTGCGCAGTTCGTTGTCGCCGGAGCGGTAACCGAGTAGACCCAAGCCATAGGCGGCGAAGGCTCGGGTGCGCAGAGATACCTGTGTGGAACCCACGGCTTTGCGGCCAATGGGCCCGTCGTTCATCAATTCCACCAAGATATCGATGCTGCCCTCATCGGCCAAGATGCCCAAGGCCACGGCAGCGGTCTCGGCTATCTCTTGACTGGAGTCGTCGAGGAACTTCATGATTTCCTTTTGGAAACGCGACTCGCCGCTTTCGTCCTGCTCGTCACCGATTTTGGCCAGGGCGATCATGGCGCCGGTGACGATGTCATTGTGACGTTCCTTTGCAAGGGCCTCGAGCAGTGCGGGAACCACTACATTGTCGATCTGTTCTTTGGTGGGGCGCAGGGTTTCTTTGGCCTGCTCCTTTTGACCATGGCCCAGAAAAAACTCAGCGGAGCCGGTTTGGATGTTGCCATCGTGGATGTGGCTCTTCAGGTTGAGGTAGGGGTCTTTGTTGAATCCCCACCAAAAATCCCAACGGGTCAGGTCGGGTCCGGCGTCGCCGCCACCTTGGGTCGTGGGGCCCTGAGTCTGGCCCGGAGCCGGGGTGCCGGCGGGGGTACCAGGTGCCGCAGCGGGGGTGCCAGGGGTGGAAGGTGCGGGGGTGGTGGGAGCACCAGGAGCCGGGGCTCCAGGGGCAGCGCCGCCGCCTCCTCCGCCACCACCGGCGCCGGGGGGCACCGTGTCACCGGGACCCCGGTAGGTGCCGCCGTGGCCCACGGAAAAGTCGCTCAGGGCAATGGTGCTGGCTGCCATCAAGGCGCCGATAAGGATGAGTTTTTTCATGGTCATTCGATGGGAATGGGTGTCTCTTGCTGAGGTGAATTCTTCAGGACTGCTTGAACAGCTTCTGTCTGATTCCGTGCGGTGCGTTTGAGTGCGGTGTGTCTGGTTTGTGCCCCAGTTGGGATCTCCCAGCTGGGCTTTCTGCTGGCTTGCAGAAGGACCGAGTGGGCGCCATTCCAGGGCGGTATGGCCCCAGCGAACTTGCCGGGGTTGTGTTTATCCTCTGCAAGGGGCGTGCCGCCAGGTGCCTGTGATAGGGCTTCCAGGATAGGATCGTGGGGGCTCAAGCGCAATGCGTGGGGTTATGGGGAAGTGGTTTCTGGGGTCGCTGGTGGCAACTGTGGACAGGGGTCTAGCAGCCTCGCCGATCCGTGTTTCCCCTGGGGAACACAGGTGTTCCCTTTGAGGGGGTCCCATTGGGGCCCACCAGGCGGCAGACTATACCCATGGCAGGTGCAGCAAGGACCCATTCGGAACTGGAGCCCCTTTTCAGGTGCCTGTTGGCTAGGAGTTCCGCGCAGGGCCCGCCCTCGCCGGAAGCCCTTCTCAAGGACCTTCTGGAAGCCTCCCCAGGGCTGCTGGCCCTTGGTTACCTGCCCCTGGGCGGCCAGGCCTGGCGTACCCCAGGCTGTGGGCGGCTGACCAATGGCCTCTTGGGAGAGGCCGCCTGGGCCAGCGCTGGCAGTCGGGGGAGGCCCCCCGCGAAGATTTCAGGCTCCTGGAGGGTGCAGCCGGCGATGGGGGAGGAGGGTCTTGTTCAGCGAGGCCACCTGATTATCAGAAGCCACTCCCAGGGAATCCTTGAGGCAGTCGGCTGGGAAAGTCTGGCTGATGGGATCGGAGCCTTGGTGGCTCGTACCAATTCGTCTCAACAATCCGAGCATCTGCTCGCCCTGGGTGCGCGCTCGGCAAGTCTGGCCCATGACCTGCGCAATCGTCTGACCGGTGTCATGCTTGAATCCTGCCGCATGCGCATGGACGACAGGGCCGTGGGCTTTGGGCAGTTGGAGGATCATCTCATGGAGGCCGCAGAACTCTGCGGCCGGGTATTGGATTCTGAAGGTCCAGGTCCCGGTGCCCCTCTGGGAACGTGCCCTGCAGCCAGCCGACTCGATCTCTGCCAGGTTGCTGCCTCCGCCTTGGAGCGATCCAAGTCGACAATCCGGGCAGGATCAGCGGCGCTGCCCCCGGAAGTCATCAACGACCTGCCTGCCAGAGGTCAGGTATTCGCCAACCGCGCTCTGTTGGAGGATGCCCTGGTCAACCTGATCGTCAACGCCGCGGAAGCAGCTGGTTCCCGGGGCAAGGTGCGAGTTGGACTGACCCAGGAGCGCGGCTTGTCCGGATTTTGGGTACAGGACAACGGTCGGGGTCTGCCCGCGGGTGCCACCGAGCCGGGGGCCAGCAACGGCGGCACCGGTCATGGGTTGAGTGGAGTCATCGAGTGTGCTCGTCGCCACGGGGGCGAACTGATCTATTCGCGGAAAGAGGGGTTTACGCGTCTTGAGTTGTTTTGCCTCGATGCTTGTCACCTTGAGGGCTCCTGGCAGATCCACTTTGACCCCCTGGGGGGACGTCTTGTACGGAGAGCAGCCAGCCGTGGGCCACTGACACTCTGCACTCAACGCCTCGACTACGCCATCCGTTGGATGGACCTTCTGACCCCTGAAGTTGCGGGCGAAGTGCATGCCTGGCGTGGTTCGCCTGGACTGGGAAGGCTGACCCGCCTGGTGGGTGGTTGGGGCAGTCAGCACGTGAAACTTGTGCTCCACAGCGGCGCTCTCAACGAGGGCCCCTGGGCGTTCGCCTCCTAGCGGGACAAAATACTGGCTCGTAGATACTCGCGATTCATGCGCGCGATGTTGTCTGTCGAGATCCCCTTGGGACAAGCAGCCATGCACTCGTAGTGATTTGTGCAGTGACCAAAGCCCTCGGCCTCCATTTGTTCCACCATGCCCAGCGCCCGGGACTCGCGCTCGGGAGCGCCTTGGGGAAGGAGGGCCAACTGACTGACCTTGGCGGCAGTGAAAAGCATGGCGGCAGCGTTTGGGCAGGCTGCAACGCAGGCTCCGCACCCGATACAGGCCGCGGCATCCATGGCCAGATCTGCGTTCTGCTTGGGAATTGGCAAGGCGTTGGCGTCCTGGGGGGCGCCTGTGTTGACCGACACGTAGCCGCCTGCCTGGATGATGCGGTCCAAGGGAGAGCGGTCAATGATCAGATCCCGCAGGACGGGGAAGGCCTTTGCCCGGAAAGGCTCGATCCAGATCACATCTCCATCGTTGAAGCTGCGCATGTGGAGCTGGCAGGTCGTGGTCTCTGACTCGGGGCCGTGGGGTTTACCATTGATCACCAGGCTGCACATGCCGCAGATGCCCTCGCGGCAGTCGTGGTCGAAGGCAAAGGGCTCACGTCCCTCTCGCTGGAGATTCTCGTTGACCACATCAAGCATCTCCAGGAAGGACATGGCGGGGCTGGCCTCCCGGCTGTGGGTCTCGAATTCTCCCGCCGTATCTGGGCCGGACTGGCGCCAGATGTTGAGAGTCAACGTCAAGGTCTCGTCGCTGTGCCCGCCCATTACTTGTAGCTCCTTGTAGTCAATTGAACGTTCTCAAAGGAGAGCGCCTCGGTGTGCCTTTGGTGCTGCTGATCACGCCCGCGGTATTCCCAGGCAGCTACATGGCAGAAGTCTGCGTCATCCCGCTTGGCTTCTCCCTCGGCGGTTTGATACTCCTCGCGGAAATGGCCCCCGCAAGATTCCTCTCGGGTCAGCGCGTCTTTCATCATCAGCTCGGAGAATTCCATGAAGTCTGCAACCCGCCCCGCATGCTCCAGGGCCTGGTTGAGGGAGCGCCCATCTCCCAAGACCCGCACATCGTTCCAGAACTCTTCGCGCAACTGAACCACCTGCTTCAAGGCCTGCTCCAGCCCTTCTTTGGTGCGCGCCATACCGCAGTGGTCCCAGTTCAACTGGCCCAGAGCCCGGTGCATCTGGTCCACCGTGCGCGAACCATTGATATTGAGCAACTTGTCAAACCGTGCCCGGGATGCGGATTCGGCTTCAGCGAACGCTTCGTGACTCGTGTCGATGCGCTCGAGTTTGCGTCCCGCCAGGTGGGCTGTGACCGTTGCGGGAACCACGTAGTAGCCGTCTGCAAGACCTTGCATCAGCGCGCTTGCACCCAGACGATTGGAGCCATGATCTGAGAAGTTGGCCTCGCCCAGCACAAACAGCCCGGGCAATGTGCTTTCAAGGTTGTAGTCCACCCAAAGACCACCCATGGTGTAGTGCACCGCCGGGAAGATTCTCATTGGTTGGGCGTAGGGATCTTCGCCAGTAATGCGTTCGTACATTTGGAAGAGGTTGCCGTAGCGCGACTCGATGGTTGCGCGACCATCTCTGGAGATGGCGTCGGCGAAGTCAAGGTAGACGCTAAGACCTGTGGAGCCCACGCCGCGGCCCTCGTCGCAAACCGCTTTGGCGTTGCGACTGGCCACATCTCTAGGGACGAGATTTCCAAAACTCGGGTAACGCCGCTCCAGGTAGTAGTCCCTCTCGTTTTCGGGGATCAGCGCGGGCGGGCGTTGGTCGCCCTTGGTCTTTGGCACCCAGACGCGGCCGTCATTGCGCAAGGACTCGCTCATCAGGGTCAGTTTGGACTGGTACTCGCCGCTGACAGGGATGCAGGTTGGGTGGATTTGTGTGTAGCAGGGATTGGCAAAGAACGCGCCACGTTTGTGGGCTCGCCAGGCGGCAGTCACATTGCAGGTCTTGGCATTGGTTGAAAGGTAGAAGGCGTTGCTGTATCCGCCAGTACACAGCAGCACCGCGTCTGCGGAGTGACGCTCAAAGGCACCGGTTTCCAGGTCTCGCGTGATGATGCCTCTGGCGATTCCGTCCAAGGTGACCACATCGACCATTTCGCAGCGCGTTCTTACTTCCACCCTGCCCGCTGAGACCTGGCGCATGAGGGCGCTGTAGGCTCCGAGGAGTAACTGTTGGCCTGTCTGGCCTCGTGCGTAGAACGTGCGCGAGACTTGGGCACCCCCAAAGGACCGGTTGTCGAGCAGACCACCGTATTCCCGGGCAAAGGGCACTCCCTGGGCCACACACTGATCGATGATATTGACGCTGACCTCTGCCAGACGGTGGACGTTGTGCTCTCGGGCGCGGTAGTCGCCGCCCTTTACCGTGTCGTAGAACAGTCTGTGCACGCTGTCCCCGTCACCCTTGTAGTTCTTCGCAGCGTTGATGCCTCCCTGGGCCGCAATCGAGTGGGCCCGGCGGGGGGAATCCTGAATGCAGAAGGACTGAACTTCGTAGCCCATTTCTGCCAGCGTGGCGGCGGCGGAGGCACCAGCTAGACCTGTGCCCACCACCGCGATCTTGAACTTGCGGCGATTGGCGGGGTTGATCAGAGGCAGGGCGAATTTATGGTTCGTCCAGGCGTCGCTCAGAATCCCAGAGGGCACCTTGGAATCGAGCGTGGGGGGGGCATTCATGATGAAGCTCCTTGGCCGGTGAACAGCAGGTAGAGGGGAATGGCAGCGAAGCCCAAGGTGATCAGAGCTGCGCAGGCAACGCTTGCGCGGCGCACATTGTCAGCGCAGCGCGGGTGGCTCAACCCGAGGGTTTGGAACGCACTCTGCAGAGCGTGGCGCAGGTGCAGGCCCAGGGCGATGATGCCCCCCAGGTAGATCACTAATCCGAGCGGGCTTGTGATGCGTTCGACCACCGCCTGGCCCAGGTCCGCCACCGCCGGATCGCCCATGATCTTCTTGATGCGAAAGTCCGTGATGTGGATCACGAGGAACACGCCCAGGGCCAGACCGGTGATCAGCATGGAGCGCGAAGCGACAGTGGAGCGCCCCATGTTGGCGCGCACGCGGTAGTCATCTGGTCGGGCTTCCCGGCTTTGACGATGCAGGCTCAGGGCCAGCCCCATGTGCACCACAAAGAGCGTCAAAAGGCCCACTTCGGCCACCATCAAGATCGGTCCCAGGTCCTCAAGTTTCTGGGCGTATTCGTTGAGGGCCTCAGTGCTGCTGAAGAGCGTGAAGTTGCCCAAAAGGTGGACCACAACAAATCCGAACAAGGACAAGCCAGTGATGGCCAGGACGGTCTTGCGGCCGACCGATGTTTCAAGGAAGCGTCTGAGCGCATGCATGGAGGTGACCTGGGAACAGGAGGGCTGAGAACCGTAGCGATGGGGGCGGCAAAGTTCTAGGCGGGAGCGGCGCTTCTTGGCCCCGGATGCTGATTTTGGCCAGAATCCGGGGCGCTGGGCAGGAGGAGTGCTTGCGTGGCGGGCATGAGATCTACGGAGGGTGGGGGAGTTGGTTGGGGTCCCGCGCTATGGTGTGGCCATGCCGAATTCTGCCACTCGCATTCATCTCTTCCGTCATGGGCAGGTGACTCAGGCCTGGCAGGGAATGATCTACGGGCGTCTCGATGTTCCGCTTTCCGAAACGGGGCTCGAGCAGGCTCGTTGGGCTGCCAGCAGTTTGGAAGATGTTGCCTTGGGGGCGGTGATCTCATCTGGCCTGCAACGAGCCGAGACCAGTGCTGCACAATTGCGCCAGGGCAGGGATCTGCCCCGGCGTGATGAGCCTGATCTGCTGGAAATCGACAGGGGTTCCTGGGCGGGTTTGAGTCCACAACAGGTCAACCGCAACAACCCAGGAGGATTCGAAGCCTGGAAGGCCAGCGGCGGCTTATTGACTCCACCGGGAGGTGAGACCGTGCAGGTCATGGCCATGCGAGTTTCTACGTGCCTGTTGAGTCTGGCCGAGGAATATGCGGGATCAACAATCGCCATCGTTGCCCACATGTGGGTCCTGCGGATTGCTCTCTGTATGGGCCTGAGCCGGCCCTGGCAGGACACACCCCGCATGCAGGTTGGACCCGGTGTACGCACGGACTTCGAGTGGACCCCAGGCGTGGGCTTGCGTTTTCTTGGAGTTGAGGCCCCCGAAGGCTCAGAAGTGAAACTCGGCTGATGCCCCTCAGTTTCAGCTCGTCGACTTGGGCCGCCGGGAGACCACCGTCTGCCAGCGAGATTCCACAAGCACCGTGTCGTCGGCCTTTATCACCTGCACGTTGAACTCGACTGTTCCGCGCCTCGACTTGGGATTGGAGTCCACTTCGGCTACTTCCATGATGACCCGGATCGTGTCACCAACTCGTGCGGGTGTCTTCCAGGCGATCTCCATGGATGCCAGGGCCACAAGAGTGCCGTGGAAAATGCCCATTTGAACCGCCAGGCCGGTGGCAATTGACTGCACGAGCATGCCGTGGGCCACGCGACCCCGGAAGGGCGTGGCCTGGGCGGTTTCCTGGTCCAGATGAACCGGGTTGAAGTCCCCCGAGATACCAGCGAAAAGCACCAGGTCAGCATCGGTAAGGGTACGGCCGAATGATTCAAAGCTTCGGCCGAGGGTGAAATCCTCGAAGAAGAGGCCTGCAGGCAGACGGCCTGTGGTATCGGATAGTCGGGGCATGAGGGTTCCTTGGGAGGCGGACATTCGAGCGCATCTGAGGCCCGCGCACAACCTGGTAGGCGAATCTGCCCGTCCGCAGGTCATGAGGCAAGAGTCCCTGGGGGCTTTCAGGGCTTGGGCACTGTTTCCACGGTGTTCGGCCAATACCCCGCCCACAGGGCCTCAGGGCCCCTCGTGATATACATAACATACATTATCCGACACAATGGGTTGGGGGATGCCAGCTAGTGCCGTGGGCCGCGCGGCGGTATCCTGGGAGCGTGCGAAGACGGCACCTGATCTCCTTTGTCCTAGCCGGACTGACTGTCACGGTTTGCGCCTCATTCCGGACGGCTATCACCCCTCCGGACATAGGCACTCGGCCACCCCCCATCTCGGCGGGCCACTGGTTCAACTGGATCGGAGACGGTCCGACCCTGGAGTCTCTTAGTGGCCGCGCAGTCTTTGTGCACTTCTTCGTGTGCGAGGAGCCTAAGAAGGCGGCCTGGCTCAGTCTGCTCAAGTTCCACCACGACCACGTGGACAAGGGCTTGGTGATATTGGCGGTTACGCGCGATTCGCGCGCCGATGTGAAGAACCTGCTCGACAACTATCCCCTGCCCTTCCCGGTGGGCGCCGCCAGCGACATGCAGTCAACCTGGGGCTCGGGAGGTGACTACGGCCAGGTCGTGCTCGACACCAACGGCGAAGTATTTCACCGCGCCGGTACTTCGAACGGCACCTGGAATGGCAAATTGCTCAAGGCGCTCAAGGGCTCAGATCGCCTCGGTGCCAAGGCCTGCCTGCGCTTATTTCCGGAGGGCGGCCACGGCAAGCGGGTCAAACGGGTCCGCGAGCTAGCTGGGGCGGGGAAACTGGCGAAGGCGTTCGTGGCCCTCGACGCGATCGATGCTTCGACCAGCGCGAGCGAGGATGAGCGTGAGCAAGCAACTGTCCTACGCAAGGCGCTGGAAAACCACCTTGCCACGCTCATGAAGCAGATTGAAGAGATGCTCGAGCGGCGTGAAGTCCTCCCGGCGAAGGGCGCGTTGGAGGCCCTGGCGAAGGAACTGAAGGGACACCCCCTTGGCGACGCGGTCCGGGCGCGAATTTCCAGTTTCAGCGATGACGAGACCTACTCCGTCGAGCTCGAGGCCGCTGAGGAATACGAGCGACTGGTCGAATCCTTCTGGCGCCGTGGCTGGAAGAAGAACGTTGCCCGGTTCGAGAAGCTGGTCGAGAAGTATCCCCAGACGCGCGCGGCTCAGAAGATGACGAACTTTTGGATCCCGCATCCTTGGTAGACGCCGCGAGCAGCCGGTGATGCCCGCGGTGATGCAACGTGGCCTGGTCCTTTAGACCTCCCAGACCTCCGGATCTGAGGGAAACTTCTCGTCTACCCCATCCGCTGGAGTTGGAGGACCTGGGCTCGGATTTGTAACCAGGCCTAGGGCCATTCTTCGGGCAGCCCCCAATATCGGCGTTCATTCGAACTGTGCCAAATAGGCCAGCAAGGGAGGCTCCTGGGAATGCAAGTGATCTTCTCGCCAAAAGGAGCCGATAGGGAAAGCATGCCCACTGGTGACATGAAACTGATCCCAAGCACCCTGTTGTTGCTTCTCTCTTCTTGCGCCCTGCAGGGTACGGTCCCCACCGACCCCGGCCCAACATATGCCCGTTGGAGCGTCGGCTTCAGCGACCTGCAGGTTTCCCACCCGCCTTTTCAGACGGTGCACGCCAACTGGAAGGACCGCAGACAAGTGCCTTATGTCTACCTTGAAATCCGCGGGAACGAGGCGGACAGGGAGTCGATGATTCCGATCCTTCAGCAGGAACTGAAGAAACAGGGTCTGGTTGCGGATGGTCCACCTTTCTGTCTTTTCTATGTCGCCCCTGGCGTGCCCCCCACCGAATCGCCCAGCTCAAGGGTTTGCATGCCGGTGCACAAGGAGGTTGAACCGGTGTCGCCTCTTGAGTTCGGAGTCCTGCCCAGCACAACAGTGGTCTATGGCCTTGCGTCGGGCGTCAGATCGGATGTGCGCAAGGCATGGACAGGGATCTTTGACTATGTGGAAGGTCAGGATTGGGTCCCTGACGGGCCGCTGCGCGAGATCTACCTTGTGGCTCCTGGAACTGACCCCACTCCGGCGGATCTGATCAGCGAAGTCCAGGTTCCAGTGCGCAGTGCACGCTAAGGGAGATGCCGTGAGGACGATCGGGTGCGGGACCGGTCGCTGGTCCCAGGTGCCGATTTCGTATCCTGGCAGCATCGCGTCGGGGACTCATGCGTCCAATCGGTGTGCGCTCCCCGGATAGACGCTGCGCACTTCCAGTTGACTGTCGTCGAGCAGTTTGGCACGTAGCAGATCACCCTGTTGAGCCGAGCGAAGGGCTTCACTCTTGATTTCGGTACGAAAAGGCATGCCCCCTGGACTCGAGACCATCAAACCCGGCAGGCCCCGGGGGTCTTCGCCTTCAAGAACCTCGAACAGTTCCCCGTCCTGGTCAGGCCTGCAGGGCAGGTTCTGATTGAGGTCCAGAATCCGCTTCAGGTCGACGAGGTACTCACCGTCACTGCCCTGCCAATCGTCCACCTCAAGGTCTTGTTCTTGGCTGGCCCAGCGGCAAAAGGCTTCGAGTGCTGGAACCAGGTTTTCGATTTGGCCGGATTTGACCCGCTGCTCAGGACACCAGAAAAAGAGAAACTGCCGCATGGCCTGGCCTCCTAGTTCTTCCGGCTGTTCAAAGCCGGCGCCAAATTCAATCAACAGGTCAAGGGAATCAAGCTGTTCTCCGGTCAGCTGGATTTCGTTCGACGCTTGAGCTTCCCAACGGAACTCTGTCACTATAGCCCGTGTGACTCCACCCGAGGGCAGGGTGCTGACGGGCTCCGCGTCTTCTGAACCGCTCTCCCCAAGTCCCAGGTCGCGCTCAAGATCGTCCAGCAGCGCCTGCACATCCCGGCCTTGAGCCCGTCCCTGGTCAAAGTGCGCCAGAGCACTGGTTACATCGAGCGGATCGGTCCTGCGTTCTGCGGACTCCAAGCGCAAACTGTGCCAGGCCGCAGCCAGGACTGCTCGGGCGCGAGTCAAATCCACTTCGGTGTCAAAGGCTAGCTCATCTAGGATCTCTCCTAGGCGGTCATTGGAGCCCAGAACCAGGTTGTCGGCCTTCATGGGTGTCGAGCGTAGGCGTGCGAATGTGTCCTGGATCGCGGACTCGGGCATCCCGGCTTCACTCAGAAGGTCTCTGGCAGAGTCAAGGGAGTTGACTGTCGGCGACGATTCATCAATCGGGGTCGGGTCCTGGGTCAAACAGAAGAAGGCCGCCTCAAGGGTCTGTTGATCGAAGCGCAAGAGAGTTGACCCGCCACCGCTGCGACGTCGCGCAAGGTCCGCTTCAATCGCCTGATGCAGGTCTGCGCTGCGGAAAACGCCAGCTGCCGGGGAAGCAAGAACTGCACCGTCGCCATCCGGATGCATGCGCCCGATGATCAGATCCCCTATCTCCAGGGCGGGCGCGTCGGGATTGGGGCGCAGGGAGTGTTCCTGCAAGCAACCAAGATCCTCCAACCAGGCGGCACCATCATCGGCCACCCCCCGCACGGAGAAGATTCCCGCGCAGGAGTCCAAAAGGGCTCGCTCCCCTATCTCAAGTTCTTGCAACTGGTCCGCAACCGCTTTTCGCCATTCACCCAGCAGGCGCTCGCAGGGCACGCCCTCCAGGTGGGTGCTGTGGCGCTCAAACAGAAACCACTCCTGATGTCGACGGGCGTTGAGCAGGTCGTTCCCTCGAATCTCGTATGGCGCACTCATCTGAGGGAAGAAATCCCCAACACTGCCGGCCAGCTCGGCTTCGAGGGCGGAATTCTGGCGGGCCAGGCGCAGTAATTGCTGGAAACCTAGTTCCAAATCCGTGGGCGTGAGGGTTGCCATAGCCCATAAGTTTAGCCTAGAGGGAGCCGTTCGGGCAATCGAGGGAGCTCTTGGATTGATCAGTGGGGAATGCCATGATGACCTCGTGCAAGCCCAAGAGATCTCTGAGCATTTGCAGGCCTCCAGCGTCGTTGCCCTGGCCTGGATCGACCAGCTGGGATTGGGCCTGGCCGGGCTGTTCCTGGTGCTTGGCATCTGGCGCGGCTTGTGGGGTCAGATTCTGCGACTCTTCGGTCTTGTGGCCGCAGTGGCCGTTGCCCGACAATTGTTCCTTCCCCTTGGAGAAGTCCTTGAGGGGTGGGACCTGGGCTTGGGTACTACCTTGTCGGGAACCCTGGCGTGGTTCCTGATTTTCATCTCGGTCCTGTTGTTTGTGGCCATGCTGGCCCGCCTGGGCAAGGAGGCTCTGGCCGCCATGCAGTTGGGCCTTTGGGATAGGGCTGGAGGCGCCCTGGCTGGTTGCTTGACCGGTTTATTGCTGCACGCAGTACTCTTGTTTGTGATGGCAGTATTGGCTCCCGAAGTCTGGGTCAAGGGCACTCTCGAGGACACCTACTCGCGCACGCTGTTGGAAAAATTCCAGGTCCTGGCTCAGCAGGCTATGGACGCAGCAGAAGAACAAGTGGATCTTGAGGATCTGGGAACGGGTGGGAACAACTCCGGGGCGAGCGACTCGGTGGAGATCGACGGCTAGGGCAATCTTGAGTTGACTTGGCCAGTGAGCCATGTGACAGTAGTCTCTTCAAAATTCGTCAGGTGCCCCATGCGGGGGAAGTTCGTGTGATTCGAACGCGGTCCCGCCACTGTGAAGTCCATCCATTGGACTGAGCCAGGATTCTCGCTGTGGCACCGGGACCCCCGGGGTCTTGTTCAGTACCAGTCTTGTCCGAGGAGTGTTTCTTTGGGGCGGTACAACAACAGGTTTCCGGGTCTTTTCAGCGGAGCACTGATTGGATCACCCATGAAACCCTCTTTCTCAGTTCGTGTCCTTGGAGGCACTCTTTCTTTGGCGCCGGCTTTGTCGGCAATTCTCATTCTCGTTCCCGGCGCCCAGGCCCAAACCGTTGCTCGTCCCGGTTATCAAGTGGCCGATACTGCACCTGTGCCCCTGGGCGCGGCCGTGAGTTCGCTGACCGATGGCCGCTATGTGACCTTTGATGGGGCGACTGTGGACCTTTGGAATTCTGCTGGCATACACCAGCTGAGTCTCGGATCGTTCCCCAGCCCCGTATTTGCGAGCTTCATCGCAGTCCACCCGGACCAGACAATGGCCATTCTGGGCGAGAGCACCAATGGCGAAATCTACTCCATTGACCTCAACGGTGGCGGCATGCTGCTTCTGGCCCAGGCGACATTCAACTACGCCTTGTGCTACGACCCGGATGGGAGTCGGGCTTGGGTCTCGGCGGCATTGGGGGGTTGGGGTGCAGGCAATGACCTCCTGGAACTCGATCTGGTTACAGGGCAGCTGACTCCCCGTGCGCATGTGGTGGGCCCATCGGGTCCCCTGGCCACAGACAGGGCTGGCAACCTCTATTACGGCACTCAATACGACGGGTGGCCCGTGCCCCCGGATACCCAGAACCTGATTCGCTTCGAGGCCAGTGATCTTCAGGGTCCGGGCCTGCTGACTGAACTGGACGCGACTGTGTTGATCAGTCGATTGGATGGCACCAGCGGAATCGTGGTCGATGAGCCTGGCGGGAGCATGTTTGTGGTGGAAAGCGACCCTTCCGGGGGCGCAGAGAACATCTTGCGCCGCTACGACCTTGCGGGCAATTTGCAGGACGATGTCCTTGCGGCCACTGCCTGGCTCAACGCCCTTGAGCTGGTGCCTTCAGCGAGCCCTTCGATTCTGGCCCCCTATCAACCTCTGGGTGCTGAGTTGCGGCTGGGAAGCACGGATTTCAACTTCGGGGTCAGTGAACGGCTCATTCTGGAGAGCAAGCGTTGTGGTATTTCCTTCAATGGCCCCAGCGGTCCTGCCACTGGGCCCGCCCTGGTGACCGTGAGCGATGTGCCCCAGGGCGGCAGTGCCTCGATCATGCTGACCCGCACGGCATTCTTGACATCTCGTGAGTATCAGGTTGATTTGGGTTGGGGCGTGCCGGTGTTCTTGATGACCCAGCCTGCGTTGATTCTGCGCCGTACGATTTCCTTGGATGTGGGCCCCAATGGCGAGGTCCAGCTGGCCTACACCCAGCCAGACTTCATGTTCGGGGTGGTGGGGTATCAGGCGGTGATCCATGACGCGCTGGGTGCGCCCGTGGGCACCAGCGAGGTCGTCATCAACGATTGATCAGGCGCCGGGTTTCACTCTTCAAGTTCGACTCCGGTGACCCATGGCAGGCGTTCCTTGAGCTTGGGAGCCACTGCGCCCTGCAGGGTCAAGATGCTGGCTCCGCAGCCGTTGCAGGCGCCATGGGCTCGCAGCAATACCCTCCCATCTGGGGTGATGCGAATCAGGGTCAGGTCCCCCCCGTCCGCTTGGAAGGCGGGACGCAATTCCGCAAGGATTTCATCCACTGCGGCACCGTTGGCGTCATGGGCTGGAGTGCGCCGCTTGAGGAAGCGCCCCAGCAGGGGGACTCTGTCCAAACGCATCATGGCTGACTCAGGTATTGAGCTGGCAGCAAGAGGTCGGCTCCTGGGCCGTCAGTTCTGTCCACTAGCGTGGCCCCAGGCACCTGTTCCACAAATTCCGCCGGATTGCATCCGGGCAGAACAAGGCGCCAGCCATCTGCTTCCATGCGGAAATGCCATGCGCCAGGGTGGGGCTGTTCCCCCACCTGCCAGAGCAGACTGCCCACAATCCAGGGCACAGACCACCCATCTGGGGTACAGCCCATCAAGCGTGGGAGGGACGCTGGAGCCGTGGGCAGGTGCCGTTCTTCACGCCTGGCAGCCTTTGCTACCAGGGTCACAATCCAATCAAGGCCCGCCTGTTCTCGTCGCGCCAGCAGCACATCATGGCCCCCCGCCGCGCCGAGCACTCCAAGCAACCAGCCCAGGCGCTGTGCATCGTTTCCTGCCCGGGCCAGGTCATCCTCATGGCTGGCGAGCAACTCATCGCCGCCGGCCATGGTGGTCAGGGCGTGCAGGCCCGTCAGCAACTGGGTGGTGTTGGCCAACTCGTGCAGCAGAGTGGGCAACAGCGCTCGGGCCAGGGTGTCCATAGGGTTGGGTGGGTTCGCGCGATGCCCCCGCCCAAAAAAGAAGCGGGTGGTACCGGGCAAGGGACTCGAACCCTCATGGAGTTGCCTCCAACGGATTTTGAATCCGTCGCGTCTACCATTCCGCCAGCCCGGCGCGAGGCAGCAGAGTAGGGAGCCCGTGCTCATCCTGCAAGCGGCTTGATCAGGGAGCGGGGCAGAACCTGCCCCAGGCCCCCTCTTCCGACATGCGAGCCCCAAAGGCCGAGTCGAGGCCCAGCTCGAATCCGTTCAGGGTCTGCACATGGTTCAGGGCAAGTAGAATCCCCGGCCCGAAGGCCTCGCGGCTGCTGATCTGGTGACTGAGCCGCAGGGTCTCCGCCCCCCACTTGAAGGCCACGGTCTGGTTGGCCAGCACTCCCTCCAGGCGTTCCGATCGAATCGAAATGGCAGGTGCCCCGTCGGCCTCCAAGAGGGCGGCGGTCCGAAGCGAGGTGCTTGAGGGGGAATCGATTTTCTCCAGGTGGTGTTGCTCCTCAAGGCTGACCTGGACATCACCGCAGCCCTGGGGTTGCAGAAACCCAAGGGCCAGTCGCGAGCAGAGTTGTTGGATCGTGATCCCAAGACTGAAATTGGGCACCACCAGGCAGCCCAGTTGACCTTCTTCCGCCTGGGCCTTCAGGTCCCTGAGTTCGTTGGGTTGCAGGCCGCTGGTGCCGATCACAGCCCTGACGCCGCTCTCCAGGATCACCCTTCCATGGGAAGCGCCCAGACCTGCCCGGGTCAGGTCCAGGGCAACTTCACAGGAAGACTCGCGCAGGCAGGTGCCGATGTCATCTTCACGCACGATTCGGGTCGCCAGTTCGAGGTCGGCAGTTTGCTCAATACAAGCGCAGGCCAACTGCCCCATGCGCCCCTGGGCACCGATCACCGCTACTCGGGTCTTCGCCTGGGTGCTCATGGTGTTCTGTTCTTGAGAGCTCGTTTGAGAATCAACTCCACCAGTTCTTGAAAGCCTATGCCCACAGCCCGTGCCGCAAGTGGCAGCAGCGACCGCTGTGTGAAGCCGGGCAGAGTGTTGATCTCGAGGCAGACGGGAGGGCCGTCCGGGGGCACGATAAAGTCCATGCGCGCGTAGCCGTCGCAGCCAGCCAGGCGGAATGCCCGTTGGGCCAGGGCGCTGACCTCTGCGCAGCGTGCGGGTTCAAGGACTTGGGGAGGGCAGAATTCCTGAGCGCCGCTACTGGTGTACTTTTCTTCGAAGTCAAAGAAGTGTCCAGGAGCGGGGCGAACTTCCACCAGGGGCAGGGCCCGTGGGAGATCCCCGTCCTGGTCCAAGAGGCCAACCGTGACCTCCACCCCATCGATTGCGGCTTCTACGAGGGGCTCATCGCCCGCCGAGCGCACGGCGTCCAGGGCAGGGCCGATGTTCTGCCAGCTGGTCACACAAGTGGTGGCCAGGGAGGATCCACCTCGGCGCGGTTTGACAAACCAGGGACCTCCCCCATCCTTCCTGCAGGTTTTCGCCTGCTCGGGTCCCACGGTCGGCTCTGTGATCAAGGCTCCGGGTGCCACAGTCAGGCCATTGTCGGAAAACAACAGACGGCTTTGATGCTTGTCCATGCAAAGGGCTGAAGCCTGCACGCCTGAACCGCTATAGGGCAGACCCAGACTGCTGAGAAGACCCTGAAGACTGCCGTCTTCTCCAAGGCCACCATGGAGTCCCAGGAGAAATACTGCGTTGGGAGGCAGATTGCTGAGAAAAGCAACCGGGGGAGCAATTGTGGAGTCATCGCTCCAGCGACCATCCTGCATCCACTCGATGCGTTGCAGACCCCGGATGCGGTTCTCGTCCTGCAATCCCTCCAGGGCCTGCTGAAGGGCAGCACCACTCTGGAGGGAGACTTCGCGTTCTCCCGAACTCCCACCCACCAGCAAGATTACCGTGCGCTGGGTCAGATCAGTCATCCGGTCGGCTCCGGCGGAGTCAGCGATACAACCAGCCATGTTCTCCCTTGAGGGCTTTCAGCCCCCCCGCGGATTCGTTGGCCGCGCAGAACTCAGATTCGTTTTCGGCCACCCGTGGATCCACTTCCAATGGAAGAGTGCCATCCTGGTCCCGATCCGGTAAATCCACGCCTGCAGCTCGCAACATGTTACCGAAGGATTCGGTCAGGGCCTGACGGCAGGTTGAAGGGGAATCCGGGCCCTCTGCATTCTTGACGGGTGAGAATTCTTCCTCGCGGCGAACTTCCAAGGTCACGCTGTTGGCCGCTGCGCCCAGAGCGTCAAAGACAAATGTCTCGAACTTGACACCCGGGATTTCGCCAGGGTTGCCCTGAGCATCGAGTCCCTTGAGGTTCTTTTGTGCCAGATGCCAGGGTAGGTCCAGGAGGCCGTCTTTTGTGAGGTTCTCAACGAAGTCTCGGCGGATCATATGCACAGCGATATTGCCTGCCCGAAAACGCAGACTGCCGTCCCCCTCCTTCTCTGTGCGCAAGTCCCCCGGCAGATCCGAGTACTCGATGCAACCCAGCCTGCCGTCCGCCAGGCCCAAGACGCCTACCTTTTCTCCGGGATCATCCTTGGCCACAACCTTGCTGGACATGTCCGCTTCGGCCAGGGCATGCAAACCCAGGAAGAGCGGGTCAGCAGGACGCACCAAGGGATTGTCGACCTGGAAGTAGCTGAACTGCTCGATACCAAGCGAGGCGGCCAGATCCAGCATGCCTTCGGAGCGAAGGGCTGCCAGGGTTCCGCCATGGCCGTTTGGGGCCAGGAAGAGGGCATCGGGGGCTGTGCGCACGATGCGCCCCTCCTGATCCAGGGCCGGCAGCATCTGTTGGGTAAAGAAGTGCACGTTCTGTCTTCCCAGACCAAAGACATCCTGATCTTCAAAGAAGGAACGAGTGGCCCCATCGTTGCTGGAGGAGGTCATCACGAACCAGGCGATGTTGGTGCCATGGCGTCGTTGGGCAGCGCTGAGGCGTGCCGCGTGCCAGCCGAACAGACTCAGGCCGCTAACAGGTCCAACCCCAAACATTCCCTTGGGACCGTTGAAGCCCAGGCGGCTGCCCTGTCCGCCAGCCACAAGCACGAATCCTACCTTGCTCTCTCGTAGCAGCTGCTTTCCGATGGAGATGGCATGTTCCGCCCGGGCTGCTTGTTCCGTGCTTCTGCCCAGGGGAAAAGTCAGCGGTGGTTCGAAGGACTTCGCAGCGTGCTCATTGGGGGAGCGCAAGTGTTCCCTCAGCCGTTGGACCTGGTCCAGGTCCAACCCCTCTAGGGCAGTCCGTAGATTGGCTTGTTCCTCGACGGACAGGTCACTCCAGGTGCCCATGAGGTGGTCCTGACCAGCGGCCTCGAGGGCTGCAGCCAGGTCGCTCTTAGATTCTGGCATCATGGCCCGAGTCTACCGTCAAGAGGTCTCTGATTCGAAGGCCATCTCGACTCTAGGACTTGCGCAAACCTTCGTCCTGATCGTGGACGGCCCAATCGCACAGGGGCGCCCTGGACTGGGCACAAGGCACAGACCTACAGCGCCATCAAGAAGGGCCTGTCCTCAGACCGCTTCGCGTTCTTGTGAGAGCAGCTCAAACATTTGCTCTGTCAGGTGCACCAGGGCGTCGATGCGCCTCTCTGCGAGAACCTGGCGGCGCACGAGCTTCTCCACCACGGGGGGGAGAATAGCCTCGCGAACATAGTTGTTGATCATGTTGATGATCTCTGCCCGGTCCGCATTGGGCAGCTTGTGGAAGTGGTAGTGGAACTTGTCCTCGAGGATCTCCTCAGTAATGGTCATGCATTCTGAGGTCATTTCCTCCACGCTTTGCCGGTCGTGAGCGGTGTGGAAGACGTCGACCTTGTACTGGTGCAGCAAATCCTTGAAATTCTGATGCAAGTTGGGCTCCGGTTGTGAATACGGGGGGCGGCATGCCCCCTATGCCCCCATTCTATGGCTGAACCGCCCAAAGGGAAAGGGTGCAGTTGACTGGTCTCAACCCGACCACAATCCCGGATGCCCTCCTGGCCCCAGGTCTCAGCGGGGACCACTCATCAGTGCGGGTCCACCTGCCCTATGCAGATTGAAACATTGTGCCCTCCGAACCCGAGGGAGTTACAGAGGGCGTTGCGCACCTCCATGCTCCTGGCTTCACCAGGCACATAATCCAGGTCGCAAGCCGGGTCGGGAGTGGTGTAGTTAAGCGTGGGGTGTACCTGCCCGGTATGCACGGCCAGGGCCGTGTAGAGCAGTTCCACCGCGCTGGCGGCCCCCAAGAGATGCCCGATCATGGATTTGGTGCTGGAAACCGCCAGCTTGTAGGCGTGATCTCCAAAGGTCCGTTTGAGGGCCGTGGTCTCGATCGAATCGTTGAACGCGGTGCTGGTGCCGTGAGCGTTTACGTACTGCACATCTTCGGGCTCCAGGCCCGCATGGCGCAGAGCCTCATTGAAGGCTCGAGCGGGGCCCTTGCCGTCCTCCCGGGGAGCGGTGATGTGATATGCGTCGTCGGTGGAGCCATAGCCCTTGACTTCGGCGTAAATGCGCGCACCACGCGCCCGGGCGCGTTCCAGTTCCTCCAGTATCAGGATGCCGCAGCCCTCACCCATCACGAAACCGTCGCGGTCCTTGTCAAAGGGCCGCGAGGCACCGGCGGGGTCATCGTTGCGCTTGGAAAGGGCGCGTGCGGAAGAGAACCCAGCCATGGAGAGAGGCGTAACGGCTGACTCGGAGCCACCCGTAATCACCAGATCTGCGTCGCCCCATTGGATCGCTCGCCAGGCCATGCCAATTGCGTGACCTGCGGACGCGCAGGCGCTTGCTGTTGTGAAGGCCGTACCCAGGAGGCCATGGCGAATCGCCACTTGCCCTGAGACCGCGTTGGCCATGATGCGGGGGATGAAATGGGGCGAGACTCTGCGCGGGCCCTTTTCTATCAGTACGGCCTGCTGCTCGATGATTCCCATGATCCCACCGATCCCGGTGGCGACGATGGTCCCGAAACGCTCGCGTTCTTCTTCGGGAAGACTTCGAATATCTTCAAGGCCCGCATCGCGTAGGGCCTCGTCGGCGCCAATGAGGGCCCACATGGTAAACGGGTCTAGTTTGCGCTGCTCTGGCTTACCAAAACCATGAGCGCTCGGATCCCAGTCAACCATGCCGCCGATTTTCGTGGCATGGTCACTGGTATCAAAGGATTCAATGAGGCGTACCCCGCTCTCACCCTTGAGGATGCGAGGGAACGTCTCCTCCACCGAGAGCCCGAGGGAGTTGATGGTCCCCAAGCCGGTGATGACTACACGGCGCATGATTGCGTAAGGCCGGGGAAGCCCTAGGGCTTTGAGCCCGAGGGAGTTTCCCGGGTTGCCGGCTTAGAGCTTTCCGCCGATGTATTCGACGGCTGATCCGACAGTGCGCATCTTGTCAGCGTCTTCGTCGGGGATGGTAATATCGAACTCCTCCTCAAGGCACATGACCAACTCGACGGTGTCGAGGGAGTCGGCGCCCAAGTCTTGGACGAAGTCGGTTTCGGGCTTGATCTGATCAGCAGTCTTGTCCATCTGGTCACAGACAATCTTGATGACGCGGGATTCAATCGAGGCAGTGGTGTCGCTCACGTGGCGTTCTCCGAATGATCGGTAATTCTTAGTTGAACTGCCGGCCGAATGGCGCGGCAGAGAGAGATGGACCAGCGTCTAGTCTAGAGGGAGAGGCCTCCATCCACCACTAAAGTCTGGCCTGTGATATACCCGCCGGCAGGGCCGGCTAGGAATGCTGTCAGAGCGGCAATATCGGCGGCCATGCCGATGCGGCCTAGGGGGATGCCCGCCAGGAGGTCTGAGCGCTGATCCTCGCTCAGGGCTGCGGTCATGTCGGTCTCGATGAAACCCGGGGCGATGGCGTTGCAGGTCACCTTACGCCCTGCCAATTCTTTGGACACGGACTTGGTCAGGCCAATCACTCCGGCCTTGGAGGCGGCATAGTTGGCCTGTCCGGCATTGCCGGTGACCCCCACCACAGAAGAGATGTTGATGATGCGTCCAGCGCTTTTCATGAGGGGGCGAGCTGCAGCCTGCACAAAATTGAAAGCACCCTTGAGGTTTACCGCGATCACCTGATCAAAATCCTCCTCGCTCATGCGCAGAAGAATTCCATCACGCGTGATGCCCGCGTTGTTCACCAGGATGTTCAACCCCCCGAGTTGTTCCACTGCGTCTTTGACGAGGGCCTTGACCGCTGCATTGTCGGCTACATCGACTCCCAGGGCAAAGGACCCATCAGTAAGAGCGGCGCACTCGGCCGCGCTGGCCTCAGCGCTCTTGACGCTGGTCGCTACACATGCGACCCGCGCGCCCTGCCCAGCAAGGGCGATGGCAATGGCACGGCCTATTCCTCGGCTTGCGCCGGTAACCAGAGCGGCCTGACCCGCGAGGGGCTGTTGTGTCGTGGAGGAGGTCATCGGAAGATGCGCATTCTAGGGATCGGGAACCGTCTGAGTCATGCTGAAAGATCGCCAAGAGCGTCAACAGATCGCACCTGGGCCTCTTTCTCGGTCTTGCGCATGAGTCCTGCCAGTACCTTGCCCGGTCCTGGTTCAATGAATTCGGTCTGCCCCAGGGCCAGCGCAGCTCGCATGGAGCGTTCCCAGAGGACGGGGGCACAGACCTGCCGAGCCAGGAGTTCGCGGATCATATCCGGGCTCCCGGCTGGCTCAGCGGTCACATTGGAAAGTACAGGTATCTTGGGATTGAGGATTTCAACGTCCAGCAGAGCCTCCTGCAGTCGCTCGGCGGCGGGCCGCATGACCTCCGAGTGAAAGGCTCCGGCTACGCTCAAGCGGATACAACGCCGGATGCCATGGTCTTTGGCCGCCGCCTCGGCCGCATCTATGGCGGCGTTCTCCCCTGACAGGATGATCTGACTGGGGCTGTTGAGATTGGCCACCTGACATACACCTGCTTGGGAGGCTTCTTCTGCCAGGGCGGTGGCGGTCTGTTGGGTAGCTCCCAGGAGGCTGAGCATACCGCTGGGAGTAGCCTCGGCCGCCTGCTGCATTGCTTGACCCCGCAAGCGCACCAGGCGCAGGGCGTCGTCGAGGGAGAATGCACCCGCCAGCCACAGGGCACAGTATTCTCCCAGGGAAAGTCCTGCGCAGAGGGGCACCAGAGCTCGGTCAACCTGGCCCTCGGCCTCGAGCACGCGCATGATCGCGGCACTGGTGGCGAGAATTCCCGGCTGAGCGATGTCTGTGCGGTGGACATCTGCGTCCGCACTCCAAATCGCTTCCGAGAGGGAAAAGCCCAGGGCGTCGTCAGCCTGCTGGAAAGTCTCTCGGGCCACGGGAAAAGCCTCGGCCCACTCCTGCCCCATGCCCACGAATTGAGCTCCTTGACCAGGAAATAGGATTGCTGCAGTCATGGCAAGAAAGTGCCTACCAGCGCAAGAGGGACCCGCCCCAGGTTAGGCCAGCGCCAAAGGCAACCAGCACCACATACTTACCGTCTTGGATGCGGCCCTGCTCAAGGGCCTCATGAAGTGCAATCGGGACACTGGCGGCAGACGTGTTCCCGTAACGGTCTATGTTGACCATGACTTTGCTCTGATCCCAGTCCAACCGATCCAGAGCGCCCTCGATGATGCGTTGGTTCACCTGGTGGGGAATTACGCAACACAGGTCCTCCTGGTCGATGCCCTCCATGGCCCAACGAATCAACTCGGCCATTTTCTGAACGGCGAAGCGATAGACCTCGCGCCCCTTTAGTTGGATGAAGTGGTCCTCCTTGACGTAGGAGTCCATATTGTGGAAATGACGAGTGCCGCCCATGGGGAGGGCTATCAGGTCATGCCCTGAACCGTCGGCACCCAGGGTGCTGCGCAGGATTTCACCGCGCCCGCAGATGTCAAAGGGCTGCAGGATCGCCGCGCCGGCACCATCCCCAAAGATGATCGCGGAGCCTCGGTCCGTCTTGTTTACCATCCGCGAGAGGGCTTCCGTACCGATTACCAACACACTCTTTGCCAGGCCAGCAGAGATGTGGGTGCTGCCCACCTGCATTGCGGTCAGGAAACCGGTACAGGCCGCGTTCACATCGAAGGCGGCGCACGTCGCGCCCAGGTTGTGTTGCACCTGACAGGCTACGGCCGGAAAAACATAATCTCCTGACACTGTGCCAACAACGATCAAGTCCAGGTCGCTGGCTTCGAGTCCCGCATTGGCCAAAGCTTCTTGAGCGGCTCCCGTGGCCAAATCTGAGCATTGGACATCGTCCTCCACCCAGCGCCGCTCGCGGATGCCCGTCCGCTTGGTGATCCACTCGTCGCTGGTATCGATTACCTTGGCCAGATCATCGTTGGTGACCCGATGCTCAGGAAGGCAGAGGCCTGTTCCGGCTATTCCAGCAGCTACTAGATTGGTCATGATTGGGTTCGGGAAAGCGTGAGATCCGCCTGAGTCTAGCCCCGTCCAGTGTTTGGATCGAGGGAGAATGGGCGTAGATTGGTCAGCGAGACATGTAGAGCGGGCATGGTCCAGTCTTGTGGCGCCTAAGGGGTAGGGCGCTGCTTGGCCCTCTCGGCGAGCGATTCCACGGCCCTGCCGTTTACATCGGAATCCAGATCCTTGGCAGCAACCTTGAGGGCGTTGTGGACGGCATTGCTGTCAGAGCGGCCGTGACCGATGACCACCACGCCATTGACTCCCAGCAAGAGGGCTCCGCCGTATTCGGAATAGTCCACGCTGCGCATGGCCTGGCTCAGAACCTCATCCGGCAGAGGCTGACCAACTCGTTTGCCTTCTCTCACGATCTTGTCCAACAAGAAAGATCCAAAGCCCTCTATTAGCTTGAGGACCACATTGCCTGTGAATCCGTCCGTTACGATCACTTCGGCGCAATCGGTGAAGATGCCGTCTGGTTCAATGTTGCCTACGAAGTTGAGGCCGCTCTCAAGCAGCAGGTCACGAGCCTCCTTGGTCAGCCTGGTGCCCTTCTTGTCTTCTTCGCCAATATTGAGCAGACCCACTCGCGGATCTTTGACCCCGAGCACGCCCTCTTGAAGGGCCGCGCCCATGATCGCGTATTCAACGAGATCAGAGCCCCGTGGCGCAGCGTTCGCGCCCATGTCCAGCAAGGTCGTTGGCTTACCCGTCAGATTGCTCGTGACTGCAATTCCCGGCCGCCGAACACCGGGCAGGGTGCGCAGAATTATGGTGGCGGCGCCTACCATTGCTCCCGTATTGCCCATGGAGACCGCCGCGGCAGCATCGCCTGAACGGACAGCTTCGATGCACATAGGAATTGTGGCTTTCGGTTTGGCACGCAGAGCCGTCCCAGGCTCCTCGTGCATACCAATCACCTCAACGCTGTCGAGGATTGCGAAACGGTCCAGAGCGTTGTGCTCCGCTAGAATTGGCGAAAGCTCCGCTTTGGGCCCCACGAGAAGAATGCGGTCCGCAGGCAGACCATCATCCCGAGTGGGATCGGTTGCACGCAGGGCGCCTTCAAGAATCTGACGGGGGGCGTTATCGCCCCCCATGACATCCAAGGCTATACGACCGGCTGTCGTCATCCTGGGAGATTGTCGAAGGGGATCAGAAGTCTTCGCGCTCGAAGACCTGGTGGCCGCCCTGGCCACCCTTGTCAAAACCGTAATGGGTGGCTTCTTTCTCGTTCACCCGGTGGGGCCGGGTGAGCGCTCCCGAGCGCGGGTCACGTTGCAGGGCTTCGGGCTTGATCGCAAGGTGCGAACGGCGGACGCCCTTGCGAGCTTTTGAGGTGCGGCGCTTGGGATGGGGCATTGTTTGGAGGGGCTGGGGCCCCGGGGAATCGTTCGTGGTGGGGTTGGCAGGACTGGTTCTCCTGCCAATGAAGCGCCAGAGGGTACCCGCAGCGGAGGGAGGGGTCAAACTTCTGCCCCAAAAGAAGGACACCAGAGAGCCTAGGGAAGCTGTTCTGGGCCGTTGAGGGGCTGATCGACCCAGATCAGGCCTGCATCAGGACACGGGGCATGGCTGGCCCTGGTGGAGAGGAGTTCTCAACCCAGGGTTTCTATCACCCTTGCGCTGACAGCGGCAATGGCCTCAGTCAGGCCATCGGGCTTCAAGCCCTGACCCTGAGCTGCGTCAGGCCGACCGCCGCCACCACCCCCCAAGAAACCAGCCAGGGTCTTGGCCAGTTCACCGGCGGCCAGACCCTTCTCAAGAGCGGTGCCGCCGCAAAGAACCAGGAAAGGCACCTTGCCCTCGGACTGCCCCAGGAGCGTGATGCAGTGATCCTTTGAGAATGACTTGGCCCGGACGGAAAGTTCTCGGAGCCCCGTGGCGTCGATCTCCCCCAATGACACCACGCCCCAGAGGACGCCGTCTACTTCTGTCAAGCCGGCCTTGACCTTGTCCGCCAGCGCACCCACGTCTCCCATGGCGGCCTGCCTGGCTGACTTTCTGGCATCTTTCAGCTCACTCTGTAAGGCCGAAATGCGCTCGGGAACATCCTCAGCCGAGGACTTGAGCAGACTTTGGACCTGGTTGAGCAGAGCTCGTTGCTCGCGGAAGTGTTCCTGGGCAGATCGCCCGGCCACCGCTTCGATGCGCCGCACTCCAGCTTGTATGGCCTTTTCAGAGAGAATTGCAAAGCCACCTAGATCGCCGCTGCGGGTGGCGTGGGTCCCGCCACAAAGTTCCATGCTCCAGCCTCCTATATCCACTACACGGACTGTGTCCGAGTATTTTTCACCAAAGAGGGCCATGACTCCGCGCTCGGTGGCCGCGTCATAGGACTCTTCGGTGGAAGCAACCACGTGGTTGGCCAAGATGGCGTCGTTGACGAGTTCCTCAATGCGATCTATCTGTTCTGGTTTGAGGCCCTTGGGCTGACTGAAGTCAAAGCGAAGGCGGTCTGCCCCGACATAGGATCCCTGCTGGGTCACATGGTCCCCGAGCACTTCCCGCAGGGCCGTGTGCAGCAGGTGTGTAGCTGTGTGGTTTGCCCGCACACCGTGACGATGGCTGTGATCCACGGCGCAGGAAACCTCTGCTCCCGTCTCGATCACGCCCTCGCTCACACCCAGGTGCACTACAACGCCACCGACTCTTTGAGTGTCATGCACCTCGAAGGCGAAAGTGCCACTGGCGTTGGTGATTTTGCCCCGGTCACCCACCTGACCACCGCCTTCGCCATAGAAAGGCGTTGCGTCAAGCACCAACCGTTCACCGCCCCCTTGATCAGCCAGCAGGCTGAGAACATGTCCACGGCCAGCTTCTCCCAGAAGCTCGGCGGGAGCACCAAATTCGGCACCGTGGGCCAAAGAGTCGGTCTCCTTCAGGCCCGTCAGTTCCTCTGCGGAGAGCAACTGTTTGAATGACCCTTCGCCCCTGCTGGCTGTGGAGTGGTCGTTGCGTGCAGCTTCCCAGCCTTCTGCATCGAGTTCAAGCCCTCGCTCTCGTCCGAGCAACTCAACCAGATCCTGGGGGAATCCATAGGTGGCATACAATTCATAGCTTTCGCGCCCAGGCAGCGTTGCCCCCGATTTCAGCTTGCCTGCCAGTTTCTCAAATTGCACCAAACCCCGGTCGAGGGTCTTGCGGAAGCTCTCCTCCTCGCTCTTGATTATCAGAGCAGCGTGCTCTGTGCGTTGAGCGATTTCTGGATAGGCTTTGCCCAGAATTGATGCAACAACATCCACCAATTCAAACAGGAAGGGCTCTTTAAGGTCCAGGTTCTGCAGGCCGTAGCGGCTCGCGCGCCGGATCAATCTGCGCAGTACATAACCACGGCCTTCATTAGAGGGCAGAGCGCCATCGGAAAGAGCCACCGTCACCGCCCGTACATGGTCGCCGCAGACCCTCATGGCGATGTCGACTTCAGAGTCGCCCTGGTCATACACCTTGCCCGAGAGATTCTCCAGAACCCTGAAAATCGGCTGAAAGAGGTCAGTGTCGTAGTTGGAGAGCTTGCCCTGCAAGACCCCCAGGACCCGCTCGAAACCCATTCCGGTGTCCACATGTTTCGCGGGGAGTTCAATCAGACTTCCATCGTCCATGCGATTGAACTGCATGAAAACCAGGTTCCAGAGTTCAATGAAACGCTCATTGCCCGCATTGACGCCACACTTGGAATCTGCCCCATCGGCAGGATCTGAGTCCGGCCCTCCCCGGTCCAGATGGATTTCCGTGCAGGGGCCGCAGGGTCCCGTGTCCCCCATCTCCCAGAAGTTGTCCCTGCGGTCGAAGCGCAGGATGTGTCCGGGGTCGATGTCGGTGTTCTTGCGCCAGAGAGCTTCCGCTTCTAGGTCTGGACCCAGGCCGTCCTTCTCGTCGCCGGCAAAGACTGTGACCCAAAGCCGTTCCTTGGGCATACCCCAGACCTCGGTCAGGATCTCCCATGCCCAGGTGATTGCATCCTCCTTGAAGTAGTCTCCAAAGGACCAATTACCCAGCATCTCAAAGAAGGTGTGGTGGTACGTGTCAACCCCAACCTCTTCAAGGTCGTTATGCTTGCCCTGCACCCTGATGCATTTTTGCGCGTCCACGGCTCGGCGGTAGTCACGCTTGCCCGTGCCAAGGAACACATCCTTGAACTGGTTCATGCCCGCGTTGGTGAAAAGCAGTGTTGGGTCATCCTTGGGGAAGACCGGCGAGGAGGGCACGCTCTTGTGGCCGCGTTCAATAAAGTAGTCCAGGAAGGACTGACGAATGGCCGCGGAACTGGTGTCTTGAAGAGTGCTGCCTTGCATGGCTCAGGGTAGGCCGTTGAGGATGGGCTCGAGTCTGGTTAGAGGACCAGGGGCGCGGCGTACGGTGCTCGCTGCGCCCCCAAGCAGGGTGTCAATGGTGCAGCATAGAGTGTCCATGGTGCCCACTTCAGGTCCTCGGGCAGGATGTCTTGCCCAAACTCTGCCGGAAACGGCAGGCCTGGGCAGGCAGTTGAAAGGTGTCATAGGAACGATCCGGGGGCGAGGTGCCCTCGCCCCCGGAGCCCTGGAACATCAGGCCTTGCCACTAGCAGCGGTTTGTGCCTTCTCGGGGCTCGGCTCCGTGGGCTTCTCGGCCTTCTCATCCGGTACCGCCTTGGCCTTTGCAGTGCTCTTGGGGACCTCCTCATCGGGCTGGGGAGCCCATTTGGAGAAGATCGCCTCCTCAATCACTGCGGCCAGATCCGGGTTGTCAATCAAGAAGGTGCGTGATCGCTCCATACCCTGGCCCAGGCGGATTTCTCCGTCTTTGGGGTGCTTGAGGCTGAACCAGGTGCCGCTCTTGAGCACGATGCCAGCCTTTTGCCCCAGGTCGAGCAACTCGCCTTCCTTGCTGATTCCCTGGTTGTAGAGGATGTCGAATTCGACCTTGCGAAAGGGAGGCGCCAGCTTGTTCTTGACCACCGTCACCTTGGTGCGGTTGCCCACCACCTCTTCGCCAGCCTTGAGCTGACCGATACGACGGATATCCAGGCGCACCGAGCTGTAGAATTTCAGCGCCCGACCACCGGTGGTGGTTTCGGGGCTGCCGAACATGACCCCGATTTTTTCGCGGATCTGGTTGATGAAGATCACCAGGCAGTTGGACTTGGCTATGGCTCCAGTCAGCTTGCGCAGACCCTGGCTCATCAGTCGCGCGTGCAAACCCACAAAGGAGTCCCCCATCTCGCCTTCGATTTCCGCCCGTGGTACCAGTGCAGCCACCGAATCGATGACCACCATGTCCACAGCGTTGGAACGCACCAAAGCCTCGACGATTTCCAGGCCCTGTTCACCCGTGTCGGGTTGAGAAACCAAAAGGTCATCCAGCTGAACGCCCAAACGGCGGGCATAGGTGGGATCCAGCGCGTGCTCCGCGTCCACAAAGGCGCAGATGCCGCCCGTCTTTTGGGCGCTGGCGATGGCGTGCAGGGTCAAGGTCGTCTTGCCAGAACTCTCCGGGCCATAGACCTCGACTACCCGACCGCGGGGCAATCCCTTGCCGCCAAGGGCCAGATCGAGGGTCACCGATCCGGTCGAAATGCCGGACACATCGCGCATTTGGTTAGCCTGGTCGCCCAAGCGCATAATCGAGCCCGTGCCGTAGGCTCTTTCGATTTCACCGAGGGCCGCAGCCAATGCCTTGTCCCGTGCAGCTCCTTGAATCGGTGCCCCAAGTGGCCCGGAGGCACCCGAGTTGGGGCCAGTTCCTTTCTTCTTGCTCATAGTCGTGTTTAACTTCGTCTCATGGATCTCGCGGTGCCTGCCACAGAATCAACTTTCGGTTGGTAAACCGGTCTTCAGCCCCCGAGCCTAGCAGTCTGGACCCGAGGAAGGAACCAGGAACTAACTAGACGTTTGGCGATCCCTCAGGTTTCACCCCTGGGTTGAGATTCTTCTGGGTCGCCCGCAGCGGCCCCCCTCTGGGACGCTCCCTCCCAGGGCACCTCGCACCCCAACGGAGGGCACCCTATCTTGCGCCGAAGGTCACCACCCCCACATCGGTCACGCTACCCGCCGGGCCCACCCGCACGGTTTGCTCCGTGCGCCTGAAGGCCAAAACCGAGTTCGGCACGAGGAAATCAAACGAGAAGCGCCAGTCCTCGTCCATGGAGTCGCTAAAAGGGGCTGCAGTCTCCTGGAGCAAGTGCTCTGGGAGGTCTGCCGGCCAAGCGTGAACAACCCGGCGGGGGGGGGCCCCGGGAGCGTTTCGGCCCGTGCCGTAGATGGCTGCCGCCCGTTCCGCGTGCACGTGCACGGTCTCTCCCGGTCCAAGGGTGGCCTCACCGATGGCGATCAGCCAATCACCCTTTCCATCGTGCCCCTTGGAGGCTCCATCGCGGCCGTGGAATCGATAGAGGTACTCGCCGGGGCTCACGGCCAACTCCCCCACGAGTCGGCCCTTGTCATCGAGACGGCAAGTGGCGCTCAAGCTTCCGCCGGCTCCGAACACACGAAATCCATTCCTGTTGCCCAATTCGATTCCCGGATCAGCAGTGATCAGCACTCGAGTGCGCTGCTTGGCATCCACGATCACCACATCGAGAGTGATCGTGGTGTCTTCCGAAAGATCGAAAGTTCGACCGATCTCTCCGGGGAGCCTGCTGAGTCCCTGTTCCTTGCCAGTTTGTCCGGGCAGGCGGAACTCCCTGGGGACCTGCACCCAAAGTTGGACCTCGCCTTCTTGGAGCTGCAAGCGAAGGGTATCCTCGGCGTAACGCCAAGGAATCCTCTCCCCCAGAAAACCGAAGAGCCCCTTGCCCGTGGTACTGATGTTCAGCTGGCTGATCCCGAAGTAAGCCGGATCGAGATCTAGCTCATTCCCTTCCATGTCAAGAAAACGGGTCCGGAGGGTCAGCTCATGCCCCTCAACCTCCTGGATGGGCACCACCCGATCTCGGCTCTTGGGCAATGTGACCCGTGCCTGACCAAACCTCAAGCAGCCCTCATCCGACAGCCATTGCCCGCGCAACAAGTACTTACCCGGGGGCAACCCGCTGACCCGGGCAATGCCATCCCCATTAGCAGACGCCTGAGCCACAGTGGAGTGGTAGGCCTCCATGTGCCCAGTTGGGCCCATGGCCCAGCCATTGCTCAGCACGCGCAAACTGGCCCCGTGGGCATCGCCCGGGAAAACCGCCACCAAAACAGGCCCACTGCTGCCCCCCACCACGATGCGCTTGGTCTTTCCGGCTTGCACCATAAAAATACCCGAGAGCTTGCGGGTGGGTTGGGGCGCGCCCGAGCCAAAACCAGCCTCGATGGCCTTGGCCCAGGATTCATGGGCTGGAACAGGAATCACCCCCGGGGCCCTTCGGATTGCCCAGCGCAAATCGCGCTTCGCATCCACACGCAGCCAGTCAATCTGCCCATCGGCATCGGGAGAAAGCACGCGCTCTGCCACCGGCCAGGCGCGGCGCGTGTCGCTCGCGAGCTCTTTCATCCAAAGGGGAATCAGAAGCGGATAGGGCGGCAAAACCTCAAGGGCTCCGGACAAAGCAGCCCGGGCTTTACCGGAGTCAGTCGGCCTCAGCTTCCCCACCAGGTCCAAATCCTCCAGCCCCGGACCATCGAGCAAACGCACGATGGCCTCGGTGGGAATGTCTTTGGGAGGTCCTGCAAAACGCAGTTCGACTCTTCCCGTGGGAGGGACCCGGACCACGAGGGGCGAGGTAGAACTCTCCTCCAGCAGAAAAGCCCACTCAGACTCAGCCCCCCGTTGCAGTTCCAAATAAATTGGCAGGGCCAGGGACGTGCGCAAGATCCCACCGGAGTTGACCAATCCACTCTCAATCTGGCAGCTCCCATTGACCGCTTTCCACTCCATGGCCCCGGGGTCTGGGAGTCCCTCCACTTGGATTTCGAGATCACCCACCACGCGACCGCCAATGGAAGCAATTGAACCGGCATCTCTAGCCGTCGAAGGAGGCTCGGCCGTCTTTGACCGGAGCGATTCTGCGGTTTCTGTCTCCGGCCAAAGAACCCAAGCAGAGCCCACGATAAGGGCTGCGAGGAGGAGCAGGCGTCTTGGGT
This sequence comes from Planctomycetota bacterium, assembly GCA_002686945.1. Taxonomy (GTDB): domain Bacteria; phylum Planctomycetota; class UBA1135; order UBA1135. The sequence goes on from NYYZ01000002.1 coordinate 172,449, forward strand.
CTTGCATGGCAGGCATTTGGCTTGGATCTCTGGGGGCGAAGCAATAAATGGACCGACTCACGCGGATCTAGGGTCCACAGAGGATGATTCGATGGTGCCAGTGATCGGTCTCTGCCTCTGCTTCGACTCTGCCCCAGGCATCAGCGAGAACGCCACCCCATACATTGTAGCCGTCCGCTCTGCCTTCCGTGTGGCAAGTCACGGCAAGCATGAAGTGGTATTCATTTTGCTCTGAGGCTGGATCACTGACCGTCGGATTTGACTCTTCGATCTGGAATTGTCCATCCCCAGTCACGGTGGTGATGGGCACAGTCACAGCCACTCCACCGATAATGGGGACAGTGAGCGAGCCATGACCCTTGGACCCCGTAGCCCGCGCGAATTGTCCGACAATCTGTTCACTGTATAATTCCCCGATGTTGTGGTTGATATGAGTGCCGATGATCGAGGCGATCATGCTGTCGTCCTCCAACTCCGCTATTCCTCCGTTGTACCGCATCTCAAATCCAGCCTCGACCTCACCGCGCCAGTTCGTCCACTGGGGATAGAACTTCCACTGCTCATACAGGTACCCCGTAGCGCCCACATAGGCGCTCGCTTCAATGCCGGGAGCAGCGTCCCCGACCTCCAGCTCGGTGTATCCCCAGGCCCAACTCGCCTGAACATTCCACTTAGCCCATCCAACCGGAAGCAGGCCCCCATAAATGCCTTCACTGCCTACCTCAAAATCCGTTTCAAAGTGCAATTGAGTTTGCCTCCAATGGGGGGGAGCCCAGAACGGCGTTGCGGGGTCATACCCCGGAAGCTGAGGACTGGCGGTCACGCCTTGAGACAGAAAAACAGACAGGACGAAGATCAGACTGGTAGCTGCAAGAGCATGTTTCATGGTGCTTCCGGGTAGATTTGATTGAGTGAGTGGTTGCCCGACCGGCATCGCATTTCGCGGGGCTGGTCGACACGAAAAAGGTACCCAGCCCTGGTCCTGGGACTCGCCTAAGATGGCAACAAGGTTCCACATGCCCCCCCCCCTCCATCATTCCTAAGCCATTGCTCACACCCATGTTAGGCGTCTTGGGATTTACAGGGGGCCTACCCCGGGCTGCAACTCGCTGCTTGCAAAATCGCAGATTCGAGGAGTTCTGCTTTGCGCGAGACAAAGCCCATGAACACTTTTGGCTTGTGGATAACTCTCAGCCCCTAAACCGTCACGATGCTCAACAGCTCGTTGTAGCGCTCGTCGATTTCGGCTCTGGTGCGGGACCCGATGTCTTCCACGCTAAACCCCTGCACGCAGAAGCTCGCCGTAATCGTGCCGTGCACCATGGCCCGGCGCAGGACGCTGGGCTCGATTGAATCGGCTTCGGCCACGGCGCCCATGAAACCACCAGCAAAGCAGTCTCCAGCACCGGTTGGGTCCACCACCGTTCCTACCGGGTATGCGGGCAGGGCGAAGTGCACGTTTTCGCCCATCAGGAAGGCACCATGTTCGCCCTTCTTGACGATCACATAGCGAGGACCCATGCCCAGCACTTGCTGCGCCGCAAGGATCAGGTTGTCCTCGCCCGTGAGCATGCGCGCTTCTTCATCGTTCAGGATAAGACCATCGATGCGGCGGATCAAACCCTTGAGATCGTCTAGGGCGATATCCAGCCAGAGATTCATCGTGTCCGCCATCACAAACGTGGGCGCGTCCACCTGGTCCAGCGCACGGGCCTGCACCGCTGGCGCGGCATTGGCCAAGAAGACGAACTTGGCATTCCTGGATTGCTCTGGCACCTTGGGATCAAAGTGCTCAAGGACATTCAGTTCCGTGAAAGTCGTATGGCGTGTATTCCAGTCCGGCTCGTAGCGACCGCCCCAGCGAAATGTCTTGCCGTCCACCTGTTCGACTCCTGTGCAGTCCACACCCTTCGAGCGCATCATGGCCAGGTCCTCTTCCCGGAAATCCTGGCCCACCACTCCCACCAAGGCCGGCTTGGTGTAGAAGGCCGAGGCCAGAGAGAAGTACATGGCAGACCCGCCGAGTGCGTTGTCCCGCTGGCCAAATGCAGTTTCGACCGTGTCGTAGGCTAGGGTTCCGATTACGAGCAGGCTCATGGATGGGGACTGGCTGGGAGAGTTGAAGACAGGCTAGGTATTGGGCCGAACGCTTGATTGCCCGGTAGTTCCAGGGGCGAGCATTGAAAGCTACCGATCTGAAGAGGTCAAGGGCTGGAGACGGTCGTGGAGTCTTCTGGCCCGATTGGAGGATCCTGATGGTTGGTTTCGGACGTTGATTGGCTCCCCGGAGAATTCCCCACCACGGGTTCGCCCTTGGCCGCTGCTCTGAACTCCTGGCGCATTTCTCGCCCTCCGGGCAGGAGGCTGGCCAGACCACCGATCAGTCCAACCGCCAACAACTCAAGGCGCCAGGCCAGGCTTGTCCCGACTCCCAGAGCCCAGGATCCCCCCGCCATGCGGAACAGGCCCCCAAAGAGGATCTCGCCCACCCCGAGTCCACCCGGCGCCAATGGAATCGCGCTGAGGGTATTGGCCACTGTGCTGATCACCAGGATCTGGAGGAAGCTGATCTCTTCTCCCAGCCCTCGGGCCAGCCAGAAAATCGCCAGGGCGCTGGTGAAATGGTTGGCGAAAGAGAGGCCCAGGGAACAGAGAACGACCTTGGGCCGCTGGGCCAGCTCTTGTCCGACCCGATCCAGGTCCACCAAGATCGATCCCTTCGGCAGGCGTTGGAGACGCTCTTGCAAGCGCAGCCAACGGCGTGGCCCCTCCAGGGAGTAGATCACCCAGGCGAGAGTCAGTCCTGCTGCAGCAGCAGCTACCGGCAGGCGCAGGCTCTCGAAGCGCAAGTCGCTGATGGACACCGCGGCCAGGGCCACCAATGTCATGGCCCAGAGCCCAAAGACTCGATCCGCCACCACCGTAACCACCGCTGCGCTGCGTCGTTCTGGATGGCCCCGGGCAGCGATCCAACCGCGGGCAAGATCGCCGCCGGAAAGACCTGGCAGGATCACATTGAAGAACAGGCCGGTATAGGTGATACGCAGGGCGTTCAACCACGAGGTGGGACAGCCTGCCGCGTGCAGCAGCAACCACCAGCGAGTGTTGATCAGCAGGGTCGCAAACATGAGAGCGGCGAGCCCCAGGGGCAGAGCGTTTCCGTCGGCGCTCTTGAGGATGCTGCTCAACCCGGGCCGCACTTCGACACCATCCAGCTCGATTCCGTCGATCGAGCCCTTGCCTTCCTCACCCACCTGAATCGTCAGGGTGCTTCCGCTGGAGAGTTCCGGAAGCAGGGCCCCTATTTCCGCTGGAGGCGCGGCCTCTGGCTCGAACTCGATGTCGCCCTTGAGTTCCTTGCCGCGCCAGTTGCCCTCCAGCAGTGAAAGGGGTGCGCTCCAAGTGACCGGAACGCCCCCATCCTTGGATGCACGCAGAACCAGGTGGTCCCCTAGAGAGACCTGGGCCAGGGCATACCAAAGGAACGAGAGGGCCAAAGCGATGCCCACCCAACGCATCCAAGAGCGGCTCGAGGCACTGGATTGCTCAGACATTCTCTGAGTCGCTGGTGGCTGTGTCCGTTGGACTGCCTGCGGGGGCCTCAGTTGCGCCGCTGGTCGGTTCTGCTGGGCTGCCATTGGTTGGAGAGGCTTGGGCGCGTTGAGCGAATACGCGCCACCAGGCCTCCCACTCCTCCTTGCGGCGGCTTCCAGGGCCTTCGGGCGCCAGGGCCGTCAGGGCACGCAAGGCCGAGGCCCGCGAGGCTTCATCGAAGGTGACCATGTCGTAGCTGATGGCAATCACCAGGCTGAGTACGCGCAGGCGCGTGTTCTTGCGCAAGTCCGGATCCATGTCCGCAGAAAGATCGAGGCCCCCTGCAGCCAACTGGTCGAGGACGCGCTGCACGACGAGCCCTTCTCCAGGCACGATAGGGAACAGACCATACACACGGGTACGCGCCACGCGACCCTGTGAATCCGGTTGACTGGGAGTCAGGCTGTCAAGGGCTTCCAGAACGAACCCGGGACCGAGGTATCGCATTCCGGTTTCCATCGCTGCTGCGCGGACCAAAGGGTCGAAGTCTCTCAACCCGGAACCCAGGGCCATGGCCAGCGCACGCCTTTCGAGGGTGCGTGCAACCTGGAACAGAATCGGCTTCATTTCTTCAGTGGCCTTGTCGCCGTCAGCCACGGCCTCGAGAGCTTTGAGCACGCGCCACAGACCCTGCAAGTCAAGCTCTCGATCGAGCAGATCATCCGCAGATGCCTGCAGGTTCTGGTTTCCTTCATCGGGGGCCTCGCTCCAGGCAGTGATGAACTGCCTGAGCAACACAAGCACATCCTCCTCCTCTGCAGGGACCCTTGGTGGGTCAGAAGGTGCCGACACCTCGAGCTTCAGCAGCCACGGCCCCATGCCCAGCAGAGCACGCTCCCGAGCCAGTCGGCCGGGACAATGGGCTGCATAACGGGCGAGTTGCCTGATCAGGCGCAGCTCCTCAGCCAGGCTGTCACTAGGGACCCGGAGAAGATCGAGCAGTTGATGCAAGGCTTCAAGGCTGGGGTCGCCCACATAGACGAGTCCGGTCTGGTCTGATCCCACCTGATCGAGGATCTGGCCTGCCTGTGCCGCGACCACGACCGCCCCCTCCTGCACCGTGTTCAGTAGTTCCCCATCGAGAGCGTCAGGATTATCGTCCTCCAGGGCGTCCGCAACTGCCACCGTAGCCCCGAGTAGAGCGGCTCGCCCCGCCAGGTCCAACAGGAGTTCGTCCATGAAACCGCGCAACTCGATCACGTGGCGCAATTCATCGTTGCTGTCCAAGAGCTCATCGAGATTATGGGAGGCAGCCGGACCGGAGACGCAGGAACCCAAGAGCGCACCCAGGGTGGCGGCGGAGATCAATCGTAGACGGGTGCTGCCCATCAGTTGAGTCTAGGAACTCGGCGGACGAGGTCCAAGGGGCCGTGGAGTTCTTTGGTCAATGCCCTCGTTGGTGCAGCGCACATGCAGCCTCTCCAAATCTGCCGAGCAGGCAGAAGGAGGCAATGGTGGAGGCGGGGGGAATTGAACCCCCGTCCCGGAGCCGCCAGCCCCGGACGTCTACGCGTGTGTTCCGTGCTCAGTATCTCGTCCTCCAGCTGCCCACGGACAGGCGGCGTTTCAGACCAGCCTCAGAAAAGTCTCATCGGGTTGCCCTGAGGCGCAACTCTCCGACCAGCCCGTTGTTGTCGTCTCTGCGGGGCCACGGGCGCTCCCCGCAGAGACGGCGGCTGATAAATCAGGCCGCGAGTTCAAAATTGTTGGCAGTTAAAAATTGCCGTCCCGGGATGTTGACGGGGTGACCTGGGATCCCCGACGCGCAGTCCGAAGTCGCACGAGAACCGGTCGAAACCAGTGCGCCCCCAGTTGCTGATTGTCATTATCGACTGTTGAAGCCAGAAGGTCAAGCAGCGTGCAGTCCACTTTCGTTCTCGAAATGGGGCATGGACCGCCTCAGGGGTGGTAGGAGTCAGATGGCGAGTGGCCAGTACGCGGATCAGGGGGCATTGAACCATCGACACCGCGAGGTCGCTGGACCGAGCTTGGAGCTGGGGCCGTCTTCCAGCCCTCTTCTCATATCTGATTCACCGACGGTCGTGGTGCTTCGCCTCACGGGCAATTTCGCGTTTGTCGTCCCGCTCGCGGGTGGCGGCTCGCTTGTCATGCATTTTCTTTCCCCTCACCAAAGCGATCTTGAGCTTCGCATGTTGGCGCAGGAAGTACAGCGACAAAGGCACGATTGTAACCCCCTTCTCACGGCTGGCTCGTTCCAAGCCCGCGATCTCACGCTTGTGGGCCAAGAGCTTGCGTGTGCGGGTTGGCTCATGGTTCTGTTTGCCCGCGTGCACATATTCAGGGATGTGTGTCCCCACCAGGAACAGTTCGCCGCCTTTGGCGCGCACATGTGCTTCGGCCAGGCTGCAACGTCCATTGCGTAGGCTCTTGACCTCGCTTCCGAGCAGCACCAGGCCTACCTCCAGTTCCTGTAGGATCAGGTACTCATGGCGTGCCCGACGGTTCTGGGCCACCATACGTGGAGCATTGGGGTCGATCTTCTTCATGTGCGCTCCTATCTTGCCAGGGCCGGACCCAGGTGCGTGCCTCCAAGTCCCATTGGGATTTTCAAGAGCCCGCGTTGACGGATTGGGGCATGTCTCTGTAAGGTCCCCGCCCCTAGCCCGGGTGGCGGAATTGGTAGACGCGCATGGTTCAGGTCCATGTTCCTGCAAAGGAGTGGGGGTTCGACTCCCCCCTCGGGCACCACATCCCTCTCGATGTGGATGAACGGAGGCACGCCAAGATGTTCCTGGCGCTTGCTGAGTGACGGTAAGCGTTTTGGATCGAGCGGTGTAGTGAAGTCACTTCGCTTATCGGAGAGACCATGAGCAATCCCAAGATTCCGACTCAAACCACAGCTCCCGGTTTCACGGCCTTGCTGCGGGCAAACCTGGTGGTCTTGACCGCCGTGGGAGTGTTTGTGGTCCTTGCCTACCTGATCTGGCGTGGAGCTGCGGCCCTCTTTCCAGAAACGGGGTGGTTGCAGGGCCCTCTGAATTGACCTGCGTCGGCCGGAGATTCAACGCCCTGCGCCACCAGGGGCCCTGTAGATCAATAGAGCGCGCTTGCCCGCATCATCTGGCAGTTCGTACTCCACCACCGTGTCAAAGTGAAATCCCAGTCGTTGCGCCTCGCGCTCGCCTGCACGCATCTCCCGGGACCAGGTGGCGCCCTTGAAGAGAATCAGCTCGTTGAAGCGGTGGCGAACCTTGCGCAGCAAGCGAACGGTCTCCCGTACACTCGAGAGAGCCCGGGCCATAACCACGTCGACTCCAGCCTCGCCCAGGTGATCCTCGCCACGGGCCTCGACAACGGACACGTTGGGCAGGGCCATGGAAGCTGCCGCCGATTCCAAGAAGCGCACCCTTCTTCCACGGGACTCGCAAAGGGTGACCGAACAGTTGGGCTCGGCCAGGGCCACAGGAAACCCTGGGAAGCCACCGCCCGAGCCAAGGTCGAGCACCTTGCGACCTAGCAGAGGCAATAGCCGAGCCGCCTTCCAACAATCAAGGTAGTGCTTGACCGCCATGTCCTGGGGAGTGGTGATGGCGGTCAGATTGACCCGCTGATTCCAATCCAGCAGCAATTCGGCATGATCCGCGCAACGCTCAAGGTAGTCTGGAGGCAGGTCCTTCTCTTCCGCGAAGGCGGACACCAGGGCCGACATGATCAGCTTGCGGGAGGGCAGCGGCCCCTCCCATATAGGCTCAAGATCCTGGTCGGGATCTTCTTCGGGCTTGGCAGGGGATTTTTCGGCCCCGTGCTCGTCCTCGACTTCGTCGGGCTCGTCAGGGACAGGGGGGCAGGGTTGCATGCTGAGGCGAAATCACGCGGGTTCATCTGGGCCAGCAACTCAAGGAGGACTGGCAGGGGCGGAGGGACTCGAACCCCCAGCCTACTGATTTGGAATCAGTCGCTCTAACCATTAGAGCTACGCCCCTTCCGGGCACGGAGCCTAGGCCCCAGAGGCCCTCAGTGCAACGATGAAGTGGCCTCCACAGATTCCCTGAGCCGCTTGGATCCCAGCCCTGCTCATGCTTCAGTCATGGATAGAAAGATTGGCACGGGGAGGGCTCAGTCCCTCAGGTACCCTCTGCTTGCGCCACGCCGGACCTGGACTTGGGGAGCCTGCTTGATCCGTGGCCAGACCCATCCATGACGGACACTCCCAGAAGACGTCGGCCCAGACGCCGTAGAGGTTCAGCGGGCAATTCGCGGGGCGGCAACCGTGATGCCTCTGAACGCAAAGAGGAATCTGGACCTCAAGAGACTTTGAGTCATCGCGAGAAACGTAGAGCGGAGCGACGTTCCGAGCGTGAAGAGGCCCGACATGTACGCAAGAGATCCCGGATCAAGGCCGAGGTGCACAAGATGCACAAGGATGAGATCGACCCGCGCGCCTTGGACCGAGACGCTCGGCGCGTGGTGACGCGACTCCAGCGGCATGGATTTGAGGCCTACTTTGTCGGGGGCTGCGTGCGTGACCTGATGGTCGGTCGCAGGCCGAAGGATTTTGATGTTGCCACTGACGCTACGCCCCATGAGATTCGTCGCCTATTCCGCAACGGTCGCATCATTGGGCGGCGTTTCCGACTCGTGCATGTGCACTACGGGGACAACATCATTGAGACCAGCACATTCCGCTGTGAGCCTCCAGAACAAAAGGACGGCAGTGATCTTCTCATTGTCGAGGACAATGAGTTCGGCACTGCCGAGGAAGATGCGCAACGCCGGGATTTCACTGTCAACGCCCTCTTTCTGGACCCCAGCACCTACGAGATCCATGACTGGGTTGAAGGCATGGGCGATCTTGAGGCTCGCTTACTGCGCACGATCGGTGACCCGATGGTGCGCCTGGCGGAAGACCCGGTCCGGATTCTGCGGGCGGTCAAGTTCGCAACGCGCCTTGACTTTGAAATCGAGGAAGGCACCTGGCAGGCCATGGTTGAGTTGGCGGAGCACCTGGGCCGTTCAGCCCCGCCGAGAGTGCTCGAGGAAATTCTGCGGTTGTTGCGCTCCGGCTCGGCCTTGGGTGCCATGAAGATGCTGCGGGCAGCTCGGGGCCTGAAGGTCATTTTTTCTGACCTGGACGAACGCCTTGGGGAAAGGAATGCAGACGACCACGAGGTCCAGCAGCGCGCTGCATTCTTCTGGCGCCTGCTGGAAGCCCTTGATCAACGTGTGCACAGTGGGCTCGAGCCAAGCAACGCGTTGTTGCTGGCGGTCTTGTTTGCGCCTCTGGTGGAGAACTCTTTCCTCCCTGAGCACAATCACCTGGATCGGATGCGCATTGCGGAGGAGTGCCTGGCCTCAACTGCAGAAAGCGCGCGCCTAGCCAAGCGCGATACTGGTCGGGCCGCTCGAATCCTGGCCAATCATCCACTCTTCGTGAAGCCGCAAGAGCGACGGTTCAGTCCTTTGCTGTTTGCCCTGACACCTGAATTTGAAGAGTCCCTGGCCTTTTTTGGCCTCAGGGTCCAAGCTCGAGGGAAGGGGTGGGATGTGTTCGAGGCCTGGGAAGAGCGTCGGGCCCGCGCTCTCGAGGCTGATGAAGAGGAACTAGAGGAGGAGCGCAAGCGTGTCCGTGGGCGCAGGCGGCCCCGCAGACCCCATCGAGGAGGTCGCGGCCGATCCAAGCCGGGGTGATCATTCCGAGATCCGAGTGAGGGGCCCCTGGGACTCGCGCTCAGCCCACGGGTGGTGGACCCGACCCCCAAAGGGACTGCCTCGGGGCCAGGGTCCAATTTGAGACGCTCAGGGCGCTCCTTTTGAAGACCGGGCAACATTTTCCCGATTCACCCGTGCAAAGGCCTCGTTCTACTGTACTGTTCCCGTGTGCGGTAGGAACCGGGAATGAGGCCCCAAGATCTCCTCTCTCCACCCCCCCCCGACCTTGACCAATGCGGTGAGTTGATGTCGGACGGATAGAGGAGCCCAAGGAGGCTTCGCGGGAAGCACCTGGTTCCAACCTGCGCCACAGCCCCCCTGCGGCGCAGGAGTGGCGGCCCTCGGGTCGCCGCGAAGATGCTGGGGCGGTCCTTCTTGGACCGCCCCCTCTTTTTTTGCCCGAGCACACCCTGGAAGGCGGTCTCGTGATGCAGCACGAACCGGTTTTTCTGCTGAGCCCTTGGGCAGAGCCTGCATCCAGGTGGCACCATGGTGCAATGTTGTGCCTCACATCTGCTGTGGTTTGGGCTCTGACTCTGCCAATGGACTGGTCGCACTTGGGTTCCATCGAATCGACGCCCCGTGCTGTTCGGCCAGCCTCGGAGGTTCAGGGGGATCTTCAAGATGTGAGCGATGAAAGTCTGCGCAAGATCTGGTCGGCACTGCCCAAGGAGGACCAAAAAGAGATCTCAGCCTGGTACCGGGCGGAGTGTGACCGTCGCCGCACCCTTGCACGCCAATTGGAGCGCCACGTCTTCCACTCATTGAAAGAAGCACGGGGCAAGTGGGGAATACTGGAACCAGCGAGCGTGTACAACGGGGCCAAGCATGCTCCCGCTCAACCAATCATGCGCACGATGCTCGCACCCCAGGACCCGAAAGTCCTGGCGGAACGCAAACGCATGGGCCTCACCCAGGTCAATCCCGCCCCCGCCTGGGTCTATGACTGGGGCACCGGCATGGTCCAGCAAAGCGAGCACCCCTTTGCCCCGGATCATCTCTTTGAACTGGCCCTGGCCGGTCGGGCGCCGGAGCAGGATCTGGCGATCGCACTGATCGAGCAAGCATTGGACTTGGGCACTCTGCGCCCCATTCACAAGGCCTTTGGCCACACATATGCTTCCCGAACGGGCACGGCCTATTCCGGTATCAGCCTCTATGACGCCTGGGGATCGGGGGTCAAGATAGAAATGCCTGATGTGGAGTGCCTGGGGATCTTGCACGATGTGGAAGACGACTGGAGGTCTTTCAGTGCACCTGTGCCTGGCGGCCAACAAGCCCGGCTTTACAAGCGCATCGGCAAAATGTTTCACAGCATCCGGCGCGAGCGTGGTCTCGCCCAGGCCCTGGCATCGAGCTACTTCAATGCGGATCCAAGACTCGACCCCACCTATTCCTCGGCAACAGATCGCTTGCAGCTCTTCTGGACGAAACACGATTCCGCACTGGATGTAAGCCGAGCAGCCCTCCCCGCCAGTTCCGATTGGGACGCCTGGTGGGAGAGCTTGGCCCTACTGCAGACAGATGAGGATCTGCTCGAACGTGCTGCTCAGCGGCGCATGTCCTTACGAACAGAGGGTGTGCGGCTGCGGGGAATCATGGTCTGGGTCTTGCGCGAGTGGGGAGCCCTCAAGGACAAGTGATGTAGAAGAATCTGAATCAGGCTGGTGGTCAATCAGGCTGGGGCAGAGCGAGAGCCGCCACCTCTGCGCAGGCAAATGCAACCTGAAAGTTCAATCCGCCGATCGGCCCATCCAGGTCGAGCAGTTCTCCCAATACGACCAGACCACTCAGACGGTTGACCCGCATGCTGAAGGGATCCACCTGGTGGAGTGCCAGACCGCCTCGGGTGACTTCGGCGGCTTCAAAACCGCGCGTGCCGCTGAGTTTCATGGGCAGACCATGGAGGGTCTCCACCAGGCGGTGCCGGGCAGCGCGATCGAGGGCAAGCGCCCGAGGGTCGGGTCCACTCAACTCTGCTGCATGGGCGACGGCACTGAGCAATCGGCGGGGCAGAGGCTCCACCAGGCAGCGGGATACGCGAGGGGAGCCCTTGCGCCCTGCCCCCTCGATCAGCCGAGCCCTGGTTTCTTGGCGGGTCTCCTGGGGAAAGAAATCCAGCAGAAGGCGTAGACCCTCTGGGTTTCCCTGCACCACCTGCCCGGACAGATCCATAGCCGCAGGGCCAGAAAGCCCTTGGTGAGTGAAAAGCAATGGCCTGCGGCGGCGACCGAGGACCCTTCCATCCCTATTTTCAAGCCGCGCCTCGCCGTTCTGCCAGGCGATACCCTTCAACTGTTGTATCCAGCTCTCGTCGCTGGTCAGTGGCACCAGGGCCGGAGTTGTAGGGGTCAATTCAAGGCCCAATTCTTTTAGCCAGCCATAGCCTTCCCCCGTGGTTCCCGTGGTGGGAAAACTGCGCCCCCCCACTGCCAACACAAGATGCTGACAACGGCCCGTTCCCAAGGGCGTCTCTACGAACCAGTTGTTCTCTTTGCGCTGGATCGCAAGGCCAGGAGCGTTGCAGATGATCCGAACTCCCGCTGCACGAGCGGCAACCTCCAATGCATCACGAACATCTCGGGCGCGGCCGGATCTGGGAAAGACCTTGTCCAGGGGCGCTTCCTCCGTGGGAACCCCCAGTTCGGCGAAAGCCTCGCGCACGGCACTGGGTGGTAACACCTCAAAAGCATGCTTCAAGAACCGCGAGCCCCGTTCCCCGAATAGGCTTGCTGCTTGGGGGTGATCGAGGCTGGTGGTCACATTGCAACGCGTGCCACCACTGGCGAGGATCTTGGTGCCCGTTCGCGGAGTTTTTTCGAGCAGCAAGACCTGGGCACCGGCCCGTGCGGCGCGCCAGCTGAACCACAGCCCCGCAGCTCCAGCTCCGAGCACAATGACCGCTGAGTTCAGATCTGTCTTGTTGGTCGCTCCCGACTTGACTTCCTCCATCAGCCCCCCTCCAGGGCGCGTTCATGGGCGGCGATCTCGGAGGGGCTATGAGGCCCCCTTGGGGGCGTGTCATCCTGCAGGTCATCGAGATAGCCCTCGGGAAGGCGTACCTTCTGACGGCCGCCGCGCTTGGCCCGGGAGGTTCGCAGGGCTGATTGAGGGAAGGGCTCATCTGGGTCGAGTTCGGACAGCAGGCTGTCGAGCTCCGCAAGGCTCTCGATCAGATGCAAGCGGCCGCGAATGGCTGCTGAGCCCCGGAATCCTTTGGTGTACCAGGTGCTCCATTTACGCATGTGGCGCAAACCTGTAGTGGCCCCAAAAAGGCTGGTCAAACGCACCGCATGGTCGCGCATGACCAGTGCCACCTGCCCCATATTTGGAGGCGGGTCCGGTTCCCGTCCGTCAAAGACCTGGGCCAGCTCGCGAAACAACCAGGGCCGGCCCAAACAACCACGGCCCACCACTACTGCGTCACAGCCGGTTTCACGCATCATGCGCAGGGCGTCCCAGCATTCCCAGATGTCTCCGTTTCCAAGCACGGGCACGGCAACGGATTGCTTGAGACGCGCGATCGAGTTCCAGTCTGCCTGCCCTGAATAGAGTTCTTCTGCCGTTCGTCCGTGCAGAGCAATCGCCGCCACCCCTTCATCCTCAGCAGCCCTGGCCGCGTCTTCAAAGGTGATCAGGTCTGCACTGATGCCCTTGCGCATCTTGATGGTCACGGGGACTCCACCGGCCACGCTGATCATGGCACGCACCAGTCGAGCCACCAGACGAGGCTTGACGGGAATCGCCGAACCACCCCCCGTACGGGTCACCTTGGGTACCGGACAGCCCAGGTTAAGATCGATATGGTCGACCCCCTGGTCCACGAGGGTGCGCACCATTTCGCTGAGATCAATGGGATCCGAACCATAGACCTGCACCGAGCGCGGCTTCTCGCTGGGATCGCTGGAGGCAAGAAGGTTGGTCAGCCGGTTGCCGTTCAGAAATCCACGGGCGGTGATCATTTCGCTCACATAGAGCCCCGCCCCCTGCTCTCTGCAAAGGCTCCGAAAGGCCAGATTCGTGACTCCTGCCATTGGGGCCAGAACCACCGGCGGCCAGACCGAAAGCGGTCCTAGCTGGAGAGGATGGAACTCACCCGCCCTGGCCACCTGGCCCGCAGGGCCTGACTCCTGCGACTCGCGTTCGACAGGGGCTGCCATCACAACTTGTCGTCCTCCGTGGGCACCGGCTGATCTTCGTTCGTAGTGTTCGGGGGTGTCGGTTCGGGTGTTAGGGTCGACACGCGTGACTTGACAGGGGGCGTTCCGCGTCCCCCATGCATGTCGACCCTGAGGCTGGTGAAGTCGCTACGCCTGTCTCCACGAACGCGACTGTGCACTTGCGGAGCTCCGTGCATGTCGACCCCGCAAAGCACCCCACCGGCACCGCTGCGAACGCGCAGGAGACCATCCTCTCCCACGGTCAGATCCCAGGGCCAGATGCGCGGCTCCGCTGTAGCTCCCTCCATGGTCAGCACAGGATTTTCCCCGGCCGGGCAGTGCTGCGCCAGAATCATGGTGGTCAATGCGGGGGAAACATCCAAGAGAGCCGGTTGATCGCGTAGGGGCGTGTTGCTGAGGAAAGTACCATCAAGGCGGCGCTCCACCTGCATCTGGTTTGAACCATCAATTCGCCGCCCAATGAGACTCATTACCTTGCCCGAGGCGATGTCCTTGACCGAGAGATCGAAGGAGTCCAGGACACCCTTGGTGATGCGCTGCACCAGCATGGTTTCACGGCCACCCTGCCCCGCGGATTGCAGATGCACAAGATGGCTTCCATAAAGGCGCGCTCCATCGGGCAAGCGCCCCACAATCCAATGTTCCTGGGTTAGTCGCAGGCCCGCTGCATAGACCTCCGCTTCACCCGAAAGCAGGACGCGGGCATCTTCTGGGAGATTGGGAGGCTCAATGTCCAGGTGTTGCGAGAGAACGGCGCGGGCATCGGCCTGGCTCTTGCGAAGTGCAGCCAACCGGGCGCCGATGTCTGAGCGCGTAAGGAGTTTGCCACGCACCATCACATAGGCCGGGTTCCTGAGTGCCGAAATGTCAAGAGTGGGGTCCTGTACCACCACAAGCAAATCGGCTGGTGCCCCATTGAGCAGGGTGCCGACCTTGGGTTCGCCGGGCAGGAGGATTTCAGCGGCACCCCGGGTGGCGGCATGCAGCACCCGCTCAGCCGGGATTCCCGCTGCCTGCCAGAGAATCAACTCCTCCACAAGGGAGCGGCCGGGAAACAGCCATGGATTGGGGGTGCCAGAGCCCGGCACCACACGTGCGCCCGATGCAAGCAGGCCAGCAAGCGCGACCCCCTGGGCTCGCTGGACTCCTTCCAGGCGGGTGCGGAATTCAGGGGTCACCTCCCGCCGCCAGCGCGTTCTTTCGGCAGTCCACAGGGGCACCATATGCACCGAGAGAAAGCTGAGTTCTGGCGTATCGGCCGGGTACTCCAGCAGGACGCGCCCCAGGACGCCAAGCATGGGGACAATCGCCGTGCCGCCCTTGGCGAGTCGTTGAATCGATGCTTCCAGTGCTTCCTGATTGTTTGATTCTTCCCAGGATCCTTGAGCGGGCAGGAGGGCGTCCATGCCCATGATTCCTCCTTGGCCCAAGTCAAGTGCCTCTTCCAGAGTCGCACCCTTGGGCAGCGGTCCCCAAAGTTCCAGGCCCTGTTCCTTGGCAGCGGGCACAAGCGCGCGCCAGGAGGAAAGAGCCAGGGTCTCGTCGTTGACCAGACCTTCCAAGCTGGCTCCTTCAGCGGCCAAGCCACTGAGCAGGGAAGCGAGTTGCCGCACTGCGTCCTCCCCCTTGGCTGCCATGGGCCACTGCATTCCGGGGACGGAAGTTTCCGAAGCCATCCTCGGACCGCCATAGAGAACTCGGGGGCCTGGGACCTGATCCCTTGTCGAAGCCCGTGCTTCTGCCAGGCCTCGGGCAAGTTCAGCACCCGTGTGACGTACAGTCGTGACTCCAGCGGCCACGTACAAGATGTCGTGCTCCATCTGGTGTCCGGCGGCACCATCGATCAGACCAGGAACGATGAACAGGCCCGTGCAGTCCACTTGGACGCAATCAGTGGGCAGGGCCTGGTCGGGGGCCAGGACCCGTAGACTGCCTTCGCTCACCAAGACGGTGCCAGCAACGGGGACTCCTGGAGCCATGCCGTGCAAGGTGGCCCCGATCAGGGCGATCTCTCCAAGTGTAAACATGGTCCTAGGATCGGTCCCTCAGGGGTCCGGCGCAAGTCCCAATGATGCGCTAGTTTTGCTCAGTGCTTGTGGGCATCGGATTTCAGGAGGCATTCCCCCCCCAGGCGCGGCAGCCTGCGCGCTACCCTGTGCGGATCATGACCCTGCCCCAAGTCCGTCTGCTCACCGATCGGTTGCCCGCGGGCCCTTGGATCTTCGGCCGACAGGTGGATGAACCCAGCGGCGTCGAAAATGGCGCCCTGGTGGAGATCCAGGACGCTTCGGACCGCTTTGTGGGACATGGCCTCTACAACAGCAGTTCAGACATCAGGATACGTGTGCTCAGCCGCGGTCGGCGGTCTGCCTGGGATCGTCCCGTCGAAGTGCTGCGGCAGATGATTGCCCGTAGCGCTCGCCTCAGAAGCAAGACCCTTCGCCTGGGAGACCACAGCGACATGTGGCGGGTGGTACATGCTGAGGGCGATGACCTGCCTGGTTTGATCGTAGACCGCATGGGCGACTGCTACGTAGTGGAGCACCATGCCCTGGGATTCTGGCGTCTGCGCAAGGAAATCGAAAAGGCGTTGCTGGCAATTTCGGATGGAGCCACAGTGATCCACAGGGTGCCCAAGAACGTACGCAACCTGGAGAACTTTGAACCTGAAGAGGAAGAGGTCACGGTCGAGGGGCGTTGGCTGAACGAAGGCGGCATTTCCTACCCCGTGATTCCCGGTTACGGACACAAGACAGGCTGGTTCTGCGATCAGCGCGACAATCGTCAGACAATAGGAGCCCTCTGCCGTGGAAGGGTGGTCCTCGATTTATGCTGCAATGCCGGGGGGTTCGCTCTTCAGGCAGCCAAGCATGGCGCCCACTCCGTGACAGCAGTGGACCTGGATGAAGATGTACTGGAGCGCGCCAGGATGGCCGCAGAGCAAAACCAATTCGAAGTGACCCTTGAACATGAGGACATCTTTCATCACCTGCGCAGGCGGGCCCACGAAGGTCAGCGCGCGGAAGTGGTGATTCTTGACCCGCACAAAATGATCCGCGGACGTTCGTCCTTGGAAGGGGGCAAAGAAAAATACCTGGACATGAACACCCTGGCCTTGGGCGCCGTGTCCCAAGGTGGACTTCTAGCGACGTATTCCTGCTCGGGAGCCCTGGACCTGCCGAGCTTCCTGGGAGTCCTCTTTCAGGCTGCTCGCCGCGCCGAGCGAACAGTCAAGATTCTGGCCATCCAGGGAGCGGGTCCGGATCATCCCCAACGGCCTGACTTTCCGCGCTCCAGGTACCTGAAGGGCGCCCTGCTGTTTGTGGACTGATGCTGCCCCAGGGCCCTGGGGCACGACTCCAGGCCATAACCAAGTCCAGCGGGTACGAATTGGGCAGCTTTGTCCTTGGTGAGGGTAGGCCGCAATGCCACAATACACCTACGCCCCCGTGGGTATCCATCTGGATGCCCCGGGGGCGTTCCCCTTGTCTGCTTTTTTTGAGCGCCCAGCAGGGCTGCCCCCCGGTGAATGAGCCGACATTCGCCGACTTCCATAATTCACGAGCCACCTAACACAATGCAACTATCCGACCTCGTTTCCCAAGAGAAGTGGCAAGAGTTCGACAGTGCCTGGAAGGACGGCATGGCCGAGGCAGACCTGAAGGACGTGCTGGCGGCTCTCTCCCTGGCGGCCAGCAAGAAGCGTATCGCGCGCTGCGTGCCTCTGGCACGGGAGCACGCGAACCTGTTGGAAGCTGATGGCCAGGCGGAGAATGCCGCGCGCATCATTGGTGCCACCCTGCTCGCAGGCGGCAACCGGCCCGAACTCTCCGACCACCTTCGCCGCCTGGTGGATGTAGCGTTCAGTTCAGAGGACTGGTGGGAAGCCTGCCGCACTCTGACCGGTTTTGACGGGGAAAGCACGGACCTACGTGGTCCTTGGAAAGCCCTCTCACGCTTCCTCGCTTTCACCCCGCAGAGTTTGATACTGCACCCCGGTGGCTGGGGCGTTGGCGAGATCCTGTCCCGAGATGATTCCGCCCAGGAAATCCAGGTGCGCTTCCACGACGGACGCAAGGATGACTTCCCCCTACGAACGGCTGTCGAAATTTTTGATCCACTGCAGGAAGAAGACCTCAGGGCACGTCACTTCCGGGATGCGGACGGACTCAAGAAGGAAGTCAAGAAGGAGCCCCTGGAGGTTCTGCGTGCTCTGGCCGAACAGGCAAATGGAAACATCACGACAAACAACATCAAGACCGCAATGGCCAACATCGGGATCGAGGGCAGCGCCTGGTCCGCCTGGTGGCGCAAGGCACGCAAGTTGGCAGAGAATTCCGAGTGGTTCGAGGTCTCGGGTTCGGCACAAAAGGCAATCATTCGGCTCCTGACCTCAGCCAAGGACCCTTCCGAGGCCTTACGTCGACAGTTGCAAATGAGCGCCAACTTGGCGGATGTGCACCGGCGCGTGCGCGACCTCCTGGGCACCGCAAAGGACGGCGATCCCCTGCGCAAGATCGCCTTGGATGAACTTGCAGTAGCCACCGAGGACGAGACGGAGTCCCTGGCAGAGCGCCTCGCCGCCTGGCTCTTGCTGCGCGATTGCACTGGCACCACCCCCGAGTCCTTGATGCCCGCCATCGAAGACCTGGTCAATGCCGAGCCCACCTCAGATCCAAGCACACCCCATCCCCTCTGGGCCCTCTTTCAGGAATTGCCCAGCGCAAAAGATCAGGAGCGTGCAACGCACCTCTTGCAAGAGGTCTTCGAGGATGCCTGGATGGATCACTCGCTGGACAATCTGTCCCACGCGGCTCCGGGTATGGTACGCCCCCTCTTTGACATGCTGGTCAAAGCCGGCTTCAAGGATGATGTACGTGAAGTCTACCGGGGCCTGCTGGCCAGGCCCCTACGGGCACCTGCCCTGCTTGTAACCCTGGCAGCGAACTTTGAAAAAGAGGAGTTGTCCGATGCCTTTCCAACTCCGCCCCAGCGCGCTCAGGCCCTGTTGACCCTGGCGAGCCAGTTGTTCTCCACTCGCCGCGGAAACCCTCACCTGACCCGCGTCTGCACACGCCTGACCGATGTGCTTTCCAAAGGCGAGCCCTCTCTCGTTCAGCGACTGCTTGAGACCAGCGACATGCCTTCGTTGCGCGGTGCGACCCTTATCTGTTCACGCGGAGTTGATCCGGATCTGGATCGCGCAGTGACCGAGGCCGCACTCTCCCATGATCGGCACTTCTTCGCTGTACAGACCGGCCCTTTCTGGGAGGGTAAGACAATCTGGACCACAAAGATCGGCCTGGAGCGCCGCTCGAGCGAACTGCGGGAGCTGACTGAAACCAAGATCCCCGCCAACGAGGTGGCAATTGGGAAAGCCGCTTCCTACGGCGACCTCTCAGAGAACGCCGAGTGGGAAGCCGCCATGGAGGAACAGCGCAACCTGACCAAGCGGGCAATGGACATGGAAGCAGAACTGCGCGAGACCGACCTTCTTGAAAACGTTGCCCTGCCAGACGGTGAAGCCGCCCCGGGTACCAAAGTCATATATCGCGAGGCCAGTGGCCGTGAGCGCGAAGTCGCCATCCTCGGCCCCTGGGATGGTGACTCCTGGGATGGCGTTCAAGTCGTATCCTACCGAGCTCCTCTGGCTGCTGGACTCCTGGGCACCAGCGCAGGGGAAACCGCAGATTTGGTCTTGCCTTCCGGTGAAGAGCAGGTCGAAGTTCTCAGTGTCACACCCTTGGTCTTAGAATAGGCAGGAGCCTCTTGGGAAACGCGGCCATTCGCCGTCTGCATTCAGCCTGAATCCACTAGCATGGCCCCGGGCCATGGACCCTACAAGCATCAACCATGAGTACAACAACTGATACTGTCCTAACCGACTTTGAAGTCAAGCACCTGGAGCAGGCCGCGTTTGGCCGCCAGGAGATCAGGTTGGCCGAGCATGAAATGCCCGGCTTGATGGCCCTGCGCAAAGAGTACCACGGCCAGTTCCCCTTGAAAGGGGCACGCATTACAGGCTCCCTGCACATGACCATCCAGACCGCGGTTTTGATCGAGACCCTGGTTGACCTGGGCGCAGAGGTCCGCTGGGCATCCTGCAACATCTTCTCCACCCAGGATCACGCGGCCGCAGCAATCGCGGTGGGCCCGAACGGTAGCACCGAGCGCCCGATGGGTATTCCGGTCTTTGCCTGGAAAGGCGAAACCCTGGAGGAGTACTGGTCCTGCACTGTCCAGGCTTTGACCTGGCCCGATGGTGGTCCGAACATGATCTTGGACGATGGCGGGGACGCTACATTGTTGGTGCACAAGGGCGCTGAGTTCGAGGCTTCTGGAGCGGTCCCGGAGACCACTGCGGATGACTCTGAAGAATACGGCCTGATTCTCGATGCCCTGCGGGCTTCACTCTCCGTATCGAAGGACAAGTGGACCAAGATTGCTGCTGGTATCCGAGGGGTTTCGGAAGAGACCACCACCGGCGTACACCGTCTGTACCAGATGGTCGAGAATGGCGAACTGATGTTCCCTGCAATGAACGTCAACGACGCCGTCACCAAGAGCAAGTTCGACAACCTCTATGGCTGCCGGCATAGCCTGGTGGACGGCATCTGTCGTGCCACAGATGTAATGCTCTCGGGCAAGGCCGTAGTCATTTGCGGCTACGGGGACGTTGGCAAGGGGTGCGCCCAATCAATGCGCGGCCAAGGAGCGAGGGTGATTGTCACCGAGATCGATCCGATCTGCGCCCTGCAGGCAGCAATGGAAGGCTTCCAGGTCACCACTTTGGAGAGTGTTGTCTCTGAAGCCGATGTATTCATCACAACCACCGGAAACAAGGATGTGATTACTGCCGACCACATGGGGCGCATGAAGCACAATGCCATCGTGGGCAACATTGGGCACTTCGACAACGAGATCGATATGGTGGGCATGGCCGCCCTGCCGGGCATTCAAAAGACCAACCTCAAGAACCCTGTGGAACACGGGAACCAGGTGGATATCTGGACCTTCCCAGATGGCCACGCGGTGATTGTGCTGGCGGAAGGCCGCCTGCTCAACCTGGGCTGCGCCACAGGGCATCCCAGCTTTGTCATGTCAAATTCCTTCACCAATCAGGTGATGGCCCAGATTGAGTTGTTCCAAAACCACGGCAACTACGAGCGAAAGGTATACACCCTGCCCAAGGTCTTGGATGAGCGCGTCGCGCGCCTGCACCTGGGCAAGTTGGGCGTTCAGTTGACAGAGTTGACCGACAGTCAAGCGGACTATCTAGGACTCCCCAAGGAAGGGCCTTACAAGCCGGACCACTACCGCTACTAGGGAGTTACCCGGGGAGCAGCCAAGCGCGCCCTGGCAAATCCCTTTTTCAGAGCGGGACACCCAGAGGCGAGTCTCTGGTGTGCTCGGGCCCATTCTCAGCAGGGTCGCCCCTGGAGGGATAGACTGGAGTCGATGCCCTGGTCTTCGCTATTGGTGCCCATGCTTGGTCTGTTGGTCCTTGCCAGTGGGGAGAGTTCTGCCCAGACGCCGCCGCGCAAGCTGTTGGTTATCGACATCGATGACGTGGGCATTGAACTCCTGCAGGCAACACCCACCCCGCACTTGGACAGCTTGGCAGGTGCAGGGCGCTACTACCCGCGCTTTTACACCTCGCCCATGTGCACCCCAACCCGCGCACTTTTTCAGTTGGGGGCCAGGGGCAGTCGGGCAGAGGTTCGCTGTACCGGCAATGTGGGCCCGGGCAACACCTACCGCCTGCCGATCGGCCCCCTGACTCCTCTTGCCGCAAAGTTGCAAGGGGCCGGCAAGAGCGCGATGAAGATTGGGAAGTGGCATCTCAGCCCAGACGACCTGCTGCAGCACCCTCCTACCCTTGGATGGCAGCCCTACATTGGGGTGATGGGCAATGTGGGTAATCTTGGAGTGGGCAGCGGAGACTGGTTCAACTACCCGGAGAACCGAAGCGGCAACCCTCACTGGGTCAGCGCCTTGTACCTGACCACCCGTGAGACCGACCTGGGGATTCGCGCAGTATCTGCGGGCTACGACCTGATCTCACTTAGCTACCACGCAGCCCATCGTCCCTTTCACGATCCGCCACCCCATCTACACACCCTGCCCCTGCCCTTGATCGGCCATTGGGATCAAGCCCGTGCCGCCTTGCAGGCCCTCGATACTGAGCTGGCGCGTTTGACTCCCCTGGCCCTGGCTCTGGGATACACCGTGATCATCTATAGTGACAATGGCCTGGCGGGTCCCTTGGGAGGGCTCAAGGGAACTGTGTACGACGGTAGCGTGCACACCATGCTCTGGGCTCTCGGTCCGGGCATCCCCACCGGGGTCGACAACTCACTCATTGAAGTGGTGGATGTCTACGCCACGGTATTGGACCTATTGGGGATCTCCCAAGGTCCTCTCGATGGCCCCGACTCGGTTTCTTTTGCGTCACTCCTGCAAGGCGCAGGTACGTCTCCGCTGTTTGTGATAGCCGAGAGGGGTGGCCCGGCAGGGACTGATCCCCATAACAATCCCTTGCGCTGGCGGCGCACGGCCAGGGAAGACCGCTACAAGCTGATCGTCAATCAGGACATCTTCCGCGCGCGTCTTTTCGACCTTTGGAACGACCCCCAAGAGCAGACCGACCTTCTGCTGGCTGGCCCGCTCTCCCCTCAGGCTATCATGGCCTATGACCTGTTGAGGACGGCACTGGCGGGGCTGTAGATCCGACTGCAGCGACCCAAACCGAAATGAACTCGGCCCCCTCCAGGATTCGGAAAGGTTGATCCCCATGCCTACTGCAATTCGCTCATTCTGGATTGTTCTCGCCGCCTTTGCCGGCTTGGAGGCGATGGCCCAAAGCCCGCCCAGAAAGCTTTTGATCGTGGACATCGACGACTTGGGGCTGGAATTGCTGCAGGCCACACCGACTCCCCACCTGGACAGCCTGGCCAGTCAGGGACGCTACTATCCACGCTTCTACACTTCGCCCATGTGCACGCCTACGCGGGCCCTCTTTCAACTGGGGGCCAGGGGCAGTCGGCCAGAGGTGCGCTGCACAGGCAATGTGTCCCAGGGCAACAGCTACCGTTTGCCGACTACCCCCTTCACTCCACTTGCGACTCGGGTCCGTGCGGCCGGCAGAACGGCAATGAAAATTGGCAAGTGGCACCTGTCACCCAACGATGCCTTGTTGCACCCAAACGCGCTTGGTTGGCTGCCCTATGCGGGAGCCCAGGGGAACCTGAATCCCTGGGGAGGAACCTGGTTCAACTACCCGGAGAACATCAATGGCACGCTCCATTGGGTTTCCAACACCTATCTGACCACCCGTGAAACCAACCTCGGAATTCGGGCAGTGCTTGATGGCTACGACCTCATCTCCCTGAGCTACCACGCGCCCCCCCAGCCGTTCCACAATCCACCCCCCTCTCTTCACACTTTCAGCCTGCCCCTGGTTGGTGAGCGGAGACAGGCCCAGGCCGCTCTCCAGGCTGTGGACACCGAACTTGCGCGCTTGACCCCACTGGCGCTTGCCCTTGGATACACCGTGATCATCTATTCAGACAACGGTCTCGCCGGCACCCTGGGCGGCCTCAAAGGCACCGTCTATGAGGGCGGCGTGAGGACCATGCTCTGGGCAATTGGTCCCGGCGTCCTGCCGGGCGTCGATAATTCCCTGATCGAAGTGGTCGATCTCTACGCAACTGTGTTGGAGATCCTGGGAGTTTCCCAGGGTCCTATGGACGGCCCCGATTCGGAGTCCTTCGCGCCCCTTCTACAGGGTGCTGGCAGTCCCCCTCTCGTTGTGGTGGCCCAGCGCGGCGGCCCCTCGGGAGTTGACCCCCATACCCAGAACCATCTCTGGCGGGCATGGCCAGAGAAGACCGCTACAAGCTCATTGTCAATCAGGATGTCTTGCGTTCCAGGTTGTTTGATCTTTGGAATGACCCGGAAGAGCAGACAGACCTCCTGCTCGCCGGCCCCCTCTCCCCCCAGGCGGCTTTGGCCTATGGCCTGTTGAGGACGGCCCTCGGGGGTCTCTAAGAGATCTTCTGATTGAGAGCTTGAGCGCGATCCCTGACGAAGCAATGCTGGTTGGATGAAATCCGTTGGCCGCCTTGCACCTAGCCCCACGGGCGCTCTGCACCTGGGCCATGCTTTTGCGTTCCTGCATGCCTGGTGGACAACGCGATCGCAAGGCGGACGCGTGGTACTACGCATGGAGGATCTGGACCCCGAGCGCTGCACGCTGGAATTCGAGCGCGGAATTCTCCTTGATCTTGAGTGGTTGGGATTGGACTGGGACGGGCCAGTGTTACGTCAGTCGGAACAGTTCCCTCGCTATCGGGAAGTGTTGGCCGACCTGGCGTCGCGGGATTTGACCTATGCCTGCCGCTGTTCACGACGCGACATTCGGCTCGTCCTGGCACCACATCCTGGGGACGAACTGCGCTACCCTGGCACTTGTAGCGAGCTTGACCTGAACACATCCTCCAATGAGGAGTCCTATGGCCAGAGGCTGAGAGTTCAGGCGGGTAGTGTTTTGCTTCAAGACCGCGTGCAAGCTCCGCTTGAGGCCGAAATCGCACAGGAGTGCGGCGACTTCCTGCTGTGGACCAAAGCAGATCTGCCTTCCTACCAATTCGCCGTGACACTTGATGACCATTATCAAGGGGTCACGGAGGTCGTTCGCGGGCGTGACCTGTTGCCCAGCACTGCCCGGCAGAATCTGTTGCGCCAACACCTCAACTACCCCAACCCCAGCACGGTGCACCTGGGGATGATCCTGGACCGACAAGGCCAGCGCCTGGCCAAACGCACCGGGGCCAGCAGTATTGCCGGGTTCCGGGAGGCGGGTGGCCAGGCTGGGGAATTGGTCGACTGGGCCGCCCAAATCGCCGGTCTTGAAAGCCGCGGACCAGCGCCTGTGGACTATCTCCCGGACTACACACTGCCCCCAAAAGAGGACTGGTGGCCCTCGCAAGCATCTGCTGGGCCCTTTCCCCCAAACAGCACCCAGGACCAGTGATTGAAGTCACTCCCGTCCATCCCTGGTTTTCGCACAGTGGCCCGCTACACTGCGAATCCGTGCGAACGACTCTCCTCCTACTTGGGCTCCTGACCCTGCTCGGCTCCAATGCTGGCTGCGGGGCGACCTCAGATGTGACTCGCTCACGCCACCGGACAGAGAACCGCTATTCGCCACCCGCCGGACTCAATGCTTCTCACTCCATTGGCGCAGTGAACATATGGGTGGATCCGAATTGGCAGGTCTCCGCACGCACCTGGCGTCTGTTCCTGCCCAAGGTCAGGACACGCATGGCCCCGGGTCTTGGCTCCACCAGGACCGGCTTGGATGTGGAGGCGGGTTGCCAGGCTTTTGAATCTGCCCTGCGCCGGGAATTGCACGAACAGGCCTTCGAAATCGTCAATCGGCCCCGCACCGGTTTGTACCGCCTTGAAGTGATTCTGGAGGGGCAGGCCAGGGCCTCGGCCCTACAGACCCCGGTCTGGATCCAAGCCAGCTTGTCAGTGCCTGGACACGAGGGTCCGGTCCTGATCCTGCGCGCCCCAGCCGCAGGCTCACCAATTCAGGAGAACGGCGTGATGCGTACATGGGGTGAAGGCAAGAAGGCAGTGCGGACCTGGGCACGGCAAATTGCCAGCGCCCTAGAACAGGTCCGGAACTCTAGAGTTCGGTGACCGCGACCTCACCCAGCGCCAGACAAATATGGTGTGCAATCAGGACAAAAGCTCCGCTGGTCTGCCCCTTGTCTGTCGTGCCGTGCACAAGGTCCCATTCCCCGGGCTCCGCGGAGCCAGTGGGCCAGGCTTTCAGTGAATAGAGGCAGGAACCATCGAGTTGGCTTTCGCACTGAAGTTTGATTTTCATCGAAACCCCCAGGGGAATGGCTGGTCCTGTGGTCCACTCGACTACCGGCTGGGTCTCCTCAGTGGTCAGACTCCAATAGGGTGTCTCACCACTCCAATGCAAAGCGAACAGCCCCCCCATGGGATGGGGGTTCTCCGCAGGCTGTTCCAGGCTCCCAATATGGCTGTGCCCACGCCAGCGGGCTCCGATACCCAAGAAAGGGGCTCCGGCCTGGGGTGGGGTTGCGTCCAAGGCGTCCACAACAAGAGTCAACTCCACCAGGTAGTCCTGCCATGCCTGGGGGCCATGGCCCTCACCAAGGGTGATCATGCGCTGGTAGCCCAGCGTGTCCGCATCGTTGCAAAGTGCATTTCCCAGGATTCCATGGGGCACATGCTGCCAGCGACCGTCCACCAGCCCAACTCCAGATTCCGGACCTGATCCTGGCTCCGAGGTGAAATCAAGGCTCATGGGCAATTGCCAGGTCACACTCGGAGTGTGAGCCAGGTACGCCATTGCCCGCACACTTTCATCTGCGCCAAAGCTGGCTTGCAACTCCACCAGATGAAGCAATTGTCCATCCAGGAGCAGCCCATCCTCTAGAGCATTCACATCAACTTCTACGTTGAAGTCCCACTGACGGGTCAGTCGCTTTGGCAGGTAGTTTTCAAGAGGGTCTTCACCCAGACCCAGGGAGATCCAGGGTCCTCCATCCAGGCGGGCAGTCAAGTCGACCTCTGACACTTCTAAAGATTGGGGCATCCCTTCCAGGGAGCCCCGCAGATTCCACACAGCCTGGGGATCCCCCAGTTCGCCACTGGTCAATGCCCAGACCCCATGAACGTTCTCGATTCCCTCCCAGAGGGACATGCGTGGCGTCGAAGAAGACTGTGGCTGAGGAGTGGAGGCACTGAGCGGTGGGCTCCAGACCGCATTTCCGGACGGGTCGATCAATTGTGCTCGCAAATGCAGCAGGGTGTCAGCCTGCAGGCCGGACAAGAGCAGGAAGCCGTCTACGTCTGGAGTAAGACTGCCGAGGGATTCGAACGAGGAGAGGTCCGTACCCACTTCAACAAGCGCCGTTACTGGCTCGTCGGTCTCGAAACGCAGGCCAACCGTATCTGAAGATACCATCCAGGCATCCGCCCGCGGACACCAGGGAACGCACGAATCCTCTGTCGGATCTAGATCAGGATCCATGTCGGGCTGCCTGGCTTGAGTACGAACCCAGTCGAAGCGTGCGCGGTAGGGGCTCGCGTGTCCACCAGAGTGGGCGACAGCGGGACCCATACGCCGCACAAGAATAGAGAAATCAAAGCTGTGTCCGACGTTGAAGGTCTCCCCATCAAGGGACCACTCCTGGGTCCAAGCGTCATTCTCCCGAATCACGCGCATCCAAAGATCCAGGTTGCCGTTGTGGATCGCCTGCGGTAGCGCAATTGACTCCTGCACCATCGATTGGCCGCCCCGGAAGCCTGCTGCAAAGAGATGTGTACGTTGATTGGTGGTGACGAATTCAAAGCGCAACCAGGTTCCGGGCCCCTCCTCGATCAACAAGCCGTGTCCCGTACTGTTTGGTCCGTTGGACCCCAAAGAGCGGAACTCCAACCGCAGATCCTCATCGATCACATTTTCCAGCAGGGCCAGGGACTGATCTCCTGTGGTCCAGTTCTGGTATGGCAGCGAGCCTGGCACGCGCAACTCCAACAGGCGCTCGTCTCCCTGGGTCACGTGACGCGCGCGTCCGAAGCCATGGACATCCTGCAGATGCCAACGCTCCAGGTCGATGTTCGCATTCGCGAATTCGTCCCCCTGGCCAGATGTTGGGGACAATGTCTGTACCTCACTCGTGAGTCCGTACCCCTGGACGCCATCAAGCCGGGTTCCAATCGGGCGCACTCGGTAGATCTCCCCGGTAGCCAACCCATCCAGCAGAAGGTTGTGCCGGGTGCCGATCTGGGAGGTTTCCAGCCGACGCAGGACCTTTCCGTCGGGACTGACAACTTCCAGGCCGGCCTGAACCTGCTCCTGCGTGCTGAATGATATTTGTGCAGCCGCAAGATGGGGTAGCACAACAAAGGTTGAGAAGTGAACTGGGGGGACGGGCGGAGGCGCTTCCGTGCCTCCGCATGCACACCATAGATAAAGGGGAGCGATTAGAGCAAGACGAGACCTCATGCCCCCAGGCTAGCTTGCATGAAAACCATGACCGCGCCCACTTTCTCCATGTCCCATTCTGAGTCGCGAAAAGTCCATGCCAACCACAGCAGGGCACAAGGCATTGGGACACATTGAAAGGCCTGCTCTCCCGCATTCAATTCGAGACGGAACTGCGCGCCCCGTACGTTGATGGAGAAACCCCACCCCTCGGGATTCNTGANCTCAATCCCTAGAGATCAAGTTTCTTCAANTTTGGCNNGATCACCATGCGGCAATAGGCNTGATTGGGATTGTTGCGATANAAGTCCTGATGCTCCTGCCCCGCAGGCCAAAANGTGGCNGCTGGGCGAACNTCCGTGACNATCGGGCGGGTCAGNCTGCCCNCGGCGTTGGCCTGCATGGCGGAAATCTGTCGTTGCGCTTCTGCCCTTTGCTCTTCGTCATGAAAGAAAATAACCGAGCGATACTGCGGGCCTGCGTCAGCTCCCTGGCGGTCCATTGAGGTTGGATCATGCAACTTCCAGAACCACTCAAGGATGGTGCCTACGCTGATCTTGGAGGGGTCGTAGGTCAGCTGGGTGACCTCCACATGGCCGCTCTGTTTGCTACAGACCTGCGCGTAGGTGGGGTTCTCGATGTGGCCTCCCATGTAGCCGGAAACCGCGTCCAGGATTCCGTCCAGTTGCTCGTAGACCGCCTCGGTACACCAAAAACAACCCGCCCCCAAGCTCAGGGTCTGGGCTTCTCCCTGTGGGGTCTGCCCTTCAGTCTGGGCCTGGGGAGCATCCTTAGGATCTTGCATGGTGGTAGGCGTAGCTGACTTGGAATCGGAGCCAGTACAAGCAGCCAAGAGGGTGAGAGAAAGCAACAGGACACGCATGTCCCCCATCCTAGCTCCTGCTCAGGGGCTTGCCCAGCGACGTGGGAGGAAGATAGCGAGGACCAACAGCAGGCCCATTCCAGACAACCAGAATATCTTCACTGCCAGCCTTGGAGTCTGAAGTTCTTCTGGCCCAGGCGGAGAAGCCTCCCCCAGCACGTTCACTTGGAAGCCCGGCAGATGGTCCTCGTGAAATTGCCCTGTGAGAGGGTCGAACACATGCAGCTCAAAGGCCGGGATCTCCAGGGGACCGGGACCCGTGGGAACCAGGCTGTAGAGCCACAGGGCGCAGTCCCCTTGGACCTCCACTCCCGTGCACTTGAGGCGCGCACGCTGGCTGCCTTCCCAACGGGGAGGACTGCCAGGATCACCTTCTCCGCAGACAAGGATCTCAAGGGACAGTTTGACACCGTCCAATACCTTCGGTGGCGGACCTCGTTCCAGATGCAGACTGAAACGCCCAATGGCCCCATTCCAAGCTGGATCACGACCCAGTTCCGGAATGCTGTTCACCACCAGAGGTGCGAGGCCTGCCTCCAATCTGTGTTGGGTCCCGGGAGAACTCCCAAGCACCCCCGAACTGGCTCCGCCGGCGGGCTTGAGAGCATAGGACACAGCCACCGGAGGAAACTCGATGGTCCCGGATCGGTCCGGAGTCCAGCTCACCTCCAGGGACAATCGAGCTTGGGGCTTGCCTGCCAAGCCGCTGCGCTGCTCGAATTGAAGTTGCTCCACTTCCCCGTTGAGCACCACCTCGGCAAGAGCCCCGTCTCCCGGAATCCGCATCACCAGGCCCTCCCCTTGCCCATCGAACCAGGGCACAGACCAGGCCAGAGGCAACTCAACAGAACGCGCGAACAATTGGGACAGGCCCGAGCGCAGAAGATCCAGAGGTCCCTCCAAAACCACCCTGATGCGACAACTCTGACCTACATAAAGAGTCTCCCGGGGGCCCTCGATGTGCAGATCCAGTGAATCCTGCCCCTGAACAGGTGAGGCCAAGAGAAGGCCGAACAGGAAGAACAACTGGCTGAGGCCCATGGCCCGCAGTATAGCTCGGCGCCAGACGCTATCCTCTAGGGGATGCAATTCATCTCCCCCTATCTGATTGCCACCGGAACGCTGATCTCCTGCCTCTTGAGTTCGGTTGCCCTCGCCACCATTTCCACCCAGGGCCAGTCCCAGGATGCCCAGGGCAGCGTCTCACGAGAGGAGATGTGGTCCGCCCCTACGGCAGAGGATTGGGCCAAGCCCTGCTTGATCCCGTGGCAGCGCAATTTCAATGATGCCCTGGCCGTATCCTTGCGCACGGGCCGAGCGATCCTGGTTTGCGTCAACATGGACGGGGAAATCGCCAGCGAACACTATGCAGGTGTCCGTTACCGGCAGAAGGAGATCGCCGACCTCTACGAGCCCTACGTGACGGTCATCGCTTCGGTCTATCGTCATACGCCACGGGATCATGATGAGCACGGTCAACGCATTCCCTGCCCTCGTTTTGGCAGCGTGACCTGCGGCGAGCATATCGCCATAGAGCCAATCCTCTACGAGCAGTACTTTGATGGTACCCGGGTCTCCCCACGGCACATCATGATCGAACTGGACAAGCAAGAGGTCTACGATGTGTACTACGCCTTCGACACGGCATCGGTATTCACGCGCGTTCGAACGGGGATCAGTCAGCGCCTGATCAAGCCGAATCCTGAGCCAAAGGGAGATCGCACCCTGCAGGATCGGCTGGCCAGCCATGACCAGGCAGATCGAACTTTTGTCGAAACCCACTACACCACCGGAGACAAGAAAATCCGCAAGGATCTTCTGCTCAAGGCTCAGGTCCTGGGATCCAAAGCTCCCTTGCAGCTGTTGCGGCTGGCGCTGTTTGGCCTGGATTCAGAACTCGCCTCCCTGGCGCGACAATCTCTTGCGGTCAGTGAGAACCCCGCAGCCATCGACCTGATCACCCTTGCCCTGGGAGTGCCCATGCCCGAGGTAGAGCGGGAGAGCTTGTTGCTGGCCCTTGAACGACTGGGCGCAATGGACCCACGGGGAAAGACCCTGGCAGTGGTTCACAGGGGTTTGGGCAGTACCTCAGCCAATCTCGACGCCGCCCGTTGGAACGAGTCGCTGAGGCAGGTTGCGCCCGAAGCACCCCGGCCTGCACCCGAGGAACGCCGCAGGGCAGTGGAGGCCCGGGTCTCCTACGCATCTGTTGTTGCCAGCGCCCAACCGGATGATGCCGCAGCGCAATTGGATCTGGCCGAGGCCTTGCTGGCCATGGCGTTGGATCCTGCGGCGGTGTGGACCCCCTGGACCAGTCGCGGGCAGGCCAAACGCTTGAACTCTCTACGCTTCAAGGACGCAGAAGCAGCAACTCGGAGCGCAATTGAAGGTGGGCTCCTCAACTGGCGAACGGACACGGCCCTGGCCCTTTGTAACTGGTATCTCGGCCGCCCAGGTGAAGCCCACAAATCTGCCGCCAAGGCAGTTGCTGCAATGCCCCCGGGTCAACAGTCCTGGAATGCCATGGCCGTACTGTCTCTGTTTGCCCACGGCCGCAAGCAGGCCATTCATGAAGCCACGCTGATGGGCAGCGACTGGCCGCCGGAATGGCTGGCGGACATTCATGCAGTCTACGGAGTTCTTGCCAGCCATCCCGAAGCCAACGCCCAGCATGTGATCGACCATTATGATTTCCTGCTGGAACTCGGCGCCAACACGCCCGCGCAGGAAACCCTTGAGGCGGGACTGACACGCTTTCACTCTTCGCCGCGCTTGCATCAGCGTCTGCGTGCAGCCCTGCTCCGAGCTGGCGGGCCACTACGCCTTGAGGAACACTACCGCAGTCGCGCAGAGCAATCCAGCGCTGGAGAACACAGCGACTGGTTCGCCGGCCAGGCCTCCGTGATTGCCGCTGAGGTCTGGCGCACGGCTCCGGCACCGGAAGCCCAGGCCGCTGCACAGGACGCGGCCCGAGCGGCCTATCTGCGTGCGGAAGAATTCTATGCTGCTTGGATCGAGCAGCATCCCAGTCAGGCGGATTCTGCCCAGCACTTCATCATGCTTTCCATTGCTGGACGCGGAAGGGTGCTGACCAACCAGGGGGAACTGAGCGAGGCCAGCGCCCTGCTCTTGGAGGCAATTGCCCTGCGCCCCTTGTCTGCCGCCAGTCCAGACGGCCTGGGGATCAGTCCAGTCAACACGATACGACAACTCCTGCGCCGGGCCAGGGCACAGGACAAGCAGACGCTGGTGGAAGCTATGAACGATGCCCTGGAACGCTTGGAAGCCCTCGATCCGGGCCTGCTTGATGTGCTGCCCAATGAACGGGGCGGTCCCCGTCTTCCACGGCGACGGCGTTAGGAGACCGACCAGCCCAATCCAGAAAGCAAGACAAGGAGCGCGGGACCCTCAGATCCTGCGCTCCTTATTGAATGGCTCCCCGAGCAAGACTCGAACTTGCGACAAATCGGTTAACAGCCGATTGCTCTACCAACTGAGCTATCGGGGAAGGTGCGCAAAGAGTATTGCCCAGGCGGAGCGAGTCAAGCGGGGTGCAGGGAACTTTTTGGCACAGGCTCGGTTTGGGATGGATCTGGACCCCCTGGAGGCCAGATTCGAGGCCAGAGGGGGCTGGAGCAGTCCCTGGACTGCGGCGGACATGAATCGGCCACGGACATCACAGAAAACTTGGCATGCTAGTGCCCAGTGGGCCTCCCGCCTGACAACCCTGCCCCCCAAAACCCCCTCTACCTGACCATGAAACTCTTCTCCCTTTTGACTTTCACGCTCTTGATCCCAAGCCTCCGTGCCAACGCCCAGGACGTGGTCTTTCCCCTGGAGACCGTCGGCCGCGAAGCCGCCCTTGACGGTTTGATCCTCGAGCCGGATCTGGCTGGAGTTGCGGACCTCTTGACCTACCAGACACTTCGAATGACGCAGGTGCCCCTGACCAGCGGCGGTAAAGTCAGCGTGGATCTTGAGCGCCTCTCGGTCGCACGCCACGAATTCGGCCTGCATGTGAACGGCGTACCGACTCCGGGCCTGATCGAAAACCTGGGCCTGTCCGTCTGGAAGGGAACAGTCGTGGGTGCAAGCGACAGCGATGTAATGCTGGCCTTTGCCCCACATGGTTGCCGCGGTTGGATCAAGATCGGAGGGGAGTTGACCCACCTGATGCCTCAGCCGGACGCCAATGGAGACTGGGGAGCGGGTCATGTCCTGCTACTCACCGAAGAGGCCCTCAACACACGAGGCTTTGCATTGGACGGAGACTGCTCCACCGCCATCCAACCCAATGCGGGAAGTTCTTTCATCAGCAACCCCGGAGGGTCCACTCCGCCCCAGGGGGCCCCGGGCGCCTGCAGCATGCGCGTCTGCCCGGTAGCCATCGAATGCGACGACCAGCTCTATGACCTTTTCGGCGACTTGAACGCGGCCATGACCTACGTGACTACCCTTTGGACCTTTATTGGTGACCGCTATGAAACTCAGGCCAACACGGTCCTGACCCATCCCTATTTGAACATCCCGACCCTGGGCACCGATCCCTGGACCACCCAGGAAACGGGCGGCAGCAGCGTAGATCTGCTCTATGAGTTTCAGGCCGCTTGGGTCGGCAACATCCCCAATGGTTGTGTAACGGCCCACTTCATGTCGGGCGCTTCTCTCGGAGGAGGCGTTGCCTGGCTGGGTGTGCTATGCAACAACACCTTCAACTTCGCCGTATCCGGCAACATCGGCGCCGGGGTCAATTTCCCGGTGGTCCAGCAGCCGTCCAACTGGGATTTCATGGTCTGTGCCCACGAATTGGGGCACAACTTCAACAGTCCCCACACTCACGACTTCTGCCCGCCATTGGACGAGTGCGCACCGTCAGGATACTTTGGATCCTGCCAGACCCAGCAGGTATGCACCAGCGCGGGCACGATCATGTCCTATTGCCATCTGTGCTCCGGGGGCACAGCCAACATAACCACCTTCTTCCACCCCACGGCGGCGGGGGTCATGACCCAGCACGCGATCGCCTGCCTGGACACCTATGTGGAT
>NYYZ01000003.1 GCA_002686945.1 Planctomycetota bacterium
CTAGCCCCCGCTGGCCTGGCCGGGACCATCTATGTGAACGCCAACCTGTCCACCGGTCTGAACGACGGCAGCAGCTGGGCCAACGCCCTGCAGGGACCACTCGGTCTGCAAGACGCAATGCTGTTGGCTGTCGCGGGAGATGAGATCTTCGCCGCCGAAGGCACCTATGTCCCCACCACCGGCACCTCACGGATCACCTCCTTCCGCATGATCAACAATGTGGGCATTTTCGGAGGTTTCCTGGGCACCGAGACCAGCCCCGATCAGCGGCCCGCCTTCGGCACAGCACCCAGCATCATGACCGCCGATACCAACGGCAACGGGTCGATCAGCGACAATAGCTACCATGTGATCCGCGGCTTCAACACCAACTCCACCGCTGTCTTGGACGGCTTCGTGGTTCGCG
Source organism: Planctomycetota bacterium (assembly GCA_002686945.1). Classification (GTDB taxonomy): domain Bacteria; phylum Planctomycetota; class UBA1135; order UBA1135. The sequence continues at coordinate 407 of NYYZ01000003.1, forward strand.
ACGGTTTTGCCAATTCCGGCAGCAGCAACAATGATCGCGGCGGCGGGATTTTACTTACGAACTCGAGCCCCACCATTCGCAACTGCCACTTCATCAACAACCGTTGCAACTTTGGCGGTGGCGCGGGCTACATCAACAGCGCCAGCCCGAGCTTCACCGACTGCATCTTTGAGGACAACATCGGCGGCTCCTACGGGGGTGCTTTTGACATCGCGACCGCGAGCAATGTGCGCTTTGATCGCTGCCAGTTCTTCGGCAATCGGGCGGCTCGCGCCGGTGCATTGGAGATCTTTGCCACCAGCGGCGTGGTGGTCAGCAACTCACTCTTTCAAGGCAACACCTCCACTGGCAGCGGTGGCGGCGGAGCCCTTTGGATCGGGTCCGGCGGCAGCACTCAGGTGATCAACTGCACGATCGTGGACAACAACGCGACCGCCAACACTGTGGGTGGCCTCCTGCGTTCCGGCTCCAGCGTACTGGTCCGCAACACGGTCCTTTGGGGCAACCAAGGACCCGGTGGTGCCCAAAACTCGGCGAACCAAATGACCGGCGGAACGAGCGCCACCTATTGCATTGTGGAAGGGGGTTTTTCCGGAACAGGAAACTTGAGTAGCGACCCGGTCTTCACCAATGGAGCAGGCGGAGATTTCACCCTTGGCAGCGGATCCCCTGGAATTGATGCGGGAAACAATGCCTCAGTGCCTGGGACCATCACCCTGGATCTAGCGGGCAACAGTCGCTTCGACGATGTTTCTTCGGTCCCTGATACGGGGGCTGGTTCTGGGTCGATCGTCGACATCGGGGCCTATGAAGTCCAAGGCTCCATCGGCGTTGTAGACACCTCTTGTCCGCCGATTCCCAACTCGACGGGCTTCCCGGCATCGGTCTCGGGGAACGGCAGCTTGGTGATCAGTAACAACCAAGTGCAACTGAATGCCTTGCACTTGCCCACGAGCCAATTCGGTTACTTCGTCATGTCACGCACCACCGCCAATGCTCCGGTGGGCAGCGGCCGCCTTTGCCTCGGCGCGCCGCTCTACCGTTTCAACACGAGCGTCTTGAACTCAGGGGCCAGCGGCACCATGAGCTTCTCCCCCGACCTGACCGCCCTGCCCCAGTCTCAAGTCTTTCTACCTGGAGAAACCTGGTCCTTCCAGCTGTGGTTCCGGGACGGGACGACCTCGAACTTCACCAATGGACTCGGCTTCACCTGGCAGTGAAACCTCTGTCGCCAGGACGCGACCCTACTCCCCACGCTGCATCAGGGTGCCACCCGCATAAATGGGTGCCATCAACAGATCCTGGTCCCCATCCTGGTCGATGTCGCCGACGCTGAGACCACGCAGGGATCCGGGGAGCAACACGGGAGAGGGGCTGAATTCTCCGGCACCGTTGTTGACCCAGATGGGCTCGTCCGCACTATTGCTGGCTAGCAGCAGGTCCAGATCTCCGTCCCCATCCATGTCCCGGGCAACGATGCCATTGACAAAGCCCGACCCAAAGGGTGTTCCGTTGCTGAAGGCCAGACCGCTTCCCTGATTGAAGAGAACCCGTTGGCTGGAGCCATCGCAAACAACCACATCCGGGTCGCCATCCATGTCCACATCGGCCACGCACAGAGCGCTGGCAGACATGCTGGTCAAGTAGACCGAGGTGAAGGTCCCCAGTCCATCGTTGAAGAGAACCGCGAAACTGCCGGAGCTGTTGGTTCGCACCATGTCCAGATCCCCGTCTCGATCCATGTCAGCAAATACCAACTGCTGGGGGCTCTCGGCCTGCACGATGTCGACGAGCAAGGTAAAGGACCCCGAACCATCATTGACATAGAGTTGCTCGGTCACGTTGCTCTCACTGATGCAGTAGAGATCCAAGTAGCTGTCGCCATTGAGATCAGCCAACTCCAGGCGGGAGACCCCGACGAGTTGCAGACCCGATCCCAAGGGACTGAAATCACCATAATCATTGGCCAGGAAGGAAACGCCTTGGGCCAAGGCGGTACTGGAGTCCCAGGCAATAGCCATGTCCAGGTCCCCGTCCTGGTCCAGGTCCCCCACGGCGATATCACTGGCAGCATCCAACCCATAGGTTTGACTTCCCGCGGAGAACGCTCCGCTGCCATCATTCCATCGCAGTGGGGTTGCACCGATGGAAACCAGATCCAGGTCAGCGTCACCGTCCATATCAGCCAGGTGGATGTCGCTCACATCACCCCCGGGCGTCGATTCCGCTGCACGCAACTTCAGGCGACCAAAGACCCCGCTCAGGCTGTCGCTCACAATCTGGCATCCTCCGGGGCCCCCAAAGGGTAGCTCGCGATTGCCCAACACCAGATCCGGATCCCCATCGCCATCGAGATCAGCGATGGCCATGGAACTGGCCGATGCCTCAAAGGTCTGCGAGGGAAGATCCCAGAACGGGTCGGTCGTATAGGGAAGATCCTGTCCTGGATACAACCTGAGTGAATTGGAAGACCGGCTCCCCAGGATCAAGTCCCCATGCCCATCTCCGTCCAGATCCCCGTGGCAGGCAACAACGGCCAAGCCGAACACCCGGTGCACATCGCCGAAGGACCCCTCTCCGTCGTTCAGGTGAATCCAGGTGTTACCATCGATGGCTTGCGAAGTTGTGATGAAGTCGACCGCGCCATCGTGATTTGCATCCCAACTGTAGATTTTGTCCCCCTCTCGCGGAAAGGAATAGGTGATCGATGACGGGGATCCAAACCCAAGGGATTGCGTCGTGCCGTCATTCAGCCACATCTTGGTAGCAGCGAATTCTCCAGTGGTGATCACATCAAGCCAGCCGTCCAGGCTGAAATCCGACAGGACCACATCACGCACGGAGGAGACGTCCAATTGAACAGGGGCTGAATCAAATAGACCCGCACCGCTGTTTTCAAAGAGCATGACACGGTTTGACTGGCGATCGCAGACTGCCAGATCCAAGTCCCCGTCATGGTCCAAGTCTCCAACTGAAGCACCTGTACCATGAATCCCGGTCAACTCGCTAAACGGCACCCGACTGAAAGTACCGTCCCCTGCGTTCAACCAAAGGGGCCAGACCGCGGTCGCACGACCGCAAAGACCCAGGATGTCCAAGTCCCCATCCCCGTCGAAATCCGCGCACTCCAAGGTGTCTACCCAACCGGAGCCTTCTGAATCCCCGCCCACGCCCAGATCCAGCACTTCAGTGCCCAAGCTGAATCCGGCAGGACTCTCTCCATCGTTGAACAAGAGGGCTACATCCCCTGCAAGCTGCTCTTCCTCGAGGCCGCAAATAATGTCCAGATCCCCGTCACCATCCAAGTCAGCCACCTCGACGGAACGCACATTGATGGAACCCAAGAGGGTCTCCCCAAGTACCAGACCGGGGATGATGTCGGAGGCGGGCTCGCTGCGGAGGACACTATTCTCTCGGGGCGTCACGAAGCGACCGTCCAGAAGATGGTTGGAGGGGCTCTGCCGCAGAGTCAAGCCGGTCGGAGAGATGGAGTCATTTCCAGGGCCAAAATTCTGCCGCACCTTGAGATATGCACCCTCACCAAGCACGATGGTCAGGATCGTCGAGCGATTCACCCCGGGCTCTTCACCGAGAAAATAGGTCGCCCCATAACCAAAGCTCTCACCCCCATTGGACCCCATGCCTCCGCTGTTGCCGCTTTCATAGGAGTACAGACCAAAAATCTGCTCAATGGCCAACTCGGCCGCAGGAACCGCGAGCACAACACGATCGCTAAAGGTGACAGTCAGGGTATCGCCAAAGTCGCAGAGGCCGTTCCGATCAACATCGTGGTAGACCACAATCGGATCCATGCGCAGGGTTGAAGCGCCCGGAGGCCCCGAGTCGTCATCTGATTCGTCCGAGCCACCGCTGCAAGCAGCAGAAAGCGCAAGCAACAAGGGCCAACAAAATCGGACGCCCTGTGAGGTCTTGCAGACTGGATTGGAGGGCGCAACAAGGGCTGATTTGGAGTGGTAGTTTTTCATGGTGATTCTCGTTCGATGAAGGGCTGAACGATTTGACCTGCAAGAGGCAACAGCCAAAGGGCGAGTTTCTTGGCCGGCCCGCGTTGGCCCTTGGAAGAACACGTTCCAAAGGCCCCAGGGCAGGAGTGCGCCCTGGCAGAAACTCACCGCCGCCAGGAGCAAACGCTGTTGCGAGCACCCTTCAGGATGACGCGCCTTCCACCAACTCGCGCCACTGGGCGAGCCTCTCTGCCAGCCGACGACGAGCGCGAACCAGGCGCATTTTCACCGCTTCTGGCGCGATGCCGAGTTCCTCGGCAGTCTCTTTCACGCTCATTTCCTGTAGATAGGAAAACTCCAAGACCTCGCGGTCGGAATCCGACAAGAGGTTCATCGCCAGGTACAGGGCATCATTGAGTTCCGCCCGGTCCCTCTCAGCTTGCCCCCCGGACACTGCCAACAACTCCTCAGAACCACGGAACGCGGTCCCATCCAGGCGCAGATTCTCCCCTCGCTTGGCGCGCAAGCGGTCGATCAGCAGATTTCGTGCACAGCGCCAGAGGTATCCACGCATGGCCGCCGGGTTCACGAACTTGGGCACTGAGTCCTGATCGAGCAGTTTGACCACCACTTCGTTTGCAGCGTCAGTGGCTCCCAGACTGGCGGAAAGGCCCCCCGGCCCCTGATTCAGGATGCGCAGCCTGAGCTGCCCGATCTGATCGCGCATCAACCGATCGAGGGCCTCCAAATCACCGTCTTTCTGCCAACGCCGCAGAAGGACTTCCGCCTGCTGCTCGGCGGGCAAGGAATCAAGGGAATCAGGTTCTGCGACCATCGGAGGACTGACTGCGTGGCAATGGGCTCAGTTTTTCTTCAAAGAGACTGTTGCCGAACGCGCCTCTTCTCGTCTATCTGACTGGAGAACCTAAACCCATGATACCCTCAAAAACCACCCTGAGCACCCTTCTGACCATTCTCGCCGCCACCACCTGCTGCGCTGGCTGCGCCGTCGATGAGTATTCCACCCAGATGCCCCAACAGGCGCCCCAGGGCACCCAAGAGCATCAGGTGCGCCGACTCGACTCGGTGCATGTCAACGGCCAGCCCCTTACCCAAGCCCGGGCCCAACTGCTCGAGACCCACTACGGAGGCCTGCCCACGGCGGGCAGCTACTGGTATGACCCGATGAGCGGCCTCTACGGAGGTGCCGGACAGCCCGCAGCCGGGCTCATGGCAGCTGGACATGATTTCGGTCCCCTGCCAGAGAATGCCTCCTCTGGTCAGGCGCCCCTGTGGTTCAACGGACGGCAGCTGACCTGGATCGAAGTCCAAGGCATCAGTGCCCTGCTCGGAATGCCTGCCACCGCCGGCCGGTATTGGTTCGACGCCCAAGGAAATGTGGGCCTCGAGAACACTTCTCAACCCCTTGTGAACCTCTATGCAGCGGCCCAGGCAAATGCTTCCCGGGGCGCCACCGGAGGAGGCGACAATTTCTGGAGGTCCTACACCGGCACGGGCAATTCGAATGCCGGGAACACAGAAGGCTACATCTCGTTCTCGGATGGCAGTTCTGTGACCTACGGGTTCTGAGCCAAGAAACACCCCCATGAAGGGCGCAAGCAGGCCCCGCCGGGGCTCCGCGCAGGGCGCAGCCCCATCTGCACCCGACTCACAAGTATCCTTTTGCGAACCGACTCTGATTCGCGCCCTGGTCCTGGACCCAGCTTCCTCCTCAAGTTCCACCACACCCTTCCTCCCATGATGACCTGGACCCACGTTCTTCGTTTCACCTGGCGCCGGACAGCGCTGCTCTCGACTCTTCTGCTCGCTTGCGCAGGGCAATTGACTTCCTGCGGAGGCGGAGGCGGAGGAGCTGCGGGTGGCGGAGGCGCAAACGGCGCGATCTCCGGCACCATGTCGGTGATCGGCACAGGAGGCTCGGTCCTGGAAGCGGAACCCAACAATGACCNGGGCCAGGCCCATGCCCTGGGAGACTTGAACCCGGGAACCAGCCTGTCGGTGCTCGGGAACCTGTCCNACGCGAGCGACGGCATCGACATCTTTCGGGTCAATGCCCCATCCCGTTCGACGGTGCAATTCACCCTGACNGCCCTGAATCCCAGCGCCCCGGTCNACTTTGACCTGGGCCTCGCCGATTCAGTCAGCCTGCAATTCGTGCAGGTCTTCGATTCCGGCACACCGAATGTGGAGAGCGGCAGCTTCCTGGCCCAGGGCTCATTCATCCTTGTCCTGGCAGCCGCCGCTGGAGAATCAGACTACGAGCTCTCGCTCAATGTAACCGCTGCCCCAAACCCCATCCCTGAAGTCGAGCCCAACAATAACTCCGGACAGGCTCACTTCCTCGGTGGGCTGGCTCTCGGTACAGGACTTGTCGTTTCAGGTACTGCCGGACCCACTGATACAAGCGACCGTTTCTTGCTGGCTGTTCCCCAAGCGGGGCAGTTCTTCTTCTCCCTCGACACCTTGAACAACGAGGACTTCGATGTCGTGATCAGTAATGCGACCGCTGACTTGTTCAACCCTGTACTTATGCAAGAATTTCTCTCGGCCGATGATCCTGAGGAGGGCAACCTGCCCGTCCCGGCCATGACCCTGCTGGAGATCCAGGTCTTTCCCTTCGATCTGTCAGGCCCGGACTCCTACACCCTGACAATGGGGCTCACCACCTTGGCCCTGGGCCCGGACTCGGGCACCTCGGACTTCGCCCAGGCATCCGCAGTCAACCTCTCCCAGGACCGCCGGGGCAACCCCGTGGCCCAAGCTGCACGACTCAGAAACCCAGGTCTCGCGCGCTTCTTCCAGGCCCCAGTCACTGAGTTCGTCACGGGCGAGGTGCTGGTTGCTGGCCCGGCGCAAGGTGCGCTCAGCGCCTGCATCGCAAGCCGGGCGGGTACCGTTGCTGCCGCCATTCCGAATGGAGCGCAACGGGTCTGCTTTGACCTGCCTGGCCACTTGAGCCCTACGGAACAGCGCCGCTACACCCTGGCCCTCGCCGCCACCATGGACGCGGATCCTGCGGTACGCTTCGCAGAACCCAACCACATCCAACACGCGCTCAGCTTTGACACGACCCCCAACGACCCGCACTACAACCTGCAGTGGCACTACAACCTGATCAACCTGCCCGCCGCTTGGGACATCACCACCGGCAACTCCAGTGTGATCGTGGCGGTGATTGACACGGGGACGACCCCCGCTCAGGACCTGACTCCACGCACAATCGCTGGCTATGACATGATCTCGAACCCAGCCATATCTGGGGACGGGGACGGCCCCGACCCGGATGCCACCGATGTGGGCGACTCGATGACGCAAACCAACAACTCCAGCTTCCATGGCTCCCATGTGGCAGGCACTGTGGGCGCCAGCACGAATGATGGGTTCGGTGTTGCTGGGGTCACCTGGGCAACTCAACTGATGCCCGTGCGAGTGTTGGGAATCGGAGGGGGCACCGGCTTCGACATCGCCAACGGAATCCTCTTCGCGGCAGGTCTGGCCAACTCCACTGGAGCCCTTCCAGCACAAGCAGCGCACATCATGAACATGAGCCTGGGAGGGCTTGGCTTCAGCCAGACCGAACAGGACGCGATAACCGCCGCCCGCAACGCAGGCACCCTGGTGATTGCAGCAGCTGGCAACGACAACAACAGCGCATTCAATTCGCCTGCCGGACTGGACGGAGTGATCTCGGTTTCCGCTGTGGATACGCAAGGCAACAAGGCCCCCTATTCGAACTTCCACCCCACCGTGGACATCGCAGCCCCAGGTGGCGATACCAGTGTCGATCTGACCGGTGACAACTATGCTGACGGTGTGCTCTCCTGTCGTCCAGTGGACACGAGCAACCCAACGGACTTCGACTCCTACTCGTTCTACGACGGCACCTCCATGGCCGCGCCCCATGTGGCCGGCGTGGCCGCGCTGCTCTTGGCGGTCAACCCCGCCCTGACGGTTCCCCAACTGGAGAACATCCTGCTCACCACCTCCACCGATCGCGGGGCTCCTGGCCGGGACGACATCTATGGAGAGGGGTTGATCAATGCCTTCGCAGCGGTGCAATTGGCCAATGGCGGCGGCGGAGTGACCCCCGTGCTCGGTCTTTCGAGCACCAGCGTATTGCTCAACAACAACAACACCGCCATATCCGTGGCGGTATCGAATGTGGGCGCGGGCCTGCTGGAACTCACCACCCTCAACATCAGCACCCAGACAGGTGGCAGTTGGCTCAGCGCCAACAGTGTGCCCATTCAGAACCCGACTTCGAGCGACAGCTCCAGTATCGAAATCCAAGCGAACATCACCGGGTTGGTGGATGGTGTCTACTCAGGCACTGTGGAAGTTGTCTCCAACGGGGGAACTCGCACCATTGCCGTCTCCCTGGCTCTCTCGAGTGGCGGAGGAGGCGGAGAGACCCACGAGGTCTTTGTGCTGGCGATCTCGACCGATAGCCTGACCACCATTGCCCAGGATGTGGTGCAATCACCGAACGCCCTGGGCTATGCCTTCTCGGGCCTCACACCAGGATCCTATTTCGTTGTGGCAGGCACCGATGCGGACAACGATGGCTTCATCTGTGACGAGGGCGAGCCCCTCTGCGGGATATATCCCAGCGCGGAAGGCCCGATTGCACTTACTGTGACGGCCGGAGGAAACCTGACCGCGGTCGACTTCCCGTTGCTCAGCACCTTCACGGGCTCGGCGGCCAGTGCTTCTGACCGGACGGGCTATCAACTCTTACAAGCCACTGAATCCCCCGCAAGCCAGATCCCCTGATGTTCTCCCCTCGAATCCTCTTCGCAGCATGCTGCGCCTTGATACTCTCCTTCATGGCAGGTTGCAACTGCTGTGACTCCTGTGATACCTGCCCAAGCACCACAGAGCTTGCGTTTGAATCCCTGTCCCAAGGGGCAACGAGTGGGGTGGATGACACCCACATCGTCCTGGCCCGCAACCCCTCGGAGTGGAATGCCTTGTGGAATGCCGTCAACTCCGGTTCCCTGTCGGCCAAGGCCGCACCGGAAGTGGATTTTTCGAAAGAGATGGTCGTCGGTGTCTTTTTGGGGCAACGCCCGACGGCAGGCTTTGGGGTCATGGTGTTGGGATGCACGATCGAAAAAGGAATGCTCAGCGTTCAGGTGCGTGAGTCGAAGCCCCCGACGGGGCAAGCTCAAGCGACGATGGTCACGAGACCGTACCAGTTGGTGAAACTGGCCAAGACCGAGGGCACTCCAGTCCTCGACTGGCAGTAGCGAGGTCCTGGCCCCTAGCGCCCCCCTTCCTGGGGTGCCTGGAAAACCTTCTGCCACTTGGCGGCCAGTTTGGCCCGCTCGTCAGTGGGTTCGGCTTCATTCCAGGCACTGTAGACCCGGAAGAGACCCTCAGCAGCCTCCAACACACGAGGATGATCTGCGCCCAAGGCCCCTCCGAGAATGTTGAACGCCTCTTCCAGGTCCTGAACGCTCAGAGCCCACTGATCCTGCTTGAACCGGGTACGAGCCAGCTCGACCAGATACGCGCCCAGGGACCAGTGATCGTCAACCAGATGCTCCCGCGCCAGGTCCACTGCGTTCTTCAGCGTACGCTCTGCCTCCTCAAGTTGCCCCATGTCCCGCAACAGGGCCCCGTAGTTGCACTGGGAATCGAGAGCTGTGCGACTGTTGTCACCAAAGAGTTCACAATTCGCCTCGTAGGCCTGCTTGGACAGGGGCTCGGCCTCAGCGAACTTCCCGCGACGCCGAAGCACAAGTCCCAGGTTGCCGCGCAAAGTCACCGTATCGTAGTGCTCTGGTCCAAGAGTCGCTTCGAGACCAAGCAANACCTCTCGAAACGAATCCTCAGCCAGNTCCATCTTGCGTTGATCCATGGCGATCAGGGCCATCAGGTTGAGTGCNCGCAGAGTNGTATGNTGCTGNTCNCCCATGGCTTGCCGCAAACCCTGAAGNGCNTCNCTGATGNAGNCCTCGGCTTCTTCAAACTTNCCCTGGGNCTCCAATACGCTNCCAAGATTCGAAAGNGCAACGAGAGTATCGGGGTGCAGANGCCCAAGGGACTCCGCNGAACGCAGGTGGGTATCACGCAGCACCGCCTCGCTTTCTGATAGCTTTCCCGCAACNNTCANGGTATGNCCAAAATTGCCCATGACGGTCAAGGTCAAGGGATGATTGCTACCGTANTACCTTCTGGTAGGCCTNCAGGACANGATCAAGTTGCTCCTCAGCTTCGTCNAGCTNGCCGGTAATCGTAAGNAACACCGCGAGNCTGTTGCGCAANTGNAACACCGTGGGATCATCATCCTNCCGANCAATCAGGGCAAGGTCCAATGACTGACGGAAGAGGCCCTCGGCCTGCTCCAANTCACCCTCATTCATGCGCAACTCTGCCCAACATGTGAGCAGCGCGAGCTCCAGCAGCTGNTTCTCGTCAGGCAAATGGGTCTGCGCTTCAGCAGCCCGATTCAATGCCTTCTCGGCAGCAGAATATTCTGCCCTGTCCATCTGCACCATGGCCAGTGCCAGGTTCGTCTCCGCCATCATCAGGTAGCGCCCGTCGGATGCTCCTTTCAGCAGGTCAAGAATCGCCTCGAGTTCCTGCGCAGCCTCTGCAAAGTGAGCCTGCCCCTTCAAGGCCTCAGCCACAAGATCCCGAGAGTGCAGGCTGTCCTCGTGCCCCTCGCCCAGCACCCCACGCCGAATCTGCCAGGCATTGCGAGCTTCAGCGAGAGCTTGCTGATACAGACCGAGATTGAGATAAGCTTCGGACATCGCATCACGCAGGGCCGCCGCGACCAAAGGGTCCTCCGCAAACTCTTCATCGATCGTTTCAAGCGCCGGACCCAGGAGTTGCTCGTCCAACAAGATGCCGGCCACATTCGTTGTGTTCACAAGGGAACGCACCATTTCAAGAGCAGCTGCCGCTTGATTCTCCTGTTCTTCAGACAACTCGCGCTCTCTTAAACCAGCCATCAACGCATCTTTCAACAAGGACATCAAGCGAATGCCCATCATTTCCAGATCCACATTTTCGATCTGCTGACGATGGAAACCGACGACACGCTCGACCCTCTCCAAGGAGTCCTCCGCCTCCACTCGGGCCGCATCAGCCTCTTGTGTGCTAATCACCAAAGCAGCATTGGAATGCTCAAGTAGATTGGCCTTCTGCCGAATGTTGGCGTATAGCAAAGATGTCGCCATCAGCGCGATCACCCCCAGCGCAACCAAACCAGCACGGAATGGTTCGCGCCGAGCCCAGCGGGATGCCGTGATCCAAAGAGAAACGCGGCGGGCGGAAACCGGGCGGTATTCAAGGAATGAACGCAGGTCCCGCTCAAATGAAGCGGCCGATTGATAGCGCCGTTCAGGGTCTCGGTCGATGGCCTTCAAAGTCACATTGACCAGATCCATCGGCAGGGCTCCATTCAGGCGCGAGGGATCAGGCGGCGTCTTGTGAATGATGCGGCCAAAAACCTCGGCAGCGGTAGTGCCCTCAAACGGTCTGCGCAGAGTCAGGAGTTCAAAAAGCGTGACCCCCAGGGAGTAGACATCTGATCTCTGGTCCATTTCGGCGCGCCCGCTCATGGCCTGCTCAGGGGAGACATAGTAGGGCGTACCGCGGAAGTCTCCGGTCTGGGTGATTGAAGGGGCATCACCTGAGTGGCTCAGACCAAAATCCGTCAAGACCACCTTGCCGTCTTTTCGCAGCAAGATGTTTCCTGGCTTCACATCTCGGTGCAAGACATTGGAGCGGTGGGCGAATTCCAAGGCACTGGCAATCTGCGCGATCCACTCCACCACCAGTCGCAGCCAACCGCGAGTTCCGTCAGGAACCCAGGCCTGGCCATCGAGTCCGCGCCTTTCCAGAGCTGCCGCCAGATCAGCGCTACTGAAGTCGCTGACCTCCAAGCCTTCCAAACCAACCAGGACCTGATCGAGAGCCAGACCTTGCACCAGTTCCATGGCAAAGAAGTGCTCCCCGTCATGCTCCCCAGTGGCATAGACCGGTACGATCGAAGGATGCTGCAGGCCGGCAACCGTTGCCGCCTCCCGCTGAAAACGCGTGATGGCCTCGTTGGACATGGCAAAGCCACGGGGCAGGACTTTGAGGGCCACCCTGCGATTGAGAGATAGCTGGCGCGCCTCGTAGACCACGCCCATGCCTCCCCGCCCGATCTCGCCGATGATTTCGAAATCCCCCATCACGACCCGACTTGGATCAGCAGCCGAACCGGGCTGAGGATCAGCTAGAAGAGAATCCGCTAGGGATTGGTTGGCAAGCATGGACTCAAGCAAGTCGCGCAGATCTTCATGGCCGGCGAGGAGGGCCTCGGGATCTTCATCCTGGCCCTCCATACAAGCCAGGAGCCACTGCTCGAATACTTGCGCAGCTCGCTCGTGTCTGTTTGATTCAGGTTGGTTCATCCGCTTATGGGTTGGTCCCAGCCGCGGCTGCACATGCCGCTGAACTGGGCTGGTTCCAAGCTGGACTAGATGATAGTGGATCCTACCGGTTGCCCTGGGACCGGCAGACCATTTCCCCACCCGAGTGCGCCTCTTGACCCCAGCCTGCTGCTGGAGCAGGGTCTGGGACGACCCGCACTGAATCGAATCCATGGTTGTTGCCATCGGCCGCCTCCTGGGTCGGGTCCATGCCCTGGAACACAGAGCGCCCCGGTCTTTCGGTCTGGAGGAAGGTCGGCGGGGAATCCCAGGCTGAGGAGCTTGGCGGCAGGAGACCCCCACCGTCCGCTCTTCGTGCGGACTACCCTGTGCTTAGTTGCAGGTGAAATAGGTCGTAGCGCCGGGGCAGTCTCGATTCCCGGAGTAAACTAGGGACACGCCTCGGACTAATCCAGCGCATCACGGCTGCGAATTCCAACACGGCCCGTGAGAGAATCTGCCCCGCGGCGAAAGGATCTATCACCTTCTCTTGTTTTCCTCCTATGCATAACTCAGTTTCTCAATCGTCTGCCACCTCCCGGCGATCTATCCTCTCGGTTCTAGCTGGTAGTTTTGGTGTCACTGCGGCCGCCACCGCATCGCGTGCCATGGCCCTGCCCCTACCGCCCGTTGCCCCGGCCACGGTTTGGCGTTTGACCGCTGATCCGAGCAGCACGACCTTTGGGAATGGGGTCACGATTCCGTTCTTTCGTTACAACACGAATGGCACCCGTCGAGGCGCCCTGCCATTTGCCCAAGCAACCGAGGGATCAAGCCTGACGGTCTTGGTCACAAACAACCTCCCGCATGCCTTCAGGCCTGAAATCGTGGGTGTTGCCACTGGTCCCCTCATTCGTCCCGGAACCAGCGCCTCTTTCTCATTCAACATGCCGCCCGCGGGCACATACCTGCTTAGTGCCGACGGAGGCAAAACAGCCCCTGCCCCCGGCAACTTCGGTGCGGCGCATATCTCGCGCCCCACCAACGGCCTATCGGGCACATTGGTCTCTCGTCCTTCAAGTGGTGCACAGGTCCTCTATGACGGAGGCCCCGCCTACGACCGGGAGTATGTGCTCCTGTACGACGACGCAGACGATCGCCGCAATGCGCTACAAGGCAGCCTGGGCTCCATCCCTCGGCAGCCGTACGAGGCGAACTACTTTACGCTGAATGGCATGGGCTTTCCCGACATCGCAGGCGACACCGACAGCGTGGTGGCAGCGGGTTTGGGTGAACGCGTTTTGCTGCGGCTGGGAAACTTGGGCCGCACCCGTCAGTGCATCCACTTTCACGGTTTTCACGCCGACACGGCTACAAGAGATAATCTGCCAGAGATTCACTGGGGCGAGAAGGACACCATTCCGGTTCCCACGCGCACCACGACAGATGTGCTCTTCACGGCAAACCAACTGGGGACCTATCCCCTTCACCCACACAACGTCCAGGCGGTCACCGCCGATGGCGCTTACCCTTTTGGTCAGTTGACGCTGATCGTCGTCAGTTAGGAGACTACAGATGGCTGGACTCGGAAACAATGTAGGCACAAGCTTCTTCCTGCGCTCACTGATGGGCGGCACGCAGCAAGTCGCTGGCCAGACAATTCAACCTTGGTTTTTCACCGATAGCACGATGGGCCTAGGCTACGGCTTCATGGGCGACCGCCGGATTCCCTCGACGCACATCGAACCAATCGAAGGGCAACTCATCACCCTCGAATTCCGCAACACATCCCCCATGGATCACACGATCCACCTGCACGGCTTGGATGTGGACATGGCAAATGACGGCGTTCCGCAGACCTCTCAAGTGGTGCCGCCCATGCAGACCCAGATCTACTCCTTCACGGCACCGCATGCGGGCACCTACATGTACCACTGCCATGTGGACACGGTGCTGCACTTTGCGAGGGGCATGGTGGGCACGGTCATCGTCCGACCGCCCAATGGAGCAACCAACATTGCCTGGGATGGAGGTCCTTCCTTTGATGAAGAGGTACTCTGGCACTTGGCAACATATGACACGACCTGGAAGAATCTGACCGCATCCGGTCCCGAAACCACTCGAATGCGTCCGGACGCCTTCATGATCAATGGCCTCGAAACCGCCGCCGCCAGCGCCGACCCCTACAGCCGCATCGAACTCGGTGCAGGCCAAAAGGGCTATTTGCGCCTGACCAACACCGCCTACCAATGGGCGCGGGTCAGCATGGACGGAGTGCCCTTCTCGATTGTTGCCTCAGACGGCCGCCCCATGGCAACGCCCAAACTTGCGCGCCACATCGAGCTAGGCCCCGGTGAACGCTACGACATCCTCTTAGAGAATGTTCCCCCAGGAACCTACACGGCGCGAGTCGACTACCTAGACGATGCCACCGGCCGCGTCTTGGGCAGCGCCTCGTCAGTTCTCGTGGCAAACTAACGACTTGGATTCAGCCCCCCGTCGTCACGATTGCCGACAGGGACCTGACACCGTGTGAATCACTCAGGCCAGGGCAGCTGTCGCCACCAGGCTTTGCCGTCGTTTGGGTGGCTCTCCACAATTTGGCGCAGCAGTTGGGTCATGGCCACTACCCGTTCGGGTTCTTGTCGCGCCAGGTTGTGCTCTTCGCTGGGGTCGGTGGACAGGTCATAGAGTTGCACACTCGGAAGGCCTAGCTTCTTGGCCTGGGCTTGGCCCCGGGGCTGGGACCAGCCAGCTGAACCGGGGCAAAAGCATAGCTTCCAAGAACCCGCGCGCACGGCAAACCTGCCGGAGGAGGATTGCTGAACCAAGCCATCTGGTAGGTGCGCAGCCACCGAAGACTCATCGCTCCTTCCGCGCAAAATACCCAGCAAACTGCGACTGTCTTCAGCACTGCCTGCTGGTAGGTCTACACCCAATACCTCGGCCACAGTGGCCATCACATCAGTGAGACCCACCGGTTGATCGCAGTGGCTTGCTGGACGCACGACCCCTG
Source organism: Planctomycetota bacterium (assembly GCA_002686945.1). GTDB lineage: Bacteria > Planctomycetota > UBA1135 > UBA1135. Next base: position 15,781 of record NYYZ01000003.1, read on the forward strand.
GCCAACGCACCAAGAAGGGCACCCGATGGCCGCCCTCCCAGATATCAGCCTTGTGCCCGCGCCAGATTCCTCGCAAGTCTACGCCACCCTTACTCAGACTGGAGAAATCCGCCTTCGGCGAGGTTCCATTGTCCGTCACAAAGATCACCATGGTGTCATCTGCCACACCGTATTGATCCAGAGCACGCAAGACTTGTCCGACGGACCAATCGGTCTCCAAGAGAAAGTCCCCATAGGCGCTAACTCCGCTCTGACCCTGAAAGGCCTCCGATGGGCTAATCGGCGTGTGGGGAGAAGTCATGGAGAAGTACAGAAAAAAGCGCTCTTGAGCGCGAGCGTGATCTCGAATGGTCTCAACACAGCGACGGGTGAGACGGGGCAACACAGCCTCCAAACTCCAGCCCGGAGTCATTGGGCCCGCACGGACTCCGTTGGCCCCATCCTCAGCCATGGTGCCGCTGGGAATCGTGAGTGCAGCGTCGTTCTCGATCCAAACATAGGGCGGCCAATTGGGCACATCGTCTCCAAAGTACGACTCGAATCCCGCCTCTAAAGGGCCTCCGCCAATCGGCAGGGTGTAATCGATCTCTTGGGGTTTCTGAGTGGTGCCCCCGCCCTGCTTAGGCCAACGCCAACCTAGATGCCACTTGCCGATGCAGCTTGTTCGCAAGTCCGCCTCTTGCGCCACATCAGCGATGGTCATTCGCTCAGGCGCGATCAGGGGTAGCCCCCACTTGGGGACGATCCCCGCTTTCAACCGGGTTCGCCAGGGATATCGGCCAGTCAAGAGCCCATAGCGCGTTGGAGAGCAGACTGCCGAGCTGGAGTGCGCATCTCGAAAGGACATTCCCTGGGCAGCTAGAGCATCGAGGTGAGGCGTGGGCAATCCCGAGCCAGGATGCTCCGCATGCAATGAGGCGAGCCCCATGTCATCGGCCAGGATCAAGACCACATTACGCGGTGCCTGAGCGATAGAAACAGAAACCAGCAACCCAAAGAGAGCAAATCGCATGTCCCCCAGCATAGATCATGATCCCTTGGATACGCTACTTGGCAGCTTGAACCGAGCGGCCACGGTTCCAGCCCCTCTCCGAGAAGGATGGAAAGCAGATGCCCCAGGAACGCCCCCCGACAGACGCGCCGCCTGCTTGTGGAAGCCGTGCTTCCGCACCTTGACAGCACATCCAATATGGATAGACTCCCCCACTCAAAGGAGAGCGGCTGTAGCTCAGTTGGTAGAGCGTCAGCTTCCCAAGCTGAATGTCGTGGGTTCGAGTCCCATCAGCCGCTCCAGTTCTAAACCCATTGCCGATAGATGTTTCTAACCCTGCCCGCGAGTGCGGGCAGGTGCGGCTCCTGAACGAAAAACGCGTAGCCCTACGCACTTCACCAAGGAGACAACCCATGAGAAACATCACGAACAGCCGCCAGAGGCGGCTGCCCAAGCACTGCCATCACAAGCCCTCGGGGCGCGGCTATGTTCGCATTCCAGGCTTCAAGATGGTCTACACCGACAAGTGGGACACACACGAAGCCGACTCCGAATACATGCGGCTCATCCAGGAGTGGCTCGCCGCCGACCGACAGGTGCCTGCCCGCTGGGAATCCGCCGGTGACTACGACATCACCGACCGGCTCGAATCGGCATGCCCGAGTCTCGCCCAATGAATGGCTGAACGCCATGGACCTGAAGGACCCATCATTGTGTTTGGAACCGTGCAACAACGCCGTCAGTAGCCATAGCTCGTTGATTCCGGTGCGAGAGGTAAAGCTCTAGCTTCATCATGGATTCTGCATCAGCACCGCTGCCTGCCTCCCCTCGTATCTCAGTAGGGCGCTGCTTCCCCGGGCACATCAGTCGGAACAAGCGCGTCGCGCGAGAGTGCGCGGAGGAGGATCCAGCCGAAGAGTGCCAGCGCGCCGATCACTGGGCCAAGCTCCCATAGGCCGAGCTGCAACTCGCTGCCAAGTACCGGCGGGGCGATCATCATGTAGAGATCGACGGCATGCCCAAATAGCATGAGCACCGCGATGCGAGTCAGGACCACGCCGCTGCGACGCCATGAACGCAGCATTAGGGCAAGGAAGGGCAGAGCAAAATTGATGATCAGATTGACCGGCAGCAGCGTGGCCCAGTCGCCCTGCTCGCGGAGGAGATAGTAGCCGGTCTCCTCCGGGATGTCCGTGTACCAGATGATCATGTACTCGCAGTACCAGATGTACGCCCAGAACAGGGAGAGAGCGAGCATGATCTTGCCGAGGTCGTCCATCACATCTCTTGTGACGATCGTGCGTAGCGGCCCCTTGTTGCGCAGGCCGACGAGCACGATGGTGCACAGCGCCAGACCCGAGCAGCCCACCCCCGCAAGCGTCCGCAGGGCGAACATAGTGCTGAACCAGTGCGGGTCGAGCGACTGGACCCAGTCGACGCTGGCAAGCGAGAACGTGATCGCAAGCATTGCCATGAACAGTGCCGAGAGAGTCATGTTCCTGCGCCGCCACTCGGTCTGATCTGCGGTCGCCTTCGAGCGTGCCGCGACTTTGTAGCCGATCCAGATCCAGATCGAGAAGTAGGTCACGAGCCGCACCGAGAAGCCGATGACGTTCAGGTACGGCGCCTTGTGCACCAGGAGTGCGTCAGACTCGACGACCTGCGGATGGGACCACTCGTAGAGCGCATGCGTCCCCATGATCAGGCCGAGGCCGAGCACGAGCGCCACCGGCAACGCGGTGGTCATCGCCTCGGGGATCCGGCGTAGCGGTTGCGCCCAGCGGGCACCGCTCAGGTAGATCACCGAGAGGAACAGTGGGCCGGCCAGCGCCAGGCCGACGAAGTAGGTGAAGCCCATGAGGTACCCGCACCATACGCGATCGGGAGCGACCATCGTCCCGATGAGAAAGATCAAGCCACCGAAGCCAGCCGTGGTGAGCAGCCCACTGCTGAGCTTCGAGGAGAACTGATAGGGAGCTCTGCGAGCGAAGCTGGCTGCCTCTGTGCTCATCGTACCGACTCCTGAAGTAAACGTACGTGGCGAATCACCTTCCAGCGGTCCGCCGCCGAGATCTGGGCAGCGTATGAGCCCATATTTCCCTGGCCGAGCGTCAGAACGTGGAACATCTCACCGTCCTTGATTTCCAGCGCGCGCGCAGCGCCGAGAGGCGGAGGCGGCAGCATGCCGCGTTTAACGACTGGTCCCTGTCCGCCACCATCGCCTGCGTGGCAGACCGTGCAGAATCTGAGGTAGATCTCTGCGCCACGAGCGAGCACGTGCGGCTCATCCGTGTAGGGGTTCAATAGCTCGCGCCCGGCGCGCTGCGCCTCTTCCGGGCCTGGCCCGTAGTGGAAGGGCAGCTGCCCTCGAATGACGACGCCCGGTGCGACGGACTGCTGGGTCATGGCGCCTGGCAGGCTCGCGCTGGGACTCAGGCTCTCGGCAGCTCGCGAATACACCATCTCGGTGAACGCCTCGTAGTTGCGCTCACGCGGGTTAGGGCGCAGGAGGCTCTCGAGAGCAAGCAGCACCAGGATGCACGGCAGGAACAACGCGAGGAAGGACTTCCAGTTGCTACTCATTGCCCCAGCTCCTGACGGACATCGACGGCTCCATGACGGTGCAGCAGCTCGGGCACCTCGGCCATGGCCAGGTTTGCATCCTTGCGCGCGATCACGAGCGCGAAGCGCTCATCCGTGACGCCCCCGATTGCCCGGCTCTTCTTGCCCGGCCACAGCTTGCTGCGAATGAATAGGAATAGAGCCGTGGAGAGGCCGCCCAACAGGACAGTCATCTCGAAGCCCACAGGAATGAACGCCGGCAAGGAGTCGAAGGGCTTCCCGCCGATGTTGAGCGGCCAGTCGGTAGCCGAAGACCAGTACTGAAACCACAGCCCGATTATGAGCCCCGTCAGGCAGCCGCAGAAGCAGACGATCGTCAGGCGCGAGCGCCGAATGCCCATGAGCTCGTCGATGCCGTGGATGGGATAGGGCGAGTGAGCGTCGACGATCTCGAGGCCGAGCTCGCGGCTCTCCCTGATCGCTTGCAGCAAGTCCGCCTCGTGCTCGAACACTCCGATGTAGGCAAGGCGCTTCATGCCACGCTCCTCTCCTCGGAATCGCCACCGCTATGGTCGCCGCCGTACCCGTCGCCACTGATGACGGTCTTGATCTCGCACATGCTGATCATCGGCATGAAGCGGCAGAACAGCAGGAACAGCGTGAAGAACAGCCCGAAGCCGCCGATCAGCGCGCCGAACTCGACCAGCGTGGGCGTGTACGTCGACCAGGCCGAGGGGAGATAGTCGCGCTGCAAGGAACCAGCGATGATCACGAAGCGCTCGAACCACATCCCTATGTTCACGAGGACCGTGATTGCGAAGACCGCGCCGAGCGAGCTCCGAATCTTGCGGCTCCACAAGAGCTGCGGCGCGACCACATTGCAGAGCACCATGATCGCATAGGCCCAGCCCATGGGTCCGCGGACCCTGTTGGCGAACGCAAACTGCTCGTACTCGCTGCCAGAATACCATGCCGTAAACAGCTCGGTCCCATAGGCCAGCCCGACGATCGATCCCGTGAACACAATGATCTTGCACATCGCGCCGATGTGCACCTTAGTGATGTATTCCTCAAAGCTCATCACCTTGCGGGCGATGAGCATCAGCATCAGCACCATGGCAAATCCGGAGAACACCGCGCCGATGACAAAATAGGGTGGCAGCACCGTCGTGTGCCAGCCCGGAACCAGGGAGGTCGCGAAGTCGGTACTGACGACACTGTGGACCGACACGACCAGCGGCGTCGCCAGGCTGGCGAGCAGGATGCAGGCCATCTCATAGCGCGACCACGTGCGCGCCGACCCGTCCCAGCCCAGGCTGAAGAACCCGAAGATCTTCTTCCTTAGACCCTTCGCGCGATCGCGGATCGTCGCAAGGTCTGGGATCAGTCCGACGTACCAGAAGACTAGCGAGATCGTGAAGTAGGTCCCGATCGCGAAGACGTCCCATAGGAGCGCCGAGCGCCAGTTAACCCACAGCGGCCCGCGAAAGTTCGGGTAGGGGAAGACCCAGTAGGCGAGCCACGGCCGCCCCATGTGGATCACGGGATAGAGCCCGGCGCAGATGACCGCGAAGATCGTCATTGCCTCGGCCGAGCGGTTGATTGACGTGCGCCACTTCTGCCGGAACAAGAGCAGCACCGCGGAGATGAGCGTCCCCGCGTGGCCGATCCCCACCCAGAAGACAAAGTTCGTGATGTCGAAGCCCCAGCCGACAGTGCGGTTGAGCCCCCACGTCCCGATGCCCGTGGCAATCTGATACCAGACAGCCCAGGCGCCAAGAGCCAGCACCGAGGCGGCGCAGAGGAAGGCCCACCACCAGAGCTTCGTAGGGCCGCGCTCGAGCGGGCCGCACACGTCGCGGGTCACCTGACCGCAGCTCTTGTCACCTTCGATCAGCGGCACAGGTGTCGCGCTGCCGACTTGCCCCTTAGTGGCCATGACTACCTTTCGTTCGCGGTCCGTTGTACACGTGGGCCAGGTAGCGGACCGAGGGCTGCACGTTCAACTCCTCGAGCACGCTGTAGGAGCGCTGCGATGCGGCCAGCCTGGCCACCGCGCTCTCCGGATCCTCGAGGTTGCCGAAGACGATGGCCTTGGCCGGACACGACTGCTGGCAGGCAGGCGTGATGTCTCCGTCGCGCAGCTTGCGCCCCTCGCGGCTGGCCTCGGCCTTGGCCTCCTGGATGCGCTGGATGCAGAACGAGCACTTCTCCATGACGCCGCGCGTGCGCACGGTGACATCCGGATTCAGCGAGTGGTTCTGCAGCTTGTCCTCGCGCGGATAGTCGAACCAGTTGAAGCGCCGCACCTTGTAGGGGCAGGTGTTCGCGCAGTAGCGCGTTCCCACGCAGCGGTTGTAGACCTGCTGGTTCAAACCCTCGTCCGAGTGCAGGGTCGCCAGCACCGGGCAGACCGACTCGCAAGGCGCGTGGTCGCACTGCTGGCACATCATCGGCTGATGCAGCGTGCGCAGCTCATCATCCCCGCCCTGGTAGTAGCGATCGATGCGCAGCCAACTCATCTCACGGTGGCGCAGCACCTCGTCGCGGCCGACGACGGGGACATTGTTCTCCGCCTGACAGCCGATGACGCAGCCGGAGCAGCCCGTGCACCTGGAGAGGTCGATCGCCATGCCCCAGGTCGTGCCACCCTTGTGGTCCTCCTTCCAAAGCTCCCCCGCATGCGGCACTGCATGCTCATGCACTACGTCGTCGGGGTGCGCCTCCAAGTCGTCGAAGGTCGTGCTGATCACCATGTCGCGGACCTCGTGGCCCTCGATGGCGAGGTGCTGCGGCACAGTCAGCGAGTGGTGGTCCTGGGTCGAGGCGAGCTCGACGGACGAGCCGGTCGCTATGACCGTCGCCTGACGGGCATCGCAGCGGCGACCGGCATCCAGCGGACCAGTGAGCAGCGCAGCGTTGGCGCCGATGACGCCGCCTGCTTCGACCGTCGGGCGTCCTTGGAGCCACTCGGGGCCGAGGTTGGTGAAGCGATCCGTTCCAGTGCGGCCATAGCCCAGCGCGACGGCGACGACGCCGTCATGCTGACCGCGCTGCACGTGCACGGGCAGCTCGACCGAGGCTCCTTCCGCCGTTGTGACCACGCTGACCAGCTGACCCTCGGAGAGCTCCAGGCGCTCCGCGGTCGTCGGTGAGAGGCAGGCATAGTTATCCCACGCGATCTTGCTGACGGGATCGGGTAGCTCGTGCAACCAGGGGTTGTGTCCGTGGCGTCCGTCCAGCATTCCGGCCTTCGGATAGAGAACCAGCCCGAGCGCGCCCGCGACCGGGGCTTGCGCACTCGAGTAGGGCCGCACTGCATCCATGGCAAAGGCGCCGGGCGTGCTACTGTCGCCCTCGAGAAGCACGAAGCCCTCGTGCAGCGCCTGGTCGAAGAACGCGTCGAAACCGGAGGGGCCCGCATGAGCGGGTGAGCGCGGGTAGAGCTCCGCGCGCCAGTGCGCGCGCAGCAGGTCCTGGTCCGCGCGCTCGTCGCCCGCCCAGCGCGAGAGCGTCTCACGCAAGGTGCGACCTGAGCGCAGCAACGGCACGGTCGGCTGGCTGAGCGCGTGCACGCCGCGGTAGGGCTCGGCGTCGTTCCAGGCCTCGAGAAAGTGCGGCTCGGGAACGACCCATGCCGCCAGTGCGCTCGTCTCATCCGGCGCTCCGGCGCAAGAGATGAGCATGCCGGCCCGCTCTAGGGGGAGGAGTGCGCCGAAGTCATACGCCGGGTTCACGCCATTGACGATCAGCAGGTCGACGCTGTCCTCAGCGAGCTCCTGGGCAAGCTCGGCTACCTCGCGGTCGTCCCCGAGGCGCTGTTGAGATGCGTGCACGGTATCGAGCGTCGTGCCGTAGCTCTGCAGCAGCTCGTTCGCATAGTTGACGAGCACCTGAATCTCGACATCGTTGGCACCGGCGACGACGAGGCTCTCCCCGCGGGTCGCCCAGAGCTCGTCAGCGATGCGTGCGATCAGCTCCCTATATGGTGCGGTGTCCGCAGCGCCACGGCAGCGACGTTCAATACCTGCGCGCCCTTCGAGATGATCGCAGAGGCCGCTGAGAGCGGCGCCTATCTCCCAGGGCGCCAGTCGTACGCGCTCATCCGCGCGGCAGCCAGTCAGGGAGGTGCGCGCCTCGAGCTGAAAGTGCTTGGACATGCGCAGCGCGTTCATGTCCAGCTCGCGCAATTGCGTATAGCCGGCCGTGAACTCGACCGGCGAGATCCATGTGGAGAGGAAGTCGGCGTCGAATGAGGCAATCGTCCGCGCGCGCTCGAAGTGGTGGCGCGGCAACAGGCGTTCGCCGTGAGTGCGCTCATGAGCCGCGAGCATCGCAGAGCTCGACAAGCCGTCATAGGAGATGTGCCGCGCGTCCGCGAAGCCGGCAAGGAAGCGCGCGATCGCCGCTCGCGTACTGGGACTGTTGACCGTGCCGGTCAGGAGGCGCACACGGCCGCCGCTCTGCTTCAGCGCATCGAACGCACTGCGCAGCTCGCGATCCGCATCGCTCCAGCTCACACTACTGCCCGCACCCCCGGCACCGCGCTGGGGACCATCGAAGCGCTGTGAGTCGTAGAGAGAGAGCACGGAGCCCTGCCCCGCGGGGCACAGACCGCCGCCTGAGACAGGGTGCCCGGGGATGCCCTCGAGCTTGATCGGTCTGCCGTCCCGGCACTTGGCTAGCACTCCGCAGCCGGCGTCGCAGCCTCCGCATGTTGACGCGATCCAGTAGGCGCGGCCGGGGACGAACTCGCGCGAAGCCTCCAGGGTGGGAATGGCGCTCTGCAGTGGTCCACGTGAGCAACCGGCGAGAGACGCGCTACCGATCCCGAAGCCGACGAGCTTGAGGAAGCTGCGGCGTGAGCCCGACGAATCCTCGAAGGGCAGGAGCAGTTCGTTGGGGGTCCGTTCTTTCATCAGTAATGACAGGCTGCGCAATCGGTCGAGGCGTGGTCCTCGGCGGGACCACCGGGGATGGCTGGGGTATCGCGGTGGCACTGGACGCACCAGCCCATCGAGAGGTCAGCGAATTGACGCATGCGCTCCATGCTCCCGACCGGGCCGTGGCATGTTTCGCAGGCCAGGTCGCGCGCAACGTGAACGCGGTGGTCGAAGTACACAAAATCAGGGAGGTTGTGCACACGTACCCACTCGATCGGTGTACCGCCCTCTGCAGTCGGCTGCAGGTTTTCATCGAGACCGACCGCGTCGTAGAGCTTGCGGAGCTCGGGCGAGATGATCCTGCGCGGATCGCGCCCCTCCACTTCCGCCAGCTCCCGCTCAATCAAGACCGTGTCGAACTTGGCCGTGACGGTCTTGTGGCAGTTCATGCATACGGAAGCCGAGGGGATGCCGGCATGCCGGCTACTCTCAGCGCCGTAGTGGCAGAACTGGCAGTCGATATTGAGCTCGCCCGCGTGCAAGCGGTGCGAGAAGGCGATCGGCTGCTCCGGCTCGTAGCCCTGGTTATTGCCGGGCAGGCGGATGTCCGTGTCCTGCGCCAGGACTAGTGCACCCAGGAGCAGCATGCAGACGATCAGGATCTTGGTGTTGCGGTATGTCATGCCTCGTGCTCACGCGATCAGGGGTTCTTGAAGTCAGCCTTCGGGCCGAGGTAGTACCACCAGTTCAATACGGCGCAGCCTGCGTAGAAGACTGCCAGGCCGTACATGGCGACTTCGGGCGTCGCAGCCTTCATCTGCTCCCCAATCAATTTGGGGATCAGGAATGCTCCGTAGGCCGCCACGGCTGATGTCCAGCCGAGGACGGGCCCGGCTTGCTCCTTGTCGAACACCATCGAAATGGTGCGGAAGGTCGATCCGTTGCCAACACCCGTAGCCGCGAAGAGGATCACGATCAGGATGAAGAAGGGCCAGAAGTAGGCTTCCGGCGTCAGTGACTGATAAGCCTGCGCGGAGTAGTAGCCCACACCAATCGCCGACAACGTCATCACGATTGACACGACCTGTGTCACGATGGCTCCACCCACCTTGTCGGCGATGATGCCTCCGATTGGGCGGATCAAGGCACCCACGAAGGCCCCGACCCACACGTACATGAAGGTCGCAGGAGCGTTCGGGTTGTTGCCGTCAACGGACAAGACTCCATCTACCACCCCACCGTGCACCATCACGCCATCCACGAGTCCGTGCTGGAAGCCAAAGATGAACTTGATGGCCAGCCCCACGGCAGCGGAGAAGCCGATGAAAGAGCCGAAGGTCATCGTGTAGATGATCGTCATCACCCACGTGTGCTTATTGCCAAAGATCTGGTACTGCCGGTTGAGGTTGTCCTTCACATCGCTTGGCGAGAAAGCCCTCATCATGAAGACAGTCACGGCGATCACTACTGGCATGACAACCCACTTGATCCAGGTTCGATCAGGGTTCTGCAAGATGACGTAGAGCCCGGCCCCCGCTGTGGCAAACCCGATCATGAACAGCCACAGGATGCGGCCGAAGCACACTACTGGGCTCTTGATATTCGGTGTCACGGACTCGGTTGTAATGTTGTTCATCTTGAACCAACCGAGAAAAGCCAGCGGGATGAGCCAGTACATCCACACCCATCCGGCGCTGGAGAGCCATGTAGCCGAGCCCGCGGAGATGCGCTTGAAGATCGTGCCGCTGGTCGCTGTCAGCTCCATCGAATCGCCGCTCAACCCGCCGGCGATCGCCGCCGTCATGCAGAGCGGGATCAGGATCTGCATGGTCGTCACCCCAAAATTGCCGAGGCCGGCATTCATGCCGAGGGCGTAGCCCTGGACACGCTTCGGGTAGAAGAAGCTGATGTTGGACATGGAGGAGGCGAAGTTGCCGCCCCCGATACCGGAGATGAACGCCAGGATCTGGAAGATCCACAGAGGCGTCGCGGGGTCGCGCAGATAGAAGGCTGCGCCGAGAGAAGGGACCATCAGCAGCGCCGTCGTGAAGAAGATGGTGTTGCGACCACCAGCCAGACGGATGAAGAAGGTGCTCGGTATTCGCAGCGTGGCCCCGGTCAGGCCGGCGATCGCCGTGAGTGTGAAGAGCTCGGACTGGGTGAAGCCGAAGCCCAAGTTCTTCATTTGGACCGTGATGATCCCCCACATGAGCCACACGGCAAAGCCGCACAGCAAGCTGGGGATCGAGATCCAGAGGTTGCGGGTCGCTACCCGCTTGCCCGTGGACTCCCAGAAGGTCTCGTCTTCAGGGTCCCAGTGTTCGAGGTTGCTCATAATAGGAATTCCTGTTAGTCGACGTCGCGCAGGCGAGAGCGATCCCAGTTCCAGATCACGACCTGAGTACGACGCCACAAGTAAGGATTAGGAACGACGAGGATGTGAACGAGCCTCGTGAACGGGAAGAAGCCGACCAGCAGGAATGCGTTGGTTATGTGCAGCTTGACTAGAAAGGGAAGAGGCGCGACGTAGGTAACGTCGGGTGACAGCTTCACCAGCGACCAGAGCCAAGGGGTCAGATTCGTTGCGAACCAGGAGCTACCCCAGCCGTGGAAGACCGCGACGCCGATCCCGGTGAGCACCTGGACCAGGAGGAGGAGATAGACAACCCAGTCCCCAAGCGTCGTAACCTCGCGCATCAGTGGCCGCGTGAGCCGGCGCAACACGATGTTGGCCAGACCGACCAGCGTAAGGACGGCAAAGGCGATGCCGGTAACCTCGAGCAACATGAGGCGCAACGGCGCCGCGTTCCACGAGAGGATCATCTCAGGCATCAGGAATCCCAGCGTGTGCCCTAGGAGCACGACCAGGATTCCGTAATGGAAGGGGACCGAGCCCCAGAAGTGCTGCTGGTTCTCGAGGAACTGCGATGACAGACTCGAGTAGCTGAAGGCCTTGGTCCGGTAGCGCAGAATCGTGACGATCAGGAACACGGTCGCAACGACATACGGAAGAACTCCGAACATGATGAAGTCGTTCATTGGCCCACCTCCGATGCAACGACCTCATCGATCAAGTGCATCTGCAGAACTTTGCGTGTTGCCTCGAGTACACCGACCCAGGGGCTCTCATAGGAGCGCAAGCCCTCGGTCACCTTCTTGATCGCCGTGAGCACCTGGCCAGATGCGAAGGCGGCGGCCAGCCCTACCGGCGCGCGGCCCAGCAGAGCCAGCACATGTGTAAGGTGGTCCGGGAGCTCTGTGTGCTCAGGCACGCCGTACTTGCGCATCAAGGCTCGGAAGCGGACCATCAGAACGCCGCGCGCGTAGTTCTCTCCGAAGAGCTGCCAGCCAATCTCGAGTGAGCGCTCCGCGACGTTGTCGAAGGTTCGCGTGTAGAGCTCCTCGAGCTCGCCGGCGCTGACATCCTGGATTCCCTGAGAGAAAGACTGCAGGTCAGCGAGGGTCTCCGGGCAAGCATGGACAACGACCTCGATCGCGGCCGGGTAGCGCATGCCCTCACGCCCCTCTTCAGGGTAAGAGAGGAGGCAAGCAAGAGCATCGTGCACTTCAGGGGCAGGGCGCATATCAGCTCCTCCTCGGCTCTTCGCGGGAGCCGAATCCCGCGGAGGCGCGATGCTCGTGCGGGTCGGTCATCATCTCCATCGCCATCTCCCTCTGGAACGGCGGAATGACGAAGCGGTCGTCCCAGGTAGCGAGGGCCGAGAGCCTGTAGATCTCGTCTGCCTGCTCGGGCGTGCAGTCCGCCTCGGCCAGAGCCTTCTTCGCCATCTCTTCCGCCACGTCCCCCACCGTTACGTGGCGACGCCAGATGCGCACGGCGAGCTGCTTGCGCAGCGCGTAGCGCACCTTGCCGACATTGCCGGCCGAGAAGAGCTTGCCCAGGTACTCGATTGGCGCGCGCGCCTTCTCGACCTCCGCGAAGAGCTCGTCCACGTCGCTACGCACGATATCGCCATCCGAGATGGACATCACCGGCAAGAGCGGCGGCACATAGAACAGCATCGGGAACGTGCGATACTCGACGTGCAGCGGCAGGCCCAGCTTCCACTCCTTGGCGAAGCGGTAGACCGGAGACTTCTGCGCCGACTCGATCACGCCATCGGGGATGCCGCTGGCTTGGGCGGCGGCGATCACCGCCGGGTCGTGCGGGTCGAGGATCGTGTCGCGCTGGGCTTCGACCAGCTCGTCGTCCGGCCTCAGCGCGGCCTCCTTGATCCGATCAGCGTCGTAGAGGACGTTGCCCAAGTAGCGGATGCGCCCCACGCAGCTGTGGAAGCAAGCCGGCGCCTCGCCAGCCTCCAGGCGCGGGAAACACAGGATGCATTTCTCCGACTTGCCTGTGGACCAGTTGTAGTACGTCTTCTTGTATGGGCAGGCAGAGATGCACGAGCGCCAGGCACGGCAGCGATCCTGGTTGATCAGGACGATGCCATCCTCGCCGCGCTTGTACATCGCGCCCGAGGGGCAAGCTGCGACGCAACTCGGGTTCAGGCAGTGATTGCAGATACGCGGCAGGTAGAACATGACCATACGCTCGATGGCCTTCATCTGCTGCTGCTGCTCATCGGAGAGCACATCCAGGTTGGGGTCGTTCGCGGCGTACACCTCCGAGCCGCCCAAGTCGTCATCCCAGTTGGGGCCGGCTTCGATCTCCATCGGCTCGCCGGTGATCATCGAGATTGGGCGCGCTACGGGCTGGTCATCTCCCTCGGGCGCATTGAATAGCTCGTCGTAGTTGTACGTCCACGGCTCGTAGTAGTCGTCGAGGCTGGGTTGCGACGGATTGTGGAAGATGTTGGGGATGATCTTCTTCTTGCTCGTCGAGCGCAGCTCGAGCTTCTCCCCATCCGTCTTCCAGCCGCCCTTGTAGGATTCCTGGTCCTCCCACTTGGTCGGAAACCCGGTTCCGGGCTTGGTCTCGACGTTGTTCCACCACATGTAATCCGTGCCCTCACGGTCGGTCCACACGTTCTTGCAGGCAACGCTGCACGTGTGGCACCCAATACACTTGTCGAGGTGGAAGACCATCGAGATCTGAGATCGAACATCCATGCTGTGTCTCCGGTTACCAGTCCAAGTTCGGGAGTTTGCGGACGAGGATATGGGTGTCGCGGTTGCACCCCGTCGGTCCCCAGTAGTTGAAGTGGTAGGTGAATTGACCGTAGCCGCCGACCATGAGGTTGGGCTTCAGCCGCGTGCGCGTGAGGCTGTTGTGCCCGCCAGCTCGCCGGTTCCCCCGCAAGGGTGATTTGGGAACCGACAGGGTTCGCTCCGGCGAGTGGTAGATAATGCAGATGCCCTGAGGGATGCGATGGCTGACTGCGGCCCTCGTCACGACAACTCCATGGTCGTTGTGCACCTCGACCCAGTCGTTGTCCTCGACATCGATGGCCGCCGCATCCGTCGGATTGACCCAGAACGGCTCACAGCCGCGTGACAGCGTGGACATGCGCTGGTTGTCGCCGTAGGTCGAGTGGATGTGCCACTTGCCGTGCGGCGTAAGGAAGTTGAGCTGGATCGTCGGCCCGGAGTGCTCGCTGAACGTCAGGTCCGCGTACTCGTTCGGCTTGGGCTTGGGCTTGTAGGTAGGGAGGTGCTCGCCGAGCTGGATGTAGCCGGGATGGTCGAGGTACAAGTGCTGCCGCCCGGTCAGGGTGCGCCAGGGAACCATGCGCTCGGTGTTGTAGGTGAAGGGCGCATACGTCCTGCCGTTCGCCACAAGGCCGCTCCACATCGGGGAGTTCAAGAGGCGCCTCGGTTGTGACTGCAAGTCCTTGTAGGTCATGCGCACGTTGCGATCGGCCTCGGCCAGGTCCGCCAGCGGCAGTCCGACCTTCTCCTCCATGTTCTTGTAGGAGCGGTGGGCCAGCTCGCCGTTGCTGACCGTGGCCAGCCGCAGGACGACATCGGCCGCATCGCGCGCTTCGCGCAGCGACGGATAGGTACCGCCTCCCCAGCATTGGACAGTACCCTTGGCGAGCATCTCGTCATAGAAGTCGTCGATCGCATAGCCCGTCCCGTGCGCCCCGAGTCCGTTCTTGCGGGCGAGCGGCCCGAAGGAGATGAACTGCTTGTAGAGGTTCGCGTAGTCGCGCTCGACGACCTTGAAGTTGGGCATCGTCTTGCCCGGGATGGCCTCGCACTCGCCCTTGCTCCAGTCGAGCATTTCAGGCTGAGAGACCTCAGCCGGAGTGTCGTGCGCCAGCGGTGCCGCAATCACATCCGGAGTGAGCCCCGGCAGGTGCTTCTCCGCCAGCCTCGAGAAGGACTGCGAGATCGCGCGGAAGATGTCCCAGTCACTCTTGGAATCCCAGCACGGAGGGACGGCCTGCGACAGCGGATGAATGAAGCTGTGCATGTCCGTCGAGTTGAGGTCGTCTTTCTCGTACCACGTCGCGGCTGGCAGGACGATGTCGGAGTAGAGCGCCGAGGTATCCATCCGGAAGTTCAGATCGACGACCAGGTCGATCTTCCCACTGGGTGCCTCGTCGCGCCACACAACGTCCTTCACGCAGTCACCGGCAATGTCCTTGGAGATGTTGTTGTGGTGCGTGCCCAGGTAGTGGTCGAGGAAATACTCATGCCCCTTGGCCGACGACATCAGGGCGTTCCCGCGCCAGATGAACCAGAGCCTTGGCCACGAGCTCTCGGCATCCGGGTCTTCGATAGCGAACTTGAGCTCGCGGCTCTTGAGCGACTCGACGATATGCTCGACGACTTCGCCCTCGTCCTCGGCGCCGCCCGCGCGCGCCTCGCGTACCACATCGGTCGGGTTCCGATCAAACTGCGGATAGAAGGGCAGCCAGCCGTTCTTGACCGCACGGACATTGGTGTCGATCGTGTGCCCGTCGGCGATACTGCCCTCGGGTTGGTCATCCGGAACGCTGTTGTAGTCGCGGTGGCTCTTCTCGTAGCGCCACTGGTCCGAGTGGACGTAGTGCCAGCTCGGAGCGTTCTGCAGCCGCGAAGGGGGATACCAGTCCTTGGCGAACGCGATGTTCGACCAGGACTCCATCGGCGCCAGCTTCTCCTGCCCGACGTAGTGCGCAAGGCCGCCGCCGTTCTTGCCCACACAGCCGCAGAACATCAGGGCATGCATCGCGGCGCGGTACATCAGGTTGGCGTGGTACCAGTGGTTGATACCCGCGCCGATGATCACTGTGCACTTGCCGCCGGTGTGATGCGCGGTCGTCGCCCACTCGCGGGCGAAGCGAATGATCGTTGCGCGGTCCATGCCGGTGTAGCGCTCCGCCCAGGCGGGCGTGTAGACCGAGTCCTCGTCGTAGCTCCCCGGGTACTCGCCCTCCAGGCCGCGACCAACGCCATACTGCGCCATCAAGAGGTCATAGGCTGTCGCGACCAGGACCTCCTCGCCATCGGCCAGCACCATGCGCTTGACGGGAACGCCGCGCTTGATCGATCGACTGGCGCCAAAGTCATCGAGCGCGACCTGTACGACCTCGTCGCTGCACTCGAGGAAGGTGAGCTCGGCGTCGATATCGCTGCCGTCCTTGCCGTCCTTCGGCAGGAGGTTCCACTGGCCCTTCTTGTCCTGCCAGCGATGACCGGAGCTGCCCATCGGCATCTTCGCGCGGCACTCGCCGCGGTCCCACTGGAGGAACTTCCACTCGCCCTTCTCCTCGTCCGCGTAGCCCGCCAGGCGTCCTGCGCGCAGGAGCTGGCTGGCCTTGTGGCCATCCTTGCCCTCTTCGATCTCGACCAGAAAGGCCGCGTCCGTGAACGAGCGCGTGTAGTCGAGGAAACCCTTGTTCTGCTGCTCGTGGTGGAACTCCTTGAGGATGACGTGGTTAACCGCCATCCACCAGGCGCCGTCCTGGCCCGCGTTGATCGGGATCCACTCGTCGGCGTACTTGGCGACCTGATTGAAGTCCGGCGAGAACACGACCATCTTGGAGCCGTTCGTACGCGCCTCGCAGGCGAAGTGCACGTCGGGCGTCCGCGTCATGTTGAGGTTGGCCCCCATGACGGCGAGGAACTTGGCGTGGAACCAGTCCGCCGACTCGTTCACATCCGTCTGCTCACCCCAGGTCTCGGGGGAGGCGTTCGGCAGGTCGCAGTACCAGTCGTAGAAGGAGAGGTTCACCCCGCCCATCAGCTGCAGCATGCGCCCGCCCGCTGCATAGGACAGCATCGACATGGCCGGGATCGGCGAGAAGCCCACGATGCGATCGGCGCCGTGCTTCTGAATGGTATAGACGGCGGAGGCGGCGATGATCTCCTTGACCGTGTCCCATGAGGCGCGGCGCAAGCCGCCCTTACCGCGCGCTCGCTGGTAGCGAGCGCGTTTGACAGGATCGCTCATCAGCGCCTTCCATGCGTCGACCGGATCTTCATGCGCCGCCTTGGCCTCCTTCCAGAGGTCGAGCAGGGCTCCACGGATGTAGGGGTACTTGACCCGCAGCGGGCTGTACAGATACCAGGAGTAGGAGATCCCGCGCTGACAACCGCGCGGCTCGTACGGGGGGATCTCCGTATCGATGACCGGATAGTCGAGAGCCTGCATCTCCCAAGTGACGATCCCGTCCTTGGTGTGGATGTTCCACGAGCAGCCCCCCGTGCAGTTCACTCCGTGCGTGCTGCGCACGACGTTGTCGTGCTGCCAACGGTTGCGGTAGAACTCCTCCCAAGAGCGTGTCTTGGGGTCGATGATGTCCTGGATGTAGGGGTTGTCTACGTTCCCCTTGCGGCCGTTGTTCATGATTTTGATCCCATCGCGGCGTGGTGCCTGTTCCTGACCATGGGTCGCCTGGTCGCGCGGTATCTCCTGCGCCAGAGGAAGTCGAGGAGGAGCAGGAGGAAGGCTGACCCGGCGAATCCGGAGAGGACAAACTTGAGAGTGCTGACCGGCGCCACGCCAACTTCGCTCTCCGCGACCGACTTGAGGTAGGCGACCAGAGCGAGCACCTCTTCACCATCGAGTGGGTGGTCCTTGAAGACCGGCTGCATGACGAGCGAGGGCGGCGCGCCCAGCCAGGCTGAGACCGCCTTGCGACCCTCGAGGCGGTCGTAGGCGTTGGTCAGATCAGGCCCGAGTCGGCCGCCGCCTAGACCACCTATGCCGCTGACGGTATGACATGAGAGGCATGCCGGTGCACCGTTCTCGTACTGCGTCGCCCCCATGAAGAGCTCCCGACCTCGGCCAATGTCGGCGTCGGTGAGCGGCCGATCGCTGATCTCGAGACCGGCGAATTGGGAGCGCTCCTTGAGTGACTCGGAAATGATGAGCTTGACGAGCTTCTCCGCTCTTGCTCGGTCGATGCCAGGCACCTTGGTCATGTAGACCCCGCGCGACTCGCGCAGGAGCTCGACCGCATAAGGGTCGCCGCCGTCGATCACACCTTTGGGATCGAGGATGAAGTCCACTAGCCAGGCCTCGTCGGCGCGCTCGATCGCGCCCTTCAGATCGGGGCCCGTCAAGCGACCGCCGCCGATGGTGTGGCAGCTCATGCAGTTCAGCTTGAAGAAGGAGATGGTCTCCTCCGACGGTGCGTCCTGCGCATTAATGCTGCCGGGCATTCCCGTCAGCAAGGCAGGAATGAGTAGTAGTTCGAGGATCGAGCTCTTCTTCACGGATGAGTTCCCTTCGTGGCGACATTGGGCATAACCAAACATCGTGCCATCTATCCTGTCGTGCTCGCGCGGCCCCAGAGAGGCCTCGCACACTTGGCGTGCATACCTGGCTATGCACCTGCGTAACCAGGCCTATGCAGTACCCGTCGGATCAATCTGCGGAGGAAGGCAGACTGACGTCACCCTCGTTGTCCTCGCGTAACATGCGGTCCAGCGAGAACCCTCCCGCGCCTTGCCAGAAGATGACGACAAGGGTCACGAGGATGAAAAAGGCGAACTGGAAGTCGGTGTTCGCCCCGAGCATCTCCAGACCCACCATGCCGGTCAGATGCACAAAGGCTGCACCAGCCACGACGATGGCATTGATGGCCACGACGAAGCGGGTAGCCAGCCCAAGCGCCAGGCAGCCACCGCCTACCGCGTGAGCCATCACCACGAACCAGGCGAGGAGGTTCTGCGTCTGATCGAAGGTGCCTTCCATCTGAGCCTCGAGCTCATGCATGTTCAGTATGAAGTAAACGCCCTTGATCATCAGTGCGACACCGAGGTAGATGCGCAACACGGCGATGGGCGAAACACGGCGTCCGGGCGCTGGACGCGGCAGCTCGAAGCGCAGCTTCGGCACCACGCGAGCGCGCTTCTCGAGGGCTCGCGCGTGCTCGGCGGCCGCGGACCTCTCATCCTCGGGGCTGAAGCGCACAAGCAAGGCTAAGAAGGAGAAGGCGAGCACGAGAAAGCCCAGGATCAGGAAGGCTCCCTGGTAGGACAGGCTCTCGGATCGAAACAGGAAGCCCGCCGCGACCGCGCCCATGTTGCCGCCGGCGCCGACAATGCCGGAGACGGCGCCAATAGCCTTCTTGTTCACGAAGGGGACAACGGAGTAGGTCGCACCCTCGGACATCTGGACGAAGAGGCTGAACACGATCATCGAGCCGATAGCCACGGGCAGCACGGTCATGCGCGAGAAGAAGATCAGGGCGATCCCCTCCACGAAGAGCGCAATGAACAGCCAGCGCACGCGCCCCCTGAGGCCGCCCCGATGGCCGAATTTGTCGCCGATGATCCCGCCTGTCGTACGCGCGAAGATATTCATCAGACCAAAGAGACCAGCGACGAGCCCGGCCGACTTGTACCCGAGGTCGAACTCCTTGAAGTAGTAACGCGCGGCGACGTTGTTAATCGTCAGCTCGATGCCGAAGCACGCTGCGTAGACGAAGAACAGAGCCCAGACGCGCTTGTCCCTCGCAGCCTCCAGGAAAGCGCCCCTGGTCTTCGCAATCGCGGGCATCTCACCGCGTGCTCTCAGGTCATTGAAATTGCCGTTGGGCAGATCCTGCGTGAAGAAGAAGTAGGCGATACCCGTCAGGAAACACACCGCGCCGGCGACGATCATCGAGAGGCGCCAGCTGTCAGGATCACTGTAGCCGAGGGCGACGAAGCCGCCCATGACCAGCGGCATGACCATATTTGTGACGCCACCACCCAGATTTCCCCAACCCGCGCTGGTCGCGTTGGCCGTGCCCACGCAGTTTGGGGCGAACATGACCGACGTGTGATACTGGGTGATCACGAAGGACGCCCCGATCACCCCGATGCCCAAGCGGAAGAGCAGGAAGCTCTCGTAGGTGTGGGCGAGCCCGATCCCCATCACCGGCATGGAGCCGACCAGGAGCAGGCCGGTGTACGCCTTGCGCGGCCCTACACGGTCGCAGAGCCAGCCGATGAACAGGCGCGCGATGATCGTGATCGCCACCGAGGCGATCACCGTGTTGCCGACCTGCTCCTTGCTGAGCCCGAGCTCCTCCTCGACCTTGATCATCAAGGGGGCAATCCCGAACCAGGCGAAGAAGCAGAGGAAGAAAGCAAACCACGACATGTGGAAGGCACGCATCTGCGGTGTCTTCAGGCTGAAGAGTTCGATGCGAGTTGCCTTGTTTTTCACATCCATGCGCAGGCTCCGGGCAGGGGTATCTGTTGACGCACTCCAACCACCGGTTGGACGCGAAGCTGCGCACCGCAAGACCTATACCACTGCCCTGCGCACGCATGCTGAAGCACTCCAGGGGCCCGGATGCATACGACGATATGCACTCTGCATACGGCCCATTGCAGACTGACGGTATCTAATGCGCTGGGCAGTGATGACCTGCCCGATCAGCGTCAGCGATAATCTTCGCGCTCGATATCAAGCTGGCGCATGATCCGCTGTAACGCGGCACGCGTCATTCCGCATGAGGCTGCAGCGCGGGAGATGTTTCCCTTGGCACTCCCCAGTGCGCGGTGGACGAACTGGCGCTGAAACTCCTCTACGACCTGATGCTTGCTGCGGGCGTAGTCCATACCTGCTTCCGCCTCGCCCGCGGTGGTCGTTCCCAGCCAACCGTTTCTGCTCAGACCAAGGTGCCAGGACTCGATCACATCGCCCGTGCACACGATCACCGCACGCTGTATTGCGTTCTCGAGCTCACGTACGTTCCCAGGCCAAGGGTGGCGTTGGAGCGCGTTCAGTGCGTCGGGCGAGAGTCGTGGCACATGGGCCCCCTGACCAAGGCTCGTGCTCGCGCTACGCTGCAGGAAGTGTGTCGCGAGGAATGGGATGTCCGCAGGGCGCTCCCGCAGAGGTGGGACGAAGATACGGACGACTCCGAGGCGGTAGAATAGGTCCTCGCGGAACTCGCCAGACTTGATCTTGGACTCGAGGTCGCGGTTCGTGGCAGCGAGGAGGCGGAAGTTGACGTCGACGTCCGTGGAGCCGCCGAGCCTGCGAACAACCTTCTCCTGCAGCACGCGTAACAGCTTGCCCTGGAAGGACGGTGACATCGACGCCACCTCGTCCAGGAACACCGTTCCACCCTGGGCCTCGACGAAGATTCCGTCACGCGCCCGGTCCGCTCCGGTGAAAGCGCCGCGCTCGTGACCGAAGAGCTCGGACTCGAGGAGCGCGTCTGGCAGGGCGGCTGCGTTCACCGCCAGGAAGGGCTTGGCTGCAACTTTGCTCTGCCGGTGGATGGAGCGCGCAACGAGCTCTTTGCCCGTCCCGCTCTCACCCTCGATCAGGACCGCGACGGGGCTCGTAGCGACGCGTGCGATCAGCTCGGTAACGGGCTGCATTCGCGCGTCTTGTGCCAGGAGCAGCGGATCGCCGTCTTGCGCAGGCAGTCTGCGTGCGAGGATCTGGCGACCCAAGCGCCCGACGAGCTGCACGACGCTCTCGTTGTCGAACGGCTTGGTCAGGAAGTGGGCGGCGCCATTCTGTAGACACTGTACCGCGGACTGCACCGTGCCATAACCGGTGAGGACTACGACCTCGGTTTCGGGCGAGCGTCTCTTGATCTCGACGAGGAGCTCGGCGCCCGACATCTTCGGCATCATCAAGTCGGTGAGTACTACGTCCGCAGGCCAGCGGTCGAGGATCTGCAGCGCTGCCTGCCCGTTCTCGGCTTGCTCGACTTGCGCACCTACCGAGGAGGAGAGGCGCGTAAGCCCCAATCGAATGTCGGCTTCATCGTCGACCACGAGGACGCGCAGGTCACAGAGGTCCGATGTGTTGGTCACAGTCATGGATTCCCTCGCAGGAGCCGGACGCGGAAGGTCGTGTGTCCAGGGCGGTCGTCAACGAGCTCGAGGCCACCTCCCTGCATCTCGGTGATTCGCCGCGCCGTTGACAGCCCGAGCCCGGTCCCACTCCCGCGCGGCTTGGTCGTATAGAAAGGCCTGAAGACCGCGTCGGCCAGATCGGTCGGGATCCCAGGACCGTCATCCTGTACATCCACGACGAGGTGAGTCTCATCGAGCCAGGTGAGCACGCGGACGTGCCCCTTGTCCACCGCCTGAAGCGCATTCAGCACGAGGTTGACGAAGACCTGGCGCAGCTGGACCTCATCGCCGACCACGATGGGCTCCTCAGCCTCGAGGAGCAGCTCGAGCCCGGTATCCTTGCGCTCGCAGAAGGCGCGCAGGAAGTTGGCCATCTCGCGCAGGGTCGTGTGAATGTCCACCGGGCTGACCTCCGGCGTGGCGCCCGTGGCGTAGTCGAGCAGAGCGCGGATTGTCCGGTTGCACGTCTCGGTGTTGCGCTCGATCACGGAGATGTCCTCGTGCAGGCTCGAATCTTCAGGCAATTTTGACGCGACCATCTGTGCGAACATGCTGATGGCGGCTAGCGGGTTATTCAGCTCGTGCGCCATCACAGCGGCCACCTCCCCCAGCACGGACAGGCGCTCCTGGTGGATCTCGCGTTCATCCTGGTGGACGCGATCGGTAACGTCGCGCGCCAGGAGTACACGCCCCGAGCGGCCATGAGCATCCGGCGTCAAGCGCGTGGAGTGCACCTCGAGGACGAGGGAGCCAGCGTCCAGGAGGCACGACCGTGGGGGGGCTTGTGGCTCGAAGAGACACTTGAGACAGGGATGCGGGTCCCTGCCCGCCGTTCTTACCGCGGTCTGATCGTATGAGTTCGCCTGCTGGCAATCGCGGTGGGCGCTCAGCTCATAACCACCGCTCTGCACGACTGCCCGCAACGGATCAGCCGCGGTATTCCAGATCTCGGGATTGCCGTCGGCGTCGAGGACCATCAGTCCATCGCGCATCGAGCGGATGACAGCATTCAATCGGTCGCGCTCACAGCTCAGCTCGTCCTTGCGTTGCGCAAGGGAGTGTGCGCTCGTCGCCAGTCTCTCCGCGTGCTCCTCGACGGCCTCCGCCATCTTGTTGAACGAGTGCGACAGCTGGCCGAGTTCATCACTGGATTCCACGGGAACACGCGCGCTGAAGTCGCCTCCGCGGATGTGCATCGCCGCGTCGCGCAGCTCGCTGATGGGACGAACGAGGTACCTGATTGGGAAGATCATAACCAGGCAGGCGACCCCCGTCAGGACCGCGCCGACGAGCAGGAAGCGCGCCTGGAGTCCTGAAACTGCGCGTAGCGCTTCTTTTGTCTCGAGCGACGTCTCGAGTGACCAGCGGTTGAACGAGAGCGGAAACTCATGCGAGAGGACACCGCGTCCGGGTGTAAGTGCCGCCTTCTTCGCCGCACCCGCTGCGCGTACCCGCAGACCCAGTCCGCTTTGAACGGTGAGGCTGTCGATCGACGGAACGGGCTGCGCCATCAGTGCAGGCGGGATCTCGAGATACTGCCCTGCACTGTCGGTGAGCCGCAGAGCGAGTCCTTGCCCACCCATCGCAACGTCCGACGGGATGGAGCCCAGCGAGTTTGCAATCCAGACACCGCAGTGGATCTTCACCAGCAGGCTGCCGATCCTCCGGTCACCAGCGAGATTGTTGAGCGGCGTGCATAGTGTGATGGACGGTGGGCGCTCCGCCCAGCCCGGTTCGATGAGCCCGCTCGACCACTCGGTGTCCGCGAAGGCTTGCGGCGGCAGCTGAGACGTCCAGTCCGTGTCGAGTTCATCCGCAACGAGCAGGGTCTCACCGGAAGCATTGGCCAGCGCGAGATTCAGGAATGCGGGCTCGAGCGGTAGCTTGTTCTCGAGGAGGTGCCAATGCAGGGCAGCTTTGAGGGCCGCCTGATCGGGGCACTCCTCCACTTCGATCAGCTCCCAGAAACGAGTGCGGATGTAGCCATCGGAGGCGAAGTCGCGGGCGCGCGACCCGAGCGCACGCAAATCTGTATTCAGCGCCGTCGCGTAGAACTGCGACTGGAAGCTGAGCCGCATGCGAATTTCCCGCACGAGTGATTCGCGCGCCGATCGAGAAACGAGATAGCCGCCAACGCCAAAAGCGAGAAAGCACACCCCCAGGAAGGTGAATACCAGCTTGTAGCGTACCGAGATGTTGCAAAGAGGATCGCGCATGGGTGGGGCCGGCCGGGCGTTGCCCGAACGGGCCATCAATCGGTTTATGGCGGTTGTGCACCTAAGCACAAGTTAGCATATGTGACTCCGGGACTACATGCGCACAAGTACCACCCCCCCAGCCCGCGCCGCAGTACTTCTCAGGAATTTGATGCTGGTGCGGATGGCAAGTCTTGAGAGACTCTCTGCGTGAGCATTCGAGCGCGCCAACTCCTCATCTCCATCCTCGTGGGGATCTTCTTCGTACAGACGTGGCTCGTGTATTCAGATCCGATAGGAACGCGCCACACCCTCTCGAAGCTGGCAATCGAGGGTCAGGCAATCTGGCGCGAGAGCAACTGCCAGAGCTGCCACCAGCTCTTCGGCTTCGGCGGTTTCCTGGGCCCCGACCTGACGAACACGATTGACAGCCTCAGCCCCGGGCGCGTGGACTCGGTCCTGACCGTCGGCTCGGGACAGATGCCACCCTTCCACCTCGCCCCCGAGGAGCAGTCAGCCCTGGTCGCGTTCCTCCGGGAGATCAGTACGACTGGGGTGTCGCAGCCCAAGCTGGGCGAGGCTGTCCTGCCGGCCGAGTTGCTGCGACAACTCGTGGAGACAGGCACCGCCCTGCCTGTTGAGGTCGCGCGCGGATGGGAGCTCGCAAGGACCCATGACTGCATCTCCTGTCATTTGCCCAACAAGGAGAGCCTGCACCTCGCGTCGGATCTCACGATGCTCGCCACGAGTCTCGAGCGCGACAAGCTCTTCGAGGTGCTGCACGATGGCATCCCCGGCAAGGCCATGCCACGGCTGGCTCTCGGCCCCGCGGACTGCGCAGCGGTGCATGCCTTTCTCATCTGGATGAACGAGGGCGGGGAGCAGATCCGCAAGCGATTCGAGCAAGTGACGAACAGCGGCGAGCTCGAGCTCTCCAAGGTCCCCTGGTTCGAATTCGAATGAACGACGACGCTCTCAAGGACGGTGAGCGCATCACTCTCATCGTGATGGCTTGTGCGCTCTTGTGCTTATTGCTCTCGATCCTCCTCGGCGCTCTCGGGGCCCTGTACTACCTGCCACCGCTCGCGCGGGTGGCGCAGAGCCTCGGCATCAGCCTGGTCGAGCTACGCCCGCTCCATACGACCTTCGCGTCCGCGTGGATCTTCATGGGTGTCACTGCCTGTGTTATCTACTTTCTTTTCGAGTCGGATGGTCCGACAGCCGCAGAGAAGAGGCGCACGAAAGCGCAGCTCATATGCTGGGGACTGGCAGGGCTAGGCGTCCTCGGAACACTGCCTTTCGGCATCACGACGGGCCGTGAGTACCTGGGCTTCAGCCCCGTGATCTCCGCCCTGATACTGGTCGGCTGGATCCTGTTCGCGGTCACCTACTTCAGACGCGTCAGCCGGGGATTCTGGACGCGACCGGTGTACGTGTACATGTGGAGTGTAGGAATCCTCTACTTCATCTACACCTTCATCGAGGGACATGCCTACCTCCTGCCAGGCATGCAGAAGCATCCCATTGCGGATATGCAGGTGCAGTGGAAGTCGTGCGGCACGCTGGTGGCCGCCTTCAACCAGATGGTCTATGGCTCGCTCATCTTCGTCGGGACAAGGATCACTGGTGACACGCGCGCAGGTCATTCCAAAGCGTCATTCGCGCTGTTCGGTGTCGGCCTGCTCAACTCCTTCACGAACTACGCCCACCACACCTACCACCTGCCGCAGTCGCACCTCATCAAGTGGATCGCCTTCGTCGTGAGCATGTCGGAGATCATCCTCCTCGTGATCGTTTTTCAAGAAACGACGAGGCTGATGAGGAGGAAGCCGCGCACGTCCCTCGAGTTCGACACCTCGGTGCACTTCATCGAGCTCTCCAAATACTGGAATGCGTGCCTATTGACTCTCGCCCTCTTGATCTCCGTCCCGCCGCTGAACTCCGTGATCCATGGAACCCACGTAGTGATGGCTCACGCCATGGGCTCCGAGTTGGCGATCGACAGCTACATCCTCTTCGCTGTCTTCGCGTTTCTCCTCAGCCGCATCTTTCCGAAGCGTGAGACCGTCCGGAACTCGATCAACAGCCAGGAAGTGCGGCGCACGGTACGCGTGCTCAATGCTGCCCTGATCGGGCTCGTGCTCTGGCTCCTGATTCGCGGCCTGGCTGTGGGAATCACGCGCTACCTCGACCTGCGCGAACCCGCGTGGCTTGATCAGTTCCCCTATGTCTTCGCCGTTCTGGGGATTGCGGTCGGTGCATACCTCCTCAGGCTGATCTTTTGCTGGGCGCCGCTCTTCGTTGATCCGGAGAAGTACAAGCGCTGGACCTGAGCGCCCGGGATCCGGATCAGTCGTCGTCTCGCTCACCCGGATGGTCGGGGGCAATGCTGATCTCGTAGCGGAGAAGATCGAGTAGCTCGGCGTGGTACGCCGCCCCGCCAGGAGATGGGGCGTCGCCCACTTGCCCGGGAGTGCCAGGGCGAGCGACCAGAAGAGCAAGCCCAGGGATGCAGTGCCTATGAGGGGCTCTCGCCCTTTGGTCCTAGTCATTGTGCGGTGTGTCTCGGGGGTGGGTCGCCAGGACAGTAGATGGGTGCTGCGTATGCTCCCAGGAGCCTGACCGCGTAGGCCTCTGGGGATGAGTGCGTAGAGAGCCGACGCCTCTTCGGGCCCGGCATGTGAAGAGCGACTTGTTGGTTGTGAGCGTGCTCGAGTATGAGGACGATCCCTGGCGAGTGAAGTCGGCGGACTAACTAGCGGCAGTCAGCCCGCGCGAACGCATGAGGATTCTCTTGCACTACGTCATGCACGCGCCGCCGAGCCACAACTCCCAGCCCTGGTAGACTCGCGTCGACGACAGCAGGATCGAACCAAGCTGATCCTGAGAATGTGCTACGGCGTCGAAGTGGGGGCGACTCCGCGCCGATCGCTGCGCCAGGGGATCGCCAGGTAGCGCGAGAATCAGAGGCGCGGACTCTGCGCTGAGGGCAACAGGATATGAAAGCGAGCGCCGCCCAGATCGCTCACCCCCACGTCGATCTCACCCTCGTGTTCAACGACGATCTTGCGGGCGATGGCGAGGCCGAGTCCCGTCCCGGCCGTCTTTGAGGTCACGAACGGCTGAAACAGGGTCGTGCGCATGGCCTCGGCAATACCGGGACCATCATCCTCGATGGCGACGGAGACCTGGCCAGGCCCCGCGCGCTTCGCGCTGACCCGGATGCGCCCCTTGGACGATAGCGCCTGCGCGGCGTTGCGCACGAGGTTGACGAATACCTCGTCCAGAGCGTCGGCATCGACATGCACGCTCAGCTCGGACTCGAGCTCGGTGCAGACCTCGAGCCTCTTCTCTTCGATCATGGCGCTGCTCGCGTCTATCGCGGACTGTAGCAGCTCGGGCAGATCGCACTCGGTCTTGCGCAGCTCCAGCGGGCGCGCGAATGAGAGCGTGCGGGTCAGGAGATACTTGAGCCGGCTCATGCGTCCGGCCAGCTCCTCCAGCACCTGCTGCTGATCCTCGCCCAGGTGGTCCGCAACTGCGCGCAAAGCCACATTGATCGCGGTGATAGGGTTCTTGATCTCGTGCGCGAGCACGGCCGCGGACTCTCCGATGCTGGCGAGGGCCTTGAGCATCGACGTCTCGGCTCGCTGGGCACGCTTGAGCTCCGTGATATCACGGCCCTCGGGGATCAGCATCGAGATCTCGCCCTCGGCATCGCGTAGCGGCTTGACCGAGAAGTCGACCGAGCGCAGCTCGCCGTTGTCGCTCAGGTAGTCAGTCTCGAAGCGCACTACCTCGCCACGAGACGCAGCTTGAACTGCGAGACGGACGCGCGCCCGCGCCTCCGCGGAGTGGTGCCACCAAGGTGTCTCCCAAAACGGCAGACCGACAACATCATCGCGGTCGACGCGAGTCCGCTCGAGTGCCGTCTGGTTGATCTCGATCGTCGTGCCATCCGGCTTCAAGAGGCCGACGTACTGCAGCTCCTGGTCGAAGACCGCGCGGAAGCGCCGCTCGCTCTCCGCCAAAGCGAGCTCCGCTTGCTTGCGATCCGTCACGTCCCTGAAGTTGCCGATGAAGATGGGCTCATCCTGGCCCGGCACATCGACTCGGCTGACGGACAGCTCGCACACGATTCGCGTGCCTCCCTTGCGCACGACCTCGAACTCCCTCCGCTTCCGGAGGATCCGTGTGTCGCCGGTCCGCCTGTAGCGGTCCAGGTAGCTGTCGTGTTGCGAGTGATGCGGCTCGGGCATGAGCACCTTGATGTTCTCTCCGATCAGCTCTTCAGGTTGGTACCCGAACATTTGAGCGACCGAGTCGCTGGCCTCTTGGATGATGCCGTAGAAGCCGATCGTCAGAACCGGATCCATCATGCCCTTCAGGAGGGCTCTATAGCGGCGGCTGGCCGTCTTGTCGTCAAACCTGTTCATACCCGAGATTGTAGGCATTCCGCCCGATCTTTCGAGCACCACATGAGCTTGTCAGCAGCGCAACCCCAAATGAGGGGCAGAGCTTCCACGCTTCTGCTTCACCCGCGCGCTTCTGGCTGCAATCAGCTCAAGGGTCGCCGGCTCATGCGGGGCTCGATGAGCTGGAGCGCAGGGCTCGGCGAAACTCAGCTGGTAGCTCGCGGCGTACGGAATGCGGGCTCGGCGGATGAGCGACTCAAGGCGTCCTATCTGCAGACCCTGCCACTGCCAATTCGGTTGCATCTGCCCTGCGGCGCTGCGACAGCTCGCCTCTCGCTCCAGCAGATTGGTTGACCGCTCAAAATCTCAAAGTCCAACTGCAGCAGTGGCTCGCTGATTCTGCTTCTGGGGGGGATTTGTCGCTCTATTCGGAATCGCGCATCAACGCCGCGCGCCCTTAGGGGATCTCGAAGGCCCCGCGCGTTCGATGGCCGGCGACTCCGTGCAGCGCCTCGCTGCCTGAGCGCAAGATGCCGTCCTTACTCCAGTAGAACGCGATCGTCCGGGGCCTGTACATATCCGCCCGCCGAAAGACACTGAACGGAAGCTCGTCGCACCGGACGGACTCGCACGCGGCCTCAAACTGCTCGGGCGGGATCGCGAGCTCCGCCTTGGATCGCTCGCCTCCGCGACCGATCGGCAGGAACTGATAGAGATGCCACGCATGGACGTTCTCCGCAACCGAGTGGTACTCGCGCAGGTAGCGAGCCAGGTCGGCTACGCCGTCGATGTTGACGGCAGTGAGCACGGTCGAGACCGTGACTGTCCTGCAGGCCCGCTGCAGCTCGCCTAGCCGCTCGACAATGGTCCCATGATGCCCGCCTCGCCACTGACGCATTGCGTTGTGGATGTTCGGAGCCACTGACTCCAGCGGCAGGATCCAGCGATCGATACAAGTCAACCCGCTGAAACCAGCGGGGAGGTCGACCCCGTTCGTTCCCACTTGGACGATCATCCCGCGGGCCTTGGCCTGACTCGCCAGAGCGATGAGATCTCCGGGCCAGGCGAATGGCTCGCCACCCCCGAAGATCACAGTCCGAATGCCGTCGTCACGCAGGTGATCGAGGAGGCGCAGCGCTTCTGAGTACTCCATCCGGTCAAAGTCGTTCTCCGTGACACAGAACGAGCATGTCATGTTGCACTGCGGCTGCAGGAGAATGACTGCGATCGAGTACTTGCGAGAGGATTCGTTGTGCATGCAGGATCTATCCGCAATGGAGCGTCGCTTCTACCGGGGAGTCCTTCGCGCCTGGCCGAATGGTGTCTCGCCGTGGATCTCGCGCAGGCTGCCGTCCACGAGCAGGTACAGGAGCCGAAAGTAGCACTGCGCCTTCCACCCGATAGAGAGCGGCGGGACTAGCGCCAGTTTGCCGGCAGGCCATCCTTGGTCTCCAGCAGGATCGCGAGGATGTTCGCACGATCCTCAGCGGAGAGATGTGGGAACTCCCGGGACACTTCTTCGCCGTGCAGGATCGCCCAGAGCTCTGCCCAGATCACTGCGAGCACGGGGGCGGGCAGGCGATCGAAGCCCTCACCGTAGATGAGGTAGCTGCAGGGGTAGGCGAAGAGACGCGTCTTCAAGTCGAAGTCGTAGAGCGAGCGACCTCGAGGGTCCCGTGGAACATCCTTGGCGAAGTCGACTGTAAAGGTAGACGTGCCAGCAATGGGCTCCGCAAGTTGCGCCTCGTCGCGAAAGAGCAAGTGGTCGACGAGGTCTTGCGCGGCCCGCGCATAGCGTCGCTGAGTTGATTCACTGACATGGTCCGCGGGCTGGTCCAGGATTTCGTTCATGTTTGCCTGGTACGCCGTCGTTATGCGCCCCTGGTAGCTGGCCCTGGCGATCAAGTTGTGCATCTCCGCCTGGTGCTCCATCACCATCAGGGCTACGAGATCCGAGTGGGGGGTGAGGTAGGAGCTCACGTTGAAGAAGCGCGAGAGGTCGGTAATGTTCGCCCCAGCGCTGGTATCGACGCGCTCCTCATCGCCGCGGCTATATGCCCGGTCAACCTCGGCGACAGTCGTGTTGCCCATGTGGCGCTGCTCCCCATGCGTGCCCGTCACATACCAGCCGCCCCAGCGCTCCTCGAGCGGACTGGCGTGTGTGGTCAAGTGTGTTCCCGAGCGCAGAATCGGGAATCCACGCGGATTTGGATGTACGGAGCGCACCAGGTTTCCAGGCCAATGACGCGTGCGCGAGGAGCCATGGCATTGCAGGCACTCATTGTCGAGGCGCGTGAAGATCGGCTCCCCCGGCTCCTGCTCCAGCGCGTAGAAAGTCGGGCCTTGTAGCGGGTCGATGGCCGTAATCTCCATCATGGGCGCACCGGGGATCCAGCCGACATAAGCTCGCTCGCCAAAGTAGAGCGCGCGCGGAGTGCTGGGTGAGATGCGACTACTCTGGAAGCTGGTCTTCGAGAACACGAGCACTTGCGAGGAGGGCTCCACATCGAATGCTGCAAGCAGTGCGGGCAGCCAGCCGCGCTTCTCATCCCACTCCAGCTCGGCCTCGCCTATTGCGATGGCCTCTAGCAGGCGGGCGACGGGGTCCTCGCGCTCGGGCGCGTCATAGTTGACGGGATCCCCGAGATAATCGGCTCGGTCCTGAAGTCGAGGTGGGGCGGACGCAACCGTAACCAGAGTCAGAGAGAGAGCAGCGATCGGGAGCATGATGAACTATGTGTGAATGCGTTCCGAGTGTATGTAGTCATGAGTTGGAGAGCAGTCCAGTGAATATGCTACGCTGCGACCTGCATTCGAGACCATCTAGTCATGGTCTCTTTTCGGGCGCTCTGAATGACGTGTTTGCAGTTCCAGGTCGGCTGCGCCTTGTGCGCAACACTGCGCACTTCCAGCACTCGCCACATGCTGCCGAACTCTGAAGGGGGGGTGAGCGCGGGCGCATACGAACTTGCCCGGTATGGCATGCGAACTCCGGCTGATGGCTGCTCGCGTGCTTCCTGGGGACCGGTCGTCGACGACACAGCCCTCCAAAAAGCTGGTACGCCTCTCGTTTTCTTCACGAGGACACAGGTGCCACCACATGCTCACGACCTCAGTCCATGTGGGCGATGACGCGCTCATCGCCCATCTGGAGTCGAGTCACCATCTTGTGTACGACCTTCGCGCCCACGAATGAGAGCATCAAGACCGCGCCCCTGCGCACGACCCTGGCCGCGAAGTCGACGAGCGTCCAGCTTCGCGGATCGAGGCGCCGGTGCGCCTTGGCGTAGAGCTGGTTCTGCTCGCTCACCAGCCACTCCGAGTACAGCATGTACATGATGAGCAGGGGTCTGGAGAGCACGCGAAAACGCAGAGTGCGGCGAGCGATGGGCAAGAGACTCGGAATCCTCACCAGGATCGGGAACCACTTGTGCAGGTTCTCGATGGACTGCTTGTCCGCCACCTTGATAGTGGCCTCCCGGTTGAACTGTGCGGGGAACTCGTCGTAGCTCTTCACGGCTATCCCCAGGCCCTCGGTGATGTCATTCAGCTCGAACTCAGGATACGGCTGGACGATCGAGCACAAGGGGTGGTCCACTTCGCACTCGATGTTCAGCTTGAGGGTGTCGATGTCATCCTCGAGGGTTCCGCCAGGTCCTCCGAGCATGTTCAGTGAGCCGAGGCGGATGCCGGATGCCTTGATCCAGCGCGCGGCGTCGGTCAGCTGCCGGCGCTCCGTGTTCTTTCGGAACACCGTGTTGCGAACGAAGTCGCTGGCGGCCTCGAACGCAATTCTGGCGTACACGCAACCTGCTTTCGCGAGCTGGACGATGTGCTCCTCCCGAGTCATGTTGGCCATGAGGATCACGTCGAATGGCAGCCCCACCTCCTTGGGCCATCGCTCGCAGAATTCCTTCAGCCAGTCACTGCGCAAGTTGAAGATGTCATCGAGGAAGTGAACGAACTCGAGCGGATACTCCTTACGTATCTGCTGGACCTCCTCGATCACATGGCTGACGCTGCGCTTGCGTACATACTCGGTGTTGCGCACGCCATAGATCTTGGACTTCCACGCGTGGTGAAAGCAGAAGGAGCAGAGCATCGGGCAACCGCGCTGCGTAACGACGACCTTGCGCGGGCTCTCGCGGTAGAGGGGCTGCGCGTCGTAGATGACGGAGCGATCCGGGATGCCCAGGGCGTCGAGGTCTTTGATGAGCGGCCGCAGAGGGTTCTTGACGATCTCCCCCTGCTCGTCCGCGTAGCAGAGGTTCTTGATGTCACGCCAATCCTCACCTCTCTCGAGGGCATTCAGCAGGTCGACTAGGGCTCCCTCTCCCTCGCCGATGCAGACAGCGTCGACATCCGGTCGCTTGACGCAGTCAGGGACGAAGGTGACATGCGGCCCACCCATGAGGGAGAAGAACTCGAGCTTGGACTTCAGCAGGCGATTGACGTCGAAGATCGCCTTGTGGTTCCCCGTCATCAGGGACCAGGTGATGACGTCAGGTTTGTATTCGCGCACCTTCGAGATCCACTGGGGGTCGGGCACAAAAAGGGCCTTCATATCGTGGCCGGCGTCCTTGACCACTCTGCTGAGGTACATGGGGCCAAGCATCTCCTGGGGGAGGGTCTTGGTGATGTGCAGGACTTTCACGGGGTGTCGCAGGGGGAGAGGGGGAGGAATGAGGGGTTGGCTCAATATATCGACCGGTGGCACGGGCTGTTCGCCATCCGGGGTGCAGGCGAAAGCGATCACCGATGCGCAGCGTATCCGGTGCGCGAGCCTTCGCGCCAGACTGCTGCTCAGCGGACAGCCGCTCGGTAGGCCGGCCAACTCCGGAGAACGGCGGCTCGACGTCCGGCCAAGTGCGTAGACCCGAGACGGCAAATGCGCATTCAGGGTCGCCGGGGACACACTCAGAAGGTCAGAGCGGAAGAGAGCGCAATCTGGTCGTAGACTAGGGTGATACGCAGACTGCAGTACCTCTACAATATGTCACCACTACAAGATCTCAGCCATGAGCCCTACCGAGACCCCGATCGACGTCTACCTGGTCGATGATCACGCGTTGATCCGCTCAGCGTTCAAGAATCTGCTGAACGGGCGCGAGCTCTTCCGGGTCGTCGGCGATGAAGGAGATCCGCGCAAGGCGGTGGACGAGATCGCTGAGCTGCTTCCCGAGGTCATCCTGCTCGACATCACCATGCCCGGACTCTCGGGGATCGACGCGATCATCCCGATTCGCAAGAGCGCGCCGAAGGCCAAGATCGTCATGCTGACGCACCACGAGGGCGAGTCCTTCGTGCGCGAGGCGCTCGAGGCCGGAGCGGAGGGCTACCTCTCCAAGGACTCCGATCCGGCCGAGCTCGAGATCGCGATCCAGGCCGTTTACCGCGGAGATCCGTACGTCTCTCCCAGGGTTGCGTCCGCGCTCGTCCACGGCATCAGCGGAGATGCGCAGCTCGACTCTTCACGCGGCCGACTGGCCAGCCTGACACCGCGCGAACGCGAGGTCTTCCAGCTTCTGGCCCTCGGGCGTGCCAACAAGGAAGTCGCGCGCGAGCTGGGGATGAGCCTCGGCACAGCGAAGAAGCACCGCGAGAATCTGCAACGCAAGCTCAAGTGTCACTCGGCCGCTGAGCTTGCGCGACTCGCGATCCGCGAAGGTCTGCTGACCATGTGACTGCGGACGCTCCCCGCGCTAAGCGTCGATCTACGGCTATTGCAGCGCATTCACTTCAGGCCGAGGCGCTTGCCGAGGTGATGCAGGTTCGCGCGTTCGACCCCGAGCGCGCGTGCAGCTGCCGACCAATTACCTGCGTGCCGCTCGACC
>NYYZ01000004.1 GCA_002686945.1 Planctomycetota bacterium
TGCCGATCTACGCCTGGTACTTGTTGTTTGAGTTGGACCGCATTCACGCAGGGGTGCGCAAGTATGTGCCTGCACCCGAGCAGGAGCGCGTAGCGCGCATCGCCCAGCGCATCGGGGAAGTGCTGACTGTCTTCTTCCGCGGGCGCTTGACCGTTTGCTTGATCAAGGGCGTGTTGTTGACAATAGGCTTGTGGCTGGTGGGGGCACCCTACGCGGTTTTTCTGGGCATGGCCTCCGGCTTCGCAGCCTTGATTCCTTTTGTGGGAGCTTTTCTTGGTTATGCATTCACCTTCTTGGTGGCTCTAACTTCTCCTGGCGCTGAGTTTCTCGTGACCTTTGGCTTGATCAGCGCGGTATTCGCCATCGCTGAAGTGCTGGAGGGCTACTTCCTGGTGCCCCGTATTCTGGGGGATTCACTCGGCTTGCATCCTCTGTTTGTCTTCGTGGCGGTCTTTATCGGTGGTGCAACCATGGGCATGTTTGGTTTCCTTTTGGCCTTGCCCCTGGCGGCATCGGGCTTGATCTTGGTACGCGAGTTGGTGGTGCCTGCCATGGAACAGTTCGCGGCTGCGGATGATGTTCCACCGGACAATGCAGAGGTGAAAGCAGAAGAGCCGACCCCTTGAGGTCGGCTCTTGGTTGAGCAGCGGGCTTGAAGCCCGTGGGAGTGCATGATCGGGCTACTTCTCGGTACCTTCCGCCCGCCCCAGCAACTCGCGCAACTGTTTGAGTTCCTTTGCGGACAGGCTGCGATCTGCTGACTCTGCTCTGCCCAGGAGTGCCAGGGCTTCGTCCAAGAGGACTGCATCCATGGCGGCTACAGGAGGTCCATCCAGATCGTCTTCGGCCGAATCAAATGTCGCCTGGAATTCTGCCACTGAGTTCCAATCCAGATCTTTCTGGGCATAGATTTCCTTGATTGCCGCCTGGAGTTGGAGGTCCTCTTGAAAGTCGCCCATTGGAAAGGCACTGCCGCGGGTGTCTTCCACCAGACGGCGCACCTCAGCGCGCAGCAGGAGCCGCACATCTTCGCGGTTCAAGCTTGTCTTGAGAGATGAGTAGAGTTCGTCGAAGTTAGCCCATTGATTCCAGTCTCCCATATCGGAATCAGCGAGACGGGAGAAGGACTCGGTCTGGGCCGCTGCGTTTTCCTGGGCCCACAGGCGCAGTTTGCGCGTGCCTTGGATGCGGCGCATTTCCTTCAGTCGCCAGCCAGAGTAGCGCGTGGGGGAGACCTCCTGGTCCGGCTCCACACCACCGGGGCTCTTGATACTGCCATCTTCCTCCAAGGAGCGGTGAATCGACCGTCCGCTGGGCAAGAGGTACTTCTCGATGGTCAGTTTGACCCTTGGGGCATAATCAAATTCGCCGTCCTCATCCTGGTCGTTGGTGATTGGCTCCCAGGCGTCCCGGCGGCCGTTGCGGTTTTCATCGGCATAGCCATCGTCTTCTTCTCCAGGAAGGGATATCAGGTTCTGTACTGATCCTTTGCCGTAGGACCGTTGGCCGATCAATGGGGCGCGTCCGTGATCTTGCAGCGCGCCGGATACAATCTCCGAAGCGGAAGCGCTGAAGCGGTTGATTAAGACCACCACCGGCATGTCCTCAGGTACCAAGGCAGCCTGGCGGGTGCGGTAGGAGCGACTCGAGCGCACGCGGGATTCGGTGGAGACCACTACCTTGCCCGCGGGCAGAAAGAGATCTGCCACATTGCGCGCTTCGTCAAGGAGTCCGCCGGTGTTATTGCGTAGATCCAGAATGATCCCGCGCAGGTCCTGATCCATCAGGGTGTGCAAGGCGCTTGCCACCTCGGTGCTGGCCACGCGGCTGAATGTGGACAGCTCGATCAACCCAATGCCGCCCGGGAGCATGGCAAAGTGCACCGGAGGGATCGTGATCACCCCTCGCTTGATGGTGACCGCCATTTCTTCGGTGGGGCGATCGATCAGCTCCGAGTCCATACCCCGGCGCCAGATGTAGAGCTTGACCTCGGTGTTGGGCCGCCCCTTGAGGCGCTTGATCACCTCGGTGCTTTCTTCACCCAATGTGGGCCAGCTGTCCACCTTGACGATCTTGTCATCCGTGTAGAGGCCTGCTTTGTATGCCGGTCCTGAGTAGATCGGCTTGGTGATGGTGAAGAGACCGTCTTCACGGTCCACATTTACATAGGCGCCGATGCCCCCGTATTCCGCTTCGATGTCCTGTTCAAATTTTTGCCAGGCGGCTGAGTTGAAGAAGGACGAGTGCGGGTCCATGCGCCTCAACAAGCCCTGCATGGCGGCCTCAACCAAGTCCTCTCGTTCCACCGAATTCCCATCGATGTGAAAGCGACGGACCAGCTCGATCAGGTTGCTGATGCGTTGCAGATCCGGGTCGCCCTGGTTCCCCTGGAGCAAGAGTTCTGCGCTATGCTCACGCGCTCGTCGCAGTTCCGTGTCCTTGAAGCGGCGGATCTGCAGTTGCTTGAGGTATGACCGCGCCAGCAATCCATCTGGCCCCGGTTCGGTGGCGAGGCGTTCAAGTACGGGTACAACACCTTGCACATCTTCCATTGCACCCAGTTCGGCCAGGCCCAGAGCGCCGCGTCCTGAGAGGGTGGGGTCGCTCGATTCCAGAAATTCGAACAGGACCCGACGTGGGCGGGCCAGTTGGTCGCCCAGGCCAATGCCGTGAGCGGCCACCGCAGCAGCAACCCGGGTGTCGGGGGCTTGCTCTCCATTGATTGCCACGGCTGTCAAGGCCTCGGTCAGGCTGCGGCGGGTTTCCAATGGGCCACGGTCAAAACCTGCTCCAGAGGCGAGTTCGGCGGCGGCTCGGGCCGCCTGGGCATCGGGGGCCTTGAGGACAGTGCTCAAGGATCCGGCCAGCATTTCCATGTCGGGATCATCTCCGCTCAAGCGTGTGGCCACCAGGAAAAGGGTCGTGCGCGGTTTGTTGTCCTCAACCTGCAGCAGGCGCTCCACCTCCCTGTCAAAGGCCGCTCCCGCTTCGTCCCCCAGAATGCGTCCTACCTGCCGTGCTTCGCGAAAAAGTTCCGCTACTGGCAGATCCTGGGCAGCCTGGGCCTTCTTGGAAAGCAGGGTCGCAAAATCATCCTGAGGGAGAGCGTGATGCGCTCCGCCGAGGGTGGCAAGTGGGCAGACCAGGAGGGCGTAGATGACTCGGTTCATGAAAGCTGAGGCTGAAAGCTTGGGGGGATGCAGAGCAGGCGGCACCCCCCTTGGGTATCGGCAGGTATTGTCCTCTGGCGGGAGGTTTGGCCCAAGGTACTCCTAATCTACGGCTCCCAGACCATCATCGCAGGTCCTGTTACCGAAACCTAGCCTTGAATATTGTCCCGGAAGCGTCTCGGGACTGCCTGATTTGCGCCCCAGAAGTGCATGCTCCTGCCCCGGATGTGGTTTGCCCCCTGCTTGGGCCCAATCTGGTCCATAATCCCCTCTGTGGTGCCGGTCTCTTGAGTTTGGCCAGCTGCCTATCTCAAGCGTGCCCCTACCCTTCGATCCCATGTCCCAGGACAACCAGCAGCCCCCCGTTCCATCCCTTTCCCATGTGGCCGACTCTGGAAGCGGACCCCGGGCGCGCATGGTCGATGTCTCTGCCAAGCAAGAAACGCAGAGAGAGGCCACTGCGCGAGCCATCGTGGAGTTCCCGTTGGGGCTTCTGGAGGGCATCTTGGTGGAAGGGGGGCCCAAGGGGCCGGTGCTTGAAGTGGCGCGCATGGCAGGTGTGGGGGCCGCCAAGCGGGCCGGCCATCTGATCCCCCTTTGCCATCCCCTGGGCCTCGATGGGGTTGATGTGGATATCGAGAAGGTGGATGAAAATAGCCTGGAGGTGCGCTGCACGGCGATCACCTGGGGGCGCACGGGAGTCGAAATGGAGGCAATGACCGGGGCCAGCGTGGCGGCCTTGACCCTCTATGACATGACCAAGGCTCTCTCCAAGGGCATCAGCATCAAGAAGGTAGAGCTGCTGGCCAAGAGCGGCGGCAAGTCCGGTCCCTGGCGTCGGGAGGAGTGAGGGACTCGTACCTGGAGGAATAGTCTGGGGACTCCCCGGGGCGGCCCTTGGGTTCCCGGTGCCCTGGGGGGTATCCTGTGCCCGTGGAAAACACCCCCCCCGAACCCCCTGCAGCACCTATGGACCTCAAGTTGATTCGAAACCTGATCCGCCTCATGGAGCGCGGAGAGGTGACTGAGCTCGAAATCGAAGACGAGCAAGCTCGCATGAAGGTGCATTTGCGCCGTGGTCCCGAGGCGGGCTCCGGTCCCCAGGTGGTTATGGTGCCGGGCAGTGCTCATGCGCCGGCCCCCATGCCGGGCCCTGCACCAGCAGTGGAATCCGGGGCCGAGGCGCCTGCACCAGCAGCAGGCGAGGCGCGTGGGGAGGGGCTGATTGAGATCACCAGTCCCATGGTGGGCACCTTCTATCGGGCGCCATCTCCAGAAACGGACCCTTTCTCCTCGGTGGGGGATGTGCTCGAAGAGGACACAGTGGTGTGCATCGTTGAGGCGATGAAGGTCATGAACGAGATCCGTGCTGAATGCCGTGGGTCGATAGTTGAACTGCTCGTGGAGAACGGCGAGCCCGTGGAATTCGGTCAGCCTCTTTTTCTTGTGCGCCCGCGCTGATGTTTCGACGCATATTGATTGCGAACCGGGGGGAGATCGCCCAGCGGGTGATTCGCGCCTGCCGTGAATTGGGTGTGGAGACCGTTGCGGTCTACTCCAGCGCTGATGCGGATGCACTGTACCTGCGCCAGGCCGACGAGACGATTTGCATCGGGGGCGCGTCAGCGGCTGAATCCTACTTGGATGTGCCATCGATCATTTCTGCGGCGGAGATCGCCGATGTGGATGCGATTCATCCTGGGTATGGTTTTCTGGCGGAGAACGCCCACTTCGCCGAGGTCTGCCGTTCCTGCAAGATCGGCTTCGTGGGTCCAGAACCAGAGGTGATCAGTGCGGTGGGGGACAAGGCTCGGGCGCGCGCGATTGCTATGGAGGCCAAGGTGCCTGTGGTTCCTGGATCCGACGGTTTGATTACGGATGAAGCACATGCGATTCGGGTGGCCCAGGAGATCGGCTATCCCGTCATGATCAAAGCGACCTCCGGAGGCGGCGGTCGAGGATTGCGCGTGGCCAGCAATGAGCCCAGCCTCAAGACAGGATTGCGGGCGGCTTCCACCGAAGCCCAGGCGGCCTTTGGTGATGGGGACGTCTATCTCGAGAAATTCGTCGAGCGTCCGCGCCATGTCGAGGTTCAGGTATTGGCGGATTGTGACGGCAATGTTGTGCATCTAGGCGAGCGTGATTGTTCGGTCCAGCGTCGTCATCAGAAACTGATCGAAGAATCTCCTAGTGCAAGCCTGTCCCCCAAGTTGCGGACCAGGATCGGCGAGGCCGCAGTGCGGATGGCGAAGGCTGCCAACTACACCACCGCGGGCACTGTGGAGTTCTTGGTTGACTCCAAGCAGAACTTCTACTTCATAGAGGTCAATGCACGAATCCAGGTGGAGCACACCGTGACCGAGATGGTGACCGGATTGGACTTGATTGTCGAGCAGATTCGGGCGGCCGCGGGCCTGCCGCTGGGGTTTCGGCAAAAGGACGTGGTGCAGCGTGGCCACTGCATTGAGTGCCGCATAAATGCAGAGGATCCAGCCAAGGACTTTCGGCCTTCTCCAGGGCTCTTACGCGCCTTCGTGCCCCCTGGAGGGCCCGGCGTGCGCGTGGACAGTCACTGCTACGGGGGCTACCGTATTCCACCTCACTACGACTCGATGATCGGCAAATTGCTGGTTCATCGTCCCACTCGTGATGAGGCTATTCGTACTATGTTGCGTGCCCTCGACGAATTTGTGATCGATGGGGTGGCTACCACTATTCCGTTGCTCAGGGAGATTCTGGACAATGCTGAATTCCGCGGGGGCGCCCACGACACTGGATTCGTTGAGCGTTGGTTCTCGACTCACAAGGAAGGATCATGATCAAAACCACGTCCCTGCTCGTTCTTATGGTTGCGACTGGATGCAACGCCCAGCGTTATCCCAGCCCGATGGGTGGCCCAGACACGCTTCCTCCGGGTTTCACCGACTTGCTCTTGGAAGGCCCCGAGGAGGCTCTGCTGGTGCGCCACGCAGACACGGTTCATGTGAAGCGGGCTGGTCAGACCTCGATTCACAGTCTGCATTTCTATGACCGTCAAGCACGCATCCATGCAGGGGCGGCGGTCTTCACCGATGCTGGCGGTCGCGCGGAGCTGGTTTTTCCTCAGGGTTCTCGTGCAAGCATGCACGGCAATGGTGTGTTGGTGCTGGGCTCGCCCTCTCGGGGAGAGCCCATGGTCTCTTTCCTGCAGATTGTGCGTGCCACGGTGGACATGGGCGCCGGTGAAGTGGTTCGACTGCCCGGTGGTTCACATCTGTTGGGTGATGGAGGGCCATTCTATCTGGAGCTGATCGCTGCTGAGGTTCTCGAACTTCGTCATCGTGGTAGCAGCGAAGCGACCCTGGCCTTTGCGGATGAGCGCATTGTGCTTACCCCGGGTGATGTGTTGCATCTGCCTGTGATGGGGAACTGGTCCGCGCCCAGCATACATGACCCGGATCATGTGCTTGCGGGAAAGGTGGGGCCAGTACCCTTGGTGGTCGGTCCTGGAGTGGTGACAGACCGAGATCCCGCAGGGGTGGTCAGTGCAGACATGCTCAAAGGTCAGCAACTCAGGGCCCTGGGAGTGCAATTGCATGTAAGCGCTGATCAACATGTGCGCTTGTCCGACCTGGCTAACGTGAGCCCGTCGGTCACTACTGAGGCTGCTGCTGTCAAGGCCGACTGACGTACCCTGGCTGCCTTGATTGCTACCATCCTATTGGCTCTTCGAACGGGCCCCAAGCTATGAAACGCATACTCATTACAGGGGGCGCCGGATTCCTTGGCAGCCACCTCTGTGAACGTTTTGTCGGGGAGGGCCACGAGGTTCTTTGCATGGACAACCTCTTGACCGGTGATCTGGCCAACATCGATTCCTTGCTGCACACCAAGAACTTTCACTTCATTCACCAGGATGTGACCGAGTTCATCCATGTGTCGGGGAAGTTGGACGTGATCATGCACTTCGCCTCGCCCGCCAGCCCGATCGATTATCTGGAACTGCCTATCCAGACCCTCAAGGTTGGCTCGCTGGGCACGCACAAGGTGCTGGGGTTGGCAAAGGCCAAGGGTGCCCGCTTGCTGATTGCCTCTACCTCGGAGTGCTATGGAGATCCGCTAGTGCATCCCCAGTCCGAGGACTATTGGGGCAACGTGAATCCTGTTGGGCCTCGCGGAGTCTACGACGAGGCCAAGCGTTTTGCCGAGGCCATGACCATGGCCTACCACCGCTTTCATCAGGTGGAGACCCGCATCGTGCGCATATTCAATACCTATGGACCGCGCATGCGTCTCAATGATGGCCGCGCGTTGCCCGCGTTTATGTCCCAGGCTCTGCGGGGGCAAGATGTGACGGTTTTTGGGGATGGCTCCCAGACCCGTTCTTTCTGTTATGTGGATGATCTTGTGGAGGGCATCGTGCGCTTGCTCTGGTCCGATGAAAGTCTGCCCGTGAATATCGGCAACCCCTCTGAGATAACGATCAAGGAGTTTGCCGAGCGGGTGATCGAACTAACAGGTTCCGAATCCAGGTTGGTTTATGCAGACTTGCCAGAGGATGACCCCAAGGTGCGTCAACCAGACATTACAAAGGCGCGTGAATTGCTCGGATGGGAGCCCCAGGTTGATCTGGCCAGCGGGCTTGCCCGGACCCTCTCCTTTTTTCAAGAGCGTGTGGGGACTGCCTAGCGCGCGCCATGTGTGGCATTGTTGGAGCTGTCCGTCGGGGTGAATCAGTGCTCTCGACTC
The DNA here is from genome assembly GCA_002686945.1 of Planctomycetota bacterium. Taxonomy (GTDB): domain Bacteria; phylum Planctomycetota; class UBA1135; order UBA1135. The sequence continues at coordinate 7,899 of NYYZ01000004.1, forward strand.
TGATTGAGGGTTTGCGGGTTCTGGAGTATCGTGGTTATGACAGTGCCGGCGTTGCGGTTCATACGGGCGAGGGGGTCTTGCTTTGCAAGAAGCAAGGGCGCCTGGCCAATTTGGAGGCAGCCCTGGCCACTGGCTCACTTGCTGATGGCAGCGCAGGTATTGGACACACCCGCTGGGCGACCCATGGTTCGCCCAGTGATGCCAATGCGCACCCGCATCTGGCTGGGGACGGCCAACTGGCCATGGTCCACAACGGGATCATTGAGAACCACCAGGACTTGCGCATGCAACTGCTGGAAAAGGGGGTCGAGTTTGCCTCCCAGACCGACAGTGAGGCTCTGGCCCATCTCTTCGCTATTGAATTTGCAGCGACAGATGGTGATGCCCTGGCGGCTCTACGAACCGCTCTCGCACAGGTAAAGGGCTACTACGCGGTGGCCTTCCTGCTGAGTACAGAATCTGGACCGGCGATCATCTGCGCACGGCAGGGTCCCCCGCTTGTGGTGGCACAGGGCCCCGGGGGAACCTATCTGGGTTCCGATCTGTTAGCCCTATTGCCCCACTCCAGTGATGTGGTCTTTCTAGAGGACGGGGACATTGGTGTCTTGACCGCAGACGGTTTTGAGTTGTTTGCCGCAGACGGCAGTCCCGTGGAGCGCGCGCCCAAGGGGATTGATTGGGACCCCACCGAAGCCAACAAGGGGCCTTGGCCCCATCACATGCTCAAAGAAATCCACGAGCAGCCTGATGTGTTGGCGCGTACGGTTTTCGATCGCATGGATGAACAGGCTGGTGATGTAGTATTGCCGGGTCTTGAGGACGAAGCTCTGCGTTCAGTCCAGCGCGTGCAGGTTGTAGCCTGTGGCACCGCACTGCATGCTGGTTGGGTCACTCGCTATGCAATTGAGGAGTTGGCCCGGGTGCCCGTTGATGTGGAGTTTGCCAGCGAATTCCGCTACCGCAATCCGGTCCTGGTGGAAGATACCCTCGCCCTGGCCTTGACTCAGTCCGGCGAAACCGCCGACACGCTGGCGGCTACACGGCTATGCCGCGAACTGGGCGCCCGTGTGTTGGCGATCTGCAACGTTCAAGGGGCCAGTCAGGTGCGCGAAGCGGACCACGTGATCTTGACCCACGCGGGTCCGGAGATTGGCGTGGCCAGCACCAAGGCTTTCACTGCCCAGGTGGCGGCGGGCATTCTGCTTGCGATCCGTCTTGGGCGTGCTAATGGAGCGCTCAGCGCGGAGCGTGCGCGAGAAGTCCTGCACGGCCTGCGCAGCTTGCGCTTCCAGATGGAGCAACTCTTGACCCGTGAGAAGTGCGAGCACATGCGCGCGGTGGCGCGTAATCACGTGGCCGCCAAGGGCTTCCTGTTTATCGGACGGGGAATCAATTTTCCCATCGCCCTTGAAGGCGCCCTGAAGTTGAAGGAAATCTCCTATGTGCACGCTGAAGGCTACGCTGCTGGCGAAATGAAGCATGGCCCGATCGCATTGATCGATCCAGGCATGACGATTGTGAGCGTGAACTCTCCTTCACCCCTGGCGGACAAGATGAGGTCCAACGTGGAGCAGGTACAGGCTCGTGGTGGCGTTGTGTTCAGCGTGGGTTCGGACCAGGCCACACACGACCTGGCGCGGGATGTGTGCTCAGTGCCCCAGACGCTTGAGATCCTGTCGCCCCTGCTGAATGTGATTCCTTTGCAGTTGTTTTCCTACTACATCGCAGACCAGCGTGGCTGCGACATAGACAAGCCCCGCAATCTCGCCAAGAGCGTGACAGTCGAATGAGTGGTCGTTTCTTGGTTACCGGAGGCGCCGGCTTTATCGGCTCCCATCTTGCCGAGGCGCTTCTTAAGCGTGGGGACCGGGTAGTAGTGCTCGACAATTTCAATGACTTCTATGATCCCAAGATCAAGCGTGAGAACGCCGCTCTGGTCTTGAGTGCAGGAGGCGAGATTATCGAAGGGGACATCCGCGATGCTGATCTGATGCAACGCTTGATCGTGAAGGATGGGTTCGACGGAGTGGTGCACCTGGCCGCAATGGCTGGAGTGCGTCCGAGCTTGGATGCTCCCTCGCTTTACCAGGACGTCAATGTGCGGGGAACAACCTTGATACTGGAGGCGCTGCAACAGAGCCCCAAGACACGCTTTGTGTTCGCTTCTTCTTCGAGTGTCTATGGGGGCAACCTGAAAGTGCCTTTTCATGAGGAGGATGATGTGTCCAGGCCGGTCTCGCCCTATGCGGCAACCAAGCGCGCGGGAGAACTGCTCTGCTGGACCTTCCATCACCTCTATCAGATTCCTACCACCTGTCTGCGCTTCTTCACGGTCTATGGTCCACGCCAACGGCCTGAGATGGCGATCCATCGCTTTGTCCGTTGCGTTCACGAGGGTCAGCCGATCCCCTTCTTTGGTGATGGCAGGAGCCGTCGGGACTACACCTATGTGAGCGACATTGTGGGAGGTGTGGTTCAGGCCATTGATCGCTGCGGGGCATTTCAGATCTTCAACCTGGGGGAATCCCAAACCACCAGCCTTGAGGATCTGGTGGTCCAGATCGGCGCGGCCTGCGGAAAGGAGCCAGTTCTTGAGCGTCTGCCCAACCAGCCCGGGGACGTTCCAGTGACATACGCGGATATATCCCACGCGAGGGAGATTCTGGCCTATGACCCCCGGGTGCCCGTGGCAGAGGGCCTTGAGCGCTTTGTCAGGTGGTATCGAGGACGTCCATGAGGGACAGAATCGCCCCCTGAGCGTCGTGATCGAGTAACTTGCTGCCCCCAAAGCCACCCAGCACTCTCCTCAATCCTCCCAAGGAACCAAAGAACAATGAAAGGCGTCATTTTGGCCGGAGGCCTCGGTACGAGGCTTTTCCCCCTGACCAAGATCACCAACAAGCACCTGCTGCCGGTCTTTGATCGGCCGATGATCTATTATCCGATTCAGACCCTGGTCAACGCCGGGATCACGGACATCATGATCGTGACTGGCGGACGCAAGTCTGGAGACTTCCTTTCCCTGTTGGGGAATGGCAAGGAGTTTGGGCTCAAGCATCTCAATTACACCTACCAGGAGGGCGAGGGAGGCATTGCCGAGGCGCTTGGGTTGTGCGAGCACTGGGCGGCTGGAGCCCCGCTGACAGTGGTCCTGGGGGACAACCTGATCGAGGGAAACATCAAGGCAGCCGTGGAAGCCTTTGAGGCCCAGGGCGGCGGCGGCAAGGTCCTGCTCAAGGAGGTCCACGACCCCGAACGCTTCGGTGTGGCCACCATGAAGGACGGGCGTGTCGTAGAGATTGTCGAAAAGCCCAGTGATCCAATTTCCAACCTGGCGGTGATTGGCATATACATGTACGACGCGCGAGTCTTCGACATTATCAGTTCATTGGAGCCCTCCGCCCGGGGCGAGTTCGAGATCACTGATGTGAACAATTGGTACATCAAGGATGGCAGTTTGACGGCTGATATTCTTGATGGCTGGTGGACTGATGCGGGAACCTTCCAGTCCTTGCATCAGGCTTCGAATCTGGTGGCCGAGACCGGCGCCAACCACATGGACTGAAGAGTCGGACTGTTCTGACTACAACCCATGAGCGAGAGCAAAGAAAACAAGGTCTTGATCACCGGTGCAGCGGGCATGCTGGGNAGCCANCTGCTGCTCGCGGTTCCCGACGGTGTCGAGACCCTCGGCACGGACCTGCGCGAAGCTCCCGGCGTTGAGGCCCTGGGGGTGGACTTGACCGATTCCAGTCAGGTGGCCCGACTGTTCCGAGAACGGGGTCCTTTCAGCGGTGTGATTCACGCGGCGGCTTACACTGCGGTGGACAAGGCGGAAGAGGAACCAGAGCTCGCCGAGCGCATCAATGGTTTGGCTTGCGGCGTCTTGGCCGGGGCTACAGCGCAGGCGGGGATTCCCCTGGTGATTGTTTCCACCGACTTCGTCTTCGATGGGGAGGCATCGGTGCCCTACGAGCCGCGTCACCCGACCAATCCGCTTTCGGTCTACGGCCGAACCAAGCTTTCAGGGGAACAAAAGGCCTTTGAGGCGCACCCTGATGGGACTCGCATTGTGCGCACGCAGTGGTTGTATGGGCCCCGTGGAAAGCACTTTCCGGGCACCATCCTGGGGCTTTTGGAGGAGCGGGACAAGGTACGGGTGGTCTCGGATCAATTTGGCTCGCCCACCTCGACCCTTGAACTGGCTCCTGCCCTCTGGGATGTGTTGCTCAAGGGCAGCGAGGGCATCTGGCATGCAACCTGCGAAGGGGAGGGCAGTTGGTACGACTTTGCCTGTGCCACAGTAGAGTTCGCGGGCATCGATGACCGCGAAGTACAGCCCTGCTCCACCGAGGAGTTTCCACGTCCAGCTCATCGGCCTCCCTACAGTGTGCTCGATTGTGAGCGCTTGACCGACCTGCGGGGTGCGCCCATGGCCCACTGGCGCGACGCCCTGAAGACCTTTCTTGGATCCTGAGCCTGACTATGACCCGCGCAATCCTCCTGACCGGCGGTGCCGGCTTCATCGGTTCGAACTTCGTTCACATGCTGGCCGAGCAAAGGCCGGACTGGCTCTGCGTCAACCTTGACGCCCTGACCTACGCGGGAAATCTGCAAAATCTGGCGGCGGTGGAGGGATCAGAGCGACACCGTTTTGTCCAGGGGGACATTTGCAAGGCCGAGGATGTTGAGCGAGCTCTCGATCTCTGTGGAGATCTGCCAATCCATGTAGTGCACATGGCAGCGGAGAGCCACGTGGACCGATCGATTCTTTCAGGGCTGCCTTTCGTGCAGACGAATGTGCTGGGTACTCAGGTGTTGCTCGATACTTGTCGGGGTCGCGGCGTGGAGCGCTTCTTGCATGTTTCCACGGATGAGGTCTATGGGTCACTTGGTAGCGAAGGGTTCTTTACTGAAGATACACCCCTGGCACCCAATTCGCCCTACAGCGCATCCAAAGCTGCCAGCGATCTACTGGTGCGGGCAGCCTTCCATACCCACGGCTTTCCGGTCCTGACTACACGATGCTCCAACAACTACGGTCCCTGGCAGTTCCCCGAGAAGTTGATCCCCCTGATGATTGCAAACGCCCGGGAGAATAAGCCCTTGCCAGTCTACGGTGATGGTATGCAGGTGCGGGACTGGCTCTATGTGCAGGACCACTGCGAGGCAATCCTTGCAGTACTGGAGAGGGGCGAGGTCGGGCAGGTGTACAACATCGGCGGGCACAACGAGTATCCCAACATTGAGATCGTCAAGACCATTCTGAGTGCCTTGGGCAAGCCCGAGTCCCTGATTACCTATGTCACCGACCGGCCGGGTCATGACCGGCGCTATGCCATTGACGCCTCCAAGATTGATGCATCTTTGGGATGGCGTCCGCGTTGGACTTTTGAACGTGCCCTGCCCGCGACCCTTGACTGGTATGAGTCGCAAACCCAGTGGCTGCAAGGGCTTAGGACTGGCGCCTATCGGGACTACTACGCTCAGCAGTATGGTTCTGGCTCTGGGGGCTGAATCCGGCCCCTGGGGAGCCTACTGTGAGGTCAATTCCTGGCTGGTTCCTGCCGATCCACACTACGAGGGGGGTGGCTCTAGAGGGCCGCCTTTCCTTGTTCCACCGCCTATGGCGCCCCTCAAGCTCATGCTGCAACTTTCCTCCAAAAGCTACAAGATTCTCACCCTCGGAAACCGGTCCGGGTTGTGGGGGGTCTGGGCCCTCGTGGCCCTGACCTTGATGGTCGTTCTGAGCGCCTGCAATGTCAGCAGCGCTCCTGACAAGCGGCTCTTGCAGTATCTCAATCGCGATGGGTTCGGCAACCGTTATACGGGGAATGCCGAGGAAGAGAACTACGTCACAATCGGCGATACTGTCGCCTTCGTCGATGTGATTCGGCCCGATGAGTTGTCGAGCACTCAAAAGGTTGATATCGATGGTACGGTGCTCCTGCCTGACTTGGGGGTGGTGCACGTGGCCGGCTACACGCGTAGCGACTTGCGTGCCTATTTGACTGAGCGCTACAGCAGTTTCTACGAAGAGACTATGCTTGAGGTGCAGATCAAAACCCAAGGCAAGAAGTACTTTGTCTTTGGCGAGGTCTACAAGGAAGGCGAGCAGGTCTTTGAGGGGGATCTGACGATTTTTGAAGCGGTGATGGGGGCTGAGCCCCGGCCAAACTCCTCCAATCTGGGTCGCGTCATGCTGATCCGTCCCGATCCTGTTGACCCTCTAAAGATCACGGTCAACATCAACGAGCTCTTTGACGGGGACTCCACATTCAATGTCCATGTGCAAGAACGGGACATTATTTTTGTCCCGCCCACAATGCTGGCCCAGGTTGCATATCTCGTCAAAGCGCTGATCTTCCCCTTCACCGAGGTGATTCGCGAGGTGAGCAGTGCTTTCTTCTGGGGTAGTCGCTATGGGCTGTTTGATTCTTCATTTTCCTCCCGCGGCGGTACCGGTGTAGGCGCCGGGGGAATTTTCTAGAGAAATCCGATGGCAGTAGAAGTAGAAGCCAGAAGTCAGCTAGACGAATTTTTTGGGGTCCTCAAGCGGCGGCTCTGGGCCATCGTTCTTCCTGCAACTCTGATCGCAACGATCGGGATCAGCATCGCTATCGTGATCCCCAAGAAGTACGTATCGAGCACGCGTGTCATGTTGCGTGATGTGGAAGCGGACGGCGGTGGCGGCGAAGGCACCAGTGAGGGCCGGGTCGCCGAACACACAATCCGCTCACCAGCGCGGGTTCGGGCTGTGCTCAAGGAACTTGCCTGGGACGACTACATGGTGCTTGTCGCCCAAGATGAGACGGAGTATGTGGAGAGCACGCTCGATAATCTGGATGTTGAAACACCGCCAATGGACCGGTACGCCGGCCAACAGCTTGTGCGTGCGGAGTTCGCTCACGTTGAGGCTGCTCGAGCCCGGGACTTTCTGGAGAACCTGATGGATCGTTGGCGCACCGAGGTGCTTGAGCGTCGACACAATCAAACCCGTCAAGCTCATGACGACCTGAAGGAGTCTCGGGCACAGACCGAAGAAGTTCTCAAGAGCATTGGCCGGCAGATTTCCGAGCTGCGTCAGTTGCATGGTATTCCGCCGGCTTTGCCAGACGGCGACCGGATCAAGCAGCGATTGGCTCCCCAATTCACCGCGCTTGAAACAGAGAAGGAGGAGCTGCTTGAAATCGAGGAGAACTACGCCAATGCCCTGATTCTGCGAGACCGCCTTGTGGCTGCTCGTGACCGCATGGAAGACGAAGTTCCCTACACGACCAAGGTTCAGGCCGATGACACCGCGGACAGGGTCAAGGTCATCGACGGGGAGATTGCCAACCTGGAGAGCACCCTGGAGGCCAGGGGCTGGTTACCCGCTCACCGCAAGTATCGCCTGGCGCAAGCTGAAATTGGACGGCTGCGGCACGAACGGGACGCTTTGGTCGCGGCGCAGACCGCGTCATTCATCGAGCAGGTCATGGTGCCCAACGAGGGCAAGGTCAAGGCCAGCGCGCAGGTTGAGGTTGCCGAGGATCAACTTGCCATTCTGAGCCAGCAGCTCACCGCCAAGGATGACAAGGTGGCAGCCATGAATATCGAAGTCCAGGAACTGCAGGACGCTTATGTTCAACTCGGAGAACTTGGCGCTGAGCAGGCCCGCAAGCACGCCGTCCTGAAGGGCACTGAGACCCAGCTGGAGAGCGTACGCCAGGAATTGGCCCAGTTGGACGGCCCTATGGGCAACCCATTTGAGGTTCAAGATGCCCCTAACCTGCCCACCTCTCCCACTGAACCCAACCCTTGGCTGATAGGCGCCTTTTCGGTCTTGGCTGGTTTGGCCGTGGGGTTGGCTGTGGCGATTGCCGGTGAATACTCCAAGTCCACCTTCCGCTCGGCGGGAGATCTGGCTCGCGTGATGGCGGTGCCGGTGCTTGCCACGGTCAACGTGATCGTGACCCGCAAGCAGGCTCGACGAACCGCGGTTCGGCGGCTTGCAGTGGGTGGCTTCACCACCGGCTTTGTAGTGACCTTCGCCTACATCACCTGGGCATTTGCCTTCAGGCAAGATCTCTTGTCCCCAGAAGTACGGGATTTCATCGAGGCATTCCGAGGTGCCTTCAAGTGAGGGTCAGCTTGATCTGATCGGATCGAGCGGCCCAGACTCATCCCATGAACCTGCGTTCAAGATGGCTCCAGCGATCGGTGCTGCTGGTCCCCTGTTCGTTCCGCTTAGTCATCCCCAAGTCGGAGGGTCCGAGCTAGTTCCGTGCGCGACATCCTAGTTACGCTCTTTGTGCTAGGGGTTCTGCCTCTCTGCTTCCGGCGCCCCTTTATGGGGCTGCTGGTTTTTTCAGTCCTTGCCTACATGCGCATCCAGGACCTGACATGGGGCTTTGCGCGTTTTCAGCGCTGGTCTTTCCTCGTGGCGCTTGTGATGATCGCTGGTTGGATAGCGGCCCGGGAAAAGTACCCGCCGGTGCGCAGCATGCGTACGGGGCTGCTGTTGTTCTTGCTGGTTTGGGTTGGTCTGGGGCACTTCTTTGCCTACGGAGAAGCCCCGGTGGATTCTGCTGGGTTCATTGAATATGGCAAGATCATCTTCATTGCGCTGTTCACCACGGCCGTGGTTCGCACCCGCGAACAGCTGCGCATTCTGGTCTGGGTGATTACCATGAGCTTTGCCTTCTATGGGGTCAAAGATGGTCTGCATGGGTTTGTGACCGGTGGTGGGGTGCACATTATCCGTGGCCCGGGTGGCATGATCGAGGACAACAACGACTTTGCCCTGGTGATGGCCATGACGGTGCCCATGCTGATTCACCTGGCTACCAGCGAGCGAAACCCACGATTGATCCGGGGCCTCAAGATGATGGTCCCTCTGACCATGTTCACGGTAATCTTGACCCGTTCCCGTGGTGCTTTCCTGGCACTGCTGGTTGCGCTGTCGGCCCTTGTCTGGCGTACACGCAATCGCATGATGGGGGTGCTGTTTGGTGTGGTCGCTGTGGGCGCTATCGTTGTGTTTTCACCTTCTGAGTTTCAGGAGCGCATGAGCACGATTGCAACCTACGAGGAGGACGGCTCCGCCATGGGACGCATTCGGGCCTGGCAGGTGGCCATGCGCATGGTGGAGGAGCGGCCCTTCTTTGGTGTGGGTTTCGGTCGCTTCCAAACAAGTTATCTGGATTTTGAGCCAAACCCGACTCCTTCCCAGCTAGATGGCCACGGCACCCTGGTGGCGCACAACAGTTATCTGCAGATCTGGGCGGAGTGTGGTACTCCCGCTCTGTTGGGCTACATGCTGCTGTTCCTGGCCTCGTTTTTCGATATACATCGTGTGCGCAAGGAGGCTTCGCGGCGTTACTTCGCCAGCTGGATCCTATCCTACTGCACTCTCTTTGAAGCTGTACTGGCCACATTCTTGATTGGCAGTGTGTTCCTCAACCGAGCACACTTTGACCTGGGGTATCACCTGCACGCCATGGTCCTCGTGTTTGGGCGAGTCGCCTTCGAGGAGATGACCGATTCTGTGCGCTATCCAGTGCGGGGCGGTAGCGGCGGCCCACTCGTGGCCAGCAAGCGTCGCGGTTTTGATGCTGGTTCCCGGAAGCAGAGGGGCTTCCGTACGACTCCTCTGGCCGAGGGGGCTTGACCCCTTGTGTGGCTTTACTGGATTTGTCCACGACGATCCACACAGTGAGGTGGATGCTGGGGAATTGGCCCGAATGACGCGCACTTTGGTCCATCGCGGGCCAGATGATGAAGGGTTCTTTCGAAAGCGTGGAGTAGGCCTTGGATTTCGCCGCCTGTCGATCATTGATCCCGTCCATGGACATCAGCCCTTGGTGTTGCCAGAAGGTGACCTTGCGCTTGTTGGGAACGGAGAGATCTACAACTATCGCGAGTTGGCGGCAGAGTTGGAGGGGGGGGGCTGTCGCTTCGCGACGGGCAGCGACATGGAAGTTGTGCTGCACCTGTTTGCCAAGATGGGTAGTTCCTGCCTTGAACGTCTTGAGGGGATGTTCGCACTTTGCATCGTGGATATGCGGGATCCTCTGCTGCCTCGGGTGACCCTGGCCCGGGATCGTCTGGGTATCAAGCCGCTCTTTTGGGCACGGCATCGGGACCGCCTTTGGTTTGCATCGGAGCCCAAGGCTTTGCTTGCCTCTGGTCAGTTTCAGCGCGCACTTCGGGGGCCAGCGCTTGTCGAGTACCTCATGCGCGGTTTCGTAGGAGGCCACCAGTCTGCCTGGGCTGGCATTGAGCGCTTGGAGCCCGGGTCTTTTCTGGAGTGGTCGAGGGGAGAAGCGCCACAATTGAAGTCCTGGTGGACAGCTCCCATCAGCGGCCCCACCCCAGCGCCAGAACAGGGGGAGGTGCTTGAGTACCTCGACCGCGCAGTTTCCCAGCGCCTGGTGAGTGATGTTCCCCTGGGGGGCTTTCTTTCTGGTGGAGTGGACTCCGCTGGGGTGGCGGATGCCATGATGCGGGCCGGAGGAAAGCCGCCTGAACTCTGCACCGTTTCCTTCCGCGAAGGAGAATTTGATGAGGCTGAGCTGGCGCGTATCAGTGCCGATCGCTTGGATGCCCAGCACCATGTGGCCATTCAGGAGCCTGACCCTGAGGCCGTTGTGGATCACTTGCCATGGCACTTCGATGAGCCCCACGCGGACCCTAGCAATCTGCCCACCTGGATGGTCTGCCGCATGGCCCGCGAGCATGTGACCGTGGCTCTTTCTGGGGATGGGGGGGATGAGGTCTTCGGCGGCTACCGGCGCTATATCCACGAGGCGATGGAACAGCGCCTGCGTAGGGGCCTCGGGCCTCTGCGGACCTTGGCCGGCTGTGCCGGGAAGTTACACCCTTCGCTTGAGAGTCCTCCTGCCTGGTTACGTGGCAAGACCTTTTTGACCCACCTGGGCATGAGCCCGGCCAGGGCCGCCTGGGATAGTGCGATCAACGCGTCCCTGCCTGCTGCCTTGTCACTCTTGAATCCGCACCTGGGTGAGGAGCTGGCTCAGGCGGATCCCTACCCTGGCTGGGCCAGCCACTACCATCGTCCTGTTGCGAGCGGTCCGCTTTATCGCACACAGTTTGCAGATCTGCGCACCACTTTAGCGGAGCAACTGTTGGTCAAGGTAGACCGGGCCTCCATGGCCGTGGGATTGGAGGTGCGCGTGCCCTTTCTGGATCACCGCATGGTAGAGCGCTTCGCGCCTCTGCCGCTGGAAGAGAAGATCAAGGGCAGAGTCGGCAAGTTGGCTTTGCGCAGGGCCCTTGAGGCGCGTCTCGATGCAAGGGTGATCGCGGGGGTCAAACGTGGCTTTGACATTCCTGTTTGTGCCTGGCTTCGAGGCCCGCTGGCCAGTCACTTGACAGATCACCTTGCAGGACTGCCCCCTGACTGGTTCGATCTTGGCAAGGTGCAGACTCTGGCAAAAGAACATCTGGAAGGTCGCAGGGACCATGGGCTTGTGCTCTGGTCTCTGCTGGTGTTCGAGGCCTGGCGTAGGAGGCATGATTGTGAGGAGATTGCCTTATGAAGCTGATCTATCACCATCGCACCCAGGCTGAGGACGGTCAGGCTGTTCACATCCGTTCCATGATTCAGGCTCTGGAGGAAGAGGGGCACGGGGTGCGGGAGGTGGCCTTGGTGTCGCGTAGCCGGGCTCCAATGTCACAGGAGGCTCTCCACCAGGGCAATCCATCCGGTGGGCTGCGTTCGATGTTAGGGCTGCCAAATTTTGCCCGTGAAATCGCCGAACACCTCTACTCATTTCCAGCCAAGGGTCGGCTTGTTCGTGCTGGCCGGGAGTTTCAACCCGCTGGGATCTATGAGCGCTATGCCTTTGGCAATCGGGCGGGCCTCTGGGCTGCGAGAAGTCTCGGCGTGCCGCTCCTGCTCGAGGTCAACTCGCCCATGGTTCTGGAACTCAGTCGTACCCGCGGGCTCTGCTTTCCACGTTGGGGGCAGAGGGTTGAGCGGGAGGTGTTTTGTGGGGCCGATCGGGTGCTGGTGGTGACTCAGGTCCTGGGAGAGAACCTGATTGAGCTGGGGGTCGACCCCGATCGGGTGGTGGTGACGCCAAATGGGGTGCACCTTGATCTGTATGACAATCCTGATCGGGAAGCTGCGCGCGTGGACTTGGGCCTGGAGAATGTGTCTGGGCCCGTGCTGGGCTTTGTTGGCTGGGTACGCGAGTGGCACCGCTTGGATCTGGTGGTTGATGCCCTCGCGAAGGGAGGGCTCAAGGATGCGCATCTCGTGATCATCGGCGGAGGTCCTGCCTTGGAGGGATTGGCAGACCAGGCGACAGATTTGGGAGTCTCTGAGCGTGTTCATTTGGCTGGGCCCCGTTTGCACCGGTCGATTCCGGGGCTCTTGTCGGCCTTTGACCTGGGCCTTGTACCAGCGATCAATCCCTACGCCAGCCCGCTCAAGCTGCATGAGTACATGGCTGCAGGCCTGCCGGTGATTGCCCCCGATCAGCCCAACTTGCGAGAGGTTCTGCGGCATGAGAGGGAAGCACTGCTATTCCCACCTGGGGATGGGGCGGCCTTTCTGGCAGCCTGCCAGCGGCTGGTGGCTGACTCTGAGATGCGCGCTGACCTTGGGGCCGCGGCGCGTCAGTCGATTTTGGATCAGGACCTGACCTGGAAGGGCAATGTGCGCCGCGTGGAGTGTGCCCTGGGAGAGCTGTCATGAGCAAGAGCCAGCCCTTGCACTCCATGTCCTTCGATGTGGAGGAGTGGTTCCAAGTTGCCAATCATGCTGAGGTTTGTCCGCGCGCTGAGTGGGACCGGTTGGAGAGCCGGGTGGAACTCGCCATGGACCGCATTCTGGCCCTTCTGGAACGGCGCGAGAGCCGGGCCACCATGTTCTTCCTGGGCTGGATCGCTGAGCGTCATCCGGGCCTTGTAAAACGTTGCTTGGACGGGGGCCATGAGGTGGCCAGCCATGGCTACGACCATCGCTTCCTGGCCGAGCTGGGCCCCGAGGGCCTCAGGGCTGACCTATTGCGCACAGAGGAGGCCCTGGCTGCCGCCGGAGCGCCAAAGCCACGGGGTTTTCGGGCCAGTACCTTCACTTTGACTCGGGCGACCTGGTGGGCCTTGGACGTGTTGTTGGAATGCGGTTACAGCTATGACTCCAGCGTGCATCCGATTCGCCACCCGACTTATGGGGTGCCGGGGTTTGAGCCAGGTATCAGCCATGTGGAACTCAACAAGGGGACAATCGTTGAGTTCCCCGTATCCACCTATCCCATACTGGGCCGTAACTGGCCCATAGGGGGTGGGGGATATTTTCGGCTGCTGCCGGGACCGTTGCAACGTGCCATGATTGGCGGTCTTGAACGCCGCGGGCGAGCCACTGCGACTTACCTTCATCCCTGGGAGTTCGATCCCGACCAACCTCTGGTGGAGGTTTCTGCAGGGAAGCGTTTTCGTCACCGGGTGGGCTTGGGGCGTACTCTCGATCGCTTGGATCTGTTCCTCAAGCGCTTTCCTTGCGACAGCATGGAAAACGTGCTGAAACGAGCTGGTTTTCTATAGCTTCCCGAAGCTGTGCTAGTCGGCTTCTTGCTGCGCCTGCAGGGCCGCACTCAGGCCGTTCATGGCTCGAATTGTCGGGGGCAGGTAGCTTTGGTTTCTCGGGTTACGCATGAGTGCAGCAGAGAGCTGCCCCAAGACCTTGATGTCTCTCTCATGGTTACGATGTACGAGGGCGGAGAGATAGATCAGACCCAGAGTGTTCGTGTCAAGATTCTCAGCCGAGGCATTGCGTTCTCGCCAGAGCCGCCCCAGGACGACCAGGTTGGGGCCCAAGGATCCACCATTCTGCAGCTTGGTCCAGGTTTCAGAGAAATCTGCCAAAGCGGTTTGGCTCTTGTCGAGATGCTCGCGCGCAGGAGCCAGGGTGGCCGCCACTTCGCTGGGGGCAGTTCCCGAACGGGCTTGCAGAGAGGCCATGAGCAGTTGCGCTTCTGGTGCGTTGGATGCTCGGCAGAGGCCATCGAGTTGCAACGCCGCAGCGCTTCTTTGGTCGAGAGCAATCAGAGCCTCGGCGTTCAGGCGCCAGAGGTCACTACGCCCCGGTGCGCGCAGCAGTTCTCGTTCCAAGAACTCGTTGGCCAGACTTGGGGAGATCTCCAGGAGCCAGGATCCCCAAGCCTCAGCGGCACCCGAGCACACATCTTCGATGGATAACTCCCCCCTGGGGTCGAGGCCGATCAGAGTCAGGCGCTCGTGCAGTAGATCCAAGGCCCCTAAGGCTCGTGTTGCAGCCATAGATGTATCGGGTGAGTCGAACCCGGATTCCGCCTTTGTACGCGCCAGCAGGATCAACGGGTCGTGGGGGATCGCTTCTTCAAGACTGCTCAGCAGAGAGGTGGCATCTTGCGGGCGCAATTGGCCCTGTCCTCTACCAGTTGCAGAGTTGATCAGCCCCAGCAATTCCTTGGTGCGTGGAGTGCCCGGTGGATGGAACTTGAACTTGTTGTTCGTGCCGCGCGGGGCATCCTCGGGGTTGGGCAGCACCGGATAGAGCTCTCGCCAGACGCGATACATTTCTCCCAACGCCTGCATGTATCTGCCTCTGGAAGCATGGATGCGGGCCAGGACCCAGCGCATCAGGTGCTCATCGGGGTTGTCTTTGAGGTGTTTGGAGAGCAGTACCTGGGCGCGTGCAGGTTGCCCCAGATCCCAGGCCAGCAGGGCCGAGTCCAGGGTGTTCCGGCCTTCGTCCTGCAGGTCCTGACGGCCTGCCAGCTTGCGTCGCTCTAGCCTCAGTGCGAGGACCTGTTCGGCCCATGGGTCGCCTCCGGCTTTCCTCGCTGCCTCCCGCTCTCGACGAACCCAGGCGGGGGAGAAGGTTGGATGTCCTTTGGTGACGGATGTTCGCACTTGCTCGGCGCGCTCTTGCTGCCCCAGGGACTGTTGCGCTCGCTCTGCCAGCATCAGCGCCCAGAGGCTCGGTTGGGCGCTGAGGTTGGCTATGCGAGGTAGGGCCCATAAGCCCCAGCCCTCCAAGTGGGCTGCGGCCAGGAGGCCGAGCATGCGACGTGGGTCGAGGCGTACTTTGTCGGTGGGATGTAGCACGCGGTAGAGTTCATGCACTGCGCTTTCGCCCAGGTGAGCGGGGAAATCGATGGGCAGGTTCTCCAGGTCCTGCAACAAGCCCAGAGTCAGGCTCCAATTAGGGTCGAGGGGATTCTCCTGCTGACCTGTCTCAGCCAAGCCAAGGGCTAGAGTGAGTTGCTCTTCGCAGACCGCCAGGAACACCTCCTGCCAGGGATCCGGTGTGAAACTCTCCGTGCTGCGCAATTCCATTGCCAGGTCCGGCAGCCGACTCCATTCTCCTCGGTCTATGGCGAGCACCAAACGCGTCCACTCCACTGCTCCGTCATCGCGGAAGGCCTCCCAGCGGTCCAGGGTCTCGGCGAGTTCCTGATCGTTGCCAAGCAGGGCGTCGCAGAGGGCGAGGCGCTGCAGCAGAGCTTCACTTCGATGTGGGACCAACTCGTCCAGGGCTCGGGCGATGCGTTGGGCTTCGAGTGCGCGAGACGCACCCAGGAGGGTGTCGATGATCTCCAGAAAAGGCATCTCGCTCTCTGCGTCTACAGTCAAATCCAGAAACTGCCCCACTGTTTTTGACAGGCGCGCGGGGTTGCCTCCTATTCGTGATTGGATCAGGAGCAGCCAACCTGCGCCGCTGGTCTGTGGATCTGCAGCTGCCATGGCGGCGGGCTGGGTCGCTGCTTGCGGGCGTCGAAGACGAATCAGGGTCTCGGCTCGAAGAAGGTGGTGCTGGGCGGTTTCTTCCGGACGGTTGGACAGCGCTCCAAGGGCGGCCAGAGCTTCGAGTGGTTGGTCTTGGACCAGATACTGTTCGGCTATTGCCAGTCGGCCTTCTCCTTCAGGGTCCAACTGGGTGAGGCGACGGTATTGCGCGTCGGACAGGTTTCGGCTGCCCACTTGGGCAAGAAAACTCCGGAACTTCGGATCGGGACCGGTTTGCTCCAGGCGCTCCATCAACAGGAGGCCTGCTTGGGCAACGGCGCCTCTGGCCAGAAAGCCCTCGATCTCCAGATCGAGGGCAGGCAACAGGCCCGGGTAGTCCAGTCTCAGTCGGCGTGCCAGGGATTGACTTGTGGAATAGTCCTCCGCTTCAAAATACGAGCGGGCAAGCAGATATCGGGCCGCAGGGCCATATTCGCGCAAGGCGGAACCGGTCTCGGACAAGGCACGACGCATTGTGTGCATGGAGCGGTTCTCCGCCTTCAGGGAGGCAGAGCCTAGCTCTTCCCAGGCGGGGACGAGTTCCAGAGCGCGCGCTGGGAGCAGGGCCATGCCCCGGGTCATGCTCTCGCAGGGTATGCGGTAGCCTGCGCCGGGAGCGGCCTGCTGCAGTTCCGCCAGGCGAACCCAGGCCTGTCCATCCAGATTGGGTGCCAGTTGCGTGGCTTCGGCGAGGAGGCTCATCTCGTCTGCAGGCTGCTCAAGTTCTCCATAACCTTTTGCGGCGGCCAGGAGCAGAATGGGCGTAGCGTTGAGCATGGGGGGCACACGCTTGCCTTGCAGGTAGCTTTCCATGCTGCGGAGACCGCGGCGGATGAGGTCGATGCGGTCTATCTGGCTGGTCGTGGGGCGATCGAAGAGGCTCATGGCCGCAAACCAGGAGCCTTGTTTGCGTTGGATTGGAGTTCCTCGCTCCCGCAGCACACTGGCCAACTGGGAAAGCACTCGATGATCACGGGCACTCCAGGCCAGTTCAGTGGCCCGTTGAATAAGGGGGATTGAGATGTCCGGGGCTTGCAGGTCGATGGACTTGAGCAGGTCCATTGCTCGGTCCAGTTGGCCCAATTGTTCCAGCGCATTCAAGCTCGCCAGAATGGCGGCGTTGCTGTCCAGGCCAGTGAGCAGAGGCGCAGCGATTGAGCCGAGTTCTGCGGTGGCTAGATCCTGCCGCGCTCCCCACATCAGGGTCAGCAGGCCTCCAAGTGCGCGCTGTCCCGCGCGCAAGGCATCCTTGTCGGGCGCTTCCGCCAGAACCTCTACTGCCTTGGAGTAAGAAGTGCGCGCTCCTTCGAAGTAGCCCGAAGCTTCGTTCAGGCTAGCCAGGGCTGCGACTCCCAGAACCCCCTCCCGCGCAACTTCGAATTTCGAGCGCAATTGATTGACGAGTCGCAGGCGGGCTGGATCACGCAAGGAACGCATGGCGATTTCGCGGGCTATGCTGGTAGCTTCGTCGGCTTCCTTGCCCGCCAGGGCCAGGCTCAGGTTGCGCTGCCCTTCAGCAAGTTCGTATTGGGCCTGATCGCGTTCGATGGAACCCCGCAGGGCCCATGCTGCCCCGTGCTTCGGGCTGTGGGTGAGTATCTCCACACAGAGTTGCCAGGCCTCGGCGGGCTTGTTTTCCATCTTCAAGATATGCGCCAGCCGGAGTTGCACCGCAGGGCTGGCCTGATCCATCGCAATGCTGACGCGTTCCAGGCAAAGACGGGCTTCGTGCCAGGATTCCAGGTTTCGATAGAGGTCGGCCTGGGCCACTAAGAGGCGTGCTTCCAACTGCGGTGAAGTCGCTATGGAAGGATGACGAAGTGCGTGCTCAGCCAGCCGTAGCAGAGGTTCAGATTCGATGACTTCTCCCTCTACTGCGGCCTCAAGGCGGGCGAGCACCTGCAGAGGGTCCACGTCATTGGGGGAGAAGACCGCCCGGGCGACAAGACCCAGGGAGCCGAAGGCGAGCACGAGGCCCAATATGGAAGTCCACTTCATGGTGTGCGTTGGTTGTGAATCAGGACCTAGCCTACGCTCCTTGGGAGCGGGATTCTTCTGCGATCAGGCTGTACTTGCCCATCTTCTGGTAGAGGGTTGATCGGGAGAGGCCAAGCATTTCGGCCGTGGCGGTCTTGTTGCCCTGGGACAGGTCCAGGGCGCGCAGGATCAGGAGACGTTCTGGAATCGCCAGGGCATCTTTGAGGGGTGGCAGGGGGTCCTGGCTTAGCAGGGCCAGAAGGGGAGTTGCCAAGGCAATCGGGATCGGTTCAAGCTCCTGGCCCTCACCGGGCAATCCCCGTCCAATTGCACCTTCCTTTCTGGGGCCTGAAGTTACGAAGCTTCCATGTGTTATGGGAGGTGTGCCCTGAGTTGCCGCAGGCTTCCTGCAGTTTCGAGGAGCAGATTTTCGCGGGGTGGTCATTCCTTGCCATCGGAATGGGCCATGGTCGGGCTGAATGCAAGCTGTCCAGCAATTCGGACGGGGTGTCCCAATTTTGGACCTGGGGGCCCTATGGGGTGGGGCGGTCCGGTTCCTGAGCCATTCAGGCCAGGGGCAGTTCCAGTCGGAAACGGCGTTCCTTGCCGGTGCCAGACAAGGAGAGATCGCCTCCCTGGCCGGCCACGATGGCAGCAGCGGCGGGGATTGCATTGGGCCCTACCCCCGGCAGGAGTCGGTGCAGGGCGTAGGGTTCCAGCCAACGGTCTGCTTCCAGCTGGGCAAGGGGGCCGGGAGGGAACGAGACTTCCAGAAGTGCCTGCTGGTCTTCAGTGGAGACTCCTACCTTGACCTCTCCTTTGTTTCCGGCGGCCAGGGAGGCAACCGCAAGGACTGCATCAATGGCCAGCACCAGCAGGCTTTTTTCCGCTCGTACCACAGCATCCGGGGCCGAGCGGAACAAGTAGCGTGGGCCTCCGTCTTCTTCGTGTGCCAGGCTGGATAGGAAGTCCTGAGCCAGGGCTGACAGATCTACGCTGGATCCATCGGGGCCCGGAGGCGCCGCCAGGAATCCAATCGTGCGAGTGAATTGTCCAAGGCGCAAGATGTCATCTGAAAGTCCGCGTAGGGCGGTTTCACTCTCGACTCCCTCGCTGGCTTCGAGGGTGTGGCGCAAGCCCAGGTCCAGACGCTGTGCAATGTCAGCCAGGTCGGCCACTTGATCGCGATACCAGTGGGGAATGTGAGCGGTTGGCAGGGGCGGTGATTTGCTCGGGCGGGTTTTCGACTCTCCTGGTTCCGTGCCCAATCCAGCACCGAATGCAGGGTCTTCCTGATCACTGAGGCCAGCGGAGCCTTCTGATTCAGATTCCTTCCCGCCTCGCCCATGGGTGCCGTCGTCGGGCATTGATTGGGTGTCGAAGGGCGTCAGGGGTTCGGACCCATCTTCTTGAGACGGGCCTCCCAGGATTCGTTCAATGGCCTGAATCTCCGGATCCGTATGCGGCCTTGGCACGTCTTCCTCCCCAGTGGCAGGTGGGGTGGGCTTGAATTGTGCAGGGGGCTGTGAAACCTCAGAGCCTGAATGTGCGAGCGCAGAAACATGGTCGCTGCGAGCCCAGAGTGTCAATCGGTCGGTATCTAATGGCCAGGAGCTCCAACCTGCGCGGCCCTGCAGAGTCAGACTCTGGACGATGGCTCTAGTGGGGTCTCCACCGATCAACTCCAGCCTGCAGCCGGGGTTGTCCCGCAGCACTCGCCGCAGGATGCCTCCGTCTTCGGTGGGGAGGATTGTCAGATCGATCAGCAGCCGCTGCCCTGACAGGTCGCCCTTCAGCAACTGGCCCAAATCCGCCGCCTGGACCACAGATTCAGCCCCCAGAGCCCTGAGAAGAGGCTCCAGGCTGGCCAATCGCGGCCCAGGGCCGAGGATCAGGCTACCCCTTGAGGGGCCCTCATCTGGGTTTTGAGAAGACATACGTTGTCTAAGACTAACTCCCAGGGACAGGGGCCGCTATGGGAAGACCCAAAGACGAGCAGTTCCCGGAGTGAATCGGTTCTGCCTGTCCCAGTCAGGGGCAGGGGGTCAGACGGTCGATGGAGCAGGGGAAGGCAAGCCACCCTTCCTCGCTAGGATTCTCTGCCCATGGACCCCGTTTCCGATCAGTCCCATTCTGAGATTGCCCCTCCTAAGATCTCGATTGTCGTGCCAGTGCTCGATGAGGTCGAGAATCTGCCCCTGTTGCACGGCGAGATACTGACCCATGTGGGGGCTATGGGCTGTTCGTGGGAAGTGATCTATGTGGATGATTCCAGTACTGATGGTTCGCGTCAGGTACTGCGTCAGTTGCACGCGGCTGATCCTGAACACGTGCGGCTGATTTTCTTTCGCCGTAACTTCGGCCAGACCTCAGCAATGGCGGCCGGCTTCGACTTGAGTCGGGGAGAGATCGTAGTGACCCTCGATGCGGATCTGCAAAACGATCCAGCAGATGTCCCACGTCTGGTGAACGAATTGGAACAGGGTTTTGATCTGGTAGTTGGCTGGCGTCGCGACCGGCAGGATGGGTTGATGTTGCGTCGGGCACCCTCGATTCTTGCCAACCTGTTGATTCGCAGAGTCAGCGGAGCCGGAATCCACGATACGGGTTGCACGCTCAAGGCGTTTCGCCGCACATTGGTTGAACGAATGCCAATTTACGCGGAGCAGCATCGTTTTCTCCCAGCCCTGGCAATGGGTTCAGGAGCGCGCATCGGTGAGTTGGTGGTTAACCATCGTCCCAGGATTCATGGTACCAGCAAGTATGGCATCGGCCGAGCCGCCCGGGTATTGAGCGATCTCTTGTCGGTGCAATTGGTGGGTTCTTTTGTGCGTAGTCCGCTGATCTACTTTGCCCTCTGTAGCGTTCCCTTCGTGTTGGCGACGCTGATGTTCGTGACCATGATTGCCTGGAGCGATGAACGGGTTTCATTCTCAAATCAATGGGGTCAGGCTGCGCTGTTGATCATGTCGTTGTTTGTAATGACCATCGTTGATTTTCTGTTGTTCGGATTGCTCGCTGAGCTGGTTGTGCGCGCGAGCAATGTGTTTGGACGAGGTACTCTGGCGCCCTTGGTGGAGGAGGGAACCGTATGAAGGACGAAATTCAGCAACCGGCTCCTGAGTCCACCGTGCCCGATGTGACTGTCGTCGTTCCTGTCAGCAGTTCCGATGCGGAGGTGCGCAAGGTGGTGGAGTCCCTCGGGGCCCAACTAGAACGCTTGGATCTCAGGTGGGAGGCGATCCTGGTCTTTGATGGGCGCAAGGGTTCCGAGTGGAATGATGCCCTGGCAATGCAGGCGGAGAGTGATCAGCAGGTGCGTACGATTGGATTCCACCGGGCCTTTGGGGAGGCTGTATGTCTGGCAAGTGCCTTTGAACATGCCCGTGGAGCGATCATTCTGACAGCTCCGGAATACGTGCAGTCCGATCCCCATGGGGTAGCTGAGATGATTACGAAGCTGCAGGATGGCGCCGATGTGGTTACAGCCAAGCGTACCGGACGAGTGGACTCCATTCTCAACCGATTGCAGTCTACGGCCTTCAATGGTCTGTTGAGGGCTCTGACAGGGGCTCGATTCCACGACCTGAATTGTTCACTGCGGGCATTCAAGCGCACGGTGCTTGAACAGTTGACCATCTACGGCACCCTTTACCGCTATCTGCCGGTAATTGCCTTCCGCCAGGGCTTTCGTGTGGTGGAGGTCAACGTGCGCCACCTTGAAGAGCGCGGGGTAAGTGGGATCTTCGGCCCCATGACCTACGCCCGGCGGATCCTGGATGTCCTTGGGGTCGTTTTTCTGACCCGCTTCACCCACAAACCTCTGCGCTTTTTTGGTGCCCTTGGTGGTGTGTGCATGGGAGCAGGAGGCCTGATCGCCGGGGGGGTCGGGATTGCCAGCTGGCTGGACCCCAGCCGGCCTTTGTTTGGCAGTGCGACCTTCCTGCTGGGTGTGCTGCTCTTTGTGCTTGGTGTCCAGATCATTGGCTTTGGCCTGGTGGGAGAGATCGTGATCTTCACCCAGGCACGCAATATTCGTGAGTATCGTATTGAGGGCGTGTGGGACGGATGATTCGAGGACGCTTCGAAATTCGCACAGCCGGGCCCGCGGACTTTGAGGCCATTGACGCCTTCGTGCTGGCCCATCCAGGGGGCACGGTATTTCACCGGCCCCATTGGGGGCGGGCGGTTTCGCATCAGTTCGGGCACCCCCAACAGGATCTGTTGGCGTTCGACGGTGACGCACTGGCGGGCTTGTTGCCGCTCTCGCTTTGCCGTGGCTTCAGAGGCGGCCGGGCCTTGATCTCCGTGCCCTACGGGGTTTATGGCGGTGGGCTGGAGATTCAGGCAGGGGCCGCCCGCGCCCTGCAGGATTGGGCCCAGGCCCAGGCGGAAGAGCAGGGTTTGAGGCGCCTGGAGTTGCGCTGCCGTCAGGCTCCTGGGGAGGGCACCCAAGGAGCGGAATCGGTCGCGAGTTCAATTCAGGTGAGCGATCTCTACTGTGGTTTTAGCCATCGCCTCCCTGAGCATGCGGATGACGTGCTCGGTACGATCCCCAAGAAGGCTCGTGCGGATGTGCGTCGGGCGCGAGACAAGCTGGGCCTGGTCCTTGACCAGGGCCCCTGGTATCTGCCGGATCTCGTGCGCCTGTTTCAGGCCAACAAACAGGCCCTTGGCTCGCCGGCTCTCCCCGCTAGTTGGTTTGCACGGCTGCTGGAAGACCTGGGCCCCGCTGTGAAGATCCATGTCGTGCGTCGGGGTTCGTTGATCCTGTCCGCGGTCATGAGCTTCATCTATGCTGGCGAATTGCACGCCTATTATTCCGGAGCTCTTCCAGGGGCTGATCGGGAATACAAGGCATCTTCTTTCATGTACTGCGCATTACAGGAGTGGGCTGTGGAACGAGGGTTCTCTGTCTTTGATTTCGGGCGGAGTCGTAAGGACAGTGGCGCAGCGGATTTCAAACGTCGACAGGGCTTTGAGCCCTACGATCTGCCCTACGCCTATTTTCTGGTGAAGGACCGGGCCTTGCCGTCATTGAACCCATCGAATCCCAAGACTGCTCCCTTGCGCAGGCTTTGGACCCAATTGCCCGCAGGACTCGCGGTTCGTATGGGCAGTATGGCTTCACGTTTCCTGCCCTGATCCCTGGTGTAACCAAGGATCCGCATTCGAGTTCAAGATCGCCGGTGTTTCAGAGAACTCTCGATTGCGCTGGGTGCTGCGGCGAGGCTGTCGATGACACAATCGGTGCTTTGACCCATGCGTCGCCAGGTCTGCTCCAGGATGTGCCCCTTGCCCGTGCGCACCAGCAGGGATTCGGTTCCGGCTCGGCGACCCGCTTCCAGGTCCCGCGCCGCGTCTCCGATCATCCAACTGCGCTTGAGATCCAACTGCAGGTCCTCAGCGGCCTGCAGCAACAGTCCTGGTTCTGGTTTACGACAAGAGCAGGGTGCCCCAAAGTCCGGGTGATGATTGCAGGTGTAGATTCCATCGAGGCTGGCGCCGGCTTCGTGTAGCAGCTCAGTCAGCCGTTCGTGAATGCTGTCAAGCGTCTCCACAGTGAACAGCCCGCGAGCCACACCGCTTTGGTTCGTTACCAGCACCAGGCGAAAGCCCGTTGCGCTCAGAGCCTTCAAGGCTTCGCCAGCTCCGGGAATCAACTTCACCCGATCGGGGTCGTTCAGATAGTCGACCTCTTCGATCAGCGTTCCGTCCCGATCAAGAAAGACCGCCGGAATCAGGGATGCATTCAAGATCTGTCGAGCCGCACGTAGACCCGTCCTGGCTGTTCTACAGTGAATTTTTGAACCGGGCCCCAGAAGGCATCTGTGGCCAGGAAGAAGGGGAGACGCCAGGTCAGATAGAAAACCGTGGCGTCCGAATAGGGCACCACCTCGCGTCCTTCGTACAAGTTCAAAGTGCGTCGGGCAGTCTTGTAACCCGGCAGAACCAGGTCCAGCTGGGTTTGGGCCTTGTCCGGCAGATCGAGCGTAATCGGCGTCACAAAACCGGAGTCGCGACCGTCGATGTAGATATGGGCACCCGAGGGGAAACTGGCCAGGCGCAATGGCCGGTGTGTGGTGGCGCAGGCACTCAGGAGGATCAACAGGGGCAGGAGTCGGAACATGGCTGGATTCTGCTGGTTGGGCGGGGCAGGTCGCAAGCCCGGGGTTGAACGGGCCGATGGTATTCATCGGCCGCGACCGGCATGCTGTCCATAGGACTTTTCATGGAACCGCTCAACAAGATTCAGGCTTTGGCCTGGAGGCCCGCCGGAGGGCTGCTACTGCTGGCCCTGGGTGCCCTGGCATGGGGGCTCTGGCGGGGCGGCAGTACTTCCCTGTGGTTTGATGAAGCCCTGACGGTGAGCGATGCCTGGCACCCCCGGGGGGTGAACCACAACCCCATGTTCTATGGGCTGATTCGGGTCTGCGCGGATTCATGGGGCGGTCTGATCGATGAACGCGGCCTGCGTTTGCTCTCCGCGATCTGCGCCCTGCTCAGCATACCTCTGTACTATCTCAGCCTCTTGCCCCTGGCTGGCGAGCGGCGTAGCTCATGGGCTAGCTTGATGTTGGCACTGAGTCCGTGGGCACTTTATTGGGCCACAAATGCACGGCCTTATGCACCGGGCTTGTTGGTCATCCTGCTGGGCAACACCTTGATGCTGCGTGCCCTTGTGCGGGATGCACCGCGGGGAGCCGCCTTGGGTCTGGTCATCATGGGCCTTGCAGGGAGTCTGCAGCTCTCCATGTTGGTGGCACCCCTGGCGCTGGTTGTGGCAATCTTGTTAGGCCCGGCGTTTGGATTGGACCCTGCTCCTCGAGTGCGCCGCATGTGCTTTTGGGCAGCGCCAATAGTCCTGCTGCTGGGAGGGCTGTTGTTTTCTGGAGACCTGATGGTCTACTTGGCGCAGAAGGCAGAAATCAAAGGTCTTTCGGGCTTGAAACACTTTGCTCTGGCGGCGGGTTTTGCCCTGACCCCGATCTTGGGACTCTGCGCACTGTGGGGAACCTGGCGCGCGCGACAGGAAGGGCAAGGGCTGGTCTGTCTCTTGGCCCTGGCCGCCTTGCTGGGTGCCCTTGCGGTTGCAGGAGTTGGTTGGTTTGGGCAGAGCACCGCCCAGTATGCATTTTGCCTCCTGCCCTGGGCACTGTTGCTCGCGGTCTGGCCCCTGGGCGAGCGCGGGGGTTGGATCTATGGGGGCGTCCTGGTTCTGCCCCTCGTGCTGCTTTCAGGTTTCGAGCTGGGGCCTTGGCACGGCAGTCGGCCCCGTTGGCGCGAGGCGTTTGCCTATGTGCAAGCCCAGCGTGGCCCCGAGGACCTGGTGCTCTCCATGCAGGCTGGTCTCGGGGATTTGTACACCCATCCTGGTTGGACCGATGCTCGTTACCCCGTGGCCCACGCCTGGGCAGACCGCACCCAGCCCATGAGATTGGTTGATGCGGCCCGTTCGGATAGACCTTCCTGGTTGATTCTTCGGCGGGACTTCTTGCTCAAGTGGCCTGACCGGTGGCGCTCAGCCTTGGAGCGCATCCTGGACCAGCAGGCGGAGTGCGTGCAGGTGTTTGAGAATCTGCCCCTTGGTCGCAACATGACCCTGGAGGTCTATCGTCTGTTCCCGCTCGAAGAAAGGGGAGGCCCCGCACGGATACCCTTCTGACCCTCTGGACTCAGGGTCTACTCGCTCGCGCCCGGCGGGAAGAATTCAATCCTGTGCGCGCTTTTGAAACTCGCCAGTTTCTGTGCTGATCACGATGCGTTCCCCTTCCTTGATGTGCAGGGGAACCTTGATCATCTTGCCGGTTTCCACCTTGGCTTCCTTCTTCACATTCGTGGCTGTGTTGCCCTTGACCGCCATCTCGGCCCAGGTGACTTCCAGGGTGACTGTGGTGGGTAATTCGATGGAGATAGGATTCTCCCCGTGAAAGGTCACGTCAATCAGTTCACTTTCTTTGATCATCCACATCTTGTCCACTATCTGATCCTTGGGGATCATGAACTGTTCGTAGGTCTCCTGGTCATTGAAGACATAATCTCCGTTGGCCTCCTGGTAGAGGTACTGAGAGGGTGTCTTCTTGAGGTAGGCCTGTTCAAATTGATCGCCCGCTGCAGGTCGGAACGCCTTGTTGGCCCCGGTTGTGAGGCTGCGGGTCTTGACTTGAATAACGGCTCGCAAGTTGCCGGGGGTGGCATGGCTGTAGTCGGTGATCAGGAGAAGGTCATTGTCCTTTTCCAGAACCATGCCCTTGCGGAGTTCGGTTGCTTTGAGGGTCATCTGGCTTTCCAGGAGAGGGAGAGGGGCTCAGCCCCGAGGAAGGAGCCCATGGTAGCGATTTGCCAACAGGAAGCATGCTGCACCTGTTTCAAACTTCGCCTCCCTCAGTATTGGCGGCGCTGTGTGGAGGAGGGAATGTCCAGGGCCTTGCGGTACTTGGTGACCGTTCGGCGCGCCAGTGTCAGACCTTCCTTTTCAGAAAGCAGACCCGCCAACTGCTCGTCTGAGTAGGGTTTCTGGGGGTCTTCGTCCTGGATCAATGCCCGCAAGCGCTCCTGAATCGCTTTTTGGCTGGTCTCCTCGCCCGTGTCCCTGGTGGTGCCCCCGGCGAAGAAGAACTTGATCGGGAAGATCCCGTGGGGGGTTTCGGCGAACTTGCCCGACACTCCGCGCGATACCGTGGATATGTGCACCTTGATGATGTCTGCCACATCCTGCATTCGTAAGGGCACCAGACTTTCCACTCCCTTTTCCAGAAAGGCACTCTGATGCTCGAAGACCGTCTCAGCAATCAGTCGCAAGGTGGACTTGCGCTGGCGCAGGGCCTCCAAGAACCACTGGGCGTTCTCTCGGCGCTTGCGAATCCACTCACGGGCAGGGTCGCCCCTGGGCAGTTCCTTGAGGGTCTGCTCATAGGCTCGTGAGAGGGTTAGTCGAGGTTGGCGCTCCCGATCCAGACGCACTACCCATTCGCCGTTTTCTTCGAGCACGACCACCTCCGGTACAATCACATCGGCTGTGGTCCCTCCGTAGACCGCGCCGGGTGCGGGGTCCATGTGGCGCAAGTCTTCCAGGACCAGCTTGACCTCCTCGATGGAGGTTCCGGTGGCCTTGGCGATGCGCGGCAAGCGGTTGGCCTCTACATCAGCCAGGTGCTTGTCGATGATCAGGCGCAGCAGGCCCTCTGTTTCACCGTGTGCATCGAGTTGAAGCAGCAGGCACTCACGCAAGTCTTCCGCAGCCAGGGCCGGATGAGTTGCACTACGCAACTGGGCTAGGCATATCAGGAACTCGTCTTCGGAGGGGTCTACGAGCGCGGCTTGGCCGTTGCCCTGTTCGCCATTGCTCTCTTGGGTTCCGTCGTCTCTCTGCTCCCCTTGGTCGTTCTGATCGGCAGCCTGATCCTCACTGGTGTCCAGTGGCCGACTGAGTTGCGTGTTGATCTCTTCGATCAACTCTGCGCGGGTTCCTGACAGATAGCCGTGATGGTCAAGTGACCAGACGATGTACTCCAGAATCTTGCGCCGTCGT
>NYYZ01000005.1 GCA_002686945.1 Planctomycetota bacterium
GGCCTCGTCTGTGGCGGCCTCGTCTGTGGCGGCCTCGTCTGTGGCGGCCTCGTCTGTGGCGGCCTCGTCTGTAGCGGCCTCGTCTGTGGCGGCCTCATCTGTGGCGGCCTCGTCTGTGGCGGCCTCGTCTGTGCCTTCATCGGTCTTGGGTTCCACATAGCGGAAACGAGTCGACCGGGCGGTGTTGAAGTAGAACGAACCGCGCGCATCCGCGTCAGTTCCCTCGGGGGCGGGATACTTCTCCATCAGCAGGCTTGCGTCAAAGCCCTCCCCAGGGCTGACCCAGACCACATCAGCCCGCACCTTGGGTTCAGTCTGATAACGCTGCTGCTCTCTGACTGACTGCTCGTCCAACCAGGCGATCAACTCCTCTTCAGGCAGAGCATTGGCCCGAGCCTGTTCCACATAGTCCTCGCGCTTGAGCTCAATGTACTGAAAGGCGTACTCGGGATTGTTCTCTTTCCACGTGGCCTCGATGGCCAGGGGATCACTGTAGGCCAGACCAGAGCCCAACAATCGAACTCGCATCTTATAAGGACGAATGCCTGCCTTGATAATGCCCTTCAAGGTACGACCATCCATACGGAAGCGTCGTGTGAACTGTCTCAGAATCTCATCGGTGAAACCCAGGCCGCGCAGGGTGTTGATGTACTCCTGGTCAGAGATCACGATTCCCGAGTTTGCCGCCAATTGATCGAGAACCTCGTAGAGAAGCACATCCTCATCCTCCACCGATGAACGGGTCGCTTCAGGATTGGCAGGGCTCCAAAATCCCGCTTCCATCAATATCTGCATGGATTGCTTACGCTCCATGAAGACCCGTTCCATGATTGAATGCTCTTCACCCGTCACGGGATCAATCCAGGTCACGACCACACCGCCATCTCCAGATCCACCGCCACCGGTCAAGGCGCTTTGGAAGGAATCACCGATGGTGAAGATGATCAGCACGAAGAGCATCAGAGCTAGGATGAACATATACATCAGCTTGCTCTGCTCCTTGGGGACGGCGATCAAGTCGTCCTTGGGGTCGGCGGTCGGGGGAGTGGGGGTCTGGGTGTTTTGCTTGGCAGTCATCCGAAATCTCTTCGAGCCCAGGGCCTCAGCCAGAGACGGCTGGGAGACGCTGGGGATAGGGGCAGGCGCAGGAGTGTACGGGGGCTCGGCGAGGGGGCGCAATAAAGAGGGTCAATCACGGGCGAGTTCGGCATCTCGGGGCAATTCCTCAAGGGAACCCAGCCCAAAGCGGTCGAGAAACTCAGCTGTGGTGCCGTACTCCAGGGGCCCCCCAGGTACATCCGCCCTTCCAGTGACCCGGATCAGGCCCCGATCCACCAGTGAGCGCAGGATGGGGCCCGCCTGGACCCCCCTGACCGCTTCCACGTCGGCCTTGGTCACTGGCTGGCGGTAGGCGACAATGGAGAGGGTCTCCAAGGCAGCGCCGCTGATGCGTTCGATGCCGGAGCCCTGGGTCAGGCGGGACACAACCTGTGCAGACTCAGGTGAAGTCATCAGGGTCCAGCCACCCCTCAAGGAGCGCACCTGCAGGGGCAGGCCGGAATCCTCCAGGGTGCGCCCCAGACTCGCCAGGGCGTCTGTCACCCGGGCCTTGCGCGGACGCTGGAGAAGCGTCCTGAGGCGAGTCTCTGGGATTGGGTCGGGACTTGCGAAGAGCAAGGCGGTTATCTGCCGCTCAAGCTCCGCGTCGCTCAAAGCCTCCCCCGGCCCGGGGCCACGGCTTGCTTCAGCGGCCTCCGCAGCGAGGGCTTCTTCGTTGGGATTGGAAGCTCCTTCCCCTGCCCCAGCCGAGTCGTTGGAAGACTCTTCATCGGGGGCGAGGCCCCGCTCTTCCCCATCACCTGTGCCGGACTGCATCTGCATGTTGCAAGAGGATCCCGATTGAGGGAGCATAGATCAAGTACGGCCTGGGATTGGAACTCATGGATTCTCACCTTGGGGCTCCCCTACCAACTCCAGCAGAGGCCCCGTGTCCACCTCATAGAGCTTCAGCATGGCCTCTTTCCATTGCCAGTACTCGGGATCCGATATGGCCTCGGCTTCCAAGCTGCGCTCCACGAAGGGACCCATCTGGCTCCAGGGGCCGCGCTGGGACTCCAAACGTTGGATGACCTGAACGAACAGCCAGCGCCCACCCTGGGCCAGGGGGCCGCCCACCTCCCCGGGTTCCGTATGAAAAGCCAGTCGGCTGAGGGCCGAGTTGTTACGCAAGATCGCGGGCACGCGCCCACCATCGGTACTGGAGGCATCTTGACTGTGTGCCCGCGCCAACTGGGCAAATTCCTCACCCCGAGCCAACCCGGACTGGACCAGATCCACCGCTTCGCGCTCCCCGCATAGGATCAAGGCCACCTCGCAGCGCTCTTCTCCCAAGGTGTAACTACGTACACAACGCTCCGCCAGAAGATCCGTCAGGGCACTGTGGTCCACCGCCATCAGATAGCGCTCTGGATCGAGACCCATGCGCTGGCTCAAGAATTCGTGCACATCGACGCTGCCCGCCCGGCGCACTTCCTCCTCCAGGGCTGAACGTACGCGTTTGACCTGGGCCTGCACCTTTTCCTGACCGGGATCAATGCCCATGCGAGCAGCCTCGGCGATCACGATTCGATCAAGGATCAACTCGTCCATGGTGCGGCGGACGGCCATGCTGTCACGCTGCATCCATGCCAGGATCAGGTCAGAAGCGCTGACCTCAGACCCCGCCACTCGGGCCACCACGGAACTTGCTGTCCCTCTGATTGGAACCTGAACAGGAACACCAGATTGCAAAGGTGCCGAAGCCGGCATGGATTCAGATGGCGCTTGCACCTGCACGGTCGGAGGCACCAGCGGTCGCGCACGGTTTGATGGGCCACGGCATCCTTGTACTCCGACCAGCACCAGGACCAAAGCCCCAACGAGGGGGTATGAATTCATCGGTAGTCGATGCGCCGCACGGATCCGACTCCATGGCAAATACTGCAGGGTTCAATGTTCATACCGCCGTCACCCTCACCGCGACCTCCGATACCGATGGTCTCGGTCACACCGCGACCACCGCATGAAGAACACTTACGCAGGTGCGGTCGCGAACCCAACTCATAGTCACCGCTGAACTCGATGTAGTAGGCCAAGAGCCACTGGCCTCGGGACGATCCCGACAACTCCTGCCAACCACTTTGGAAAGAGTCCGCCTCTTCAGCACTGCTGCGAGCGCGACGGGCACGTTTTTGGTTCTCGAGGAAGCGCTTGATTTTCTGCTCCAGGGCCGCGCGCTCTGCGTCCTTTTCCCCGCCTCCCTTGGAGGGCTGCTTGGCATTTTGATTGGAGGTCCCAGCCAAGGCGCGATCTTCGCCCAGCAGCCATGTGCCCATGCCATAGCTCGCGTGGTCGTACCGGCGACGAGATCTGGCGACCCAGAAGGTCTCCAACTGTTCCAATTTCAATTCCTTGGCCAACTCCTGTGCATCCTTGAGCACAGCCGCGCGGATGTCCTGACCCAGTTTTTCGGAGGCGTAGCTCGTGGCTGCCTCGAAACTGTCTCCCTTGGCTGCAGTTCTGGACAGGCGCCGAGCCCACAAGTTCCAGCGACGCTTGACCAGAGTTATCAGGGCGCGCTCCCGAGCCTGAAGAACGTGATCCTTGGTGCGCGACAGTTCCTTTTGCAGGGGACTGTTTGGATAGATGGTCTTGAAGGCCTCAATTCGCTCCAGGGCGGAGTCATAGAGGCCCCGACGCTGCAGCATCTCGGTCTCATGCAGGTAGTCCACCTGCTCCTGTAATGCGGCCTTGATCTTGGCCCGCTCCAGGGCTCGAACGACCCTGTTGTCCCCGTCATCCAGGCCGAGTTCCAAGGCAGCCTCGTAATGACGCGCAGCAGAGGCAAAGTCGAGGATGCGCTCACAAAACTGCGCCAGACTCTTCTGGGACAGTGGATCCTCCAGATCAACCTGAGCCGCTTCCCTGGAATAAAGCTGCTCACGGGTGTAGATGCTCAGGGCTGGCACCTGTACTCCGCTGGAAAGAGAAGCCACGGCACGCTTGGGCAAGATCTGGAGGTTACCCCCGTGACGCACGGTGAAGTCTGGGCCCTCGCGATTCTCGATCACTCCCACAACTTCCGAGCCGTTGTGCAGAATCAAACGATCCACTTCGATCAGGAGCTCGCCGCCCTCGGCCGCCACATAACCCCACTCGATGCGCAGGCGCTCGGCTTGGCGTGGCTCCAACAGATTCCAGGAGATGCGCACCAGGCCGCCGTTTTCTATGCGTCGCAGGGACAGTCCGGATTCGTCGTGCTCCACCACCTCAACCCAATGCAGAGTTCCGTTGCGCAATTGGAGCGCACGCACTTCCAATGGTTCGCTGGGCCCCTCGGCATCAGGGCCAGCGCCAGGGTTCCCGCTGGGAGGACCCCCAACCGGAGGAGCATCCTGAACGGGCAGGGTCAGAAGAAGGCTGATCAAAATTGCAGTCATTGTGAGTTCTCCATTCTATCCGCAATATTCGTGCGGGTCAGATCCTGGGCACCCAGGTACCTGCGGCGCATGCGCTCCCCAAAGGGAACCTCGCGCAGAATCAGGGTGGTGTATTGCTTGGCCCTGCGCAGACCACCTGAGGACCAATTGACAGTCACATCCAGACGATACTGCAGGGGTTCCCCTGAAGGGGTGGTTGGCCCCTCCAGGTTGGGTGAGGCGCTGGCGGAGTAGACAATGTCCTTGCTGCCACTCAGGGAACGATCGACGATTTCGGCTGGTTCTCCAGCGCTGCCGTCAACTTCCAGGGGAAAGAGACCTGCCTCCAGATCTCCCATCACAGCTTCGAGAGCCGCCGCAGAAGAAGCCCGCAGGGCAGCGGTGCGGGTCAGAGCCGCGCCAAAGGTCAACATCCCCAGGAGCGCGCTCATGCCCAAAGTCAATACGCCCATCGCCAACACGACCTCGATCAAGGTGAAACCTGCACGGCTTCTTGCCCCGCCAAGACCCTTGGCATCGAAGGCATGCATGGCTCTCGGTTTGACTGCAGCCAACTTCAACTTCCCACCCTCCAGTCGTCATCGTGCAGGGGGATCGGGATCTCCACCACCACTTGCTTGCCGAAGTGCACCGTGGCTCCAATGGGCAATTCCCTTGGACGGGTCTCGCGCATTCCCCGGCGCACGCCCATGAAATCTTCGCCCACGCTCAGGACCTCCATCCACTCACCCGCGACCCAAACGAAACTACCCCGCTCGGGAAGACGCCTGCCATCGTCCACTTCGAGGCGCGTGCTGTTGGCGGTCACAGCATTCAAGAGGGTGGTGCGACGTTTCTGGTCCCGGGCCCGCTCCATTTCCAACACGATGCGCACACGGCGTGGCAAAAGGGGCCGCCTGCCAGCGGCGGGCATGCCGGTGCCCGGCTCATTGCGCGCACTGAGTTCCGAGTCCGGTCGCTCACGACCGAAGGCATCCCAACTGGTACAGGCATCGGTGAGTTCGCTGCCCACCTGCCAGCCCTCACGCATCAGAGTGGTTTGAGTAGCACACTCGATACCCAGCCAAAGGACTCCCCCACCCACTTCCATCAGACTTCCTACAGGAGGCAGACCGCTTGAATTGAAGAACCCCCCTGCCAGGAAACTGTCCCTTGTCTCGTCATCCAAGAGCCGCTCCCCGCGCAGCAGAATCCCGGTGGGATCTGAACTCTGGTCTCCAGGCAGCACGGCCCAGACCACTTCGATCAAACCAGTAGGATCGGGCAGGGGCAGAGCATCGGCGGCGAGGGTCGAGCCCATGCCAAAGGCCTGACGCTCCGCGTCGCTCAACTCCTGCATCTGCAAACGCTGCAACGCTCCCGCACCCACCTGGCGCACCATGCGCAAACGCGGCCAGACTCGGTCCGGCAACGCATCTCCGTCATGGTCAAAGGGCTGCCAGTCGATTACCAGATCTCCGGCGCTGGCCCCATGCAAGGAACGCAAGTCATCTGCCAGAAGAGCCAGCACTGTATTGGAACGCTCCAATCCCTCGCGCCGCACCTCGCCCTTGGTCCACATATCCAAAGTCAGATCCAGCAACCGCACAAGACCCGTGATGATGAAGGCTGCCAGGAGGCTAGCGGTCAGGAGCTCAACCAGGGTCATGCCCCGGACTGGGGATTGCTCTC
This sequence comes from Planctomycetota bacterium, assembly GCA_002686945.1. Classification (GTDB taxonomy): domain Bacteria; phylum Planctomycetota; class UBA1135; order UBA1135. The sequence goes on from NYYZ01000005.1 coordinate 6,150, forward strand.
TCATCGGTCCACGCTCCCGAGTACACGGTTGGGAGCGTGATAGGTCACTCCGAACCAGTTCAACCGAGGCGTTGCGCGCCAGTCATGGGACATACCCCGTAGTGCGTCGAAGCCGCCGGGTGGATACTCCACGAAAAAACGCCACTCCACCCGATCTGCTGCAACCCCGAGGGACTGCTCAACACCACCGTCCTGATCAAAGTACTCAAGCAACCCGTCCACCTTGTCCGGGTCTTCATCCCAGGAAATCGTCGGGTCCGTGCGCACCAAGAGGCCAACGCGGGCGCCTCCCACCGGGGCGGCTTCGCTTTCAAAAGCAAAGGACTCCCAAAAAGCACCAGGATGGCTCTGCTCCAAGGAAAGATAGCTCAACTCAGGCGCGTCCGCCCGAGGAGTCCAACGATCCCAGTAACGGAAGGGGAAGAAGATCACTGGCGTACCCGCGCTGTGGCCCTGAGCGGCGGTGCCGAAACGGCCTCGGAAGAGGCCATCGCCCTTGTGGTCCTGCCGACCAGGATCTCTGGAGAGGCGTGGCATCACAAGGGACCTGCCACCCAGACGCGTGTAGTGGATCAACTCCCCTCCCACCAGCACCAGACCAGAGGAAGGGAAGCCATCGGTGCTTTCCAAGGGCAGGGCCCCATCACCAGCGGAGATGTTTGCGCTGAGCACGCTGACCGGAATCCACTCCAGGTAGTGAATGGGAGAACTCTCCGCATGAGGCTGTATGTCAGTACCCAGAAGACCGCGGCCCAAGGGACTGATAGTGATCTCGCCCTGATCAGCGTTGAGAGACTCGTAGCAGAGGATCTCATCGTCCACCCGCAACAGGCCCGCATCCTGAGGAAAACGAGCAAGCACATCCGCCGGCTCGCCGAAATGTCCCTGGGCGAAACGCAGACTACGTTTCGAAACGCTCCAGACCTCGTCCCCGGGGCCCACAGCAGGCCCAAGCATCAGGGCACCGGCCTGGGTAGCGTGCGGTGGAGCAGCACCCCCGTAGCCCACAGAAAAATTACGGGCAGGGAAGAGCAATTCGTCCACGGTCGCCTCCGGCACGGCCGCTCCATCCCGCAGTCCTCCGCCCACAACAACTCCCGCAACAAGCCTCGGACGCTCACCGGAGGGATGCTTTGCAAGGCGCGCACTCAGCCTGGGGTCAACGGAGAGCACCGGGGCAATTGGCTCCACCAGGGCACTATTGAAGGCCACCATGGTTCGGCGTCGCAGGTGGCTTTCTCGGGGAATCCTTGTAGGGGCAGTAACTGGCGCAACCAGATTGCCACCTGCGGGATCAGGCTCCCAGCCATAGGCGATCCGCTCCTGTGCAGGCCGATGGGCGCGATGAATACGCATGGGCCATCCAGGGTGAGTTTGGGTTCCGGGGGCTACAAAAACCGGATCCTGGGCTCCCACGCGTCCGCGGTCCACATCACCGGGCTGCAGCGTCCAGACCGGATGAACCTCTGTGCCTTGTACATGAGAATGGCTCGCAGTCCCCAAGGCTCCTCGGAATTCCCACCAACTGGCCACGGACCGGGTCAGGGGAAGTTCTGTGTCTTCAGCCTCGCCAAGGCGCGGTTCCCATGTGGTTCCAAGACGCTGAGGGCCAGAATCCGCTCCTGCACTCACAATTGAAATGCTCGGTGCCACCGGCGGAGGGTCTGATGAAGACCCGCTGCCCGGACCCGGCAACCCACCGGAGCCGCCTCCAGCTCCACCTCCGGCTCCTCCACCGCCTCCTCCGGGAGGATCCGGGCGCACGGGCTCATCCGTCAGTTCCGGATGAATGCAGATGTTGTAGAGAAGACCAAGCGCAGTAGGATCCGAGCGCACCAGTTGCCCACGCTGGACCTGGATCTCGTCGTAGCGCACCCATTCTGTAAGTTCGCCCAGATCCGTCCGGGTGATCTGGGCAAACTCGCTCTCACCGGGATTCTCCGGGGGCAAGAAGCTCACATCATCAACCCCGGTCACCGGCAAGGAGATGGGCACAAGATAGACGCCCCACTGAGCCAACTCATTGATGGGAATGTTGAGTTCCCCGTCCTCGATAAAGTCGCGCCACTCCAACACAAACGCTCGCGAGCCGCCAATCAGATCAGTGGCCACGCCCAGGGTAAGCAGTTCACCCTGCACCTGATTTCCGCGAGCGGCGATTTGCAAGGTGTCGCCAGTCCAACCAGAGTAGCGGATGATCTCGACCCCGCCCAAGGGCGCTTCAGTGGTAGTAGAAACATTGGGCGGGGTCGCGTCCCCCTGGTTTCCACCGTTGCCTGCGCTCCATCTCGATTGAAGCAGGGCAGCGTAGCCGCCAGTAGAACTGAATGCTTCCATTACCTCACCTCCAGGCTCCGCTGCTGGATCATCTGCCAGACGCAGACGCAAGCTGCCAAGGCTGTCCGACTCAATGCCCTTGCCCCAATCGATCATCCAGGCCCCAGCAAAGATCGGCACCATGTCAGAGGGATTGTCGGGAGGGATCACCCGCGCCACTCGGAAGGGACCGATGCCTGCGGCCAGGACGCCTTGCCCCGCAGGTACATTAGAGGTCGCGGTCGCTGTGAACCCGTAGTGTGTCACGGTTGTGCCAGAGGCATACGAAGCATTGATATTGCCCAAACCCGTGGGCACGGTCACGACCGCAGGATCGGTGGTCTCCAGATCGTGGGGCTCCCTCGCAAAACGCCCACCAAAGCCCGCAAGAGGACCTGTCTCGTTGAAGGCACAGTCAAGTCCTCCAGGTGAGAGCACGAACTCCACCAATTCGCGTCCGATCCGCGCCACGCCGATCTGGGGGAAGCCTTCAGTACTTTCAAGTGGGATGAACCCGTCCCCCTGGGCCACGGGTCCCGATGTGCGTGAACTACCGAGGCGGCGTACGCCATTTGCTTGACCGTTGACCAGAAGACCAATCTGATCGGGGCGAGTACCACTTACATCAATACTCAGGTGATGCCAGACACCCGCAGGCAGTCCAGGGCCATCACCAGGCGCAAGGGCATAGCGCAATTCCGCTGCCTCGCGCAGATCTGTATCGGGGTGATCGCCAAATGCGTCCAAGACACGCAGCACAAGATCCTCCCCTTCAATCGACAGGGTGATGCGGTCACTTTCCACACTCGCGCCCGCCACATCGAGCACCATTGAGTCGGCCACCGCGCGCCACTTGACCCACATCGAACAGCTGATTGCACGCAGCAAATTGCCCTCTGCGGCGGTGGTCCACTCAAGTTTGGCATCTGTGGGATCCCGCAACACAGGCGCGTGGGCCAGATCACGCCCTTCCAGAGAGCTGGTGTCCTGATCAAAATGAAGCGCATGTCCTCGCCAAAGGGCTGAATCGGGGGTGCGTGCGGGCCAGAGCTGAGCAAAGCCGTCCCCTTCCCGGTCAGCGAAAACGCGCTCCGGTTGCAGGGCTTCCCCGGCCTCGTCATAGGCCTGATCTGTAAATCCGGGAACAAAGGCAGAGCCATCCGAGACGCCCATGTGCGCAGCAAAACGCGAAGGTGGCACGGTGGCTCCGTCAAAGCGCGTCACCGGATTGGGGCCCGTGCACCACCAAGGAGCCTCCCTGTCCAGTCGGAAGGCGGACTCAAAGTCCTCCTGACGGGTGACCATCACAAACAACGGCCGCTGGGGCACGATCAACTCCCAACGGTCACGGGTAAGGTGTGCCCGCTCGACGCCGCTTTCCGCCGCAACTGCCGATCGCAAGTGCATACCGAACACATCTCTCGATGTGAAAGCAAACGGCATGGTAGCAAACCCCAATCGATTGTCATTGGCGTTGAGGCCGTTGAGATAGAGCGCCGTCGCATCCATCTCGTCGATCAGGGCAGCCCCGTCTTCAAGAATATCGGGCTTGACCCGTGCATCTGCCGGCAAGTCCCGCAGACCAGCGGCGGGCAACACAATGCGCTCCAAGAAATCCTGCCAGCCCTCGATAGGCCGCGACTCCTGCACCAGGGCCGCCAAAGCTGCAGCCTCGCTGCCGGTAATCCGTTGGTTGCGGCCATTGATCTGAAGGCCTTCAAACAAAGTAATAAGCACTTCCCTGGAAGCGCTGTTGAGATTTACCGGCCGCCTGGCCAGCACGCGCACGGTGGCGCGCCAGCCATCCAAGTCATCGTCGAGCACCCGATTGAGGGTCAAACTCCCGCCCCTGTTGGTGCGCATAATGATGCGGTACACATCAACCTGCCCGTCGCTGATCCAGATAGTCGAACCCTCCGAGAACCAGCGGGCATCCTCCACGCGAATGGTCAGGGTCTCTCCAGCGGTGGTATTGCTCACCAGCCGGGTAGGGTGTTGCCACCGACGACCCGCTGCCACGTCACCGTGTACGGATCCCTGGGCACGCAGTGCCGCCTGTAGAGCCGGACCCACCTCGCCCAGAACCACGAAGTCATCGAGCTCCGCCAACTGCTCAAAGGCATCAAGCCCCCGCATGGCAGCCGCGGAGGTGCCAGCAGAAGCACCGCCAATTGAGACACCGCGCAGGGTGCCCCCTGCACCCGGCAAACGCCAAAGGGGCAGTGCAAAGGCCCGTTGATCCAAAGCCTGAGCTCCCATGCCATGGGCACCTGGAGGTAGGGGCCCTTCGGTGGTCCACTTGTCCTCATCGTCCTTGTAGGCACCTAGGCCCCGCACCACGCCAGTCAAGCGCGGCTCTTCATCGGTGTCCTTACCGGTCCATCTGATCCACTCTCCCCGCAGAATCATGACCCCTTGATCCGGCAGAGCATCCATATCCACCAGTTGAATTTCATCCGCCTTCCCATCGACGGGTGCCGCCAGGCGCGTCCGCATGCCAATCAGGTTGGCGAGCACATGGGGCGTGGCACTGTCCAAGTCAACGCGACCGGATTCATCCCACACGTCCAGGTCCCACATGACGCCCTTGGCGTCATGATGATTGAGAAATTCCTTCGGCAACTCACGGGGCACACTGAACTCCTCCATGCTGTCGGACCAGGGGGTCTCGTCAACGGACAAGTGCGAGCGTGACAAGTGGGAGCGGGCATGGTTGTGAGCCGAACCCAAGGCCAGCCGCGCGCTGGCGCGATCCGCAGCACCGGACCCGGAAATCGCCGCGTTGCGTGCCGTAGCCAGAAAGGGCGCAGTCAGAACCAAGAGCGCCAACAGCACAATCAAGACCGCGATCAGGACAAACCCACCCTGCCGGCGAGAGCTGGTTCCAGTCAATGCCTTCACTGCTCCACCGTCCCGTAGAGGCCCACGTAGATCTGCTCGTTCGTACCATCGTCGAACTCCAGCAGGATCTCGATAGGAGCGTTGTGGGCGATAGGATCCAATCCGCCAGAGGGGCTGAACAAGATCTCCCTGATTGTATCCTTGGCGAAATCCACCCCTCCAGGCAAGAGCGCCTCGTAGCCCGTGCCTGCCACCGCCAGAGTCAAGTCATCGACGAGAGCAGCCAAGCCACCCGGTCCACCTCCCACCACCAGGGCCGAAGGACCACGCCAAAGCCGTCCCTCCTGGAAACTGCGCGCCACCTCCACCTCGTCCACATACAACCGGAAGAAGCGTCCGTCGTGGGAAAGGCGCACGCGCGACCAGCGCCCTGCCTCCACCACGCCGGGCGGGGATTCAAGCCGAGTACGCGCCCCCTTCACCTGTCGATTGTCCTCACCGCTCGACTGACTGATGAACCAGCCATTCAGGCCCCCATCGGGACGCAGGTCGAGCCCCACGGCCCCACCCATCTCCACCAGACGACTGCGGCCCAGGGCAACCGGCCGCAACACGAAACCCAGATCAAAACCCTCACCCCAATCACAACCGGGATCATCCTGCACCGCCACTTCCAGACGCGCGGAGGGATCGCCCTGCGAAAAATCCAGGGCACGCCCCATATACCCGTCTCGGCTGAATGGAAGTTCACCACCGACGATCTCCGCCAGAGGACCGAAACCATCAACGACTCCCAGGCCTTCGAAACGCCAGGTTCCCACCACCCTGAAACCAGTGGCGCGTATCGCGCCTCGGCTCACATCGATGCGCACCCGCGCACCAGCACGACGGGCCACAGCTTCGTTGCGCGCAAGACGCAGGGTGCTGGTCACTGTAGAAAGAGCAGTACGCCGGCCCGGATCGAGACCCGCAAAGGCACCGACACCAGCCCCCAACATGACTGCCAGAAGTCCCATCACGATCAGGAGTTCCAGCAGAGTCATGCCCTGGCGCGTGCAGGCGCTTGTGTTGCCCGTGGAATTCCAAACCGCTGTTCTCAAGGGGAGTCGGCCTCCTGGATCTTGAAGTTGCCAAGATCATCCTCGCTTCCAAATATCCCGTCTGAACCGGCAGACAGAAGTTGAAACGAAGTCTTGTTGTAGGGATCTCCGGTGACAGGATTGATGAGAGCCTGCACCCGGACCTCCTGCTCATAACCCTCTTCGTCCAAGGTCACGTAAATACAAGGCTCGTCGTAGTCCCGACGATGAAAATAGGCGATGGGGTTACCCCAATCGTCCCCCAGCTCAAACGCCGTCGCCGCGCTGAACATGGTGTGGGAACGACTGGTCTTGTCTCCATCGGTATTGACCAGACGATCCTCAGCCGGAGCATTGGCTATGGAGCCCTGCTTGGGCCAAAGAGAAATCACGAGCATCTCAGCACCCATATTGGTGTCGCTGGGCTTGGGATCAAGTGACTTCGGAAATGACGAGGGGGGATAGTCCCCCGCATCGGGCTCGTAATTGTCAATCGCGGCAGAGAGTTGCTGCAGGTAACCTCGTGTGGAATTCACACGCACGGTTTCCTCTGCACCCATGGCTCCGCGCAATACGAAGAAAGTCAAAAGGCCGAGAATCACCATCACAGCCAGCAATTCAATCAGAGTAAAACCAGCGCGAGCCCGCGAGGGCCTGCCCAAAGGAGCTTGCATGCGTCTGTGTGTCATGTTCGTCATCGGAAAAACCAGAGACCCCTAGTGCTTGCGGCGCACCACCCGGACATTGTCAAAGTGCACATCGCAGGTTCGTCCCTGCTCGCCCTCCACGAACAGGCCAAAGCGCAACACACTGCTGCTGGAGAAGAGACGTGCCATTGGAACTGAGGAAAGCACCTCTTGGCCACCTACTGAGACATCCAGGACTGCGTCAGAGCCTTCGCCCCGCCTCAGGAGAGACAAACTCACCGCCTGACCCACAACCCAGGGACTCGTAAACAACTCACGCACATCCGGATCCGCATCCCCAGGTCGCGAGAAGTCCGCCTCCAGAGGGCCAGCGTTTCTGCCGAAGATCTTGCCCACTCGCGCGGAAGCTTGCACCTGCGCAGCTGCAGTACGACTGACGCGCTCGCGGGACACGAATGCACCGACCCGAGCGCGAGTGCCCGGTTCCACTGTGATAGTCATTTCGAACGCCAAGAAAGAATCTACCGATTCCTCCCGGAAGACACGCACAGCCCCCGCCGAGTTGAAGAGGCCTTCGACGCGCACCCTGCCTTCCTCAAGAGAGACATCAGGTCCAAAACCAATGTCGATGATCCAGCCGTTGCCCAAGAGAATCCCCGAGGGACGCTCGAATGGATCACTCCAGACCTCTTTCGATTCATGATCGACGATGCGCGCAGCCTGGGCTTCAGCGTAAATGCGCAGAGGGTCCCGTGGATCGCGTAGTTGCTCTGCCAGCTCTCCGTAGCGGGTCAAGGCCTCCCGTGAATCCCCGCGCAGGTAACTGCACCAGGCCAATCCGCTGATGGCCATAGCCAAGCCACTCTCCAGACCCAAGGCACTTTGAAAAGCAGCCTCTGCCCCATCCACATCCAAGAGATCGAGCAGGTTGTAGCCTCTGAGGGCATGCACCCTGGGGCGAGCAGCATCCAAGGAGAGAGCGCGCTCGTAGTACAGTTCCGCATCCTGGCCACGGCCCTTCTTCCGTGCGATGTGAGCCATGGCGATCAGGGCCTCAGCGAAATCAAGCTCCTGATCCAGTGCCCCGCGCAGACTCACTTCAGCCCCCTCCAGGTCATCAGTCGCCGCAAGCAGAGCAGCCCGCTGAAACTGTGTCCAGGCGTCCACCGGATCTGCCTGCCAGGCCTGATCAATGAACCCGCGAGCCTCTTCAGGGTGACCCGTGATCTCCGCCAGAAATGACAGAGCTCGCAGGGCTTCGGCGGAACGAAAAGGATCAATTCCAAGAGCCAATTCAAGGGCACCGCGAGCTCCCAGGGGATCCTCCAGCTCAAGGGCAGCCAGACCCTGCACCATCAAGAAGTCAAAGGTCGCCGGCGCGCCACTCGCAGCCAAGACCTGGGCTGCGGCCTGGGCTTCCGCCGATAGAAGGTCGTCGTCACTCATCAGGCTGCAGGCCAAGAGGCCCGCCACAGCGCCGGGATCTTCCTGGTCCGCTGCAATCGCACGCCGAAAGGCAGCAGTTGCATCGGGCACACTGCCCGCAGCCAAATGGGCATGACCAAGATCCGTGCGCGTGGCCACCCGTACGGCCCGTGCTGCACTGTCCCGGGGCTCCCTGCGCTCCGCTTCGGTAAGTTGCACTACTGCCTCGGCCCCGCGACCGCGAGCCAAGAGAAAGCGACCATAGTGCCATCGGGTGAGGTGGTGAGCGCCGTTCAAACCCACCGCCCGTCGGTAGTGGTCCTCGGCCTGATCAAAGAGCCGGTACTGAGCCTCCAGGTCCGCCAGCCGTGTCCAGACAACCGGCGAGATGTGCTGTCCCTTGTCGATCAGATCCCGATAGATGCCAAAGGCAGCCTCGTGTTGGAAGCCCGCTTCCAGAACACCCGCCAGCTTGAGGCGCGCGATGGGATCCTGCTGAGCCTCATCACCGTACAGGCCCTGAGCCAAACGACAGAGCTCCTCAGCGATCTCAAGCAAACGCGGACTGTCGTGACGCTCACGCACGCAAAGGTCCACCATGATCATGGCCGCGTCCAGATCGGAGGCACGCATCTCTCCGCCCAGACGGGCACGAAAAAGAGAAGCCTGATTGAGGGGTGTGTCCGCCAGTGCCCAGCCCACAACCCGATCGGGGGTCAGTGGTACCGGCGGGAAATCCACCGGATGTACGCGCTCCCCTGTGACCGGATCCAGTTCCACGAAGAGCAGCGTCTCACCGGCACGGCTCCGCAGGGTGTAGCGGTCAGAGTTGGTGATGGTGCCATACATGACTCCGCCGCCGCCGGTGAGGTCGACCCAGTCGTAAAGACGCTTCCACGAAGCCACGCGTTCGGAGCGTTCTTGCGGCGTCATGAGGTCTTCATCCGATATCCCAGAACTCCCGACACCCAGAACCCCATCAAAATCAGAAGGCGGGGTTTCTTCCACGGGCGCCGCTGACACCTGCGCGCTGAACAGGTCAGGGGTCGGCAGGGCCAGAGCATCCCTCCGCAAGAAGCGCGAGTAGGCCGCCACGCCAAGACTCGAAGTCGGGGGAGGAAGGAGTTTGGACGGTGTGCTCCTGGGGGGCGCCTGCAAGGTCAAAGGCGGCAGGGGTGCCGTATCCCTGGGAGGCGAAAACAGATCGCGGGGCAAGAAGTCCTTACGACCGGCCCTGGGCTGGGCCAGGCTCGGATCAGCCACACCATGACTGACAAAAACCGGCGCATCCGAGCGCGGTTGGCGCCGCCTTCGCCCTCCGTCCTTAGAAAGATCAGACCAGGTCCACCAGGCCAAGAGCGCCAGCACTAGCACGAACACCAGTTGTTCTTGTTTGATTTCCATTTGCTAGTCCTCGTTTCCTGTCACGGTCTCGTGCAAACGCACCACCAACAGCACCAGATCCAATGTGACCTCTTCAACACGCCCAGGGGAGACCCGCGCATCGTAGGAGTCCACCAGCAGAGCTCCATCCTTTGAGCTTTGGGTACGCAGCAGGAAGTCAGCAATGGCGGGCGGATCAGCCATCATGCGCAGGATCAGGCGCGTGCGTTCAATGCGGCCGAGACCCGAGCGGGAGTTCAAACCGGAGTCCAGGGTGACCTCTACTCGGGCAACCCGGTCAACCCCTGCTGCGATGGCCCGACGCAAGACGCGGTCCAGCAGATCCAGCGCCTCCAAATGCCGAGAGATCACCTCCTGATCATTGGTCTTGAGCGCCTCCAGGCCCAAGCCATCAGGCAGTACGCAACGAGCACGCCCTGCCAGCAGGCTGAGCTCCCGTTGCACTCTGTCCACGCGGCCAAAGTACTGGTTGCTGGGAGAAGTGCCGCCAGGATCGAGGCGGAAGCCCGGGCGCGGCACAAAGCCTGCGTTGCCGGCAAGTTCATCAGATGCTCTGAGCAAGCTCTCGTTTTCCTCCGCGGCGCGACTCAAGTCGCTTTGGCTGAAAAAGGACTGGGCCAGCTTGCCTCGCTCCCGGGAGACTCGAGCACGAGCACTGCGCACCTCTGATCCATAAGACGAATCCAGAACCAGGAACAAGATCAGGAAGACCATGGCGCCCCCCGCTACTGAGAGCACGAAATTCTTGTTTTCCTGCCAATAACTCTCGAGATCCATAGCTTAGATGTCCTCCTCAGCATCTACATCGTCTGCAGGGGAAAGCGGATCCCCGAAAGTCGAGAGGTCAATTGAGTAGCGGTCACGATCAAAACTCGTGTTGCTTTGGACACCAGGAAGGGCCGAGGGGAGACTCTCTACCATGCCCTGGTACTGACCAATGGGTGCTTGAGCTCCCTGTCGCAAGGCGCCCTTGAGTAGCACCAGCGGACGGGGCACGTTGTCCCCAATGGACAACTCCTCATCCACGCCCCAGCGTCCTTCCATGCGAGTGATCCAAAAGTCAGCCGGCATTTTGGTGCCCAGGAACTCCAAGGTTCGAGCCATCTGCTCGCCGGTACCAACGATACGTTGCAGATCAAGTGCGTCTCGTGAAAGCACCTCGTTCAAAGCCAATAGGTCGCGGGTCTTCGAGTCCGTTCGTTGCTTGCTCGACACTTGACTGCGCAAGCTGCGCTCGGTTTTCTTCAATTCGTTGGCCTGACTGGTGGTCTGCTGCACAAAGAACCCGAGGTAGGCTGCAGCTAAGATCCCCGCAGCGATCAACCAGATCTTGCGCCCCAAGAACTCGCGTTTGCGGGCCAGATCCGGGGGCAGAATCTCCAATCCATAGGCGTCCTTGTCCGTAGCCATGGTAGCCAGCCCCAGAGCCACCACCGCCTCGGCACCGTACTCCCTCAGGGCATCTGACTCGCTGGGGCTCAAGGCGGAAGAGTCCACGAGGGGCCATGGATCAAAGCGCTGCACAGGAACGGAGAGGCCCGCAGCGAGCGCATCACTCAAGCCCTCCATTGAACTCGCGCCTCCGCAGATCAGTACCCGATCGAGTTTCAGAGTACTGAGCTTGACCTGGGTCTTGCAGAAGAGCACTGAGGACTGCAAGAGGGAAACCAATTGACCTGCGGCGGCGGAGCAGGCCCGGGAGACCTTCTCATGATTGGGGGTGGAGTGCATGGCGCCGGGACGCAAATCAGCAAACTCCCGCACCAGCCGCGCGGCCTGCTCACCCTTGACACCCAACTGCTGACTGATTGCCTCAACAAAGAGCTTCGCACCACCGCTCTGATTGCGGGCAAATACCAGATCCGGTCCACGCATGATGACCACATCCACGCTCTCGTGACCGATGTTGGCCAACAGCACGGTGTCATCCTGCACGACCCCGTGGCGCAGATAGGCGTTGTAGAGACCGATCGCAGCAGGTGTGTAGCACTCAAGTGTGAAGCCGCCCGCTGCAAGCCCCGCGTGGTGTTCATCAAGGAGTGAAGTGCGCGCCATGGCCAGCAGCACAATGTCCTCCCCATCGGCCTCTGGAGGTGTGGGCAACAGGTTGAAGTCGCTTGCCACCTCCGTGCCGGAGGTATCCCCGACCTCTGCAACTTCAAAGCGCATCAAGCGCCTTAGCTGCCAGTCGGGAACGCTGGGCACCCGCGTGTAGCGTACGTTCAGTTCCTTGCCGGAAAGGGCCACACGCATGGGGCCGGGCTTGAACGGCAATTCGAGCGCCCCCCAACCGGACTCCAGGCTGCCGCCGGGATTCTCCGCTACGGCGAAACCGGTCAGCTGGAAAGAACCCTTCTCCAGTCGTCCTTGAACAGCCACCGCTGTCCCGCTGCCCACATCAATTGCTGTTGAGTTCTTGGCCATGGCTCTAGCGATTTCCCCCTCGTTTCATCTGCAGCATGTAGCTGACTGCCTGGGCAAGCTGTTGACTGTCCCGCGCCAGGAGGGCAGCGCGGATCGCCTCCAGCCTTTGTATTTCATGTTGTTCCAACTCACCCATCAAGAGGTTGAGTTCCTCGCCGATGGATGCCACCAATTGACGGGCCTGAGTGGCAGAATCGGTCCCCGAGTAGCGGGCCGATAACCGATCCGCAGCGTCCAGAGCCTCGCGATAGCCCTCAATCAAACGAAAGAACCGCGCCCGCTCAACATCTCTTTCGAGCAGCCCCAACTCGATGCGCGCCCCATGCACCAGGCCTGCAATCGCTGCCTGCCCTTCGGCTGTCACCTCCACGTCGAAGGGATGCGCATCGAGCAACTCCTGCCAGAGCAAGATCGCCTCTCCAAAGTGCTCCGCGCGTACCGCCCGACGAGCCCTCGAAGCCAGTTCGAGGGCCGCGGCCAACTCTTCCCGAAAGGCCACCTGCAGGACCAGAGAGCCTTCGGCCGGCAGATTCAAGGCCAGGCGCCATCCCCCACCACCAGATGGTTTGCCCTCCAAAGCGAGTGCTCCAGGAAAGCCAAGAGCCACCATTTCGAGGCCCGAACCGATCAGCACCGAGGTCACGCCGGTCTCCTCAAACGCCGCCGGGTGCCGACTGGATCCGCTCTCTCCCAGGGTGCGCAAACCTCCAGCCGCCAGGGCTGACGCCACACGCAGAACCACGGTGCCCGGAGCGCCATCGCTGATACTCACGCGGCAACCCTTGGGGTCCTTCTCCACACTCAAGGAGCGCGGGGTATCCGACTCGACCATCAGGCCCGAAAGCAGCACCTGCTGAACGTTGACCAGTGTGACGTGACTGACCGGCTGACCACCACCGATCAATGCGAAGGTGTCCATGGGCAACAGAGGCTGACCGCGCCCATCCCTCACCAGGGACACATCGTCCACATCTGCTGTCCCGGAGCCATTCGCGCGAGCCTCGACAATCACCCTGGCTCGATCATAGGCCGGAGGCACCTGAGCAACGACTTCCACATCCAGCCAATCCAAAGCCCCACACCAGTCGCCCCAAATCGTCATGGGGGCCGGAGCCGTACCAGCGACCTCGGAATTGTAGGCGCGGGAGTTCAATTGCAGGCCCATGCGGACTTCCCCCGCATCACTGACCCTCAAACTTGAACGCAGGACAAGACGCCCCTCGCCAACGCTCTGCAATTCTGACTGATGGATCCCGGAGCCATCTTCGAGTTCAGCACGCAACCCCCAACGACCCGAGTGTCGGGCACCAGCGCTCCTGATGAACACGGCGGGGGTTTCCCCAGGGGGAGCCCAGCCCGCGGTGTCAGCCTCAAAAGAGTAGCTCCCTGCCAGCAGATTGCCCGCGACCTGAATCACCTCTGAGGCCTTGCTTCTCCTTCCATCGCCCTGCTCATCGGAAGGCAGCATGTACCAGACTGCGGCAGCCAACGCCCCCATCAGCATCACCGCAACAGGCAACAACTTGGATCCCTTGGCCGAGGCTGCGAGCTTGTCACCCGCAATGCGCCCCAGTTCTCCACCTGCCTCGCCCATGTTCCCAGCCAGCGCTGCACCGGCCGGGCCGCTGCCATCATCAAAACGCAACTCGACACTGCCAAAACGCAACAGGGCCGTGGGTGCCAGACGCTCATCCACCACCGGTGCACCGTCGACACGGGTGCCGTTGGTGCTGGAGAGATCGCGCACGCTGACCCCGAGGTCATCGATGGTAAATTCCGCATGACGACCCGAAACCGACGGATCATTGATTTGCAGACTGTTTCCAGGCCGTCGGCCGACGGTGAAGGAGGATCCTGTGAGGGGTACGCTCTCACCGGCACGATCGCCGATCATGAAGCGCAGGGTGGGCTCGGAAGGCATGGATTCGGGCGCCTCCAGCGCGGCTGCGCGGGAAGGGCCTGGAGGGAGTTGGGTCCTATCCGCCAAAGGCATCCCAGGGACGGCGCCAAGGGGGCTGGGCGGAGTGCGGAGTGCAGTCGCTGAGACGATAGGAGTACCGCACAGGGTGCCTAGGGTAACGAGGCCAACCCTCCCATCGCTATGTTCTGGGGGCCGCTCTGAGCAACAATCAGCAGGGGACCTTGCCCAGGGGCCCGCGGACCTCTCCAGCCCAGCTCCTCAGAAGCCTAGTTGGGCGCCTGCGGCCCTGCTCCAGGCCAACGGCTCCCCAGTCGCTGACGCAGGCTGACCCAGGCCCCGCCCGCAAGCACCAGATGGTCGAGCACGGGAATGCCTACCAAGATCCCCACCTCACACAGCCGGTGGGTCACCGCATGGTCCTCGGGACTGGGCTCAGGATCCCCACTGGGGTGATTGTGGCCGACAATAATTGCGGCCGCGCCTCGGCGAATCGCCTCGCGAAAGACCTCCCTGGGATGCACCAAGGAGGCATTGAGGGTCCCTCTGGACACTTCCAGGCGGTCGCGCAGGCGATGCCGAGGGTCGAGTAAGAGCACCTGGAAAGTCTCCACCTCGCAGCCAGCCACCGCGTCCATCAGCCAGCGAGCGGCGCTCGCGGGTCGATCCGCATGCACCTCCGATCCACCCCGCCCCCCCTGAGAGCCACCCCCACTGCTGCCCCCACCCTCCGCCAGAATCCGCTGCCCCAGACGCAACACCCTGGCCAAGCGGAGAGCAGAGGAGGGACTCAGCCCTCCAGCATCCGCCAGGGCGGAGGCGTCCAGACGAGCCAAAGCGCACAGACTGCGCCCGTCCAACAAGCGCAGGGCCGTGTTCTTCCGGCCTCGGACTGGTAAAACTCGCGCAAGAGCCTCGAGATTCGCTGCCTGCACCTGGTCGTGACTTGAGGAACTGCGACTGGTGCTGATCATCAACCCTGAGAACGCAATCTTCCCTGCCCCGGTTTCAGTCCCACCCCGAGGACCCCGGGAGGCCCCCCAGGAGTGGGCTGCAGGTCTCAGTCAGAACCTTCAGCAGAATCTCTCCTGAGGAGCGCGATCCCTGAAAGAAAGCTGGAAATTTTCCCAAGGAATCTGAGCAAGAGCAAACCGCTTGATACCGAAATACCGGGTGAGGGGAGCGCATTGCCGTGTGCTTCCTACTAAGGAAAACCTTTGGGGGCTCCTGCCGTCCTGTAGGTCGGAAGGAGCAAGAAGGAAGAAGAAGAGAACGGTCCAGGAACGCCAAGGCACTGAACTTGGCACCACGCCGGGTGCAACCCGGTGAGACCAGCGAGCGACTGCACTTGTTGCGGCCGCTCGTCTCTTTTTGGACTCGCCGTCAACTGACTCCGCTGGCCGCAACTCCTGAAAACACTCTAGGGACAGAGCGGAATGGTGCTGCCGACTAGAAAGACGGGGGCATCCAAGGCGGTAATGCTCAGGGTGACATCGGAGGTGGACCCCTGCAGGAGAGGGGTGCCGGGCAGACCTGGGTCGAGGCTCAGCGCAACCAGGGGAGGCCCTACAGCCACCATCCCCCCTCCAAGCGGAGCAACCGCCGAGTCAAAAACGCAAGCCGCATTTCCGCGGGGACCAGTGGGAGTGAAACTTGTCAANGCCGGCTCGTTNGTCGGCATCCCTATCAACAGGCGTTGATTCCCATAGCCGCTCATCAGGTCAAAGGGTGAACCTGCCGGAANGCTATTCGTCACCCAGAACCCGACCTCGNTCATGTNNTCTGTCAAGAGACCGTGACCNGGCCCNTCGATCACGGTGCTCTTGTAGAGCCAGTTGGTCCCCACTTGTATGGCTGGCTCAGCAAAGAGTTGNTCCAACAGGAACAGGTCGGTNGCTGCAAANGNNCCTGTCTCCGGCTCCANCCTCAAGAAGGCGGTCACGNCCGGGTCAGGGTTGTTCTCAAGAACCGCANTGACCACCAAGGGATTGGAAGCTGAGGCTGTTTCCGGACGCCCAAGCTGGAGACCNGCCACAGCAACGCCCGGANCTCCTGTGACCNCGGCAGACCAAGCGACNCCGCTGCCGGGAATCACATGGNAGACCAANCCAGCCTGCGACTCAAGGCCATCCACAAGCGGTACTTCAGTAGCGACGCAAGCCAAGAAGAATCCCGCCAGCCCAGGAACCAGTTCCTGAGCCTCAATCATCCCCGTGGCTTCCAAATCGATGTAGGGAGCTGGGGCAGGGATGGTGAAAGACTCGGCCAGACTCGGCTCCCCGTTCCCGTCGAATGTGAATTGCAGGAGTTCAGCTTGCTTGTTCCCGTCATGCCTGGACGAACCACACACCCAAAGAGATCCGTCCGCTGCGTGAATCAAGGGCTGGTCAATCAAGTCGAAGCTTCCACTCTCAGGAGCGATCGTGGCGGACAGCTCCACATCAGTACTGTGATTCACCGTCGTAACACGCAGGTCTCCCAGAGAAGAACGCGTCACGACCACCGGAATGCTCTCACCCCCCGGGACCTCCACGCGGGTCAGAATCGAAACAGCAGACAGCCCAGGCATCTCAAGGAGGGGGCCAGCCTCTCCCACCTCCGCCGCTCCCAGCAGGGTTCCGCCAACGTCCACATCTGCCAGGACCAGGGCCCCAGCCTTGGCAAGCAACATGGAAAGCCCGCCAGCAGGATCGACCCTCACATCCAGCAGGATGTGGGTCCCCGGAATTCTCCGTCCCCAGCCACCGGTTGTGGATTGGATTTCTCCCCACAGGGTATCCGGCGACATCAAGGCCGCCCGGGTGCCAGCGAGGTCCAACTTGCCTGCGCCAGTCACTGGGGCGGGCAGATAGAACCCGCGCTGGACAAATCCCTCGCTGTTGAACTGGAGTGCCTCGAACTCATTCCCGGTGCCCAAGACACGCACCCAGCCGACCACATATCCAGAACTGGTCCAATCTCCCTGGTGCGCAACGTGAATGACGCCACCAGCGGGAACGTCATCAATATCTATGCTGGTCGTGCGCGGAAAGTAGGTGCTTACCGTAACCACCGGATCATCCACGGGAGTACAGGCCCCAAGAATCACCGAAGCGAATAACGGAAGCCGCAAATGGAACGTGCGCGGAAAGAACCGAGAGGAAATGTTGGCCATGGCTGTCAGAGGTGCAGGCTGGGAAAGCGTTGTTCTATTGAGGGGACTCGCTTGGGCTCAGTAGCACAAGGGTCCATGAGGTTTTTTCGTCACCATTCAGGAAAAAGGGCACTCAGTCACTGACCTTGCCACTCCTGGCGCAGGTCTTCCCACGCGACATTCAGGTCGAACCCAATCTGCTGACTGAAAACAGATTCCGCAGACACTCCCTTTGCCCCAGCTCGCATCAGGTCCAACACCAGATCTTCGCCGTAGTTCTGGGCCAGATAGGCGATGAAGCCGAAAGCGATTCCATAGGCTCGGCGAATCGCGTCCTCGTTCCCGAGGGCGGAGAAATTGCCGCGCAAACTGGCAAGCTCAGGCCAGGCAGAGTCCCTGCAAGCTGCGCGCACCGCCTTGAGGCGCAGACGGTCCAATTGCCTGGATTCCAGATACTGAGCGAGACCCTCGTTCAACCAGGCGGGAGTCGTCCCACCCCCTAGCCGATCGACAAAGGCGTGACTCAATTCATGGCGCAGAACTCCATCCAAGCGCGCGTCAATCCCACCCGATTGGATCGGCACCCGGATCGTGCCGTCAAAAGCTCCCCCTGCCCAGTGTCCGAGACCTGTCAGGCGGGTGAAGGCTTCGGGGGAATAGAGCACCACCCGCAGGCGCTTGCCCTCAAGAGGGAACGAGCCGATGCGTTCACCGAATTCCTGATAGGCCCGGTCCAGACGACGGAGCAGGTCCATTTCGGCAGCGCGCAAGCCTGCTTGCTCACCGTCATAGGACAATTCAAAGCGCTGATTGCCACTTGAAAGGAAAGCGGCTTCGTGTTCTGCCCGGTCACGCCAGCGTTCGATGCGCGCGGCCACGGCATCACGCTCGTCCCCCTCAAGGGCCTCAAGCACATGCTCCACCATGGCCAGAGCCTCCCGGCGCTGCTCCCCATCCGCAGAGTCGATCATCAATCCCGCTTGACGTACCTGAGCGAGGGCCAGATTGCGCGCAAGAACACGGTCGCCGGGGTCCTCCAGTACGCAGCGCTGCAAGAGTTCGATGGCTCTTGGGATCTCACCCCGCTCCAAGGCATCCAGGGCCTGCTGATTCCAGTCCAGGATCTGTGACCGTTTGGAATCGGGGGCGGGATCGCTTTCATCCCCCTGCGCCGGGATCGGGTCTTGGCCAGGGGAAAGGACCAAGGGCTTGGGCTCAGGCTCAGGCTGCAGTTCACTGATCCCGGCCTTCAAATCTGTCAACAGTCGCTGTCCAAAAAAGAACAAGCCCAGACCCATCGCCGCAACCAACAAGAGTGCAAGGACTGTTCTCATACCTGATCCTCGGCAGGTGCGATTGAGACACGCGCTGCAAGCAATTCCACAAAGCGCCCGTAGGTGCTGGAGTACCCGTGCCTCCGCTCGATTGCGCGGATCTCTGCCAAGAACTCCTCATGCCCCGCTTCAAGCGCGTCTGAATACCCCGCATGGCAAAAGTAGGTGCGGCAGCCCAGGGGCCGACCCTTCCGGGCAGTGCACATCCCTTCCACCTGATAGGCGCAGCGCCCGGGCCCAGCGGCGGCCGGAGCGTTCGGATGCTGTTGCGCGCAGTAGTCTGCTTCCAGGGCAGTCGCCATCAATTCGTGCCCCGCCTCTTCAAAGTGACAGCACACCCCGCGCGCGAGGCACACCACCCGGCTGGATTGCACCCACTTCTCCACTCGCTCGTAGAGCTCTTCCAACTCGGCAAAAGCCGCTGCTTGTTGCTCCTTGCTGGGAGTCAACCGAATGCCAGGACAGATCCCGCGCGCCCGTTCAAGTGCTTCGGGATCGGTCAAGATCCCCTTCCAGTAGGGAAAGGTGCGACAGTGTTCCGGCCGGGCTTCATAGACCGAACAGGTATTGTGCCCCTCCAGCAGAGTGCAGGCGCCGGAGTGGGGCTTTTCGCGCAGAGAGAGAATCATCTGGCCACTTTGAGGGTAGGGCACCTGCCGCAGGTGATGAACTCGAAAGGCCTCCTCCACCATGCCGCATGCCGCTGCCAGACCGGGAATCTCCTTTTCCTCGACCCGCACTATGCCACCTCCCACAGAACAACAGCGCCCGGAGCGCTGACAAGTCCATTCAAAGGCAGGCGAGTCCCTGCGCGCTTCCATCTGAGTCTTGGAACTCATCAGGAACGCCTCTTGGGGACGCGCCTTCTACTGGACTTGTTCGCCGACGAATGAAAATCCGCCGAGCGCTTTCCCTCCAGTTGGCCACTCACATCCGCAATCAGTTCCCCCCAGGTCTGATATCGCACTCCCGCATCCTTGGCCATCATCTTCTCAATGAAATACTGCAGGTGAGTCGAGAGCGCCTGGCCTTTCAACTCCGGAGAGGAAAGTTGTTCCATCACATGCTTGCGCAAGACGTCGTCATCTTCTCCATCGCCGAAGGGCAATCGGCCCACGGTCAATTGAAAGAGAGTCGCGCCAAGGGAGTAGATGTCTGAACGCAGATCCGCCACGCCTCCCCCAAGAGCCTGCTCGGGGGCCAGGAAGGCCTTGGTGCCCGCGGCAGTGTCGCTGGGGCCTGCTTCACCCACGGGAGCGCAGAATCCCAGGTCAATCAACTTGGCCCGTCCACGGGGCGTGAACATGATGTTGCCCGGTTTCACATCCCGGTGCACCAGCCCAAGGGAGTGCATGTACTCCAGGGCTTCGGCCACCTGCAGGATCACTTCCAAGGCCTGATCCTCAGGGAGGGGCGCCTCGGTCTTGTCCAGAATTTCCTGCAGGGTCTCACCTTCCACAGGATCGAGCACCGCAAAGATCGTCTCCCCAGCGCGTTTGATGCCATAACCGCGACAGATGCTCTCATGATCCATCTGCTTCAACATCTTGGCTTCGCGCACAAAAGCCTCCAGAGACTTGCGATTTCGCGCAAGGGGCGCCAGGAGGATCTTGAGAGCCACGGTCTTGTTGAGTTCCAGATCCCGCGCCTTGAAGACTTCGGCCGTACCCCCGACTCCGAGCTTGCCCAGAATCTTGTAGCCCTTGATAATCGGCTCTTCCCCTCCCCGGGTGCGACGCATGAGTTGAACCTTCTTGGGTTCCCAGTCAGCTACCTGCACCAGCAAATCGTCCAGGTCCTCACCCTCCCGCAAACTGGGAAGCAGGGCCTGGGCGTGCTTCATGCTCAGGTGTCCTCGTTGGACCAAAATGGCCAGAAAGGCCTCGTCGGGATGCGCGTTCATAGGAAAGGGTGCCAACCCGGGGCAGGGTCAGCACCCGGGAACTATAGCCCCTGTGGAACACAACCCGACCTGTTTTGCGGTTACCCTTCCGCCCATGGACTGCCCCCAAGCCCCCCTTCCCGGTCTGGCCCTCCTATTGGCTCTGAGTTTGACCGCCGCCGCCCCCTGTTGCCCCCAGGACGCTGCAAGTGCTGGCGACGAGCGAGTGATTACCAACCGTATCGGGGCCCGACTGATCACTGCGCCCCAGCCGGAAGAAGGCTTCTTGTTCGCGGTCTTCGGGGACCGCACGGGCGGTCCCGCGGAAGGCATCAAAGTCCTTGCCGAGGCGGTAGCCGAGGTCAACCTGATCGACCCGGACCTGGTAATGACCGTAGGCGACTTGATTGACGGCTACAACACGACCCCGGCCTGGATGCTGCAGATGGCGGAATACCGCAGCACCATGGCTGCCCTTGATTCTCCCTGGTTCCCGGTGGCTGGAAACCACGATGTGTACTGGCGCGGAGAAGGCCGTCCAGCGGAAGAACACGAGGTGCACTACGAAGAGAACTTTGGACCCCTCTGGTACGCCTTCGAGCACAAGAACTGTTGGTTCATCGTGCTCTACTCGGACGAACCCAATCCCGATACCGGGGAACGCAACTTCAGCAAACCCGAGTGTCAACGCATGAGCCCAGAGCAATTCTCTTGGCTTGGAAAGACCCTGAAACGAACCAGTCAGGCCGAGCATGTCTTTGTCTTCGTGCATCATCCGCGCTGGGTGGGCGGCAACTACGGGGACGATTGGAATCGCGTGCATGCACTCTTGGCCCAAGCGGGAAATGTGCGCGCGGTTTTCGGGGGACACATCCACCACATGCGCTACGACGGTCCAAAGAATGGTATCGAGTACTTCACCCTGGCCACGGTAGGCGGCGCACAGTCTTCACGGGTCCCCGAGGCGGGCTGGTTGCACCAATACAATCTGGTGCATGTGCGCCCTGATGGCATCGCGGTCACCAGCTATCCGGTCGGCCAGGCTACGGATCCGCGCGCACTGAGCGTTCCGGTTCTACAGCAGTCGGAGGCCCTGGCCAGGAGCCTGCAACTGGATGTACAGCAACAACCGAGCTGGGATCCAGCCCGCGGTGGTGCCGGAGACTATGCCCTTGACTGGACCAATCCCACCGCAGAGCCGGTGGCCCTGAGGGTACACCTGGACTGCCAGGATCGCCGTTGGGGGCTGATCCCCACGAGCTTCGAGAGGCAGGTGGAAGCGGGGCAGAGCGTAACCCTCAAGGCCCGTGCAATTCGCGGCCCTGGGCCACTGGATGGAGGTTTTGCCCTGCCCCATGCCACTTTGGAGGCCACCTGGCTCGGCCCAACCACGCATATTGCAGTGCCCCTGCGTCATCAGTCCCTGCCGATAGATCTGGGCCTGATTCCCGCACCTCCCGTACCCAGCGGCGAGGGCGTCCTGCTGCTGGATGGACGAAGCGCCTGTGCCCGCGTGGCTTCCAACAAGATCAACCTGCCCCCAAGCGCAGACTTCACCCTGGAGTGCTGGTACGAGCCCGGAGAGCTCAAAGGTCGCCGGGCACTTCTGTCCAAAGCAGAGAACAGCGAGTTCGGACTTTTTGTCAGCAACGGAACGCCGGAGTTCTTCGTGCACCTTGACGGCTCCTACAAGATCATCAAGGGCCCCAAGGGTGTGCTAGCCACAACCCGCTGGCACCACCTGGCGGGAGTCTATGACAGCCGCGGCGAACTGCGCCTGTACCTGAATGGTGAACTCATAGGTCGCACCCCCGCAAGCGGTCAACGGACCCAGAACAGCTTGCCTTTCCTGATCGGTGCCGATGTGGATTCTGCCGGCAAGCCGATGTCCTTTGCAACGGGTCGTGTGGACTCTGTGCGTTTGACCCAGGCCGCAATCTACAGTGGACAGGTCATCCAGGCGGAGCGCCGCCTGCACCATGACCGGGACACCCTGTTGATGTTCAACATGGATGGGGACCTGGGGCCTTGGATCTACGATGCATCCACCGGCCACCGACATGCAGAACGCCAGGGCTCCGCGCGGGTTGAAATACTCAACGACTGACGAAAGGACCCAGGCTACTCATCCGTGTCGCCGCCATAGCCGAGGGCCTCAAGCAAAGCCGACACATCGGCCAGATCTCCCGCCACTGCGCGTAGTTCCCGTTGGGCGTGTCCCACTGGAATCTTGAGGCCCAGAGCCTGCATGGCCTGATCCAGGGCAAGCTCGCTGGCGAGTTGCAATTCAAGATGGGCACGCAAGACCCGCTTGTGCTCTGCACGCTCAAATTCCTTGGCGATGTAACCCTCCAGGGAGCCCATCAAGGCAACGAGGCGCGCCAGCACCTGCTCGTCGGGCTGCCCTTCGAGAGGGCTCTGTTCCCCGGGATCCTGCCTCAGATCATAGCGCTCCACCTGCAACTCCCCTTGCCCCTCGCCGTGGCCAACAATCAGCTTGGTGGCCTCCCCCGTACGCCCCACATCAGGCCGGTTGCCATTGGTCTGCAGCACCATGGAGCGATTGTTGGCCACCGTCCCGCGAATCACCGGATCCAGGGGCTGGCCGTCAAGATCAGGTACCAGGGGCAGATCAAACCACTGCATGAAGCTGGGAAAAAGGTCCATCGGCGAGACCAGTCCCGTCACCCGAGTGCCCTTTGGCAGGGTATCGCCGGGAGCCCGCACCACCAGGGGCACGTGCAACATCTCCTCATAGAGATGATCGTTGTGACCCCAGAGTCCGTGCTGCCAGAACGCCTCTCCATGATCGCTGGTCACCACCAGCCATGAGGAATCCCAGACGCCCTGATCGCGCAGCAGGGAGATCATGTTGCCCAGGGCCTCGTCTCCCCACAGAAGGCTCGCGTCGTAAAGGGCCCGGGTATACTCCCGATCCGCGTCATTCATTGGGATCTCGCCCTTGTTCGCGCGCACCAGGGGACTGGTGGAGCCGGCCCTGAAACCAGTGGGCTCCTTCTCATCAGACCAACTGCTGGTGTAGTCCGGATCCGCAAAGCGGGCAAGCAATCGCTCGGGCGGCGCATAGGGCGAGTGTGGTTGCAGCACATGCAGGTAGATGAACGCGTCGCGCTTTGGATCGCGTTGCTCCAAAATATCCTTCAGGTGTCCCACCCACCAATCCGGAGCGACCATGTGTACAAAGGTGCCATCCCCGCGGGGCAGGAAGGGCGCATCTCCGGGGCCCTTGCCTTCGTAGGCTTCTACCCACTGATCAAAGCCACCGGTGATCCCGGTCAATTTGCCCGCGTTGGCGTTACCCGTTGCCCCAAAACACTGCCAGCCAGCATCGCGCAAGGTCTCGGCAAGCGTCACCCCGATTGGCTTCAGATGGCTGCCAAAGGATCGCAGAACCCGGTGGCGTTGTGGCACCAACCCGGTCATCAAACTCGCAGTGCTGGCCACGGTGTATGGGGCCGGTGCAAGAGCCCGCAAGAATGTCACGCCCTCCTGCGCCAGCTGGTCCAGATTCGGCGTGGTCTCACGCTCATACCCCAGATGGTGCACATGCCCCGCATGCAAAGCATCAAAGACCACGACTACGACTGTGCGTGAGCGC
>NYYZ01000006.1 GCA_002686945.1 Planctomycetota bacterium
CTGCTCCAGATCGTTCACGCGCCAGGCCAAATGGTGCAAACCGCCACCCCTGCGCTCCAGAAACCGTGCCACGGGCGAATCGGGCGCTGCAGGCTCAACCAACTCGATGCGCTGCTCGCCCGCCATCAGCACCAGAACCCTGACCTTCTGATCGGGCACGAGTTCCACCTCTCCTGCAGCCAGCCCCAAGACTCCTTCGTACAAACCCCGCGCATCTGCCAGGTCTGGGACCACGATGGCCAGATGGTGCAGGGCGCAAACCACGCCTTTGAGGGACTGGGGGATTTCCAAGGGACTTTCCGGGTCTGGAAGGCCGCGCATTCTAGCCTTGATTGGCCCCTCGGGGGCGCAGAGAGAGAAGTGCTGGCCTGGCTCGATGTACCAGGATTCGCAGCCCGCCCCCCTGCCCCGTTCAACCAAAGGCCTCAACTCCCTACACTAGCCCCAGAACCCACCCGCAAGAGATGTTTGAACTCGGACTGATACCCGCCGCTGGCGAAGGAGTGCGCGCCTACCCCGCCACCACATGGATGCCAAAGGTAATGCTGGAGATCGCCGGTCGCCCGATTATTGAACGCAATGTGGAGATCATGAGAGATGCCTTTGGGATCAAGAAGATCGTGATCATCACCGGGCACATGGCTGAGATGATCGAGGAGTACTTGGGGGATGGCGAAGAGCTTGGAGTCAAGATCACCTATGTGCGTTGCCCCAACCCCAAGATTGGCCTGGCCCGGGGCATGCTCTTGGC
This sequence comes from Planctomycetota bacterium, assembly GCA_002686945.1. GTDB lineage: Bacteria > Planctomycetota > UBA1135 > UBA1135. Next base: position 752 of record NYYZ01000006.1, read on the forward strand.
CGAGCCCCACTTGGATCGGCCCTTTGTCACGATTCTGGGGGACGAGGTCTATCTGGACTCGAACCACTCACAGTTGCAACCTCAGGACCAGGACTGGTTTGCCTGGTGCGCGGTGCATCGCACCTCAGATCCCCGCCGCATCCAAAAAAACTATTGCCTGACTATCACCGATGGCCGCATCGTCGACCTTGAAGAAAAACCGGACCACCCCACCGGCGACATGCTCGGATGCGGCACCTATGCCTTTCAGCCGAGCATCTTTGAGCGCATCAGAGCCACGGCTCCCAGTCAACGCAGCGGCCGAGTGGAATTGACCGATGTGATACGCGCGGCAGCTCAGGACGGACTCATCGTAAGACCCTTTGAAGTCAGCGGGGACTATCTGAATGTCAACTGCCTCGAAGACCACCACACCGCCAATCATCTGGCCCGCACCAGGATGTTCGATGGCTTTACCACCAGCCTGGTGATCCCGGCCTACAACGAGGAGGAGTCCATCGCCCACGTGGTGCGCGATTTTTTGGACCATGTGGACGAGGTGCTGGTAGTTGATAACTCCTCCAGCGACCGCACCGCAGAGTTGGCAAGGAAAGCCGGGGCGCGGGTGGAAACGGTTTCTCTCAGCGGTTACGGGGACACGATCCAGTGGGGACTGGACAACGCCCGAGGCGACATCCTGATCATCACCGAAGCGGACCACTCCTTCCGTTCCAAGGACATAGGCAAGTTTCTGGAGTTCCTGAAAGACGCGGACATGGTCATGGGCACACGCACCACCCGCGAGATGATCGAACAGGGCTCCAACATGGGCGGCCTGCTCCGCGTGGGGAATATCGTGGTGGGCAAGCTGATCGAAGTACTGTGGTGGGGTCAGGAGCCACGTTTCACTGACGTGGGCTGCTCCTACCGTGCACTTTGGAAATCCACCTGGGCCAAGATTCGCGAACAGACCAAAGGCACAGGTCCGGAGTTCAGCCCGGAGATGATGATCGAGGCCTTGCGCGCGCGCCTCAGGGTGATCGAGATCCCGGTCAGCTATCACGCCCGGGTGGGCGGGGAATCCAAACACTCGTCCGGCTTTTTGCACGTATCCAAAACCGCCCTGCGTATGCTGCGCCTGATCCTGGCAAAGCGCCTCGGCCTCCAGTCGCATTGAGCCCATGAACCTGCCCGACTCCCACAAGCCCGCCCCTGAAGCACCGCAAGATGGGGACCCATCGACCGATGCCCCCTTGCAGGCGTCGATCATCGAGGGAACAGAACAAGAGGCAGAAGGCGTCACCGATGACGCCCCCATTGGCCCCCCCGCCAAGCTCAACAAGCACTGGGGCTGGTTGGTGCTGGTGATTCTCGGCTGGTTCGCTTGGACTGGCTCGCGGGGATTGGACTTCGGCAGGTACTGGGACGATCCCCTGCACCAGCGGAATCTGCAGCACGCCCTGGACCATGGACGGTTGCTACCGGGCTGGTACAACTATCCCTCCATGACATTTCTGCTGTCCGTAGGCGCTCTCGCTCCGGAACTGTCAGAAATCCCCTGGGGGGAAATGAAGATCCGTCACGAGAGAAGAGTGGGACAGGAGATTCAAGGAATCACGATCCCCACCCAAGATCTCAAGGACCGAGTGGGCTCCCCGCGTTTCGTTCAACGCCAGAGAAAGATCTTCTTGGGACTGGCCAGCCTGGCATTGTTGTGGATCTTTCTGGCGGGCCGCGAAGCCATGAACACCCTGGGAGGACTCTGGGCGGCAACCGCGCTTGGCACCTCCTGGGAGTTCGCCTACCACGCCCGCTGGGTCGCGCCGGATCCGATCCTGGTGCAGTTCGCGTCCCTCTTCCTGTGGCTGCTGCTGCGCGCCCGCCGCAACGGAGGCAGCCTGGTGCCCGCGGCCATGGCCCTGGGGGCGGTAATCAGCACCAAGTACACGGGCGGGATTCTCCTCCTGCCGCTTCTGGTCAGCGCTTGGAACCGTCGCGGTACGCGACCCAAGGATGAGATTCCTGTCCTGCTCCTGGCAATGACGGCGACCTTCATAGCCATCACTCCGGGCTGCCTTGTAGAACCCCAACTCTTCCTGCGCGATGTGCTTTGGGAGGTCGAGCACTACGGCCTCGGCGCTTACGGCTATACAGTGGCCCCGGGACTGTCGCACATGGGCCTGATCATCCACTACCTGGGCCGCACTCTGGGTTCCGCCCATGCGCCCCTGGCTGCGATGTTCTCTCTGTTGGTCTTTTCAGGCATGGTCGTCTGGGCCCGCCGTAAACCCAATGAGATGATCCTGTTGGCTGCCGTGCCCTGCCTGCTGGCTCTGCTGTTTTCCAGCCAACGAGTCTTCTTTGCCCGCAACATGTTGTTGTTCCTGCCCTTTGGAGTTCTCTTCGCGGCGCAGGGCGCACTTTGGCTTGGGCGCTGGGCGCGCTACCCGATGGTCTTGCCCCTGTGCCTTGTGACAGCCCTGGCCATACCAGGAGCGCTGCGCCAGGAGGCCAGTGCCAGCAGCATTGAAGACCACCGCCCTCCCATTGAAGCGTTTGCGGATTGGATCAACAGTCACGAAAAGCAAGTGGGATTGACTCCTGAACTCGCTGGAGAACTGGAGTCCCACCTTGGCGAACTACCGGACCATTGCGTGACCGGTTTCTCACCGCCCACGGAATTGATCGCCTTCCGCCCCGCCCAAGTTGCGCGCAACCAAAATGTAGAACTGTTGGGCTCAAACCTGCCCGGCAGTACGGAGCATATATTTGGTCCGCTGGATGTGAACTGGGAGTGGTATACAACCTTCCATCCCTCGCGCATCGTGGTAGCCCGACCTGAGATCCTGACCCAGTTCACGAACTGGGAGGCGTTCTTCAAGTGAACGACGGACTGAGCGCACCCGACGAAACGCAACGGAAAAGCTGGGGCGTGACTGTCATCGGTATTGGACTGATCGTGATCCTGATTGTGGCCTTCCTGCCTAATTGGTTCGACAATGGTGACGAGGGATCATCTGTCGCGCAGATGCAGATTGAGAAGGTGATACTCTCCTGGGTCAGCCAAGATTCCGGTCGCGGGCCGCTTGTGGTCCCAGGCCAAAGGGAGATCAAGGCAACGACACTCGCTCCTTCGAAACGGCGACAGTACGACTCAAGCCCCTTGCCCTGTCTGGACATGGGCCCTGAATCACAGCTGAGCCTGACAGTTCAGCCGGATCACACAGATGCCTCCCTGCGATTGGCAGTAGGTTTTGATAGGGAAGACTACGAAGGGACTGTTGAGGGCAGCGTCCGATTCACAGTCCGTTCAGGGGATACGGTGCTCTTTCATGTGACCAAGCCCTACGGCAGAAGCGTACCCATGGACGAGCAGGTCTGGACCCGAGCCCCTCTCTTGCCACTGAAAGGACTCGATACCCTGACCTTGAGCACCGAGCGCGTCACGGGAGATGGCCCCGCACACGCCGCCTTTGCCCAACTCGAAGTCCTACATACTGTGGACCGGCCGCGCACGAGAGCCTCGCAGGCACAACCCAACATAATCTTCCTGGTGATCGACACCCTGCGTACCGACCGCCTGGCCTGCTACGGCCTCGAAAAACCCACTTCCCCACACATGGACGCACTGGCCACCAGGGGAACACGCTTTGACAATGGCTGGGCCACATCGCCCTGGACCTGGCCCTCCACAGCGTCCCTATTGACCGGCCTGAGTCCGGCCGAGCACGGGCTCTTGAGCTACGAAGCCTGCTATCTGGCCCAAGAATTCGAAACCCTGCCAGAGCGATTGCAAGAGGCCGGGTGGACCACCGCTGCCTTTTCAGCCAACCCCCTGGTGCATCCAGACAAGGACTTTGACCAGGGATTCGAGAGCTTCGAGACCTACAACTGGGCCAGAGGCGCGACTCTTGCTGCGGATGTGAACCAGTGGATCGACCGTGTGGCGGAGTATCGGTTTTTTGCCTATGTGCACCTAACCGATCCGCACCAGTACGAGCCCGATGAGCGCTTCCAACATCTGATCGAAGGAGAATTCCGTGGGGCCCGGGACGGAGCCGAACTCCGGCGCTTGTTTGGGGAACGGCTGCAGGGCAAGGAATCCGATCCTGGGCCTATCCAGGCCCTCGCCCAGCACGCCATCTCAATTTATGACGCCACGGTGGCGGAGTCCGATGCCGCCATCGGCGCGATCGCAGAGCACATAGCAGAATTGGGCCTGACCGAGCGCACCCTGTTCGTCTTGACCAGCGACCACGGGGAAGAGTTTCTCGACCACGGCATGCTCTACCATGGCAACCAATTGCACCGAGAACTCTTGGCGGTACCCCTGATCCTGGCCGGGCCTGGCGTACCCGAGGGCAAAGTCATCACCGAACGAGCCGAGAACCGCTTCCTGTTCGACACCATCGTGACCCGCTGGGTCGATCCAGAATCCAGCATCGAGGGCACCGACCTCCTCAACCCCTCCGCCCTCAGTGCCGCCGCCACACGACCCCTGTTCTCCACCACCAGCCTGGGCATCGTCCAGGAACCGGGCCAGGACTTCTCCCCCAACCGCAACATGCACGCGGTCCGCACTCAAACGGATCTATTGATCTGGGCCCCTCCCGCCGCCGCTGCCAGACCCGGCCGCGAGCCCTTGCCCGAAGCCCACTGGTACTTCGATCTCAAGTCGGATCCAGATGCCCAGAGCCCGATCCCCCTGGACCCAGGCTCTCCCCAGAGTCAGCGCGCCGCCAGCCTGCAGGACAGCATCGCCCGCTGGCTCGCCCACGGCCTCACCCGTCAGCCCGCTCTGCTCGGCGGTGGCAGTTCCACGCGCGAGGCACTCGACGCCATGGGCTACACGAAGTGAACTCGGCAACAAGCGGCCCGCCACAAGATCAGCGCGTTCAGCATTCAGCAGTTCAGCGCCTGCTTCAGCCGAAACACATGCCTCAGGAAACCAACATGTCTGGCGGTTGAAAGCGTCCGAAGACCGACTCCAACGCTGCGCTCACTTCGCCAAGGGTCACATGGGCTTCCACCGCTGCCAAGATCGGGTCCATCAGGTTTCCGGTGCCCTTGGCGGTCTCTTGCAAGACGCGCAAGGCAGCGTCGACCCTGACGGGGTCCCGATCGGCGCGCACCTGTTCGAGAGTGGCCAGTACCGCAGCTTTCTCCCCCGGGTCGGGGCGGAAGATTTCGGGGGAGGCCTCTTCACTTTGGTGGGAATTGACCCCCACCACTGTACGTTCGCCGGACTCCACAGATTTTTGCCAGGCCAAGGCCGAAGACAGAATTTCACGCTGCACGAACCCGTCTTCCACTGCGGCCACAGGGCCTCCCCTTTCTTCCACCCGGGCCATCAGGTCCAGGGCTCGGGCTTCCAGGTCATCGGTCAAGGACTCGATCAAGGGACTGCCCCCCAAGGGATCGATCACATCCGCCACGCCGGATTCATTGGCCAATATCTGTTGAGTTCGCAAGGCCAATTGAGCGCTGTCGGCGCTGGGCAATCCCAGAGCCTCGTCGCGGCTATTGGTGTGCAAGGACTGGGTGCCTCCGAGAACCGCCGCAAGGGCTTGCACCGTGACCCGCACAACATTGTTGTCGGGCTGCTGGCTGGTGAGCATGGATCCCGCTGTCTGAGTGTGGAAACGCATGGTCCAGGAGCGCGGATCCTCGGCCTTGAATTCCTCTCGCATGATGCGCGCCCACATGCGCCGCGCGGCGCGGAACTTCGCCACCTCTTCAAAGAGATTGTTGTGAGCGTTGAAGAAGAACGAGAGGCGAGGGGCGAATTCATCTACAGCCAGGCCCGCGTCCACCGCCGCGCGCACATATGCGCAACCATTGGCCAGGGTGAAGCCCAGTTCCTGCACGGCTGTGGATCCAGCCTCGCGGATGTGATAGCCGCTGATACTGATCGTGTTCCAGAGAGGAACATGCTGCTTGCACCAGGCCATCAGATCAGTGACCAGACGCATGGAGGGTTGCGCCGGATAGCGGTAGTTTCCGCGGGCAGCGTACTCTTTGAGAATGTCGTTCTGCACGGTGCCTCGCAGCAAAGCAGGGTCGATCTTGTTCTGACGGGCGAGCGCCACCACTCCTGCCAAGACATACGATGCAGTAGCATTGATGGTCATTGAAATCGAAACCTGATCCAAGGGAATGTCCTTGAACAACTGCTGCAGGTCGTAGATCGAGTTGATCGGCACACCCACTTTGCCCACTTCGGCTTCGGCGAGCGGATCATCTGAATCAAAGCCCAGTTGGGTGGGCAGATCAAAGGCTGTGGACAGCCCTGTTTGCCCTCGCTCCAGGAGCATCTTGAACCGCTCGTTTGTGGCTCTGGCGCTGGAGAAGCCCGCATACTGGCGCATGGTCCACAAACGACCGCGATACATGGTTGGCTGCACGCCGCGGGTGTAGGGATATTCCCCAGGCCAGCCGCCGTCAGGGGCTTCGCCATAGATCGGGTCGAGAGAAATACCGGAGGGGGTCTCAAAGACTTTGGAGCGCTCCGGTCGCCGAGCCGCCGCCTTGGCGTAGGTGCTCTCCAGCCACTCCTCGCGGGAAGGCTGGGATGAGTGGGAATCAGCCATGGGCAGCAAGGGTAGAGCGAGACCAAGGGCCTCAAGCCGAATTCTTGGCAATAAGGGGTGAATGAACCTGGAGAATGGGACAATTATCCCCGGCCCCCCTGAAGCAAAGCCTCAAGAACTCCCAGCACCTGCGTCCCCAATGAACTCCCGACTCCCACGCCTGCTCGCCATCGCCCTTGGACTCGTTCTGATTGTGCTTGTCGGCGACCGGCTGTTACAGACTCCAAGCGAGGACCGGGACCAGGGCGATAGCGTAGTGGAGGTCGGCCAGGCGGGCAGCGAAGGAGGCTCGCAGGCCACAGACACCATCCTCAGCGCTGAGCCGGAAGCCGATCAGGCCACCCGCAGCAAGGCAGCCGATGCAGTGCTGCGTTGGCACGGACAGGTAATCTCCCCCCCGGGCGCCCCCGCCGATGACACCCTCGAAGTGGTCATCCTGACCCGCTCCATGAGCGCTGGCGCTTTCGGAGCAAGTGTCAGCGGTCCGGGACCCGCCACCATTGCAGGCCGGATAGTGGGACGCGCAGCGGTGGACAGCCAGGGTGCCTTCGAGATACCAACGGAGGTCTTACCCAAGGACAAGAGCCTTTACATCAGTCTCGATGGGCGCTTCCTCGCCTTGAACAAGTCGCTCGCGCTTCCAAGCGTGGGGGAACCTGTCACGCTTGAGCCCGAACTGCACGGATTTGTACGCGTGCTGATACTGAACGCTTCGGACAGAAGCCCTCTTGCGGGGACCACCCTGCAAGCACGCCCCTCCTTGGATGGCGCCAGCCCCGCCAGCCTGACCCCCGGCTTCCAAGGCTATGGCCTCCGAACGGAGGCGGATGAACAAGGCCTGGTGGAGATGCGCGCGGTGCCCGAAGGTTTGAGCCTTAGCCTGCGTGCGATCCCGGAGGAGGGCTCGCTGGCAGCCAAAGTTACGCCCTTTGAAACCCGACCTGGGGGAAGCGAAGAAACCGTGGAGATGCTCCTTGAAGAGGGTGCAACTCTCAGCGGAACCGTACGCTCCAGCGAGGGTGCAATCATCCCAGAAGCAACGGTCAGCGCCTGGCTGCCCGGCCGCTTCATGGGCTTCGACGACACGCTCCTGCGCGAGGTCTCCTGCGAAGCCGATGGATCCTTCCGCATCGAAGGGGTCATGCCAGGCGCGGTCAAGATCTCGGCAGACTCAGACACACACTTGGACAGCAAGAAACTCAGCGTGGAGACGGTGTCCGGCGAGACCCTCACAGGCCTGGAACTGTTCCTGGAAGAGGGTCGCTCGATCAGGGGCAAGATAATATGGCCTGACGGAAATCCTGCAGCGGGAATGACCGTCGACGCCAATTTCGACCGCGCCTTCATGGCGGGCCCGGGAGCTCTCTCTGCAGCCCGTGGGGCGAGCGCCTCAACAAAGAGCAACCCCGATGGCAGCTTTGTCCTGACGGGCCTGGGCGCGGGCCCCTTCAGCCTGAGCGCCAGCGCGGAGGAAGACCATGCGGAGGCCGATGGCCTGCGGCATGCGGCCCGCCAGGACGCGGTGCGACCGGAAAGCGACGAGGTCCTACTGCGACTGCACGCACCCCTCGCGCTGCGCGGGAGACTGGAAAGGACGGACGGCTTGTCACTGCCTGCAGAAACAAAGATAGTCGTGCGCCGAGTTCTGACCGGGGACCTCTTGACGCTTTATTCCGACACCTCGAATGCCCGTGTCCAGCAAGCTGACCCGACCTTCATCATCCAGGACCTCGCAGGCGGTCCCTGGGAGTTGCTGGCTCGCGGCGATGGCGCGATCCTACGCACCCCGCTGACCTTCAATCTGCCCCAGCTACCCGGAGAAGAGTTGCTGGTGCAACTGGAGGGCACCGTGCAAGTTCGTGGGCGTGTCATGGACACGGGCGGCCAACCCCAGGCAGAAGCCGAGGTCAGCCTGGCCACCTCTGGTCCCGAGTGGCAGAAAGCGATCTCGGCCTCACCCCTGGCGCAACCCGCGACCAGCGATGAGAAGGGCAACTATGAATTCGAGGCACTCACTGGACCGGTCAGTTTGGTGGCCAGCAAGGTCGACTTCGGCCCTGGCCAGCCGCGCGAAATCAATGGCGTTGCAGGAGAGACACTGGAAGGCGTGGACCTGGTCCTCAGTCAAGGAGGCACTCTGAAGGGCCTGGTCATGGACGCCTCCGGGGAACCGGCCAGCGGTCGCCTGATCACGGCCAACAAGATGCCCGAGATGTCGAACCGCACGACTCTTTCCGGCCCAGATGGGACCTTCCAAATGGATGCAATGGCTCCCGGAACATGGCAAGTGGTGGCCATGAACCTGTCTGGCGGGTTCGGCGCAACCACCGAGAGCGGGGAGTTGGACATGGGCGCTCTGATGCAGAGCATGGAGATGAGCCAGGCCACAATTGTCGAAGGCGAAGAGACCTATGTGGAACTCGGCAAACCCAAGGACAATCCGGTCCGGGTATATGGTCGCGTAACGCTTGCTGGGGAGACCTATGGGGGCGCGCTCATGAGCTTCTATCCCGAAGGAGAGCGACTTTACGAGCGTCTGGAAATGACATCGGTGGCGGAAGATGGCACCTATGAAGTGGAACTCAGCGGCGGGGGCGTCTATGTGGTCAATGTGCAAAAGGTCCCTGGCGGCATTGGCCAGCAGTCCACTATCGAGTACTCCCGGGACATTCCAAGCCAGGTGACCGAGCTCAAGCTGGACTTCAAACTGCCTTTGGGCCGTATTTCAGGCCGGGTGGAAAGAGCCGATGGGCGCCCGGCAGGAGCCCAACGCGTTACCCTGACCCTGGAAGGAGGCACGCGCTCTGACAGCATGTTTGGTGGTCAGTACGCTGAGATCTCCAGCAACGAGGACGGCAGCTTTGAACTCTTGGGCCTGCGCGCCGGAACCTACCGCCTCTCTGCCGGAGGCAACTCCCCCTTCAGCGCAAATGGAGGCCAAGGCCTGGGCCGTGTGACCCTGGGCGGCATCCAAGTGCAAGAAGATCGCGGCGCCGACGGCATCCTCCTGGTGCTGCCAGAGTCCTGCAGCGCCAAGATCACAGTGCTCAACAACGGCGGCACCCCGGTGGGCGGAGCCACCGTGTTTCTGCGCGATCAGGAGGGACGAATGCTTGAGCCCTTCAGCATGCAACTCACCGACGCCCATGGTGTGCTGGTCTACACCGGCCTCGCCTCCGGGGACTACACCGCCTTTGCGCGAACAGCGGATCTAGCTGCCCCGGAAAGCGCCTCTTTCAGTGCGGGCCCAGGCAAGGTCGCGGAAATCAATCTGACCGCCAGCCAAGGCACGATTCTCTGGGTACGCATTCTGGACGCCGACGGAGAAGGCCAGCGGGGCAAGATCACCGTCACCGACAGCGAGGGACGCAATGTGTCCTCCGCCGTTGGCATGCAGGACATCCAGAGTATCTACATGGAAGGCAATTTCTCCCCCACGGAACACCGCCTCGGCCCCCTGGCCGACGGCCGCTACCGGGTGAGTGTGGAGGCCAACGGCAAGACCAAGAGCAAGACCATAGCGATCCGCGGCAACGGCGAGAAGCGAGTCACAATCAAGCTGAGGTAACCAGGAAAGGGCCGAAACCAGTGATCTAGGACCTGGTTCACTCCTCCAGGGGCAAGAAGTCCTCACGATTGCCCTTGACCCAACTGACGAAGGCGGGCTTGAGCAATTCGTCCACCAGGATATTGAGGCAGGCTGCGGCTGGAATCGCTACGAGCAATCCATAGAAGCCCCCCAGGATGCCTCCGGCCAAGGAGGCGAACAGGATCTGAGGGGTGGAAAGATCCGTGGTCTTGCCCTGGATGCGCGGAGTCAGGATGTAGTCGTCGAGGGCCTGACCCAACTGATACCAGACCGTGGGCGCGGCAAGAATCCACCACCATTCCCCGCGCATGCCGGAGGCACCTTCAAGTGCCATCAAGATCATCACCAGGGGCAGGGCTGCCAGGGTTGCATAAGGGATCAGCGCCAAGAGACTGATCAGGCAGCCCAGCAGAATCGGCGCGGGGACTCCAATCACTGCAAAGCCAAGGATGTAGAACAAGGACAGAAAGAGAGCGATCGTGATGCGCCCTCGAATGAACCCACTGACTGCGTTGTCCATGCGGTGAAAGACTGCCCCCGCTCGACCGCGATCCTCCTCGGGCACCAATTCACGCACGAAACGAGAAAAGTCTGCTTGTCGCGAAATCGCAAAATAAAGGAAGAACAGGCAGAGGAACCCCATGAATGCAACATTCCCAAGCCAGCCCACGGTGGAGAAGGCGAGTCGCGCGGCGTTGCCGCCAGTCTTGATGGCACTGCTGGCGAGGCGCTCGGAATTTGTGCTGACAAACTCCAGAATGCCATTGATGATGCGGATGAGGTCATCTCCCATGGCAGCGGCGAGGCCCTCTTCGGACCCTGGCTGCTCACGCTCCGCCCTGGCAGACTCGGCAATCTCAACCACGGTATTCCGCACTCGACGCCAGGCGGGGGGTACCGCCTCGGCCAGCTTCAGATCTTCGGGCGCACGCACGGAGGCCACCACGGCGCTGGAGCCGGTGTAGACCGACTGGGCGACCCGAGCGCTTTGCAGAGTGGCAACGACGCCAGCCACTGTGATCGGTACCACGGCGCAGAAGAACACGCCCACCAACAACAGAGCCGCTGCGCTACGCCGCTTGAGGTGCAGGCGTTTCTCCAGGCCACGCATGAGAGGCTCCAACAGGTAAGCCAAGCCCAAAGCCAGGAGCAAGGGCACCGTCACCAGGCTCAGGCGATGGCCCAACATCAATAGCCCAAGGAACGCAGCTCCGATCAACAGGTCGCGAACCCATTGGATCTGCCACAGGTGCATGCGTGCCCAGGGAGGACGGCTGTCGCTGGGGTCGGAATTGCTCACCACCGAACTCTAGCGACTGTGTGGTTCCTGAGCCATGCAATTACGAAACTGGCTTCTGGACTTGCAGAACCCGCCCACCCTAGCCCTCGACAGCCATGTGTGTCCGCATCCAATCCAGAAGGTTCGAAAAGTCGCTCGCCAAGGGAGACTCACCGATCATTGGTTCGCCGGTCACGGGGTGCTCGAAAGAAATCTTCGCGGCGTGCAGACACTGACGTCGTGGAAGCGGGGCCTCCTTCGGGATGGGGTCCCGGATCGCGCCGCGCTGGGTGTACTGGGGATCTCCTACGATCGGATGACCGATGTGAGTCAAATGCACGCGCACTTGATGAGTGCGGCCCGTATGCGGATAGGCAGCAACGAGAGCATGGCCTTGGAACAACTCAAGGGTCTCTGTCAATGTGCTCGCTGGTCGCCCCATTCCACCTTCTGCCACACGCATTTTCTGACGATGCTTGGGATCGGTTTCAAGCGGGGCATCAACCATTTCGCTGCTGAAACGGGGGTGGTGATGAACTAGCGCATAGTAGGTTTTCTGCACCTCACGATCGGCAAAGCGCGCCTGCATGCCCTCCATGGCTTGGGGAGTACGAGCAATGATCATCACGCCACTGGTCATGCGATCGAGACGATGAACCACTCCCCGGCGACGGGGGTCCTCTGTGGGAGCCAGTGGCCCCAAGACATCCTCTGCCATGGTGACCACCGTCTCACGTTGACTGCGGTCGTTGGCGTGACTCAAGAGGCCCGCAGGTTTATCCACCAGAGCGATATGTTCATCGGAATAAAGCAATGGCAGGTCAACGATCGCCCCCCCTTCAGGATCTGTGGGTGGTGCCAACTCAGGAAGGTCAAATTGAACCACTTGAGCCTCAAGAAGCCTGCTGCCCGGGCGCTTTATCACCTCACCATCCACACGCACGCCACCCGACTTGATCAGGGCCTGCAGCCGGCTGCGGGACCATTGGGGCACGCGCACGGTCAGGAAACGGTCGAGGCGGGCGCCGACCTGGTCGGGAGTTACGGGGATGCGCATGGGTTCAATCCTCCAATCTCGAGGGGGGGGATGTTATAAGAGAGATGTAGAGAGATCAGGAAACTGACCCAAAAAAGCTGATGATTGGACACCGCCGCCCTACCGTGCTTCTGGTGGACGACGAGGGATCGACCCTTGAAGTCCTTAGCCTAGTACTAGATTCCCAAGGCTTCGACACGACCAAGGAACTGGATGCAGGCCGTGCCTCACGCCTGATAGAAACAGCAGCCGCTCGTGATCGGCCCTTCGATGCCGTCGTCACCGATGTGTTTTTTGACGGCCGTAACGAAGGAGCCGCAGTCCTGGGCGCCTGCCGAGACACCTCCCCACGTTCTATTGTGATCCTGATGACAGGCCGCCCCGCGGTAGAAGGGGCGGTGGCCGCCATGAAAATGGGTGCCCGGGATTACCTGCAGAAACCAGTAGACCCTAGCACTTTGGCCACAGTCCTGCACCGAGCCCTCAAAGAACAGCAGGTCCACCGCGAAGATGTGACCTTCAAGGATCTGGTCAACATCCTCTCCGACATGGTCGCCCACACCATCGAACGAGTAGATCCCTACACTGCCGGACACGGTGAACGCACACGCTCCTATTGCCGCCAAATCGCTGAAAAACTGGGCCTCGACAAACAGACCACCGAACGCCTTGAACTGGCCGCCATCGCTCACGACTACGGCAAGATCTATCTTGAGGACCTGACCTTCCTGACCAAGAAAGGACCTCTCACAGCCCAAGAGTACCGAGAAGTCCAACGCCACCCGGAAGTAGGTGCAAACAAACTCGGTTCGAACTCACACTTGGTCGAAGCCTGCACCTACATCGCCGAGCACCACGAACGCTGGGATGGCACTGGTTATCCGCGCCGCCTCAAGGGCAGCGCGCTCAGTCCGGCGGGCCGCATTCTGTGCTTGGTAGAGGTCTTCGATAGCCTGACTTCACGGCGTTCTTACAAGGCCCCCTGGGATCTGGACAAGACCCTCGATTTCTTCGAGTCCCAGTCCGGCCGGGCCTTTGAACCCGAAACCCTCGATGCGTTCTTGGGCCTGTTGGAGCAGCATGGGGCCGAGTGGCTGAATGCACCTCTGCGGGACCTGGAGGCTGCTGGGGTCGTTCCCAAACAAACCTAGGGACTCCCCACTCCGGGTCCTCGAGACCCCGCTCAAGGGCCTGCCAGTATGCCTGTCGACAAAAAATAGAAGAGCCAGGCCCCAGAGACTTGCACGCAACAACCTCAAACCTATCCTTTGTCGCCTGATCCAGCGCAACCGCAAGACCCGAGGGGACTAGTGACAACCGTCAAGGGCACAGCCCACACCCGGTCTCCGCACGCTTCAGACACGAGAATCATGATTTTACCTGTACAGATCCTGACCACCCTGCTGCCCCTGTTCACCGGCGGGTCGACGCACAACGGCCCTTCTCAACAACCTCCCCCGCCGGGCATGGTGACCATCACGGGCGGCAACACCGAGATCGGCAACGACCGCAAGGTGATCCAGGACCTGGTGAGTTCCGGCGGCAACGCAGAGCGCTTTGTGCAGGCGCTGGATTCGGAGACCCCGGGACACAAAATCGACGTCAAGAGCTTTTTCCTGATGATCACCGAGGTGACCAACGAGCAGTACCTGGAGTACGTTCGGGCCACTGGGATCCGTCCGCCCCAACACTGGGGAAAGGCCGCGGTGGACAAGGCGCGCATGGAGTTTCTCTCGGACCGCGCCAACAAGGGCACCGCCTGGGACCCGGAACGGTGGTGGGACAAGAACTGGGAGGGAGTTGAATACACCGTCGCACCAGACGACCTCCTGCGCCCTGTAATGTTCGTCAACCATGCAGATGCCAAGGGCTACTGCGAATGGCTGGGCATGCGCCTTCCCACCGAAGAGGAATTACAGCGGGCTGTGCGCGGCTCAGGCAAGGACTTCTATCCCTGGGGTAGCGAGTGGCCCGAAGGCAACTACGCCAATACCTCGGAGTTCCGCCAGGACAACGCGGTCCTGCCCGTGGGCATTTTCCCCGAAGGTGTTTCCAAGGAGGGGGTCTACGACCTGGTGGGCAATGCCTGGGAGTGGACAAACTCGCCCTACCTGCCCTATCCCGGCTTCAAGCCCGGCAAGTACAAGGGGACCACCCGAAAAAAGCTCGAACCCAAGCCCCAGTGGAATGGCGATGATCGGGTGGCCTTCGGTGGCTCCTACCAGAACCCTGCCATCGCGGCGCGCTGCACGACTCGACGCAACACCGCCCGCTTCCAGCGCACCACGGGCCTCGGCTTCCGTGCCGTGGGCACCATGAAACCCGGCTTCGATCTGGCCGAACGAGTCTATCGCCTCCAAATCCGCAGCAGCCCCGCACGCAGCGAAGGCGCCAGGACCGATAGCAACCTCGCGACAGTCCTCGAAAACTGGAATTCGAAGCTGACCGCCTACGACAAGGCTGCAGCCACCAAGGACACGCGCCAGGATCACTACAAGAACTATGTGGTGCCGGACGCCTACAGGGTGATCACCGATTACCAGCACATCGCCTTTGTGCCCGTCGAGCGCATCGATGAGGCCAATGCGGGCACCTGGAAGAAATCCACGATCCAACAGGGCCCTGCAATGCTTGGATTCCTGAGCACAACCGAAGAGTGGATCAACCCCGCTCTTCCCCCGGGGACCTACATCGTTTCATATCGCGCCAAAGGAGACCCCGAAAAGCCCCGCAGCGCGGAAGACGACGGAGAAGAAGAGCTCTTTGAAGAAGACGACACGCTCGACGAGAACGGCATCCCCAAGTGGATGGCGCAAATCGATCCGAAGCAGCACAACCTGCTCTTCTTTGAAGCCAAGACAGGCGAGTTGACTTCACACATGGAGATCAGGACCGAGCCCAAGCAGGGCAAGCCCCAAGGCAGCAATTGGTCAATCACCCAGGTCAAGGTGGAATACAAGGACGAAAAGGGCAAACGCGCCTTCCGCAATGAAGACCGCCTGATGTTGACCGCCGAAATCCCCCATCGTCTGCGGGGCAAGGTTGTGACCCTTGAGATGGTCGCCAAGGTCAATCCCTCCACCCTGCGCCAGTCCTGGCGCGGAATGAAGTGAAGTCGTGAGTACGGTCTAGAGGCCCTTTGCGATGGCTCGGAAACCGACGCTTCGTCCCCGGGCCGTAGGGGTGAAGTAACAACGGTGGGCGGAACGCAAGAGCAGCACACCGTCAGTCCAACTCCCGCCGCGTACCACGCGGCGCGAACCCCAGACAGGACCCGTTGGATTCACGCTCGCGGAGCTGGTGTAGACCCCGTACCAGTCTCCACACCAATCCCAGATGTTGCCAGACATGTCATAGAGCCCATAGCCATTGACCATGTCTGCTCCAGCAGGTGTTTGATTGCCATTGTAGTACCCCACAGGTGTCGTCTCGGGAGCTCCCACGTTATCCCAGGGGTCAGCGGAGCCGCCGAAGTTCGCCTGCGATCCATCAATGGTGTCGCCCCAGGGGTAAATCTCGTAGGGTCCGGCTTGGCCTCCGCGCGCGGCGTACTCCCACTCGGATTCGGTCGGCAACCGGTATCCGCTGGCGGTGTAGTCACAGGCCCAGCTGGTCTCATCATAGCAGGGAACCAATCCGTCTATTTCGCTGCGCCAATTGCAATAGGTGCTGGACCCATACCAGCTGAGCTGAACCATCGGGTGCCTCTCCTTGCCGCTGACAACCCCAAAAGTCGCACCATCCCAAGTGATTCGGCTGTAAGCCGCACTGCCCGTCGTATCACAAAGAGCTTGGCCGGCACCCATCGCCTGATGAACTACGCCGGAAGCGGCAACGGTCACCTTCCCAGCCGCCAGGGCTTGGTTCAGATAGGCCGCATATTGAATGCCAGTGACCTCATAGACGTCCATGTAGAAAGCGTTCAAGGTGACATCGTGCAAGGGAACCTCTTCAGGCTCACCCACACCTGCATGGTCTCCCATGGTGAATGCACCCGCAGGCACTAAGACCATGCCTGAGTAAGGCGGAACCCCCGAGGAAAACTGCACCTGCAGTCCGTCGGAAAAATTGTACCCAGCGCCTCCTGCTGCACTGTCACGATACCAAGCCTGGAAGTTCCAGGTCGAACCGGCAAAAATCACGCCCCCGAACATGGGGGTAGCGTTGACGTCAAGGGCATGGGTGATCACTCCCCCGCTGCCCGAATTCAGCGCGGGATTCAAACGGTGCAACCCTGCACCAATTCACAACACGCCGTTGCCCATGGGCAGCGAGGCCTGACTGGATCCGTAGAAAAACATGCCAAATTGGCCTGCTGGTAGGGCATCCGCACGCAGGGTCAAGTTGTTCAAAGCAATCCCTGCAGATCCGCTAGCCGAAATCACCGCCCCCGCTCCAACAGAATTGGGCGAAGTGGTGCAGTAACTAGTGCCAACCCCTTGAGCTGTGGCTGAGGTAGAGGCTGAAAGTATGCTGCAAGACAGAGCAACGGCGAATAGGTCCAAGGATCGGAGTTTCTTACAATGTGTCATGGCCAGGTCCGGGAGAAGGGAAGGGCGAATTGCCAACAACTACAAATTACACCTCAGCCGAGGTTCTCGGGGTGATTCTTGCGGACTGCACCAAAGTGACCTGATTGGGTGCCCGGAGGCGGTCCGAGGAGCAGGTGTATCCCCCTCCGGTCGGAACGCTACACTCCCCCCGTGTCCAGCCCATCCCCCCGCGCTCCCTTGCGCAGCGATCCCCCGGCCGAGTCTTCAGGCCTAGTAGTTCGCGGTCATTGGTTCGAGGCGCCTCTCGATCATGCGGACCCTTCGGGTCCAACGATTGAGTTGTTCGCCCGAGAAGTGCGCGCAGTAGAGGCCCAGGAAGATCAGCGGCCTTGGCTGGTTTTTCTGCAGGGAGGTCCAGGCTACGAGGCTCCCCGACCCACAGATGCGGGCGGCTGGCTTGGTCGCGCCCTGGAAGAGTTCCATGTACTGCTGCCAGATCAGCGGGGCACCGGCCTCAGCACTCCCATCCAAGGGGATCGCCTGGCTATGCAGGGCAACGCAGCAGAACAGGCCAGGTACCTGACCCACTTCCGCTCGGACTCAATCGTAAGAGACTGCGAGCACCTGCGGCCACACTTCACCGGCGGGAGCCCCTGGACCGTCCTGGGCCAGAGTTACGGCGGATTCTGCACCTTGCGCTATCTGTCCAGTGCCCCAGAAGGCCTCTCGGGCGCCCTCTTCACCGGCGGCATCCCGGGCCTCCGTGTCACTGCCCATGATGTCTACACGCATGCCTATCCAATCTGCCTGCGCAAGCACGAAGAATGGTTCCAACGCTATCCCGAGGATGAAGCAGGCCTCGCCGGACTCTACGCCCAGCTGCGCGAAGAGGACATCCGCCTGACCGATGGGGATCGCTTGTCACCAAACCGTTTTTCCATGGTGGGCCTCGGGCTCGGGATGAGCGATGGCTTCGAAAACCTGCACTACCTGTTGGAGCTTGCAGGCGCCTCACCGGCCGGCGCTGCCGACCGAGCCTTTCTGCGGGCATATGAACGCACGATCTTGCACGACCACCACCCCATTTTCGCCGTACTACACGAAGCCTGCTACACCCAAGAAAACGCCAGTAACTGGGCTGCCCAGAGAGTCGCAGCGGAGTTCCCCGGCTTCCCTGAAGGCCCTGGCCCCTTGCGCTACCTCAACGGCGAGATGATCCACCCGTTCATGTTCGAAGAAATCAGCGCTCTCTGCCCCCTTGCAGAAGCCGCCCACCTGCTGGCTGCAAAAACCGACTGGCCCCAACTCTACGATCCAACGGCTCTGGCCAAGAACACAGTCCCCGCCGCCGCAGCGGTCTATGCCAACGACATGTACGTACCCAGGGACCTGTCCATGGCAACCGCCGACCAGATCCCAGGCCTCAAGACCTGGGTCACAGACGAACTGGAGCACAACGGCTTGCGCGCCCAGGGACGACGGGTTCTTGATCGCTTGCTGGGGATGCTCGCTACATAAGGCAGTATCCTGCCCGCTCCAATGCCCGTACCTGATGAACTAGGTTGGCCAACGGCCTTGCTGCTTGGTTTGCTCGTTGTGCAGGTAACCCTCAGCGGGGCAGTGCTGTTACGCCCACAGCGACGCCAGGCCTCTTCGCTTGCATGGATCCTGGTGATCCTGCTCTTGCCAGTAATCGGAATCGCCCTTTGGTTCTTGTTCGGCGAGGTTCGCATGGGGCGAGCGCGCAAGGAACGCCATGGGATCATTCAAGCGGAACTACGCGAACGGATGAAGCCCTTCTGGGCACAACAGAAGGAGGCCCTGCTGACACACATGGATCAGCCGCTGGCACACTTGGGCTGGGCGGTGTGCCGAACTGACCCCAGAGCAGGGAACCTGGTGCGCCTGGTGCCCGACTCAGAAGATGTAATTCAAGGAATGATTGATGACATCGACCGAGCCCAGCGAACGGTGCACATCGTGACCTACATCTGGCTGGAAGACTCGGCAGGCCAGAGTATGGCCAGGGCTGTTGCACGAGCAGCGCAGCGCGGGGTCGCCTGCCGAATACTGGCCGATGCCCTTGGGGCTCGGGACATGCTCGGGGGCAAATTGCAGGCCCTGATGGAAGCCGCCGGTGCCAAGGTGGTGCCTGCCCTGGAACCTCCCTTCCCCCCCGTACTCACCGGGCGCATCGACATGCGCAACCATCGCAAGATCACCATTGTGGACCACGAGAGCGCCTGGGTTGGATCCCAGAACATCGCCGATGCGGACTTTGCTCCCAAGCGCGCCCATGCCCCCTGGATCGATTGCATGCTGCGCATGCAGGGGCCAGCGGTGGTGGACTTGGAGCAGCTCTTCTGCGAGGACTGGCAGCTCGATGCGGGGGAGGCCATTCAGCCCGCGGTTGAAACTCCCTGCCCCGCTCCTGAGGGGGTCATAGCCCAAATCATGGGCACTGGCCCCAACTCGGAAAACGGCGCCCTGGTACAGATTCTGCAGGCCACGATCCACATGGCCAGGGAAGAGGTGATCTTGACCACCCCCTATTTCGTGCCCGACGAGGGCACCCTGGCGGCGCTCTGCACCGCAGCGCGCCGAGGGGTCTCTGTACGCCTGATCCTGCCCTTCTCCGGCGATTCGTTCCTGGTCGCAGCTGCCAGCCGCAGTTTCTATGAGCCCCTGCTCGATGCCGGCGTCGAGATCCACGAATTCGTCGGTGGACTCCTGCACGCCAAGACCATGACCGTGGACCGACGCCTGGCCCATGTGGGCAGCGCGAACATCGACCGGCGCTCCTTCGAGATCAACTTTGAGGTCTCTACTCTGGTTTACGACTCGGATTTCGCCAGTCATCTTCGACTGTTGCAGCAGACCTACTTGGACCGCTGCGAACCAGTCAAAGCTGCCGCCTGGGCAAGCCGCAGCCGACTTCGGCGCCTGGGACAAAACGCAGCGGGCATATTAAGCCCGCTGCTCTAGAGCCAACTCCTAGATCCCGGCCAGGTTGCGGGCCAGCAGGTCGCGCTCCAGTTCCAGTTCCGCCTGACGGGCCTTTTCGCTCTCGATGATTTCTGGATC
The DNA here is from genome assembly GCA_002686945.1 of Planctomycetota bacterium. GTDB lineage: Bacteria > Planctomycetota > UBA1135 > UBA1135. The sequence goes on from NYYZ01000006.1 coordinate 20,802, forward strand.
CGCGCCACGCAAGAAACCCTGGTTGTTGAGTTTCTTGTCAATGGAGGTCAGGCCTTGCTCCACCTTCTTGTGGCGGCCAGCGAGTACGGTCTTGAGCTTGTCAAAGTCCACATCATCGGAAAGGGGCACGATCACCTCGAAGCCGGGGCCCACGCTGACCGCGCTGGCAGGAGGGCGCTGGACGGTTTCGGCAATGTGCAACTCGGACAGAGTGGCCAGCGGACAAATGCGTTCAGAAAGGGCGGCAAGGATCTCGCGGTCAGCTTCCCGAGGGGCGGCGATGTGAGCCACAAGGGGGACGCGCTCCCCCACCATGGTCAAAGCACGCACCCGACGTACGGCAGTCACGGCCTCCTGCAGGAGTCGGAGCTCATGTTCTGCAGCCTCGTCTATTACGAGCCCCTCTCCATCGGGCCATGGGGTCTGGATCAACATGCCAGGGGAGGCAGAGCCTGTGACCTCGTGCAGAGCCTCGAAGAGCTTCTCGGAGAGGAACGGAGTGAAGGGATGCAAGAGACCCAATGTATCGGTCAATACCCGCACCAGGGTTCCCCGCACGGCTGCGGACCCTGGACCGTCTTCCTCGGTCAGGCGGCTCTTGGCCAGTTCCAGATACCAGTCGCAGAAATCGTTCCAGACGAAACGATAGAGAGCAGCAGCGGCTTCGTTGAAACGGTACTCCTCGAGGCAGGTGGACACCTCCTCACGCACGCGCGCCAGAGCGGAACGAATCCAGCGGTCCTCCAGGGCCTCGGTCACTTCGGTACGCTCCCCGCTCAGGTTCAGCATCACGAAACGCGCAGCGTTCCAGACCTTGTTGCAGAAGCGACTACCCTGATCGAAGCGATCCGGAGAAAGGCGTACATCCTGGCCTTCCTTCGTCAGGAGCAACAGACTGAACCGGACAGCGTCCGCCCCGTATTGCTGGATCATGTCCAATGGATCGATCCCGTTGCCCGCAGACTTGCTCATGCGCTTGCCCTTGGCGTCGAGCACCGTGGCGTGGATGTAGACGGTGCGGAACGGATTGCGTTGCTCCCCCATTTCCTCGGGCATGAAGGCGTAACCTGCCATGACCATGCGCGCCACCCACAGGTAGATGATCTCTGAAGCGGTGGACAGAAACTGGGTGGGATAGAAACGCGCAAGATCCGACGAGGTCTGATCGGGCCAGCCCAGCGTCGCAATAGGCCACAACCAGGAAGAGGCCCAGGTGTCAAGCACGTCGGGATCCTGGCGCACGATCCGCTTGCCCGTAGTGGGGTGTGCGGAACCGATTTCCAGGTCAGTAACCGAAACCGCGGGCACGTCGTCCTCGTCATACCACACTGGGATCTGGTGGCCCCACCAAAGCTGACGCGAGATGCACCAATCCTGCACGTTTTCAAGCCAGTGCAGATAGACCTTGCCCCAGCGTTCGGGCCGGAACTCGAGGGCCCCCTCCTTCAAGGCTTTGATCGCGGGCTCGGCCATAGGTCCCATTTTCACGAACCACTGTTCGCTGACCAGGGGCTCGATCGGCGACTTGGAACGATCGGAGAGGGAGATGTTGTGGGTGATGGTCTCGACTTTTTCGAGCAGGCCCAGTTCCTCGAAGGCTGCCACGACATTCTTGCGGGCTTCCTCTCGCGGNAGGCCACAGAAGGACCCACCNTTCTCGTTGATGCGACCGTCCTTCTCCAGGATGTTGATGATCGGCAGATTGTGGCGCTTGCCGCGCTCGTAGTCGGCCGGATCATGGCCCGGCGTGATCTTGACCGCGCCGCTGCCATATTCAGGATCGACACTCTCATCCGCAACGATGGGAATCTCACGATCCACCAGGGGCAAGCGCAAGGTGCTGCCCACGAGATGCTTGTAGCGCTCGTCGTCAGGGTGAACCGCCACCCCGGTGTCCCCCAGCATGGTCTCTGGCCGAGTGGTGGCCACCACCAGGCATTCATCGCTGCCCGTGAGGGGATAACGAAGGTGCCAGAGCTTGCCCTTGCGGGACTCGTATTCGATCTCGTCGTCAGAGACCGCGGTCTGCAAGGCGCAATCCCAGTTGACCAGGCGCGCGCCCCTATAGATCAAGTCGCGCTGCCAAAGCTCGGCAAATGCAGTTCGCACAGCCTTGGACAAGCCCTCGTCCATGGTGAATGCAGTGCGGGTCCAATCACAGGAGCAACCAAGGCTCCGAAATTGGCGCAAGATCATGTTGCCGTGGGTTTCCTTCCACTCCCAGATCTGACGCAGAAACTCTTCTCGGCCCACGTCTTTGCGGGTCTTTTGCTGTTCCTCAAAGAGGCGTTTCTCCACCACCGCCTGGGTGGCGATGCCCGCATGATCGGTGCCCGGCACCCACAGGGTCTGATAGCCCAGCTTGCGGCGATGGCGAATCACCACATCCTGAATCGTGCCGTTGAGAGCGTGTCCCATGTGCAGCACTCCCGTCACATTCGGCGGCGGGATCATGACCGTGAAGGTCTTGGCATCGGCATCGCCGTCCACTGGAGGTGTGAAAGCGCCGGAGGCCTCCCAACGGTCGTAGAGATCCTGCTCGATCTCGCTGGGCTCAAAGCGTGTGGATAGATCCATGATCGGGTGCGTGCCAGGCCAATGGGGGCCAGCATCCGCCCACTTCAACCGCTGCCCCATGCGGGGTCAAGTGCGGAGCCACTCGAAGCCGCGATTGAGTCCCGCCAAACGCCGAAGTCAGACGCTTCGATGTGCCTTGACCAGCGCCTCACTGGGACCATCGAGGGGACTCTCCAACCGCCCTCGGGCACGCTTGCCGCAAAGGCTCGTGTCCCCTGCACGCGGCCCCCCCGTATCCAAATCCCCCTGCAGAGCCCGGCGTACAGAACCCGCTGCCTCATCCGGACTCAATCCATGAGTCTCCAAGACAATCAAACCAAGGCCATGGCGCGTGAGCCGCTCGGGCCCCGCCAGATGCAAGAGCCCCGTGTCGTTGCGGCCGAGCAATTCCACCAAGGCAGCTGCGACCTGAGAGACCTCAAGAGGCGTGCGGTATTCGTCCGTGAACAGGGGCGGATTCGCGCCCTTGTCAACCGCCACCAAGAGGGAATCGCTGGCTCCCAGACCCCGGCCGCCGGAGTCCCCATAGAGCAAGGGCAAGCGCACCACCAAAGCGGCGGGAGCGGCGAGCAGAACCCCATGCTCGCCCCGGGCCTTGGTGTCTCCATAGCGGGATACGGGAGCAGGCATGTCTTCTTCACGGAAGCCATCCACAGGCGGCGGATCCGCACCAAAAACAAGATCGCTGGACACATGGATCAAGCGAGCGCCCCGCTGCCCGCACCACTCGGCCACTTCCCGGGGCAGGTCCACATTCATGCGTTCCGCAAGCTCGGGTTGCTCTTCGCAATCGCGCACACGGGACAAAGCCGCCAGCAGCAACACTCGCTTGGGCTTGAGTTCTTCCAGGAGCACACGGGCCGCGCCCTCTGGCTCGAGATCCCGAACCAAAAACTCGACCCCATCCCGTGGATTGCCAAAGCGCGGCACAGCGCTCACATCCCGGCCCACAGCCCAGACCGCAGATCCCAGAGGCCTTGCAAAGGTCGCATCGCGCCGGGAATGCGCCAGACAGTGCGCAGCCACATGGGCCCCCAAGAAACCTGTACCCCCAAAGATCAATGTGCCGTCCACGGGGCTGATCTTAGGGTCTGAGCTTGAGCCCGGGCAATGCGGTAGGATGATGTCTGGGAAGTAGGATCGAGCCGATCGGATCTTGGGCAGGGGACCCTGACGCCTCAACCTCTCCCCCGCCAGGCCCACAGCAGCCCCCAGACCCCGCCATGCAGAACCCCGAAGTCCAACTTGGATCACACTCTCTGACCACCACCCGGCCATTTTTCCTGGCGGGGCCCTGTGTGCTGGAAAACCGCGAGCTGACCTTTGAGATCGCCGGCCGCCTGGCGAATCTGGCGCGCGAGTCTGAAACCACGATTGTCTTCAAGGCCAGCTTCGACAAGGCCAACCGTTCATCGATCAAGGGCGGCCGGGGAATCGGCATGAAACAGGGCCTTGAGTGGCTGGCTGAAGTACGCAAGGAGTTCCAGATGCCCGTGATCACCGATGTGCACGAGCCCGGCCAATGCGCGATGGCGGCAGAGACAGTGGACATCTTGCAGATCCCGGCTTTCCTGTGCCGCCAAACCGATTTGCTGGTCGCCGCCGCCAAGACCGGCCGCGCGGTGAATGTGAAGAAGGGACAGTTCATGGCCCCTTGGGACATGGGCAACGTAGCCAATAAACTCACTGACTCGGGTTGTGAAGATGTACTGCTAACCGAGCGCGGAACCAGCTTTGGCTACGGCCGTTTGGTGGTGGACATGACCGGCTTCCGGCATATGGCAGCCACCAATCATCTAGTGATTTTTGACGCCACGCACTCGGTGCAAGAGCCCGGCAGCCGCGGCACCGCCACGGGCGGTGATCGCACCCTGGCCCCCGTCCTGGCGCGCGCCGCCATGGCCACGGGCAGCGTGCATGGGTTCTTCTTCGAAGTTCACCCGGACCCGGACAGCTCTCCCTCAGACGGGGCGAACATGATGCAGATCGACAACTTCCCGGGGATGGTGGATGAACTGCTGAATCTGCACGCCGCCCTCGAACGCTAGCTCAGGGCAGGAGTGACTGGCCGTCGAAGCCAAATGCCTCGATTTCCTGGGTTGTCCAACCAAGAGCCCGCAGCAGGGTCGGCACTGCGTCTTCAGGTCCCGCTGACCTTGTGTGTTCCCCAGGGGTGAAGGGAGTTCCCATGAAGATCAAAGGCACGCTGCGATCGTACTCATGAGCGCTGCCGTGACTGGTTCCCCCGGATAGACCGAGGAGAGTTCCGGGCTGTGTGTGAATCAGGAGATCTGGGGCGGTGGATTCCTGGTACGACGCCTGGGCCAGGCCCAAAATCCCCGCCGCTCCATTTGCCGTGAGTTCCTCATTGGTGAAGACCAGATCAGCCCAGGGGGCGTGCTCACGCACGAGTTCTGCCAACTGCCTGCGCACCTGGACAAGATCACCGCCAGCAGCACGCACGTCGTCTGCATTCATCCAGACAGCGTGGCCCACAATGGTCAATTTGCAACTGGACTTGAGCGTCTCTTTCAGATGATCGCGCAGGACTCCGCGCAGACGCCCGAGTTCCCCCTTGCTTACCCGCAGGCCCGGCAAGTTTTCCTCCAGGCGCTGCTCGGGCAAATCAAGTACGCCGTGGTCTGCGGAAAGACAAGCGATCCAACTGTCTGCCCCCAAACGACGATCGAGCAGATCAAACATCACCCCAAGGTCCCGATCCAGCCGCAGCAGCAGATCAGTGACTTCCCTGCTCTTGGGACCAAAACGGTGTCCCACGGAATCGCAGCTTGAGAGAGCAAGACACAGGAGATCCGGAGATCCGTCCAGGCCCAAATCCTCTGCCTGCAGGGCTTCGCGACCCAACTGCAGGGCCAGGGCGTCGAGCAGGGGCACGGCGTACACACGACCCGCCAGCTTGGCGCGCTCCGCACTGTCGCCACGGTCTGCGGGCTGCGGCAGGGACCAGGGCAAAGTCCCGTCGCCTCCGGGCAGGGGCACCTCTCCCGGCCTTTGATCTGCTTGAGTTCCCGGAGGAGGTGCTTTGGCATCGAAGCTCACATTCCAAGTCCAGCCCGCGGCCTGATGCACCCAACCCCTGGAGGCTGCAGCGGCCCAGGGCGGCAGAGACTCGCCAAAGGCGGTGCTGGTGACCCATCCCCTGCCCCCCTTGTCCCACCAAAGGCATGCGTCAGCGGTGCGGCCCCCCAGGCCAATAGCACCCCGATCCTTGCCCGAAATCGCGATCACCTTGGAGTTGGGCCAGCGCTGACCCAAAATCTCTCCCAATGCCGGGCGCCGAAGGTTGGTGGCATCGCGACCACTGGCCTCATAAGAGCCACCCACACCGAGTCTGTCGGCGGGACCGCCTACGCAATAGACCAAGTCCTTGTTCCCGCGCACGCGCCACTGATTGGCAAGCACACCGCTCTTATCGGGCAAACAGCCGCTCCCCAGGGTCACATGCCCCGGCCCGGTTTCGGTGATCAAGTAACCCAGCCGGGCTCCGCGAAAGCGCTGGCCCTCTTCAAGCAGCCGATGCAAGCCACCGGTCAGAACCGGAGAGAGGCGATCGAGCTGGTTCTCGCGCAGCTGGTCTACGCAGATCAGCACCACCAGACGCGGTACGGGGGGAGCTTCTTGAGCCGGCTGCGGGCCCTGTAGCAATGCCAGCAGGAGTGAAGCACCTATCATCTCAACGACTCTACCATAGAGCCCTGCGCTACGCACTTTTGAGGAGCCTCACGACACCAGAATCTCACCCTGTTGAGGCCCTCCGCTCACCAAGGCCGCTCGCTCTTCTGCTTGAACCTGCCCAGCAACTTGAATCGCTGGGGCCCGGACGAGGAGGCTCTCTCCAATGGGATCGGGGCGTGGGGGTCTCTGAGCAGCCACTGCCAACAAGACGATTCGGTCAAGTGGGCTGGTCCACCCGGAACCGTTCGCGCAGGCGTTCGATCAGGCGCGAGTGAATCTTGCATACCCGCGATTCAGATAGCCCTGTGAGTGTTCCGATCTCGCGCATTGGCAGCTCTTCCCAATACTTGAGGTAGACGATGCGGTACTCCTGCTCATTGAGTTTTTGGGCCACAAGCGCCAACAGTTCCTCGCGGGAAATGCGCTCGCCCGGGGCCTCGTTGCTGCTGTCTGCCACCACCTCAAGGGTCGGCACAGCATCCTCGGAACCATCATCATTCGGCATGGATCCGGTGGGATTGGTCGGCACCCCGGTGCCGAAGTACTTGCGGAAATCCGCCTGAGTGAGGCCCATCTCCTGGGCCACCTCCTGATCATCCGGTTCCCGGCCACGCTCACTGCGCAGACGCTCAGTGATCCTGCGCCGAAGCTCTACCCGATGGCGCCAGGGGCGCGGCAACCAGTCCTGGGTACGCAGTTCATCGAGCAAAGCGCCCTTGACCCTGAGTTCGCAGTAGGACTCAAAGCGCACGCCACGCTCGGGATCAAATCCAGCCACAGCGGAAATCAGACCCACATTGGCGGCGGTCATCAGGTCCCCGGGATCCACACTGCGCGGCAGACGGCGGCCAAAACGCCGCACAATCTCCACGACCAGATGCTGATAGCCCTCAACCAGCGCATTGCGCGCATCGTCGGAGGGGTTGGCCTGGTAAGCCGCCCAAAGCGCTGCGCGCGCCTCATCAGCGCTCACTGGTTGGGGGGGGACCTTGTCCGTTTCGCTTGCTGCTTCGACTGTCTTGTCCAAATTACTTACCAGCTTCCGCCCGTGCCCCAGGGACCCGGTCTGCCTCGGAAGAAGGCGTCTCCTGGCTCATGGGGTACCTGTTCGAAGGGGCAAATCCAAGGATCGCCCCCCCGAGGACCCCTCAAGCAGCTCACGAGCGCTTCCTCGACCCCGCTCGAACAGGCGCAAATCCCGCTTCAAACCCCTGATAACGGCATTATTTGGCGTGTCGCAGGTGATCCATAAAGACTTGGGAATTTTTTGGCTGAACAGGCGAATTTCGGGCTTGCGGTCCCGGGTCAGTCCCGCCCAAGCCCGTGTTCAATGCCATCCGGGGGCAGCCCGAGCCTCTCCAACACCGCCCCCTCGGCCTCCCGCATGGCCTCCCTGTCGGCGTCCTCCAAGTCGTTGAATCCGCACAAGTGCAAGGCTCCATGGACCAGGTACAGGGTCAGCTCACGTTCCCAACTCGACCCTCGGCGCCCGGCGACGATCTCCGCCCGGTCCACGCTCACATAGATCTCACCCAAGGGGCCACCTCCCTCTTCCCCCAGCTCAAAGGCCATCACGTCGGTCACGGAAGGGTCATTCAAATAGCGTCCGTGCAACTCCGCCAGGGTCTCGTCGTCCACCAGAGCCACCTCGATCATCGCATCGGCTCGCCCCCCATGTTCAAGGGCAGCCTCAATAGCGCGTGTGACCTGCTCATCGGTCAGGGGCCGCGCCTCAGTGTCCCAGGTAATTACGACGGCCATAGACCTTACTTGCCTGAGGACTCAGGGTCCTGGGGCCGCGGCTGGTAGGCGCGTACGATGCGACTGACCAAGGGATGACGCACCACGTCATCGGCGGAGAACTCACAGACTCCGATGCCCTCTTGACCGCGCAGGCGCTGGACCGCATCCGGCAGACCGCTGCGCACATTTCTTGGCAAGTCGTTCTGGGAGGGATCGCCTGTGACTACCACCTGTGAGCCCTCGCCCATGCGGGTCAAGAACATCTTCATCTGACCCACGGTGGTGTTTTGGGCCTCATCCAGGATCACAAAGGAATTGGACAGAGTGCGGCCCCGCATGTAAGCCAGGGGCGCCACCTCGATCAGATTGGCCTCCTCCAACTGCATCAGGGTTTCGGGGTCGAGCAGGTCAAACAGGGCGTCGTAGATTGGACGCATGTAGGGGTTGAGCTTCTGCTGCAAGTCTCCGGGCAAGAAACCCAGATGCTCCCCCGCTTCCACCACGGGTCGCGTAATCACCAGGCGGCGCACCCCCCCCCGGCGCATGGAACGCACGGCCTGGGAAACCGCCAGATAGGTTTTTCCCGTGCCTGCCGCCCCAAGGCCAAAGACCAGAGGCAACTCGTCCATCATCTCCTTGTACCGCCGCTGACTCTCGTTTCGCGGCTCAATGGCTCGTTCTCGAAAGGTGACCACAGTGCGGGACTTGGTGTGGAATGGCCGCGTTCCAAAACGGTGACCCTCACTCTCCTCGTTACTCACCGCTGGCAGGGGTCCCCCTCCACCGGGCCGCGCGTCGCCGCCAGCCCCAGCAAGAATCGCCTCGATTTCGCGCAGGTCCAGCTGCCGGCCCTTGCGGGATTTGCCCAGCAGATGCTCGATCCGACGCTTGGCCTGTTCCACATCAACCGTACCGCCCTTCAAGCAGAGGTTGCCCCCGCGGGCGTACACCTCGATGTCCAGGGCCTGACGCAGCAGCTTGGCAAAACGGTCGTAAGGTCCCAGGACCAGAATGGCCTCGTCATGGGAACGGAGCGGAATGGTGATTTCAATCACGTGGTCCGCAAGGATCGTTCCCCGGGGGGGGATCGGTCAAGCGCTGGACAGGGGAATCGAACCCCGGGGATCTGGAGTATGGACACGAGGGGCCCATCCCTGGATTCTCGAGCCCCCTAGGGCAGCAGCAAGAGCTGCACAAGCAACAAGGCCGGGGCCGAGAGCAAGAGGCTGTCAACCAGGTCCAAGACCCCGCCGGAGGGACCGAACAGCACACCCGAATCCTTGACGCCCGCATGGCGCTTGAAGGCGCTCTCAAGCAGATCTCCGGCCTGTGACGCCAGATTGACCAGCGCCCCGATCAGAACAGCGCCCACGAGACCGAGGTGCGGCTCGGGAAGCAAACCGCCTCGGATGCAGGACACGCTGGCGATGATGCCAGCGAGCAGAGAACCCACGCACCCGGCCCAGGTCTTGCCCGGGGAAAGACGCGGAAAAGGATGACGTTTGCCAATGGCGCTGCCAACGTAGTATCCGGCCACATCGCCGACCTTGGACAACACAATCAGGGCGATCAGACCCGAGCGCCCGAGTTCAGAGAAGATGCCCACCAGAGCAAGCAGAGGCGGCACGACCCACAAGGTACGCAGGCAGTTGGCGCGAACCGCAGCTACGCCCTGGGGGAGAGATGCGAGAGCTGTGATGACAGCAACCAGCCCGGCGCAGAGTCCCAGCATGAGCAACGCACTTGGGGGAGATTGGTCCACCGGCCAACAGGATGCGAAGCAATCTGGACAATAGACCGGTCCCACCACTAATAGGATTCCCGCCAGGGCGCCCAGGAGAATCGGTGGAAAGGAAACCGGAGGCCGGGGCCCCATGCGCGCTGCTTCTATGGCCCCCCCCAGGGTGAAGAGGGCCAGCACCGGCGCCAAGATCCGGATGCCTTCCGGCCCTTCTGCCTGGGCGATCAGGAGTCCCAGGGCTGTTGCCAGGCTGCCTCCCACCAAAGTTCGCTTCAAGATCTTGGCAGCGCGGGGACTCATGGCTGGATCCGGCCTGAGGAGGTCTTGGGTGCCTGGGACAATTGATCAGCTGTTGGGTCCGGAGCCGCCGCATCCCCATGCTCTTCCGGCGGCAAGCCTCCAAAACGACGCTGTCGTTTTGCAAAGGCGCGAAAGGCTTCCAGCAGGTCCTCTTCAGAAAAATCGGGCCAACAGAGATCAGTCACGAAGAGCTCCGCGTAGCTCGCCTGCCACAGCAAGAAGTTCGACAAACGCAGATCGCCCCCGGTGCGAATGATCAGGTCCGGATCCGGTGTTTCGGGGTCATATAGATAGCCGCGCAGAGTTTCCTCGTCAATCGTCTCTGGATCGAGCTTACCGACAGCTGCATCACGGGCTACAGCCGCCAGCCCATCAGCGATTTCGGATCGTGATCCGTACGAGAGAGCCAGCCGCAACACCAGCCCGTCGTTGTCAGCGGTCAGTTCTTCGGTTTCGCGCAGGGTCTTCAAGGCCCGTGCGGGCAGGTCCTGCAAGCGACCAATGCACTTGAGACGAACGCCATTCTCCATCAACGTGGCGCGCTCGCGCCAAAGAAACACACGCAGGAGTCGCATCAGAGTGCGCACCTCGGTGGAGGGACGCTGCCAGTTCTCCACGGAAAAAGCATAGAGGGTCAAGCTGCCCACGCCCATACGCGCACAGGCGGTAGTAATGGCACGCACCGTCTGCACCCCGGCACGATGACCAGCAACCCGGGGCTGGCCCCGCCCCCGAGCCCAGCGACCGTTGCCATCCATGACGATGGCAATGTGCTCGGGAAAAGGCCCGTGCAAGTCGGGGCGTTGAATGGGAGGACGGGACATAGAACGAATGGAGCGGAACCGGAGCGCTTCCCTTGAGTCTTATCGTGGTCTGGTGAGCATAGCCTCGCGGTCGGGCCCCACCGAAACCAGATCCACTGGACAGGACACCAGCTTCTCCAGGGACTCCACGAAGTTCCGTGCATTCTCGGGCAGGTCCTCCCAGGAACGCACTTCTGCGATGTCCTGCTGCCAGCCGGGGAACTCCTCGTAAGTCACCTGGACCCCATCGAGGGAAGGCAGATGAGCGGGATAGCGTTCAAAAGTCTCGCCGTCGATCTCGTAGGCCACCCCCACGCGCAGTGTTTCAAAACCGCTGAGGATGTCGAGCTTGGTAACCACCCAACCGTCTGCACCACAAAGATCAAAGGCATAACGCACCGCGACCGCGTCAAACCAACCCGCCCGTCGAGGCCGGCCAGTGGTGGCGCCGAACTCATGACCAGCCTTTTGAATGCGTGCACCGGTTTCATCGGTCAGTTCCGTAGGAAAGGGGCCTTCTCCCACCCGGGTGCAATAGGCTTTGCCGATTCCAATTACCCGTTCGATGTGCCGAGGGGAGAACCCTGCGCCGCTGGAAACTCCGCCGACCCCGGTGGAGGACGAAGTCACAAAGGGATAAGTACCGTGGTCGAGGTCAAGCATGAGCCCCTGAGCCCCTTCGAACAGTATGTGCTTGCCAGCCGCATAGGCATCCCGCACTTCAGCCCCCGTATCACCCACGAAAGGACGAAGAGAATCCCCCACCGCTCCATAGCAATCAAGTTCCTTGTCCAAGGAGAGGGGCTCCTCCCCATGCACGTTTTCGATCAGGGCGTTTTTCTCGGCCAGAGCCGCCATCAAGCGCTCGCGGCAGCGATCGGGGTCCAAGAGATCACAGATGCGCAAGCCCGTGCGTGCAGCCTTGTCTGCGTAGCAGGGACCGATGCCACGGCCGGTGGTACCGATACGACCGGATCCACGCCAGCGTTCCGCCAGTCCGTCGATGCGCTTGTGATGGGTGAAGATCACGTGGGCGTTGGCGGCAATGCGTAGATTCTCATGGCTCACGCTGACCCCTCGCTCTCGCAGACCAGCGATTTCCTCCAACAAAGTCAATGGATCGATGGCCACGCCGGAGCCAATCACATTGACCTTGTCCTTATGCAAGATGCCCGAAGGAATCAGATGCAGGACATACTTGTCTTCCCCCACGATCACCGTGTGGCCCGCATTGGACCCACCCTGGTAGCGCACGATCACATCCGCGTCATGGGCGAGTGAATCAATGATCTTGCCCTTTCCTTCATCGCCCCATTGGGCGCCAAAAACACACATACTCGACATAACGGAAAGGAGGGACGGAGTGCTTGTTGGCGGGCTGGGAGTGGGGGATCACGGAGGGCGGATCGACCCCCTCGCGGGGAGGATTGTCGCCCGGATGGGGGGCCTGCTCAAGCACCCTATCTCTTCTTCTTGGCGGCGCTCCGGCCATGTCCGCCACCACCCGGCGTGCGCACGCAAACCTCATCCCCCGGATTCAACCAAAGGGCCACCTGACCGGGCAGGGGCTGCGCCGGGCCCTGCCCACCACAGCGAACCTCCGCGCCGCCGGGCTCCCCAGGTTGACCTCCACAGGCTCCGGGGGGGCCGCTGCCCTGACGCTGGGCGCTCCAACCCAGCTTGACCCGGGTCAAGGCCACGAGCCGCCGCAGGATTCCATCGCCCCCCCGAGCAATGCCCGCACCACCGGATTCTCGGCGCACGGTGGTAGACAGCACCCGCAGGGGTACGGCTCGCTCAAAGACCTCCACCGGAGTATTGCGGGTGTTGGTCATGTGGGTGTGCACCGCGTGGGCGCCAGGGCCGGCGGGGCCACCACCAGCGCCACCGGCCAGGGTCTCGTAGTAGGCGAAGCTGCCATCACTGGCGCCCAGGGTCAGATTGCTCATGGTGCCCGCCGAGGCCGCAGGCAGCAGGTCCGGCAGGGCGCAACGCAGGGCAGCCAACACCAGGTCCACAAGGCGCTGACTGGTCTCAACATTTCCCGCGGCCACGGGGGAGGGATAACTGGCGTCGAGCACGGATCCGGGGCAGGTCAGGACTTCGACGCAACGGGCTATGCCTCCGTTGGTGGGTGTCCCATCTGGCAGCAAGAGCCGCAGACAATAGTGCACGGCGGATAGTACCACCGCGTGCACCGTGTTGATGCCATCGGCTACAGCAGGATCGCTGGCTGAAAAGTCAAAACGACAGCGATTGCGCTGATGAGTCCACTCCAGTCGCAGGACCGCTTCGCCCCCATCGGCCAGTTCCAGAGTATCCTCCACCTTCCAAACCCCCTTTGGCAATTCGCGCATCATTTGGCGAGTGCGTTCTTCAGTCCAGTCAATCAACTCCAGAGAGCGAGCAGACAGCTGATTGACTCCGTACTCGGCCATCAGATCCTCCATGCGCCCCACGCCCACTCGGCAGGCTGACCACTGGGCCAGCAGATCTGCGTGGCGTTCGGAGGGTACGCGTGTATTGGCCAAGAAGAGAGCCAGCACGGCTGAATCGAGCTCACCCCGACGCACCAACAGCAAGGGCGGGATGCGCAGTCCCTCCCCGTGAATGTCTTCAGCCGGTGCCATGGAACCCGGGTGCGCACCGCCAATGTCCGCATGGTGTGCGCGGTTCAGACAATAGAAGCGCGGGGTAGATTCCCTTGGCGCAAAAACACCCGCCACCACAGTCAGATCCGGCAGGTGCGTGCCCCCCCGATAGGGATCGTTGACCAGGGCCAGATCTCCGGGCTGCAATACCAGGTCCTGCATCACTGCCTTGAGGGAGAGGGGCGCGGAACCCAGGTGCACTGGCAGGGGCGCAGCCTGGGCAATCATCTCGCCGGAGGCATCAAACAAGGCGCAAGAGAAGTCCCGGCGCTCGCGGATGTTGGGGGAGAAAGCTGCCCTCATCAAGGACTCACCCATCTCCTCGGCTGTGGCCGCCAGAAGGTGGTGGAACACCATACGTCGCACGGGATCAGGGCTCTTGGCTCCCTTTGAACGCACCGGCCGACTCATGAATCATCGGGAAAGTCGAGAATGTCCAGAGGCGCGTGGCCCAAGACCTCCCAATGCACCAGCGGGACAATCACCGCCCCATCATCAGCTTGCTGTCGCCAGACCACCTGACGCACCACTCGCAAGAGGTGGGTGGAGTTGCGCTCATACTCTTCGCGCTCGGCTCGGTCGATAAATTCCAGAACCTGATTCTCCTGGGCAGCGGTAGACATTCGAGCTACAGCATAGATAGAGAACACCCTGCTGGATGTGATCAAGCGTTGCTGGATCGGCTGCTGGTCCTCGGCCTCAAGTGCATCCCAAGTACGCAGCTCCGACAACTCGTCCAGAGTGTCGAAGTACTTTTTCTGCACCACCTCGTTTCCGAACTCATCAAAAGTGGGTTCGATTTCTTCCTCGTCCTGATCGAGTTCCTCAGCTTCGTTGCGGTATGCCAGGACCTCGTCCCAAAGGCGCGAGTCCACCGAACGAGAATCAAAGAGAGCTACCAGTACGGCCAAGGGCGCTGTGTTGACATTGACCTCATAGCCACCCACCGCATCGGGCGCCGTAAAGGTGGCGGGCGAAGTCCAAATGGTCAGGAACTGATCGATGGAGTGAACACGCTCCCCGTCCGCGTCAAAGAAATCCAAGAAGTGTTGTTCCTGAAAGGGCTCAAGCACGACCACTTCGCGCAGGCTGAGGGGCATGGATGGCTGGTCCGGTTCAGGATCATCCCCATCGGACAGGAGAGTCGGCTTGGGCAATAGCGAATCCGAGCGCCTGGTGAAGTGCTCGTACATGGCACGTACCATCATGTCTGCGTCTCCACGATTGATGTCTGCCAGAGTTCCCTCGCGGCAGTTATCCAGAATGCGGGCGACGATCTCACGGTTCTCTTCCGCTTCTTCCTCATCTTCGACCAGCATGTTGAGCACGTTGAACTTGCGGTCTTCGTCCACCACCAGGATGCGCACCTCTTGCTCACCGATCATGGTCACTTGAGGTGTGGCCCAGGGATCCATCTGGGAGTCAGACGCACCGGTGCCGGCGGAGGACCCGGCCCCCTCTTCAGCGCCATCACCTCCACCCCCGTCCCCGAAACCGGCACCTGCGGCCGCCGTGGGATCTACCCCCACGCCTCCAGCAGCCTCATCTCCAGCCTCCGCTTCCACATCCGCAAGCAGGTCTTCGGTCACCTGCAAGAAGGCCGAGCTGATGGCGTAGTCCATGCCCGTCAGGGTCTGGGTGCGCTGGGCCTCGATGCGATCGGTGCCGGTTGTGCGCGTAATCTGGTAGCAGATCATCAAGATCACGATCAGCACCAGAAACGACAGCATCAAAGCTGCTCCTCGGCGGCTGGCATCGGTTCTGGGTCGCAGAGGCTGCATCAAGAAGGGGACGCCCGGGAAGAGGCGTTCTTCCCATGGTAGCCGCCGTCCAGCCCTGACGTATCACGGAGGCCGGAAAGTCCTCCCTTGCCACCACACCAACCAACCAGATGGAGTCTTGAAGGCCAAGCGGCCCGGGTTCCCCCTCCTGGGGCTGCCAGGTACCCCGGGCAGCCGGCGCCGCAGGCATGCCGTCGGGAAGAGCCCTGCCACGGGTAGAGACACTTCGCGCGCATCCAGGTTCTACAAGAGGACGCGACCCGGAGCAGATCACTGCTCCGGGTCGCATTCCCTGCAAAGATACAGACCTCAGTCTGTCCTCTGAGAATCACTCCACGTCAACGCGCAACCAAGTAGAACGGGTCACTTCAACCCCGAGGGAATCCGTGGCGTACATGGACACGGTGTCCACGAGGGAGACGTTCACCTCGTCCCGGCTGCGAACCCGGTACTGACCCAATCCGCTAACGGGGTCGATGACAAGGGCTTCTACCCGGTCAAGCAGTGTAACCGCGCCATTCCTGAACTCCACATGCAGGGTCAGGAGCGCATTGCCGCCTACGGTATCATCAAAGGGCTTGTCTAGGAAGCCACGGAAGCGGATGCGATCCGCGTCGTCACGGAAGAGCCACTGTTCTGCGGAGATTGTCGGAGGAGCAGTGACGTCAATGAACTCGGTATCGATCCACTGTGCGAACATGAAAGCCTCGCCGATCATGTGTCCGATGACATCCACGTGTGCATTAGGATTGATCGCCAATTCTGCCCAGAGCACGCTGCTCGGGATGACCGAACCTCCGAGACCGTTGACATCAGCAGGAAAGCGGGGGTCCTGGTTGAGCATGACCAGCATATTGCCAACCATGAAGGTTCCCGTTGCCTGGTCATGAGACGTGACCAGACCACCAACAACGTTCTCCGCCAATTCGATCACAAGGCCGAGGTCAGGGATGTAGTAACGGTTACCGGCACCGTCTTCGTAGACATGGCCTGCGGACTTGCATGTGCCCCCATACATGGCGGGATAGCCAGTTGGGGCTCCGGTGGGCAACACGAAAGAGGGATGCACCTGTTGGGCAATGGCCATTTTGGAGGCCCACTGGGAAGTGATTTGGCCAACAACGCGGGGATCGGCGTTTTGCTCGAAACGGTCTGTAGCATAGATTGAACGGGCAGCTCCGGTGAAGGCGCCGACTGCATCACGGCCGGTGGGTTGAGCATTCGCGTCCAACAGACGATCGAAACTCGCAGCCGAGATTTCGCCTCCAGCGCCATCGCTGGTACCTTCGATTACAACCACTCCGCCATCAATTGACGCGGGAACAGTTACGCCTATCCCGGTGCAAAAGATCTGGTGTGTCGTAGGCTCGAGGTGAAAAATTGCGCCTTCGGTCGTGAACATCTCATGGGGAAAAACAATGGTCAAAAACAATGGTCAAGGCCGTACCGTCGGCCAAGATGGCGCTCTGGCCCTGAGCTGCCACTGATCCGCAAAGGGTCAGCATGATGCCAGCTAGTGAAGCACGCTTGAGTGTAAGGGAAAGGTCCGTGGAAGAAATACTGGTTCGAGAGAAGGAGGTACCCGTGATCGGGTGGAGTTCAGGGAAAAAAGGAGTGGCAATCGGCTGCAAACAAGTTCAGAGCCCTTTGGCCACAACCCAACCGTGCGGCAACTCCCGATTCCCCGCAATGACCTGGAGGCCACGGTGTCTCGCTTTGAATACGCCCCAGCACAAACTCTGATTGAGTTCGGCCCTCCAAGCGTTCGGTTATGAGACATACAACCGCCCTGCATAGCGCAAGAAGCCAGACACTCCCAAGTGAATTCCAATCGGGATCAAATCAAGACGCAAATCCCCGAATCAATCACTTGGTCCTGGAATTCAACTCTGAGATCAGACTGAGACAGCCTGCATTACCCCCTCTGAGTTCCCTGCAGCGGCAGCTTTCCATCTGCCAACCTGCGCTGGGGACTCGTCAGTCTCCGAAACCCGCGTTCAAATCCCCTCCCTGCAGCACGCGCGGACGGATGTAGAACAGCACGTTGGTCTGCTGCTTCTCCTTGAACTTGCTCTTGAAGAGGTTTCCCAGGATCGGAATATCCCCCAGAACCGGGATCTTGCTCTCGCGCTCAAGGGTTCTTTCGCTGATCAGGCCGCCCAGAACCACCGCTTGACCGGGCTCAAGGCGCACAATTGTGGTGGCTCGACGCTGGGAGATCTCGGGCACGGTGACCACCGCAGTGCTGGAGGATGACCCTCCCTGGGTGAAGGCCACTGCTGTACCGGTCTTGGCCGAGACCTCAATATCAATGTTCAGCACCACCGTGTCCTGACCCACCACCCAGGGCACCACATACATCTGTACGCCCACGGGCTTGTAGGTGATGCCGGTTGTGAAAGTCCCGTTGGCGTTGATATTGCGCACATCAAAGAAAGGGATCTGGGTGGTATTGACAATCTCTGCGCGTCCCCCGGAACGGGCAACCACTTTTGGGCGCGAGATAATCTGCACGTTTTCTTCGGTGCTGACCAGTTCAAGCAGTGCGTTGAACGCCACGCCGTCGAAGACCGCGCCTACATTGAAGAGGGCCTCAGTGCCGTTGACCGTATTGCCGAAGGAATAGTCCATCGAACGCACCAGGCCGCCCGGGTTTGGCAAGGCAAAAATCGGTGTCGTGTCATCCAGGGGCTTGATGCCGAAGTCTAAGACATCGGAAGTGGAGACCTCGACGATTTTGGCCTCGATCTCGATCTGGGTGACCTGCTCGAGGAAGATACGGATGAAATGCTCGACCTCCCTCAGCACATCCGGTTGGGCGGTCACGATCAGGAGGTCCCCCAGTTTGACCGGAGTCGGAGATTGCAGACCGGGCTTGCGTGGATCGCTCCAAGCCTCGACGGACCAGTCTGTGCGCAGGTCCAGCACCACCGAGTCGAGGGGCTGCTCGGCACCCGCTACCGGCAGCCCCTCGCCGTTGGTGCCCGCAGCGTGGACAGTAAAATCCCCGTAGGTGGTCAGCAATTCCAGGGCCTTGGCACCAATCCCCAGGGGAAAGGAGTAGGGCTTCATGACCAGACCGCTCTTGTAGACATGGATCTGGGAGCCGAATTCCAGATAGGCACTGATCGGCGTTTCGCCGGTGGCTTGATCGCCAGCGGAGATCAGTTCGGCCAGGTCACCCAACCCATCGTCGACTCCCTCATCGAACTCTCCGGCTGGCGGAGTGTCATCGACGCCGCTGACCGAGGGGTTCTCCCCTTCTGGAATTGTTTCGCCTGGGACAGATGGCGCCTGCCCAGAGGGATTGGAATCTTGCAGCGCCTTGATTTTTCGCTCCAGCTCCAGCCGCTCCAATTCGGTGGCCGAAGGCATCAGATTGGAATCAAAATCATCCACAGGGCGCAGGGTTCCCTCGGCCAAGATGCGCTGGAACAGCTCTGCGTCGATTGGTTTACCCCTTCCAGGTCCCTCATCCCCATTGCTACGGCAAGCCAAGAGCCCAAGCAGGGCAAAGACCAAAGGCAAACGCCGGCCGGTCTTTGGACTGAAGCCACTCATGGGCGCAGCATTCAAGAGATCAAGCTCCCACGGCCAGGTCACGCTTGACCGCTTTGGTCAAGTCATTGATCGCCTTGCCGTCACGGCGGGCTATGGTCTTCCAAACAGAACAGTAGCCGGCATTGACTCGTGCCCGCTCACAGGCAGCGACGATGCGGTTGTGTGCCTTGTTGTGCAGCTCGACCCCGCGGGCAGACTTAGGGTCGATTTTCTTGTCGCGCATCTCGCGGTATTCATCGGTGACCTGCAGCAGCGCGTCATAGTCCACTTTGGCCGGTTTGGAAAGTTGGCGAGGTTCGGACAACCCACACAGATTATCACTCTTCTCCACCTTGTATGGAGTGCCCCGGCCATCGTCAGGAGCAGCAGCGCGCTGGCCTTGGAAACCTCCGGGAAGCGCGGGGCTTGCCAGTCCGTGAACCAGCGCCCCCATGCACAGCAGGACACCCAGGGCCAGGGAGGTGCGGATTACCCCCTGTGAGCGGGAGGATTGAATTGATTGGTAGTGATTCATCCGGGTCGGGTGCGGTGTTGAGCCGGTGCGCTCTCACTCGCGCGCTCCCAACCGGACCATGCCAAAGTCCAAGGAAGCGCTGTTGCCACGGACGAATAAGGGGTCCAGGCCACAAGAGCGCACCCCAGTTGTACCAGACCGAAGCGAGCTGGTGAAAGGGTCGGGATCGACGGTTTTATTGCCTGCCCCGCTGAAGCGTTGCAGGCGGGACCTGGGGCTCCCTCTGGATTACAGGCTGGACCTGCTCCTACGCATCTTTGACGCAAACCTGCAAATACGAACTAGGGCTCCCGACGCATTTTCGTGCACCGGGAGCCCCTTGGTACTCAAGAGATCCTGAGGGAATCAGTCGTCGCGCCGGGGTCGTCCGCGACCTTCGCCACGGGGGACCGACTCGCGGTCACGTCCGCCGCGATCACCGCGTCCGCCGCGATCACCGCGTCCACCGCGATCACCGCGATCACCGCGTCCACCGCGATCACCGCGTCCACCGCGTCCACCGCGATCACCGCGTCCACCGCGCTCGCCACGGTCACGACTGGGACGATCACCGCGCTCCTCATGGCCAGGCCCGTCCCCTTCCTCGGGAACCGCGCCATTGGCGATCAGAACAGCCTTGCGGCTGACCTTGACCTTGCCACGATCGTCTACGTTGATCACTTCCACTTCGACCTCGTCACCCATGGAGATCACATCATTGACCTCGCTGACGTAACCCACGTCCAATTCGGACACGTGGCAGAGACCTTCCACACCGGGCAGGATCTCAATGAAGGCACCAAAGTCACGAATGCTGCGCACCGTGCCGGTGAACTTATCACCAATCTCGGGGTTCTGGGTCGAGCCCTGGATCTGGTCACGACAGGCTTTCACCTTGACCGAATCCACACCGAAGATCTGCACATTGCCATCGTCGTCAAGGATTGTGACCTTGACTTCGTAGTCAGCCTGCAAGGCTTTGATGTTCTTGCCACCAGGGCCGATCAGGAAACCGATCTTCTCTGCGGGAATCTTGATATGCTCGCTGCGAGGAGCAAATTCACTCACATCGCCGCGGGGGGCGTCGACAGCCTCCAACATCTTCTTCAGAATATGCACGCGGCCTTCCTTGGCCTGCTCAAGCGCACGCTCCAGGAGATCGCGGGTCACGCCCTTGACCTTGATGTCCATCTGCAGGGCGGTGATGCCAACGCCTGAACCAGCAACCTTGAAATCCATGTCGCCGTTGTGGTCCTCGGAACCAAGGATGTCGCTCAGGATTGCTTCCCGGTCGCCCTCCTTGACGAGGCCCATGGCGATGCCAGCAATTGGCTGAGAAACGGGCACGCCAGCGCACATCATTGCCAGGCAACCGCCGCAGACCGAAGCCATTGACGAGGAGCCGTTCGACTCGGTGATGTCCGAGACGATACGCACGGTATAAGGGAAGCGGTCCTTGGAGGGCAAGATGCTCTGCAGAGCACGCTCTGCCAGCATTCCATGACCAATCTCACGTCTTCCGGGTCCCATAAAGCGCCGGGTTTCACCGACGGAATAGGGAGGGAAGTTGTAGTGCAGGTAGAACGGCTTGCGGTACTCCTTCTCGACACCATCGATAATCAACTCATCGTCCGGGGTACCCAGGGTGGCCGAGACCAAAGCCTGGGTCTCCCCACGGGTGAAGAGCACGGAACCGTGCTGACGGGGAACGAAGTCCGGAACGACTGTGATCTCGCGGATCTCGTCCGTAGCACGGCCATCAGAACGCTGACCCGAAAGGATCTTGTCACGCTCAACATCGCGCTGGAAGTCATGGAAGACCGTCTTAGCAGCCTTGGTCTGAGCGGCGTTGTCGTCGTCAGACACGCCCGCTAGAGCCGCTTCCACGAACTCGTTACGCACGGCCTTGACTGCAGCGTTGCGCTCGGCCTTGCCGTCGGTGGCAAGGGCCGTCAGAAGCTGGTCCTTGTAGTTAGCTGCCGTGGACCACATAGCCTCATCCTTGACGGGCGAGGTGAATTCCATGGCGGGCTTGCCAGCTTCAGACACAAAGTCGTTCACCGCATCGATGATCTCGTTGATGGTGTTGTGACCCAGCTCGAGTGCGTCCAGCATCTCGGGCTCGGTCAGTTCCTTGGCGGAACTCTCCACCATGCAGACACCGTCGTTGTGACCAGCGACCACCAGATCCAGGCGGCTGTCCTCGCGGCGACGGTCGTCGTCGGGGAACACGCAGAGCTCACCATCAATGTGCGCCACACGGGTGGCGGCCATGGTGGTCTCAAAGGGCAAACCACCGATGCGGATAGCCGCAAAGGAGGCAATCATTGCCAGCACATCGGGGTTGTTGACCCCGTCGTATTGCAGGACGTGGCTCATCAACTGAACCTCACCCTTGAAGCCGTCAGTGAACATGGGGCGAATCGAGCGATCGATCATGCGCATGGTCAGGACTTCTTTGGTTGTCGGCCGGCCCTCACGCTTGAAGAATCCACCGGGGATCTTGCCCGCAGCTTCAGTCTTCTCACGGTAGTCCACGGTCAGGGGGAAAAAGTCGATGTCATCTCGGGGCTTGCCCGCGACAACAGCGGCGAACACCTTTGTGTCGCCTAGGGTTGCGATGACCGCGCCGTGCGCTTGACGCGCCACCTGGCCGGTCTCAAGGACCAGTCGCTTACCTGCGATCGTGGTCTCTTTCTGGACGTAATTGTTTTTCATCGTCCGTCCTCTACTTGGTAATGGGTTTCAAAAAAGTTACTCCGCAGTATTGCGGTCGATTGGTGTGGGGTCAGCGCAGGGGGTTGTCGCAGCTTGGGGATTGGACTCAAGATGCCGGGCAAGATTCGGCAGTTCCAAGAGACCTGTGTCTCTCCTGCAGCCAACGCGCCCACCTGCCAGCGGACATCCATGAGGTCCCTGGCGGGCCTGCTAGTGCCGCAGGCCAAGGCGTTCGATAAGGGTGCGGTATCGGGCCACATGCTTGGTGCGCAGATAGCGCAGCAGGCGCGAGCGCCGGCCCACCTTGTTTACCAGCCCGCGGCGCGAGGCAAAGTCCTTCTTGTGGACCTTCAGGTGCTCGGTGAGATTTTGGATGTCCTCGGTAAGGACTGCGACTTGCACTTCGACGGATCCGTTGTCTCCGTCCTTCTGTGCGAAGTCATTGATGACTTCAGCCTTGCGGCTTGACTCGATGGCCATATGGATTGTGTTGACTCTGACGTTTCTGGATACTCGCCCTCGCCGCAGGTCTCTGGCCCGTTGCCAGACCCCGGGGCGGGGTGACGCCGACCTCCGGGTCGGCTCGGGGAGCACGTGGCTCCGAAGAAGAAGCTCAAGGCTCCAGGAAACAGGAGCCGAGACTCCCGTATCGGCCAATAGTGTAGATTTCTGGCCCCCCCATCCTGGGTATGTCGAAGAATCTTTCGAGGCCCAGGGGTGAGAAGGACGGTCTGGTGGTCCCTGATGCCCTGACTGTGGTCGCGGAGCCCCCAAACAACCATGGCAGGGGCCAGCAGGCACGTCAGGCCCTATTGCGCACCGGGCAATACCGCCCGTTGGGGCAGCTGGGAGCAGATCTCGTCAGTCATCACCCTCATGGCAACGGACAGCAATGCGGACTCCGTGGCGGCCGTTCGGGCCTGCTTTTCGAAGTCGAAGCGCTGCTTCATGCGAGCATGCCACAACTCCTGACCACTATCGCCAGGGTCCTCCATGATGAACTCTAAGTCCACCATCAGGGCATTGCGCAGGTCCCAGAGACTGGTATCCCATTCGTGTACGATGATGCGTAAGACCGCATCTTCTCCCAAGCTGCCCGGCCGGTAGGATGCCTTCAGCACTCCCCCTGCCAGGGATTCAGGGATCGAGGCGTCCACAAAACCCAAGGAGAGAGGCGCATAGCGGCGAGCAATCAATGATCCAACCGCCGCCTGACGCAGCAGTTGCTCGGGAGCCTGCAAGCCTTCTTCGGCAAACTCGATCGGCGCAACCACCACATCATTGGGGTTGACGGCAGTCAGGCGGCCCGCAACAGGCTTGAGCTCCACAGCCAGTCCGAGCTGCTCCGGGAGTTGCTGACAGGAGGTGACGAGGAAGACAGCGCCGAGGAGGCTGACGATTGAAATTCTGTGTGCGTTCATGATGCAGAGGGTCCAGAGGTTGGGTCGAGCCTAGGAAACCAGAGCAGCCCAAACAAGCCGCTCTTGCGACCAGGAAACGAACTAATCGGTGTTGAAGGTATGGCTGCCCGAGCGGGCGTAGATCTCGCTGACCCGCGAGATCTCGCTCCAGAGCAAGTTGCCCCCATCCAGGGTGCTGCCCACCCAGAGCTCCCCATAGACCTCCAGGGCGCCGCTGAGGGGGATGCCTCCCTGAGCCCCGATCAATGGGAAATGCAGGCTGACCTGCCCGATTCCATCCGGATCCGCCCGCCAGATCTCCCAGCGACGGCCCAGGGTGTCCGTCAGAACCCCCCGGAAGTAGCCCAGGTTTCCCGCGGGGGTGTCATCCACAAGCACCAGATTGAAGGAAGTGCCCACCCCGGAACTTGCCGGGGGCGGGAAGGCCACTCCGGGCGGCTCAATCAATGGCAAGCCTACGAGCCCCACTGTAACCGGCGCGCGAACGCTGGTCTCGGCCCCCAGGGTGTCGGTCATGTCCGCCCGCACCCACAGCTCTGGTTCCATGGCTCCCGCCTGGACCATGAAGCCCAGTTGGTCCGTGCCTCCGCTTTCCACCACGTCAAAAGCCCCGGGCCAGGCCGCCTTGACCCGCCAATTGATCTGATCGTCGGTGAAGGCTTTCCCCAGCCCCACGATCCATGGATCGGAACTGCCAGGAGAGCGCGCCTCCACCATGATCTCAGGCACACCGGCCACATCCCCAAAGGTGCCAAAGGGCTTGATCATGGGAATCGAAATCACGCCCGAGTCAATCGCCGATCCCTCGTCTCCAGCATTGAACAACAACCCCTCCAGATCGAGCTGAATGATGCTGCCCGTGCCACCTGAAGGCAGAGGCGGCGCAGGGGCCCGCAGGGTGAAAGCCAACAAGAACATGGGCCCGAAGCTGGGCAGCAACTCGGTGGCCAGCGGGTTGACCACAAAAGCCGACTGGGCGCCCAGGCGGGAAGGACGCATGAAGTAGGGCCCATAGTTCTGTCGATAGACCCCCAGTTCCGGATCGAGCACGACTTCGTCTCCTAGTACCAGAGCCGAACCCTCCAGGGGCAGACGGCCATCGGCTACATAGGTCTCGGTTGCCGCCGAAGAGAGATCCAGTCCACTGACCACGGGAGCGGTCACATCACCCTTGACGCTGGCGGGCAGGGCATTGGTTGGGTGCAGCAGTACCTGTAGGACTCGGGTGGGCGCCCCGTGGATGCTGAACAGGTCATAGCCGTCGAGTTCCACAGTTACCAAGGAAAGGGCCCCTCCTGCTGACGCGGGTGGTGTCGCGCGCCCTGCCGGGTCGGTGAGTTCGGTACCAAGAAAACTGATCAGCGCCCCGTCATCCTGATAGGCATAGACCGTTGCCCCTTCCAGAGGTTCGAGGGTCAAGGCATCGAAAACATCCACCAACAAGGTCCCTGATCCCGCCGCACCAGTGCCCTGTCCAAGGACCCCGCGCTGGATAAAGTCGATGCCAAGAATCGGCGCAGCCCGGTTGAGGGCCCGGTCGGCGATCTCGATATTGAATGTCAAGGGCGCGTCCGGATCCAAGGCCCCCAGGAACACGGGCTGGGCCACGAACAATCCCGCGTGGCCGGATATCACCACCGGTGGAAACTCACCCAGAGCAGTGTTTTCGGAGCCATTCGAAGACACCACATGGGCATAGCCTATGCGCTCTGTAGCGCGCCCCAGCACGATCATGTCCGTCTGGTCGCTGATCAAGAATCCCTGCTGGCTGCCGTTGCTGCCAAAGCCCAGGAAAATCGGTGGCACCGTGTCCAGCAGCAATGACTGCACACCCCCCACCAGGAGTTCCCCATCCAGAAGCCGAACTTGACTGCGGCGCGTGCCAGAAATGCTCCAGACCCCGAATGCCACATCTCCATCGGCTAGAAAGGGCTGACCAAAGCCATCGCTGAAGCCGATTTGAGATCCGGTGGCATGAGCCAGGAACTCACCCTCGGCCACGCTGGATTGCCCCAACACGGCAATCTCTCCGCCATTGGCCCGGGAAAGGCCACGGGCCACGACCCCCAGCTTCTGCCCGTTGCCAGTCGCTTTGGCCGCCACGGTGAGTTCCGCCTCAACCAGGGGGGCATCCGTGGAAAGGTCATCCAGCCCGATGGCCGAGGTAGGCGCAAAGGGCTTCACCGCCGAAGCCGGTGCGGGCAGGCTGCCGATGGTAAAGCTGAATTCCGTGGCTGGCAGATCTCCCCCCGCCATTGAGCCCAACTCCGAGCCCAGAGGTGAGAGGTTCAAAGTCACAGGTAGTTCCACACCGAGAGAAAGCCGCGTACCCCCCGCGTCCTCGGCCGACCAGACCCAGGCCTGGGTCACTGGCACGGGAACCGCTCCGGGAATCGCCACGGGCAAGGGCTGCGGATTGGCCGGGGGCGGCCCCCCATCGACGAGCACAGCGAAAGAACTGTTCGAGAAGTCCCCCACGGTCATGGGCTGGTCAAAGATCACCAACACCTCGGTCAAATCCCCCGCCGCCGCTTCGCCGTCGTGAGGATAAACCGCCACGACGCTGGGAATGACTGAAGGCTCCCCGCTGATGGCAATGCTGCCGATGTTCCCAGTTGCTCCGATCAATCCGCGCCCCAGCACGTCTGCCGGATCTGCTCCCGGCCTCCAGTTCAGGATGTACTGACTGCCCGGGATCAAGGGCTGGGAAGGCACCATCAAGGCGATGCGCCCGTCCGCCACCAGAGGCGGCGGGTCCAGCAAGGGAACTGGAGTGGCGAACACAGCGTCGATCAACTCAAAAGCGCCTGCCAGGGACTCCACCGACATGGAGCCCGAGAATTCCAGGGCAAACACAGACCCCGGCTGCAACAGGGTCCCCGGCTGTGGCCAGAGAATCGGCTGCCCACCAGGATCCTGCGTGATCCACGACCCGGTCTCCAAGCTGCCCGCCGGGAAGGAGCCCGCGGCTCCAGGGCCTCCCCCGCCGCCGCCACCCCCAACACCATTGCAGCCTCCCGGACCAAACAGACAAGCAGGGTTGTCACACCCTGGGAGGCCGAGCAGAAGGAGGAGGAGGTAAAGGAAAGGCGCGCGCATGGGGATTGGGGCCAAGATGCTCTTCAGACGTACCGCAAGGCTGAATCTTCCCAAGGATACGGGCCTCGACCTTGCCCCACGATAGCGACCCCGGAGAGAAAAGCCTCGGCTGGGTGCGAGGGAATTGTAGAGAGCAGGGAAAAGAGGCCAGACACCCCAGGCAGCTACCGGGCGACCTCAAGCCAGTCGCCCCCGGGCAGAGGAACACCTCCGGCCCCGTCATACACATAGGTCCAAGCCCACTCCAGGCCTTTGCTTGTTTGCACTGGAAGCACCACGCGCCGGAAGAGGCTTGGTTGGCCGGGACTGAACCCCTCGATCTGGTCGAGGGATGCAAGGGCCGGAGCGGAGTCCGGAAAAGTGTAAAGCACGCCCCTCACCGTGCCTGATCCGGGTATCAAACCGGGGTATCCGCCCAGGTGCACGAGGTCGGCAGTGGCTTCTGCAACGCGGTTCTCACTTGGGTCATAACTGAGCAGGTGAGCATTGCGGCACTCGCCGGGGAGCAGGGTGCCATAGACAAAGATGTGTCCGATGCCATGACCCGATGAGGCGAGTCCACTCATGGCGGCATCAAGATGAGTCGTGGGCAGACCTCGTTGTTCCAGACCCCTCCGCAAGAGTCCCACATACTTGTCCGTTGGGGCAACGAAATCCGCAGACCGCGACTCGGAAGTCACGCAGTAGGTCTCAACTTCATGGGTGGTCCCATCAAGCGTCGAGACACTGATCGGCCTGCGCCTGTAGATAGTCGGATGCCCCTCCTTGCGATCCATTACTTCAATCCCGCGCTGATCCAATTCCATCAACGCCCCCGGAACCGCCTGACCAAGCTTGCCGGGAACCACGTCAGCAGCACCTCCCTCGCGACTCGGTGATTCGTAATCGAACTCAAGCCGGTGATCGATCAGCCAGGCAGGCTCGAGATCCCGCAGGCCAGCGGGGTCCACTCCCCGCGCGCCGCAGTGCTGCTCCCAGTCGTCGGCGTCGAGGTTGGATCCGTAAGCGAAGTAAGGGGTAGAAGAAGCCATACGGCAGTATAGATGGGACCAACAGTCCCTCATCAGGATTGCGCCAGAGTCTAACACGCCCACCTAATAGAGAGATCTCGCGTACAACGCGCCAGCTTGATCGCTGCCTTGTCGCTCCTCCCTGGGTGCACTTTTTCGTTCACCCTGTGACCACGATCCAGGACGCTGCTAGTAAGGTCCAGGAGGACTCCCCAGGGATCAGTACCCGGCGAGAAGACAAGCAGAACAGGCAAGAGCGCCCCTCCGACCGCTGGGTAGAATCTACCCCTCAAAATCCCGATGCGTGGCCCTGTCCAGCGCCACCCCCAACCCATGAGTTCCCGCACACGATCTTGCCTGCCAACTGCCATTCTGGCCCTTGCACTTTCAGCCTGCGCCTCGAATGGGCCTGTTGATCAGGTGGAAGGTGAGGATGTGGCAATCATGGGCTCTGGTTCTGATTCACTCCAAAGCCGACAATTGGCACAGGTGCACGCGGAACTCGGCGCAGAAAACTGGACCAAAGCCAGGGCCGCGCTCATTCCCCTGGTAGTCGGCGCAGCATTGAAGGAAGGACAGCAAGCCCTTGATGCTGGCAGGCCACGGGATGCCTTCCAACCCATTGAGGCAGCCCTGGTTCTTGACCCGAATGCAGGGGAGTTGCACTTCCTGAGAGCCCAGGCGGCGCTCGCTACTGCGCCCGGAGACAGTCAACCGGTGTTCTTCTATGAGGACGCGGCGGAGTCTTTCGAGGCAGCTTTTCGATTGGGACTCGCCAAACGGCAAGGAAAGGTGGGCGCGCAGGAGGTTTCTTGTCTGGTGGGCATCAGTCGGGCCAAGCGCATGGCCTTGGATCCGGACATGGCCTTGACCCTGGCGCGGAACGCGCACAAGGCCATGACTCAGTTAGAAGGGTCGCCGCCAACCCTGGACACCCCCATCAGTCGCGTCTGGGCAGAGGCTGCCTTTGATGTGTTTGTGGCCGCGCGCAAACGGGACGATCCGGCGGAAGCCCTCTTTGCAGAGACCGAGGACCAGCTTTCGATCACGACCGCCGACCCCGACCACCGGCAGTGGGCTTTGGTGCAACTCTCGAATCTGCATCAATGGCGGGGAGGCTCGAGCGCAGCCATCGAACCGATCGAAAGGGCCCTGGAATTTGCACCGGAAGATGGCAACTTGCACACACGGCTGGTTGGCTTGCTGACAGATGCAGGAGGTCAGGCAGCGGTGCTGGAGCGCTATCAGCGCTGGCAAAGAGATCATCCGAACTCGGCGTTGGGATGGTGGTATAGCGCGGTGACGCTCTTTCACCTGGGCCTCGCGCAATTTGAGGCAGGCAATGGGGACGAAAACACTTTCCTTGAAGCGCAGGAGTTCTTTGAGCGGTATGGAGAACTGGCTCCTGAGTTCCTTTCCACGGCCCAGGCGTACCAGGCTTCTTGCCGCTCCGCACAAGGCTTCATTCGCCTCAACAGCGGCGACCTGGACGCAGCTGAAGAGGCGTTTCTCTCCATGCAGGACGTCTTCCCCGGAGCCATTGAAGTGGAACTCGGCGAGCGAATCCCAAGCGGCCTCGCTGGCCTCGACTTTGTGATAGGCAAGCACGCCCAGAGCCCCGAAGACCTGGACGCCATGAGCGCTGCGGCCCGGGTAGCGAACTACTTGCACGCATACCGCCCCACCAGCGCGGCCTACGCCAACAACGCGGGCTTCTTCAACCGAGACGCGGCGGTGCTGCTAGAACTCCAAGCCCAAGGCGCAGCCAAGCTGGGAGCCGAGGAAGAGTCCAAGGCCCTCTTCGCCGAAGCTCTCCTGGTCATGAACGATTCATGGGAGGCGTACCAGGTGGCAGCCGAGCAGGCACCCCAGGATGTGCGGATTGTCAACGACGCGGGGCTCGTGATGACCTACTACCTTCGCAGGGATGTACAAGCCGCTTTGACCTTGCTGAAACAAGCTCGCGCGGAGGGCGACCGCACCCTGGGCGAATTGACCCATGAACAGCGGGCGGAACGGAAATGGAAAGACCCCATCGAGGCCTGGGGCGACGCCTACCAGAACCTGGGAATCCTGTACCTGACCCTCCTCGGTGATCCCGCCGGATCGCGCCCCTTCTTTGAGCGAGCCCTTGAAATCGGTCCTCCCCGACGGGCATGGCTGAAAACCGATATGCTGCCCATGGTGGACCGGCTGATTGCCGGAGAAGATCTGCCCCCTGAACAATACAGCTCTATGGTCTGGTTGCATCAAAGCCCCGCCCGTTGAGTTCCTGCCACCCTCTACTGATTTCCATGAACTTCTTGTTTGCCTTCCTGCTGGGCTCTGTTCCCCCGGCAATCTCGACTCCCGCAGTCTCCAGTGCGATCTACACCCCTGCCGCGCTCAACACAGCCCAACCGGACGAAGTAGATCGCCTGATCGCCGCTGGCCGGGCCGAATTGGACGCGGGCCGCGCCGAACAAGCTCAAGTACTCTTCGAGGAGGCCGATGCCAAAACCGGCAGCCACATGCGCACTCGTGTCTGGGTCCTGCGCTCCTGGATCGATCAGGGCCGCTACAACGATGCCTTCGACCAGATGCAATTGCTGGAGAGAGCAGGAGCCAAGGGTGCAGCAGTGGATTACATCTTTGGCATGGGTTCCTACCGGCGCGCCCTCGACAACATTGCGGCCGGTGGCAGCAGCACGGTGCAACTGGCGCTGGTGGATGCGGCCAACTACCTGAAAGGCGCAACTGACGGTGACCCAGATCTCTTCGACGATGCCTTCACGCCACTGGCACACGCGGCATGGCTGGCACACGAACCGAGCCAATTGAAGTTGGCGGTCAACTCCGCAGAACGCGGAACCATCGCGCGCCCGAAGTCCCACAACGCCAACTATGTACACGGTCTCGTGTTGGCATGGCAGACCATTGAAGCTGCAGGACGAGAGGACGAAAAAACCAAGCAGGCCGCTGCCAAGAAGGGACTGGCCGCTTTCGCCAAGGCCGCCAAACTACTGCCCAAGGACAAGTCCACGGTCTCAGACCGGGCAGAATACCACCTGCAAGCAGCTACCCTGGCTCTCTGGATTCCAGACAAGGACCTGGCCTCCAGGGAATACGCTCATGCCATAGGGTCCGACCCAAGCAAGGTGGATTTTGGAGTGATCTGGGGTGCCCTTGCCGGTGGCGAAAACGGGGTGGCGTTTTTTGTCACCTGCCTTGAAGACGCAAAAGCGCAGTACCTCAAGCGCTGGGGTGACAAGACCAAGGGTGACGCAACCCTTCTTTGGTGGCTCGGCTATGCGCAGACCGAAACCGGCGCCTATGAAGAAGCGGACAAGAACCTCGAGCAAGCGGTACAAAAGTGGCCCGCCTACGAGAACGCCTATTGGTACCAGGCCCTGGCGCGTTATAGGGCAGAGAACTACAAGGGCGCGGCTGAAGCACTTGAGACCTGGTGGGACAAGAATCCTGCGAGCCTCGTGACCATGATCAACGGCAACCCGGAACTCCACATCGGCATCGTTTACTACACACAGGGCAAGTGCTACGCAGCTGGACCCACGGGCGCGGCCCAAGCAGCGGTTTGCGCTGAGATCCTGTGCGGCGTGGAGCCCGCCAATTGGGAACGCTGGAACGACCTGGGTCTGTTCTCGCGAGACTCGGGCGAAGTGCTCAGGCGCAGTTCCAAGAAGCAAGAGGACCAGGACAAGGCGGTGGTTTATTTCGAGCGATCCTTGGAAGCCTATAAGAAAGGCATGGACCTCGCCCCAGAGCAAGCTGGGCTCTACAACGATGGGGCTGTCATCCTGCACTATTATCTGGATCGCGAGTTTGAACAGGCCATGACCTGGTACAGCAAGTCTCAGAATCTGGCAGTCAAGGCACTGGCCAACCCTGACCTGAAGGATTTTGAACGAACGCGAACCGAGATAGCCAAGCGCGACTCGGCCGACAACTTGAAGAAAATCCGCAAGCTGATCCAGAGGCGCAAGAAGACACGTGAACGCGACAAGAAGACAGACGACGGCGATCCTTTGAGTCTGGCTGGCTGAGCTGTTGTGCAACTGCCCTTCCAGATTTTCAGCGAGCCTCCCACCGAACGCATCATCACCGTGGATGGAACCGGCGGTGCCCCGGGCCTGGAACTATCACATTGGCCCGGGAACAGTACGCCCACCAATCTTCGCCATGACCTTTCGACCGGAATTGCGCTTGGATTCTCCGCTCTTCCAAGGGAAGAACGGGCCAGGCTGAGTGAAGGCTGTGTGGCGGTAGGCAACAATCACTACGACACGGACGGTGTCCTTGCTGCACTCTCGATCCTGCAAGGGGAATGGGCGCTGTCCCACTCAGAGGCCTTGCTGGGAGCGGCAGCCGCCGGGGACTTCTTCTCCGCCCCAACTGAAGAGAGTTTGATGCTGGATGCAGCCATCACCAACCTGGTCAATCCGGATCGATCGGACGTGGACCTGGGTGGCATGAGCCTCCACGAGCGCTATTCTGCCGCCAGCTGGGCAGCCTTTGAACGCATCCCCGGTTGGTTGGATGGAGGCCTGGAACAGGACACCTCCCTTTGGGGCCCGGAGCTAGCCGCCTGGCGAGCTGACAAGGATGACCTGCAGCACACCCAGCACGACGACCTGGTGCACCTGGACTTCAGCATCTGGAACGGCAGCCCTGACCAAGCCAGCAGCCGCCCGGGAGCGCGGGGTTTTGACCCAGGCCGCCACGCCCTATGGACGGTCTCCCCAGCAGACAGAGTGTTGGTACTTGGCCCCTCCAGCGCGGGGACTCTCGTCCGTTTCCTCATATCCACCGCCTCCTGGTTTGACCTTGTGACTCGCAAGACCCAGCCCCGGCCTGATCTGGCCGCCCTGGCCGCAGAGCTCAACGAACTGGAGGGATGCACGCCGAGTGATGATCATCACTGGCGGCATCAAGACCCCGATAGCCCCTGCCCTGAGCTGTGGTTTGGTGGAAATCAAACCGCCTTGTTCCTTGAACATGCGGAGGGGGCCTTGCGACCCAGCGGCATCGACCCCCAGCGCATCAAACAGGTTGTAACTGAAGCAGTTCGTCAAGCCTGGATCTTTGAGGAAGACGAAAATGGCGACTGGCAAATCTAAGCGCGGACCCCGCTTCCCGTTTTTTCTGGTCGCGGGGGACAGCTCTGACCCTCTGGTGGTCCTGCGCTCTGCGACCTGGAACTACAACTCAGTGGGTCTGTTTGCCGGGAACGAGGCTTTGGTCGTTGATCCGGGCCTCTCGCAAGCGGAGCTCGCTCTCTTGCACGCTCGGCTCGTCACAGCCGAGCAACCTTCCGAGCCGCGCCGAATCAATCACCTGATCTTGACCCACGCCCACCATGACCACATCCGTGGCGGTTGCTCTTTTGAGGGCGCGCGAACTTGGATGCCGCGCATCGCCGCCGAGAAAGGCCCCGAAGCCCGAAGCCGCATCCTGGCCGCGGGGGAGGCCCTGGGCAAGAGAATCGGAGCCGAGCCTCCGGGCTACTCCTGGCCCCAGGTCACTGATCCGTTTGACACCGAAGCGCAGCTTGTGCTTGGAGACCATCTCGAAGTGCGAATGCATTTCTTGCCCGGTCACTCCAACTGCACGAGCGTGGTGGTCATTCCCGCCTTGGCTACCCTCTTGAGCGCGGACTACCTGGTCTCCCCGGGTGTCCCATTCTGCCGCCACGAAGCGCGCATGTTCGAAGGAGCCTTGGTGGGGCTGCGAGAACTTGTGGAGCGCTACGAGATCGAACGGCTTGTACCCTCTCACGGCCCCATGCACTTGGGTCGCGGCAAGATCCATGAAGCCATCGCCAGCGATCAGAGCGTGATGGCAGCCATGCGTCGGGCTGTGCGCGGAGCTCTTGGCGAAGGACTCGACAAGCAACAAGTCATGGCTTCCGCTCTCACCGCCGCAGACAAGGACCGGGGCCAGACCGCGGGACGGCTCGCGGCACAAGACACGGACAACGCCCGGCGAATCCTGAGGGAAGAGCAGGACAATGCATAGTTGAGATGATGAGGGTGCCCGACAGAGGCGCTCAACCCTCCCGGGCCCGACGCGCACTGCGAGCAAACAAACCCGCCCCGATTGTCACGATCAATCCCGCCGTGATGAACGCCGCGCGCACTCCGAACAGGGCACCGACGCCTCCCCCGATGCCCCCCCCCACTGCCACAGCTGCGGTGCGCGCGCTGAAGACCACTCCAAAGGCTCCTCCGCGGCGACCCGCTTCCACTTCGCCGGCGGCCAAGCCAAAAGCCAAGGGCCCAATCCCCGCCACCGCTGCTCCCAGCAACAAGCGCCCAGCCAACAACGCGCCATAGCTGGTGGCGCTGGCCTGGATCGCAATAGCCAGAACCGAAAGCGCTGCGGACTCCCCCATGGCTCTTGGATAACCGACCCGGTCCCCGCGGCGTCCCCAGGGAGACAAGCACAGCAGGTTCGCAAAGGCCATGCCTCCGAAGGCCACCGCCGTGGCAAGAGTCACAGACGAATCCACTCCACCTTGAGACAGGGGCAGGTGTGCGAGCAGTTCCATCACTCGTCCACCAGAATCGTTTTGCAGCAGCTGAGCCACCAGGCGTTCCAGCAGGGGATTCGAGCATCCGAGCCCAAACTGCACCGCGAACACCAAGAACGCTGTAGCTCGCAAGGCGGGGTGGACCAGGACCGAGCGCACATCAGACTTCAACTTGCTGAGAGCATGGCCCACCGCCCGTCCGGGAGCGGTGTCCTGGGCCCCCTGCTGCGCCAAGTCCTCATGGGCGACAAACCAGACCAGAAGCGCTGAGCACAGAGCCGCACCTCCAACCACCAGGAACACCGCTTGATGCCCACCCAAGACCACGGACAACCAACCTCCCAGCAGGGGACCAATCATGCTGCCCAGGGCAAGAGAAGTAGACAGCTGCCCGGTCACCCGCGCCTGCCTGTCTGCGGGGGCCTGGACGCTGACCAAGGTGATGCCTGGTGGAATAAACCCACTGAACAGGCCCTGACCCAAACGCAATACCAGCAGCGTCCAAGGCCCCTGCGCAAAGGCCATGCCTCCCACAAAGATCGCAATCGCGAGCATGGCGCGGCAGATCATCAATTTGCGCCCAAGTCGATCTCCCAGGGCGCCCCAGATCGGCGACATCAAAGTCGCCGCCAGTGGGGCCGCGCCAAAGAGCACTCCAGCCCAGAGCCGCACGGACGCTTCGTCCTGGACACCCAACTCCTCCAGCAGGCTGGGGAAGAAAGGCAAGAAGCTCATCATCCCGATCGAGGTGATCAGGTTTGCGAGCCAAATGACGCGAAAGGTGCGCTTCCAGGAGGCCATTTTGTCGCAGGGTCAGTTCTTGTAGCTCTGCAAGGGCGCAGGGATCCGTCCACCCCGGCGGTGCAGGAGGGCGCAAGAAAAAGACCCGGGATCCTGCACAATTGCCGTGCCCAGGAGCCCCCCCCACTCGACTGTCTCCCCGGGCCCCTTACCTGGCACGGGGATGATGCGAACAGCGGTCGTTTTGGCGTTGACCATGCCAATCGCCAACTCATCGGCGATGATGCCGGTCAAAGTAGCAGCCGGAGTATCACCGGGAACTGCCACCATGTCGAGGCCAACTGAGCAGACGGCAGTCATGGCCTCCAGCTTTGCCAGACTCATGGCCCCCGCCGCCACCGCATCGATCATCCCCTGATCTTCGGAAACCGGAATGAAAGCACCGGACAGGCCGCCCATACAAGAACTCGCCATTGCGCCACCCTTCTTGACAGCGTCGGTCAACATGGCCAAGGCCGCCGTCGTGCCGGGAGCACCGGCCTTGTCCACTCCGATCAACTCCAGAATGTCCGCGATAGAATCTCCCACCGCCGGAGTAGGCGCGAGGGAGACGTCTACAATGCCAAAGGTGGTGTTCATGCGTCGTGCCGCCTCGCGTCCCACCAATTCCCCCACCCGAGTTATCTTGAAAGCGGTGCGCTTGATGGTCTCGTAAGCCGCCAGAAGATCGGTGTCCGGCCCCAAGCGTTCCAGGGCTGAACGCACCACACCAGGGCCACTGACCCCCACATTGATCACGGTTTCTGGCTCACCGATACCAATGTGCGCTCCAGCGACGAAGGGGTTGTCCTCCACCGGGTTCATGAAACAGACCAACTTGGCGCAGCCCAGTCCTCCCGTACTCGCCGAGCGCTGAGCCGTGTCGATCACCAGTTCGCTGAACTCAGACACTGCATCCATGTTGATGCCGGCCTTGGTAGTACCGAGAGCAACTGAGGAACAAACGCGCTGGGTAACCTCCAGGGCTTCGGGAATCGAACGAAAAAGGGCCTCGTCAGCGCGTGTGAAGCCCTTGTGCACATATGCGGAAAAGCCACCAATGAAGTCCACTCCGACCTCTCCGGCCGCCGCATCCAGGGCGCGGGCCAATGGCACAAGACAGGTAGCTCCGCTGGCTGCCGCCACCAAGGAAATAGGAGTCACCGCGATACGCTTGTTGACAATGGGTACGCCATAGTCCGCGGCGATCGAGTCGGCCACGGTCACCAGGTCCTTGCCGTGGTGAACGATCTTGGCGTAGATTTTTTCGCAGGTGCTCTCCAGATCCGGGTCCGCGCAATCCAACAGACTGATTCCCAGAGTCGTGGTGCGCACGTCGAGCGTTTCCAGCTCTACCATGCGCAGGGTTTCTAGGATTTCGGTGTCGGAAAAGGCCACGGAGCTGTGTTGTTGGGGCTATACCCTGTGCATGTAACGGAAGACGCGCTCGTGCATCACACGAGCCACAAAGTCCTGGTCTCCGCCCAAGCAATCGAGAGTTTCCTTGAGAGGCTTGAACTGCCCGGCGTGCTCGAGGCCCACTGTCAGCACTAGATGAAAATAGTCCTCCACCGAACGCTGGCTGATGTCGCGCACATTGCCACCGTTCTGGGCAATGGCCGAGGTGATTTCTGCCAGCACTCCGGTCCGGTTGCGGCCCACCACCACCACCATCACGCCAGTGCCTCCGGCCTCATCGGCTTCAGGCTCTGGCATCAGAGGCATCGATTGCTCGGCACGCGCAGCGTCCGGTCCTCGGTCGGGCGCAGGCTGTTCGAAAGCGCTGCCGTTGGACCCCTTGAGCACCACTCCGACAGCACGCGCGGCGTCAAGGGCCTGGGGCGTGACCACTGTCTGGGACTCCACGACTATCTCGCCGCTGCCAACGCGGCGGATGTCTTCGGCAGTGATGAATCGGCGGGGCATAAGAGGTTGTTGGGTAGAGGGGGCCGTAATTGGTTGGTTAGGCTCTGTGACGGGCGGATCAAGTCCGGGCAAAGGGCTTAGGTCCCTCGGCTCCGATGGTAGAAATGGTCAACTGACCGTTCTTGACCACGACAACATAGGTACCGTCCCTGGCGCGCAGGTCATTCAAGAGGGCGCTGTCGTTGGCAGTATTGGCAACCGCAGGACCAGCCGCACCGGGTTCTTCATAGGCCACGTCAATGCGCCGGCGAAAAGCCGCGTCCAAGGCCGCCGGAGTGGCGATGCGCCTGGTCGACAACAGAATGCGCGTCCCGGCTGGCATTGCCAGAACATCACTCTCTGTTACTAGTTGCGGGCCAGCCACTTGAAGAAGAATCAGGACCTACAGATGACGGGAAAGATCTGGATGCGGCCGTGAAATCACAACCTGGCGCAACAACATGCCTGAGGTCTCGGCACTCTTGGATCCCGACAGGACCGCCGAGCGCACATCGCTGACCTCGCCTGTGACGCTCAGGTAGCTACGCCCCCCAAGTCCATTGGCGATGCGCAATTCCAAGAGGTCCACCGCCGACTGCTTGAGAGCCGCATCCGCCGCCAGAATTGCCGCAGCAATGCTCGTGGTCTCGATCACCCCGAGGGCATCCAGGGTGCCTTCGATTTGGCCATCGCGACGGCGCAGCCCATTTTCTACCTGCGGGTGGATCTGAGGAATCAATAAACGGTCAATCAGATCGTTGCCCGCCAATTCCGCCCCACGCCGAAGAGCAGCCTGCAGATCATCCACTGAGCCACTGAAGAGCATGGCGTACTTGCCCGGTTGCACCGAAGATGCAAAGAGCAGTTCTATATCAGCCTCCCACAGAATGGAGTCTACGGTTTCGATTCCGCGCGCCACACTGCCAAGCTCCAAGAGGCCTATCGCAGGTCCCATGGTCACTTCGCTGCGCATTTCAGGGTTATAGTCACTTCGAGTCATGTTTGGCTCCTCGTTGGAGTTGCTAGGGTCTTTCTTCTAGACCGTGTCGTCGTCTTGGTGGGAATGTACAGTGCGGTCCTGGAGTTCACAGCGGTCGACAATGCCGACCACCGCTGATTGAAAGCCGATGTCGTGGCCACGGCCGATTGCATGACGTGCAGCCCGGCCATAGGCCACCAACACTCGCTCGCCAATGCCTGCGCCCAGGGGATCGGCAGCAACCACAGTCTCGGCCGTCCCCGCTCCAGCGGCATCGAGAGGTCTGACCACCAGGAAGCGCAGTCCCTCCAGACTGGGGTCTTTGACCGTTGCCCAGAGGCTGCCCACTACGGTTCCGAGGATCATGAGGAAGCCTCCTCTGCATGACCGGGATCAGTGCTGCCGGCGCCGGCCGCATGCAGAGCAGTCCGTCCCGCATTGGTCGAGGCCTGCCAGGAAGCCGGTGCGTTGGGCGCGTCAATATCGTCAACGATCCCCACCACCGCAGCTTCGAGTGCAAAGTCCCCGTCCCCCCCCATGGCGACCCGAGCAGCCTTGCCAAAAGCCACCAGTACCGCCTCGCCCTCATGGGCCCCGAGGGGATCCGCGCAAACCACCGGGGCCACTTTGCTGTTGCCCGGTTCGTCATGATCGTCAAGTGGCTGCACCACAAGCAGGCGCTTGCCCTCCAGATCGCGCATCTTACGCGTGGCCCAGACCTGACCAACTACCCGTCCGATGAACATCAGTCCTGGCCCCCCAACCGAGCCAGCGTCCGGCGCACCGCATCAACAGCCGCTTCGATCTCAGCGTCGCTGCCGGCGAGGCGCAAACGCCCCACGGCTCCTTCGGCTCCCAGGCCCACCAGGCGCACGGGTGCGGCCTTTTCAGCCTCGTTGGCCAGGAGAGTCACGTGCACTGCAGGGGCCACTTCAAGGGTGTAAAGGGTGTCACCTCCCAGGACCAACATGCCCGCCCGGGTGCGATTGATCAGCATGGCGTGGTGATCTGAAATCTGACGAATGATCTCGTCGTTCAAGACCTTTGGCCGCAGTTGATCTCCTGCTTCCTTGCCCAGCGAGTGGAGCATTATCTCGCCAGCGCGCAGTACCTGGCCCTGATCCGGGCCGTGCACCTCCAGGGTTCCATAGTGCCGCTCGGTGATCAACGCGCCGGGGGTCACATCGCAGGCCTTGAGAGCCTGATCAAGAATTCGATTGATCACGATGCCTGGCTGCACCTCCAGCCAAAAAGCGCTCTCCCCGGCCACGGGGAAATAGCCGTCTGAATTCGCCGCGCAAGTGGCGGCGAATTGAGGCTGCAGCTGGTCCAAGTGGACCGCTGCGCGCAGTTCAACGGTTTGCTGTTGCAAGGCCATCAATCGATTCAAAGGTGCCGCCGAAGGCACAAGACTCAGCGCTTCACTGAAGAGACTCTGATTTCAGCGGACGAAATTCCTAATCGTCACCTGGCAGATAGCTCTCAAGATCCCCGGCGGGCCGGGGAATCACATGGGTGCTGACCAACTCGCCTACTCGGCGAGCGCCCACGGCCCCGGCCTCCACCGCAGCCTTCACTGCGCCCACTTCTCCGCGCACCATGACCGTGACCAAGCCACCGCCAGAGGTTTCTTTGCGCATTAGAGAGACCTTGGCTGCCTTGCACATGGCATCGGCCGCTTCAACAGCTCCCACAAGGCCTTTGGTTTCGATCAGCCCGAGGGCGATTTCAGTTTCATTTGACATGGTAATTCTTTTGGTTCAGTTCTAGTTGCAATCTATGCGTGACAGGCACCGGTTTGGACGTCTTGATGGGGACAACCCGGACAGGGACCCATGGGACAACCGCTGCCGGCGTGAGTAAGAATCGTGCGAATCTCGCTCGCATCGAGGACTCCACCGGTATCGGTGGAGGGAGGACTGGTTGAGGCTGCACTGCGAGACGGACTGCTACTGACCCGCCTGGTGGCGAGCTGGGGCCCGGGAGTACGCACAAAGGTCAGGCTTGAGGGTTGAGCTGGAACGGAAACCGGAGAACTCCGAGCCATCACTGGGCTGACTATCCCTTCTATGCGCTTCCTCTGACAATCGCTGCAGTCACAGTCTGGGCCGCAGCTGGAGGCCTTGACCGTGCCACTGGCAGCCCGCGGCGACGCCTTGCGGCGGCCCTCAATGGGAATCGTCCCACCCCAGGCCATTTGGGGGGCACTTGCAGGCGGCCCTCCGGCAGCACCCAAGACGCTGACAGTGGACGGCGCGTGACCACCCTGGCCCGACCCAGCTCCACCCCGTAGGCCTGGATCACCTCGCTGGCCGCTTCCCCGGGGAGCCGGATCCCCCAGCATCTCTGCAACCCGTTGATGGGCGCGCTCTTCGATCTCAGGCCAATCGGCCTTGGGAAAGGCTATGCGCTTGATATTGAGCAGATGGCGTGCGGTGATGTTGTCACTGGTGATGTTGCCCGCCTGTGGTCCGCAACCTAGGGAGAACGAGGGCATCAAGCCGGTGCTGAAACCCACCGCTCCTGTTGAACTCGGACCGTTCATCACGATGCGGTTGGCGGGCTTGTCGAGGGCAAAGGCTTCAAGCACTCTTCGCTCCTGAGCATGCACGGCCATGGTGTGCCCCAGGCCGCCAAAGTGCAGCACTTGCTTGGCAACTTTGCAGCCCTCCTCCCATCCGTCGACCAGATGAACGGAGAGTACCGGCGCCAGAATCTCGATGGAGAGTGGATGTTCACGTCCCACGCCGCCTTGATGCACCAACAGGACC
This sequence comes from Planctomycetota bacterium, assembly GCA_002686945.1. Taxonomy (GTDB): domain Bacteria; phylum Planctomycetota; class UBA1135; order UBA1135. The sequence goes on from NYYZ01000006.1 coordinate 61,360, forward strand.
GTGGTGCTTCGTGGCACGTGGAAGCCTGCATTCTCCGCAATCCGCCAGGGATCGATGCCCACCAGGTCGGGGTTCATACTCCCGCCCCGGTTGCAGTAGGCCTCGAGTTGCGCGCACTCGGTGGAACTCGCCAGATGAGCGCCGCGCTCAATCAGCGCCGCCAACAGACGGTCGGCAATGGGCTTGTCCAAGACAAGAGCCTGCTCCGAGCAACATAGGGTCGCATTGTCAAAGCTCTGGCTTGTAACCAGGTCCTTTGCAACCTGATCCAGTCGGGCGCTACGGTCCACATAAGCTGGGACATTGCCGGGGCCTACCCCATAGGCGGGTTTGCCGCTGGAATATGCCGCGCGCACCAGTCCCGAGCCACCGGTGGCCAGGATCACCGACACATCCGGGTGCTTCATCAGGGCTCCGGTGGAGTCGATGGTCGGACGCTGCAGCGCCGAGACCAGGTCCGCGGGGCCCCCTGCTCTCTGAATCGCTCGACGCATGACCTCCACGGTCTCGCAAATGCAGCGCGCTGCCCGGGGGTGGGGACTGATGACGACCGCGTTGCGACCCTTGACGGAAATAATGGCCTTGAACAGGGCGGTCGAAGTGGGGTTCGTCGTGGGGATGATCCCGGCCACCACACCCACGGGCGTAGCCACCTCCCACAGGCCTGTTCGGTCGTCCTGCTTGAGGAAACCCACCGTTCGCTCGTCCTTGATCGATTCCCAGACCCCTTCGGAGCCAAAGAGGTTCTTGAGCACCTTGTAATGCACCCGACCTATGCCGGTTTCTTCCACCGCGAGGCGGGCCAGATCATGGGCCGCACGGACCCCAGCCTCGGCCATGGCCGAAACAACCCGGTCAGTGGTTGCCTGGTCCCATCCAGCCGCTATTTTCTGGGCCGCCTTTGCTCGGGCGACCTGGTCACGGACCTCCTGGAGGGCGGCGAGATCGGAATCAATTCCCCGCATCACTCAACCCAGAACCTACTTGCCGCCAGCAGCCACAGGCTGCATGTCTGGAAGAATGCGCTCCAACTGATTGTGGGGGCGCGGAATCACATGCACGCTCACCAACTCGCCTACCCGGCGAGCGGCTGCAGCACCGGCATCGGTGGCGGCCTTGACCGCTCCTACTTCACCGCGCACGAAGAAAGTGATCAGGCCGGCGGTGGCCTTTTCCTTGCTAAACAACTCGACCTTGGCGGCCTTGACCATTGCGTCGGCGGCCTCGATGGCGCCCACCAAACCTTTGGTCTCGACCATTCCTAGAGCTAGGGAATTCATGGGAGGATAGGTTCTCGTCTGTGAAAAGGGACTCAGGGAAAGGGACCTGCAGTTCGCAGGCCTCCGTGAAGAGAGGAGTCTAGCCAGCCATCTCCGGATCCGTATCTGCAAAGCGTGAACTCTTCAACGCCGACTAGATAGGGGTCAGATAAAGGGAATATAAACTCCGCTAGACGACACAATCCGCTCAAGAAGAGTAGTTGAGGCCCAAATACACCCCACTAGAGTCCCAGTTCAGGCCGCGCCCGGAACACCACCGGGTCGAGCCGCTGGTGTGTTCCTGGCAAGTGCACCCTGGATTTGAGCAGCACCTCGAAGAGCAGGGGGTTTGACTCAAACAAGGCCTGAAGCACCTCTCGATCACCAGGATCCAAGTATCCCGCCCGCTCCAATGGCCAGAGCATGATCAGCGGCCCCACGGCGGGCAGAGGCCAGTCGCTGCCGTTGACCAGCATCCCGTGCAGATCCGGTCGGGACAGAATTGCTGGCAGGGCTACGGAAAAGTGGTTCACGTTGCAGATGGTGGAAATGTCCCCCAGCAAGCGCCCCCCTCCTCCACGCTCATCGAAGAGCCGTAGACACAATTCAACTGCGGGCACCATGGGCAGAGCGGGATCATCCAGGTCCCGGGCCAGTCCTCCGGCAGCGCAGTGCCCCACGATCACCTGGGCTCCAGCATCCAGGGCCGCCCGCACCAGGAGCGGATTGTTCAGGTGGTTCTGGCTGATCTTCCCGACCGCACCCTCAGTGCCCGTATGGATCAGGAGCCAGACCCCCAGCCTCCCTGCTTCCGCATAGAAGGGCAGGAGCCGCTTGTCCCTGAGTTCAATCCCCTGGGCGCTGGGCAACCACTTGACGACCCGCACTCCAGCGGCTGCGACCCGCCGGAGTTCCTTCAGGGCGTCGGGCCGGAGAGGGTGAATGCTGGCCGCAGCAATGAGATGACCGGGATACCGCTCCTGGGCCATTAGAGCCCAGTCATTCGGTACAAAGAAGTCGCTGCCCGCCCGATCCGGCCGCCCTTGACTGTCGTGGCGCTGATCGAAGGCCAATACGTGATGACGCGCTTTGAAGGGCATGGCCGCTGAGAGCTGCGCCAGGTGATCTACCCAGGCAGAATCCTCAGCATCCTTCCCCGGCAAACCCGCTGCCGAAAAGAACCGCCCACGCACGAAATCAAGCGGATGCAGGGGGTCCTTGAGCCTTTCGTTCATCCAGCACTTCGATCCCCTCCCCCGGCCCGCCAGATGGGCATGCACATCGATCATGGGCTGACCCAACAGGTCGTCCTCAAAAGCCTGTACCCAAGAGGCTGCTGTACCCTCCAATTCCATGCCCTCCTGCAAGCCCACGAGCGGCGAGGGGGCAGCGAAGTGTTCCAGGCAAGCGGGCAAGCCCAGCCACACCAGCAGCAGTAATCCAAGAGCAGCCACGGGTCCCATGAGTTTCTGGAGTCGCACGGCCCTAGGATAGCAGGCCCATGGAAACCAAACGACTGACCACTCTCGACGCGACCCTGCTGGTCATGGGCGGCATCATTGGAGTCGGTATCTTCTTCAAACCAGGAGAGGTCGCGGGGATCCTCCCCAGCCAGGGTGCCTACTTCTCAGCTTGGGGTTTGGGCACCCTTGCAGCCCTGGCAGGGGCCATGACCTTTGCCGAATTGGCGGCGATGCTTCCGAGGGAGGGAGGTTGGTTTGAGTTCTTGCGTGAGGGCATCGGGCGGCTCCCCGCGTTTCTCTTCGCCTGGGTGGTCCTGCTGGTGATCTCCACCGGTGCCTCGGCGGGGGTAGCTGAATTCTGCGCCGAGCAGTTGGCGGAGGTCCTGGCCTGGAAAGCGGGACCAACAGAATTGCGCCTGATGGCTGCTGCGGTCATAGCAGGAGTCACTCTGATGGGCTGCCTTGGCATCAAGCGAGCGGCTCTATTGCAGAACCTGTGCATGGGGGCCAAGCTCCTGTCGATTCTGGTGCTTGTGCTGACGGGATTGGCCCTGACGGCTCCGGCGGCGGCCGACCCCACCCCCATCACGATCGACACGGGGATCTCCCTCGGGAGCGGCCTGGTGCGCGCTTCGCTGCCGGTGCTCTTCACCTTTGGTGGCTGGCAGCTGGTGACCTACATTGCTCCCAGCATCGACAATCCCCAGCGCGCCCTGCCGCGGGCCATTGTCGGTGGCATCTTGGGGGTCGGGGTGGTTTACGGCCTGCTGAATCTGGCCTACGTACGAGTACTCGGCATGGAACGCCTGGGCAGTGAGCCCAATGTGGCCGCGGCCCTGGCAGAGGCAACCCTTGGCGCCTCGGGTGGGCGCTTTCTGTCGGCGGCCATGGCAGTCAGCGCCCTCGGCTTTCTGATTGCCACCCTGATTGCCACCCCCAGCATCTATGTGGCAATGGCCCGCCAGCGGTTGTTCTTTGCTACCACCGGGCGCCTGCACCCGCGTACGGGCGCTCCGACTCGAGCCCTGGTGCTGCAGGCACTGATCTGCTTCGTGTACTTGTCCTGGAGCGGAGATGTCAAGAGCGACCTGGGCGATGCAGTGGTCTTCGCGGAGTGGATCTTCCACGGACTGGCAGCTGTGGCCCTGCTGCACCTGGCCCACAAGGGGCGAGCGCGCCCTTTCAAGAGCCCCCTCTATCCCCTCTTTCCAATGCTGTACCTGTTGATCGCCGCGGGAGTCGTGGTGGGAAATCTGGTCACCACTGAAGCGCGCATCACCCTTCTGGGGCTGGGAGTTCTGGCCCTTGGAGGAGTGGTCTACTGGCTTTGGGCACCCAAGGATGCGCCGACGTTGAAGTAAACGCCTGGCAAGGCCTGGGTTCAGGTTGGAAACCCCTTCTGAGTCTACAGGTGATGGCTCACATCATCTGGTGCGAGCGGGGTACCAGTCCCCAATCAATGTACTCAGCTCCTGGAGCAACTCCGGACGCTTGGATGCGAGATCTACTTTTTCGTGAGGATCGGCCTTGAGATCAAACAACTGCGGGCTGCGGTCTTTGGGCGGGTACTTCATCCGTCCCGTTCGACCATTGTAGGTCAGAAGGAGCTTCATCTGATCCTGGATCACCCACCGGTAGAGCAGAGAAGCTCTGGGATCCTGAATGTCGGCTATGTCATGGGCGAAGGACTCACCAAAGATCACATTTCGCTCGATTGGGCTACCTTCCAGCAGACTTGGAAGCAGATTCAATCCCGGCAAGCTCTTAGGAACAGCAACCCCAGCCGCCGCCAGAATCGTCGGCGCAATATCGATGCTGCTACACAGCCCTGGCCGCTCTTCCGCCTTCAGCTTGCATGGCCAACGGAACATGATCGGCGTGCGCGTGCCCCCTTCATACGGACTTCGCTTCGACCGAGCCGCGTAGCCGCCATTGGGGTGTTGAATCCAACCGTTGTCTGTGACATAAATCACAAGGGTGTTCTCGGCAACTCCCTTTTCTTCCAGTTGAGCCAGCAACTGGCCGCACGTTTCGTCAAACCACTCGCACATCGCGTAGTAGGCCGCAAGCGCTCTTGGGCGGCCGGCCTGTTGGTACTTCTGAAGTAGACGCTGCGGTGGATCGTGCGGAGTGTGCGGCAAGAAGGGCGCATACCATAGGAAGAAGGGCTTCTGACTTGCGATAGCCAGGTCCATGAACTCGCTGATTGGGTTCAAGCCCTGGCGTCCGATGGTCAGGCCATCGTCCCCGTGCCTGCCACCCTCATGGGGATAGCCTCGAGTCATGCCGTGGGTGAATCCTCCACGCTGGTAACTTCCTTCCCACCATTTCCCACTCTGAAAGGTCAGGTAACCCTGCCTTGTCAGGGCCCTTGGCAAGGTGAGGTGTCGGTCCACGTTGGAAATAAGCAACTCGCGTATGGCCTTGCCAGACTTTGCTGCATGAGCCTGATTCTCCTTGGTGTTTGCAGGATCATTCCCAGTGATCAGGCTTTGATGCGCATACAGCCCAGTTGCCAAGGTAGTCAGAGAAGGACGACAGAGCGGGGTGGGCACATAACCTCGCCGAAAGACCACGCTTTGTTCAGCGAGCTTGTCGATGTTGGGAGTCTGGATTGCGGAATGGCCCATGAAGCCATAGTCAGTCCATGCCTGATCATCAGAGATGATCAAAACTATATTGGGGCTCGACTGTGAGAGTTGTGACGGAATCGCCAGGCCCAGCAACAATAGAAGGACAGCCATTGCTGCAGGCTATCACGGGCGAGCAGAGTGGAAGTACAAATCGGTGATGTTCTGAATGTCACATCAGATTTCTCTTGGCACAGAAGTCATTGGGCTGAGATACACCCTCTGATCTCCTTCGCAGGGGCTCAATAGGACCTGAACGTGTCCCGGTCCAGACTGCGCCCATGGTGCGCTGCGAGACCCAAAGCCAACCCCAAGGCCAAGAGTGACGCGAGCAGACTGCTGCCGCCGGCACTGATCAACGGCAAAGGCAAGCCGGTCATAGGCACCAAACCGGTATTTACCGCCACATGAATCACCAGGTGTGAAGCGAACAACAAGGCCACACCGCCCACGACAAGGCGACAGAAACGATCCCGTTGGCGTGCGGCAGAGATCATCAACAGAAAAGGCAGCAGGGAATAAAGCAACAAGACTCCTACGCTTCCAAAGAAGCCAAACTCCTCACCCATCACCGCAAACACGCTGTCGGAATCACGCTCAGGCAAGGTGCGCGCACCATTGGCAACCCCCTGCCCAAGTCCAGTACCGGTCCAGCCCCCGTTCCCCAGGGCAGTCCGCGCCTGATAGGCGTGGAAGGCAGGACCGTAGCGACCCTCGATCAAATCAGGCGCTTCGTAGGACGAGGTCCAAGTGTGAATACGCTCAAGTTGATAGTCCTGGACCAAGCCACTCTTCCAGCCGAGAAAACCAAGGCTCACTGCAACCAAGCAAAGCCCCACCAGAGACCGCCAGGGGGCACCGGCCAGATGGAACATGCCGAGCGCAATCGGCAGAAGAGTCAAAGCCGTTCCCAAATCCGGCTGGGCAGCCACCAAGGCCAGGGGCAAGAGCACTACAGCGATAGGCAGAATCCACTCGCCCCAGTTCTCAAGCCGCCTCCGGGACAGGAGCGAAGACAAGATCAAGACCAAGCCAACCTTGGCCAACTCGGACGGTTGTAGATCAAAGTGCGGTAGAGGAATCCACCGGCGAGCGTTGTTCCGCTCGACCCCTATGAAATGCAGGGCCAACAACAGAAGGATACTCAGCCAGAAGATGCGGTGCGTATTGCGCCTGAGCCAGGAGGGACGCAGCATCAAAGCCAACAGAAGCAGAGGCGCCGCGAAGAGCAGTTTTTCCCGGTGACCGGCGAAGCTGACCCCACCAACCGCCCCCAGGGGCTCGGCCGCGTCCATCGCCCCCTGGAAGACGAGGCCCAGGGCAACGATTCCCGCTGCCACGATCAGAATGTGCCAGTCCACCTCGCGCCAACGAACCCCAGCGGGATCGAACAAGCGCCGGGGTGAAAGAGTGTCTTGAAGCCAGGATCCCATCAGAAGTTCCTTCAGCGCTGAATCAGCGCGGCGACCTCCGGGCGCTGCAGAAACTGACCGGCCAGTTGCACTGCCCCGTGACTGGAAGTGGCGGAGGTGTCGTGTACCAAGAGCACAAACACGAATTGGGGATCTTGCACTGGGAACCAACCAGCAACCCATGCGTGCTTGCGCATGCCCTCCCTCCAGCCACCCTTCCCGTCGGGCACTGGCCCCTTGCAGATGTCTGCACTGCCGGTCTTGCAGGCAACGCGAAAGCCCAGGGTCCCAGGAGAGATTCCCTTGCCCCGAGCCGATCCACGCAACACCACCTGCTCCATCAGACCGCGCACCAGGGCCAGGTTCTGGGGATCGAATCCAAGGGATGTGGGCGGCCGCAACATGGACACGCCCCGGGCTTGACTCACAAATGCCATTTTGGGCAACTGACCCGTGGCGATGCCCGCATAAGCACGAGCCATTTGCAGAGGGGTGGCCTGGATGCAAACCAGGCCATTGCCCGCGTACTGACGGAAGGCAGCGCTGGCTAGGTCGAGAGGTTCAAGAAAACGCCTGGGCCTGCGGTCCTCCACCAAGCCAACCCGGGGCAGAGGTGACTCCTCATTCAAGCCCTCAAAAACGCGCACCCCGGTTGGAGTCCCCAACCCAAACCGCCTTGCCAGGTCGCGATGGTCCTGGACCGAGAGATGCTGACCCAACCAAGCAAAGAAAGCATTGCAGGAATGGGGCAAAGCATCACGCAGGGCCATGTCCCGAATGCGGCCGGAACCAGCAGCCTGGCTGTGCAGGGTGTAGGAGTGCCCCAAGATCGAACTGCAACGCACCCTGCCGTAACCAGAAGCCTGATCGCGGCCTTCGCGCAGACAGGTCACCAGGGATTCATCCGCGTCAAGCAGGTGCCGGGTTCCTTCATCGTCCAACCAGCCGTACTCCATGGCCCAAAGCGCAATCAGTGGCTTGATAGTCGAACCCGGGGGTTGGAAGGTGGGCATGCGCAAGGTGCGCTGTACCCGATGCAAAAGGCGTTGATCATCTGAGCGCCGATCTTGACCCACAAAGCCTGCTTCTGATTGGGGACGACTGGGCACCGAAGCCGCAGCCAATACCTGACCATCCACACGAGCCAAGACCAGGGCCCCCACTGGATCCTGCCACCAATCGGGATCCGCGCTGGAATCAGCGAGGAACGCTGGGCGCTCCAAGACATCCTGGGCGACGCGCTGAAGATTCACGTCCAGGGTCAAGATCAAGTCCTCCCCATCCACAGGGCTTTGAGACCAGTTGGCACGACGATCCTGTGCGCGTTCCGCCAACCCGATGGACTCCTGAAAGCCGTGAGAACCTCGCAATTCAAAGTCAAAGTAGCCCTCGATACCGCTGCCTCCGATTTCTTGCGTAGCGTGCAAATTGCTGCCATACAGCTGGGCCAGTTCAACAAAGTCCCCCTGCTTGCGGTCCAGAGCCGCCTGCAGTTCTCGCGCCCTTGCCAGGTCATCCTTCTCGCGGAGCACGCGTACCATGGACGGAGAACGCAGGGAGCCAATCAAGCGTTGAAAAAGAGGCTGGGGTTCCAGTTCCACATCCGAGCCCAAGGCACGAACCTGACCGGAATCGAACTCGCGCCAATGTCGCTCATACCGCATGCTGACTCGGAATCCCGCGTGTTGCTCCGTGAACCGCGTAATCGCCTCCACCAGTGAATAGGGCGGTCGCTTGAGCAGACGCCGGGGCCGGAGGGACTGGTCCTTGAGCAAGTGGTCTCGGAGTTCGAGAGCTTCGGCCACGCGCTTCGGAGCCAGCGCCCAGGCTGTGTCGCGAGAACCCAAAGTCCCGTACACCCTCTCTTGAATCGCCCGATCAAAGCGACCCAGCAGGATCTCGATGGGCTCCAATTCCCCCGGGGACCACTCTTCCCGACGTCGACTTGCGAGGTCGATCAGTGCGCCAGTACATCCGGTGGAGCCCGCGTGATCGTCCAACCCCAATGCTTGAGCCAATAGGGCCTCCTGCTCGCCCCAAAGCACCCGCCCACCGCCGGGTCTGGTACGACTTTGAAAGTCATCGGGCAGTCGTAGTTCCCGCACTACCTGGGTCTGGAAGGGGAACAGGGGCTGCGTGTCTCCAGACAACTCAGGTGGAGCCTCCAGAACACTCTGCAACTCATCCAAGGGCAGGAGGGAGTCAACAGCGCGCCAATCCAGCACTTCCCCGGCCCCTTTGTTCGCAGAGACACGGGCAAAAGGACGCAACAGTTCATCCAACACCCGGTCCGCCAAGCCACGCCCAGGGTTCTGCTCCCGGGCCACCTGCAGGCGCGAGTAAACGCGACCAGCCAGCATCCTGAAACCAGGAGAAGACAAACCATCCGATCCTCCACTCCGGGCACCTCGATCCGAGCTCCACTGGGCCAAGCGAGCCTGATCCCAAACCAGCGCACGCCCCAGCCATCGAAGATCCAGACGGTCCAGGTTGTCGCTGGAGAGGCGCATGGCTGAGAATCCCGTTGCGCTGCTGAACAGGTCATCAGCCACTGCATCCTCAACCTCGCGGCGAATAACCTCAAGTCGCCCAAGCAACTCGTCGTAGCACTCCATTCGGTCGTTGGACTCAACAGACAGCACCACCGCTAGATCGATCAGGCGCTCCCGGGCTGCGGCGATTTCACGCACCCACTCTTCCAGGAATTCCACGCGGGCCTCATCAGGTCCCAAGGCCCCCAGAGCGGGGCGCACCAGGGCGCTGCGGGTCAAGAAGTCGAGAGCACCCCATCGTTCGCTTTCCTTCTTACGCAGCAGGTATGCCTCGCGCCGGGTCAAACCCAAGAGACTCTGCAGATAGAATCGAGCATCCCCCGCCCGGGTGCGGCGCCAATTCTGGCGGGCGAGTCGTTCGCGATCATCAGAGTTCATGCCCAGTTCCTCAATGCGCACGCTCTTCAAAGGCAACCCACCACCGGCTGCAAAACCATCCAGGTCATCGGGGGTCAAAGCAACCAATTCCAAGGCCCAGGGCATCAGGTTCGCATCCGCCTCAGCCAAGGAAACTGGTCTCCCCAAGAGTTGCGACCGCGCTTGAGCAATCGCCCCCAGGGGATGCTCGCGCCGGAATTCGCGCCAGACGAACTCCAGCACATAGTCCTCTCGGTCCTCCACGACCACCTTCCCCGAACGATCCAAGATGCGACCGCGCCTGGCAGGCAGAACGCGGCTGCTGCGTACAAGACCCAGGGCCTCGCGTGCCCAGAGCTTGTGTTCAGTGACCTGCACCTCGTAGAGGCGCAGCACCAAGGCGACCATGGCCAGGGCAAGTACTGCCATGGGCGCACCAAAGCGACGCCAATTGTTCATGCTGGCCTCCTGAGGGGTGCGAGGCCAGGCAAATGAACGAACACGGGCCCCAGCAGAAGGGCGCAGAGACCCGTCGCAGCAGCGCTCGTGAAAACTCCCGCCAAGAGTTCGAGCGCCTCCCCTCCACCATACTGATCCCAGCTACCGGCGCGGAACCCTCCCGCCAGAAGCACCCAACTGCCCATCAATAGAGCTGCCCCAAACGCCGCTCCTGCCCGGGCAAACATCTGGTCGGCATCAAAGGTGTGTGCCACCGAGCGCGCCAGCAGGAATCCCATCCACCCACCGGCCAGAAGCGCTGCGGGGGGCTCCAGGGAAAACGCCAGCCGAGTGGACACGAGACAAAAAACCAGGCCCAAGGATGACGAATAGCCCGAGCGCATGACCAGGCTGGCAAGCAACACCAATCCCAGGTCCGGAGTCCAGATCCCCAGGCTACGCTGCAACCAAACCTGGCTCGCGGTGAGCCATGCGCACCAGGCGAAGCACAGGATCCAAGCCGCCTTCGCTCCGAACCTCATTGACTCGCCTCCCAATTGATGAAGACGCGCAATCGGCCAGGAAGAGCCGCGCTGGCCGGAGGACTCTCCAGCTCCACCCCCGGAACAGTCACAGTCAGGACGTGCGGCCCATCCCCCGAGGGCAAGGCTGCCTGCCCCAGCAAGAGCCCACCAGGGACACCCGCCTCTCCCGCCAGGGTCCAAAGCTGAACCTCCTCGTTCTGGTTCCCTGTCCAGGCCCGCTCCCCGGGCCAAGCAAACGCACGCCGCCCTTCATCATCGAGCCCCAAGGAAACGATGCGCCCGAGCACAAAAGGTCTGGCTTCCAGATCACCTTCCCGCACGGCCAGCACATTGACCGAACAACCTGGGTCCTCGATTCGCCGGACCATTGCATTCAGCGGAGCTGCGCGAATCACCCTCCCCACAAAGCGTTGACCATCCGCAACCGCGGCCCCCGAGCGCAAGCCGCTCAAGCTGCCAGCCAAGAGTGGGAAACCTACTCGCTGACCATCGGCCAACAACATGCCGCGACGCACAGAAACCCACTCCCCCGCTGCGGACGGAACGAGCGCAACCGCTGGCTCGGTGCTACGCGAAAGAACCAGTACCCGAGCCAATCCCGCCTCGTGATCCACCAAGGGCTCTAGTCCCGCCACCCGCTGGCCCCCGCGCACGGGATCGGGTTCCAGGGCCACCCTACCCAACTGCCAACCGTTGGCCACCGACAGCAAGGGATCAGGGTCATCGAGCAAGACCATGCCCCGGGTGAGCCCCTCGTCTTGGGGATTGTGAACCGCAAGGTACCAGTGATCCTGTCTGGCAGCGGATTGAATGCCTCCCACCACAAGCCTGGGAGAAACCTCCTTCTCGCCACCGACCAGACCACTGACACGCGCATTACGGGAGGTAAGCAACCTCACCTCCCCCAGGTGTCCCGCACGACCGCTGGCGCGAGCCGAAGGAATGCGGGTCAAACTGCCCAAGAACACATCCCCGAACACCACGGCGGAGCCTCGCTGCAAACCCCTCGGGTCCGCCAACAAGACCTGCAGGGCATCCGGCCGATCCGTGGGCCGCGCCAGTACCTCGGCCTCAACCGCACGCACGCCCAAGGGCAGGGTCAACTCTTGGGGTTGTGCCGCGCGACTCATGCGTTCGGCAAGATCCAATGCGAGTTCACCCTCCCGCCGCCGAAGGACCACATCTGGAGGATCTTGCGCACCTAGGGTCGCCAGGCCCGGACCAGCCAGATCCAGAGCCACCCGGGCAGGCGACAAGAGCACTAGCAGGATCCGGTCCAAGACCGGAATCGTACTCAGGGAACCGCCCAGCAGGACCAGGAGAGCAAGGGCCTCCAGCGCGCGAGTCCTTCGTGATCGGGACACGCTCCTCATGCCCGCAGCAATCAGTCGATTTCTTCGGCGGCCAGGACCTTGCTGAACACGTCGAGCTTGTCGAGGAAAATACCCGTACCACGAGCCACTGCAGAAAGAGGCTCGTCCCCTACGCGCACGCGCAGACCCAGATGATCTCCAATGGCCTCGGGCAATCCATAGAGCAAACCGCCACCGCCCACCATGGTGATGCCTGCGTCGTAGAGGTCCGCCGCAATTTCAGGAGGCGCCTCCTCAAGGATGCCGCGGATCGCTTCACAAATCAGGCGCACGGGATGAGCCAGAGCATCGCGAATTTCCAAGGAGGTTATCACCGCCTTGCGGGGCAACCCTGAAACCGCATCGCGACCGCCCACTTCCATGGACAATTCCTGCTTCATCGACCAAGCCGATCCGATATTGAGCTTGAGTCTCTCTGCGGACTGCTCACCGATCAACAGATTGTGATGACGACGTACATAGGAAACGATGGCCTCGTCCATGTCATCGCCGGCAACCCGCAGTGAGGTAGATACCACCGCCCCCGCCAGGGACAGGACCGCGATTTCGGTTGTGCCCCCACCGATGTCTACCACCAAAGTACCGCGGGCCTCAGTAACCGGCATGTCGCAGCCGATGCCCGCCGCCATAGGCTCGTCAATCAGATACACGCGACGCGCTCCCGCGCGCTCGGCGGAATGGATCACGGCGCGCCGCTCCACTGGAGTGATGCCCACGGGAACCGCAATCACCACCTGGGGCTTGACCCAATGTCGGCCCTCGTGCACTTTGGTGATGAAGTAGCGCAACATCTTCTCAGTCACATCGAAGTCAGCGATCACCCCATGCTGGAGGGGGCGAATGGCTTCAATGCCGCCCGGGGTCTTGCCCAACATGGCCTTGGCTGTGTTACCCACTGCCATGCCGTCGAGCAGGATTTCCTTGGTTCCTGACTTGACCGCCACCACGCTTGGCTCATTGAGGATGATGCCGCGTCCCTTGACGCAGACCAGCGTGTTTGCGGTGCCAAGGTCAATGCCCATATCGACCGACATGTGCCCGAAGGCCCATTCCATCGGCTTGAAGAAATTCATCATGTTGCCCGGGTTCCCCCCGTTCGAAAACAGCGTTGTCTGAGCGGCCTCGGTGCGGTGACGCCTGCCCTGAGTCGAGCATAGGAACGGGAAGTGACCGATCCAAGCTTCGGGTAGGAGCAATTCGGGAGAGAATTTCCCTTCCCATGGGGTCCCGCAGCGAGGATTCAAACCTTCCCGGGAGCAAGAAATCAGGCGCGCTGGCCCCACAGACCAAAGAAACCGGGGCAGGCCGCTCAGCGGTCTGCCCCGGTTGCTGTGGATTTGATAACTAGTGGAGCCCCAATAGCGGGGCCCAACACTCACTCAGTGCCGCTTGTGGTGGCACTGTCCTTGAAGAACATGCCCTCGCCATAAGACCCGCGGGCCTGGTCAAGCATCACAAATGCTGCCAACAGGACCAGGGTAGTCACGATGATGACCGCCTCGGGCATGGTCATGCCGGACTCTTCTTCTACGATCTCCACGGCCGCGGCCTTGGATTTGCGGGAGGTCGAGCGTGCTGATTGCCCGCCTGCAGCTGATTTACGGGGACGTGCCATAAGTAACTCCTGTTGGGCTCAGATGCGGGTAGAGGCGGCGTCGCCCTGAGAAATCGTGCGGCCGCCAACAGTCTTGACGATCTCGGCAACGCACATGTTGCCCTGCACTTCGACCACGCGCACGCGACCCTTGTACTGGGCGCCAGCGTAGACCTCGAAAGTAAAGCCGCGCTTGACTCCATCAGCAGAGCCCTTGTTGATCGAGACCAGCCCCGGAGCAACGCCGGCGTTGACACCAAGGACTGCGCCGTCGATCAGGGGCATGTTGGCGATTTCAACAACGGAAACGCCCGTATGCTCAACCAAGGCCTGCAGGTCGATTTCCAACTGGCTGTTGGCCTTCGTAAGTGAGGTCACATGACGCTCAAAGCCGGTAATCTGGTCCTGTGCTTCTGAAAGCGCCGATTCAGCGTCACGCTGTGCTTGCTCTGCGGTGCCTTGAGCCTGCTCCGCATCGCGACGGGAATTCATCTCGTTGCGCAGATTGGCCTCGGACTGCTCCCAACGACCTTGGAGGTTGTCGTTGCTCTCCGCATAAGACTGCAGGGAGGCGGTCATGGTGGCCAGCTCAGCACTCATCTGGTTGCCACGATCCTGCTCGCGGGTCAACTCAGCCTGCAGGCGATCTCGATCAGCATTGGCCGCTGCCAGCTCGCTCTTGGCGGAACTGCGGGCTGTCTTCTCGGTATTGAGATTGTTGCGCAAGTCTTCGATCTCGCCATCCTTGGTCTTGATCGCTGTGTCCATCTCGACCTGCAGGTCGGCTTTCTCCTGCTTGTAGTTGTTCGCCGTCTCGAGGTGGTTAGTGGCCCAGCCAAGCGCCAGGGCGGCGAGGGCAAGGTTGACGACGATAAAGATCTTTCCGATCGAGCTCATGTCCGTAGGGGGGGTTGGGATGAGGGGAGGGGCAGCCGGGACAAAAGCGCCTTGGCTGGGGGAAGAAACGAATCCGTGCTGGACTCGGGGGGGGGGGGGATGATCCCCGTTGGTTGTTCGTGGGTGGAGAGTACGCTGAGGCAATGACCATGAAGTCGGTCACAACAGCACATTTCTCATCTTTTTGTTTTTCTTGCCCACAGGCATCCCTCAAGAGGCCGCAGGTGGCGGTCACTCGGTGAACTTCCGTGGGAAGGGGGCGCGAGTATAGGCAGGCTCTCGTGGCTGGTCAACCAGCCCAGGGCACCTGCCTCACAGGCGTTCCCTTGGCGGCCTATCCACTGGATTCCTTCCGGTTACCCCCCCGACGCGCCCAGAGGAGCAGGATCAGGCTGAGCAGCCCCAGCAGGGGAGTCTGAACATGCTGGCTGCTGGCCCAGGGAGTGGGCCCCTGACCAGGGTCCAGAGGCACAGGAACCGTTGCCAGGAGGGTCCCCCGGGCCATTTTTGGCTCTCCATCGGGTGCCAGGACATCGGTGGTCCTGCCATCCGGATCCAGGACCAGGGTCACCCCAGAATTCGTCGCCCGAGCTATCGAGCGACCGGTGGAAATCGCCGCCAGGCGGGAAAAAGCCACCATGTGGTCCATCTCAACGCTTTTTTCGTACCAGGCCTCATTGGAGAGCACCAAATGCAGGTCCAGGGGCCCTCGACGGGTTGGTTCAGCGAAGGGAGCATCGAAGACATTGTCGTAACAGATGATCACACTGGCGTGATTCTCGCGCTCCCGTTCCCCTGCGCTGGGGAAACTGACCACCCCCTGCTCCTCTCCTGCCACAAAGTCCGGCACATATCCACCCACCGAGCGCAAGGCGTCCAGCAGGAAGGGCAGGTGCACGAAGAGGGAGGGGTCCTCCGCAGCGGGTACCAGCTGGGTTTTGGCCCCGCTGAGAATGCGGGTGGCGTCTGGCAGCCAAAGGGCGGACCCGTTCAGGCGCCGAAGTTCGCCCTGGTGGACCACCACCACCTCAATACCGGTCAGGAAAGAAGCACCGTGGGGCAGAATCGGCCGGCCGAGGACGGCCTCTTCCATGAACAGGGCTCCTCGACTTTGAAGCGCTGGCAACAGGGAGGGAGAAACCCGCTGGGGCAAGCCGAAGAGAATGCCCTCCACCAGGCAACGGGTGATTTCGGCAAACTGGGTGAGTTCCTGGGGCTCCCAGTCCGGCCCGATCCAGTCTGGGCGGCCGACACCCGACTCGGCAGCCTCCAGCACTCCCTCGGCCAAGACCTTGCTCGGCAGCATGGTCTCCCCCCAGACAACCAGATCAATGGGTGGCCCATCGTTGGCGCTCACCGCCTCGAAGGTCAGGTTGACAGGATCCACATACAACTCTGCCAGACTGTCGCGACTGAAAGCCTTGAGGTGCTGCTGCAGCCCCGGAGTCACCAAGAGGACCCGGGGCCCGTCAATGGTCACAGGGGCAGGCACCACCTGAGCCAACAGACAACCCAGGGCAAACGGTCCCAAGCCGAACAAGTGAGTCGCAGTAGAGACCTTTCCCTTTCGAATCACGAGCGCAGCCAAATAGCCCCCCATGGCCGCAAGAACCCAGCTGAGGCCAAACGTCCCCCAAACCCGCGCGCTGCCATTCAAGTAGGGCATGTCGTGGGCCAAGAGCCCCAGACGCCACCAACCAAAAGAAATCGGAGCGGGCAGGGTCCAGCGCAGGATCTCTCCCACCAGCCAGGCAGCAGGCACAGCGAGGGCGAGATTCAAACGGCCACGCGTTCCTCGCAGCAAGGTCCCGCCGAGCACAATCCAAAGGGCCGGCACCACACCCATTGGCAGCAGCAGCCAAGGCAAGAGGTAGCGCATCCAGGCAAACCAGGCCACCAGGCCGATGCTGGCAAACAGCCACTCGATCAAGCGCGCCCTGGGCCCTGGTCGGGAAACCGCCAGAGCCCAGGGGCAAAGGGATGCAGCGCCCACCCAACCCTGAAGCCAGGAGGGCAGAATGCCGGGCTGTGCCAGACACAAGAACGTCCAACCGAGGAGCAGCAAGAGGGCCCTCTCCCGAGGAGCCAGTACCGGCTCTGACTCATTCCTTGCAGAGAAAACTGTCTCGGAGGACACTCCTTCGCCTGCTTGACCTGAAGAATCGGCACAATCATGTTCTGCAACCTTGCGCCTGCCTGTCATGGGCAGAGTGTACCGAGCCCGGTGCCGGCCCGATCCCCGAAACTGCTCGGAGATGCGCCTGCCTGGGCTGCGACTGGATCTCCAACTTCATGAACCGCCCCACTGCCAGCCCTGCCCTTCGTCTACCCCTGACGGTCTTCGTCCAAGGCGGCCTCCTGTTGACCTGCCTTTTGACTGCGGGCTGTAGCGCAGAGCCCCAAGACCATGCGGCTGGCGGAGAATCCCCGGCCCAACGAAAACGGGAACTGCCCCGAGTGCGCACGGAACCGGTGGAGCAACGGGAAATGCGTAGAGTCCTGGTCACGGCCAACGCCATCGAGTCGACCCTCGAAGTCGATGTGACCCCCAAGGTCGGCGGACTGGTAACCGAGGTCCTGGTGGAAGAGGGCATGAGCGTGAAGGCCGGACAAACCCTAGTGATTCTCGACGACAGGGATGCAAGCGCGGCTGTGGGAGAAGCGCAGGTCACCCTGCGCGAAGCAACCGAGACCCTGCCCAGCTTGAGCTTGACAGTCAGTGAACGCGCAGAAGCGGTTCAGCGGGCGCTCTTGACCCACAGCCAGGCGGATGGAGAGGTTCAGCGTCACGAGCAAACCGGCCTGATCAGCAAGAACGAACTGAGCAAGCTGCGCCTCGCCAGAGATCATGCCAAGCGCGATCTGGTCAGCGCTCAACTCGCCCAACAGAGTGCGGAACACAGCCGCGACACAGGGGGCACCGCCGTGGAAAAGGCGCGCCTCAACTTGGAGCGGCGCGAGTTGGAGCTTTCATACACCCGGATCACAGCACCCTTTGCCGGAGTCATCGCGGCACGCACTGTGCGCGTGGGACGAAACGTGAGCGCGGCGGAAAGCCTGATGACATTGACCGACCCGAACCACCTTCGGGCGGTGATCTACCGGCCCCAGCGAGAGCTTTCGCTCTTCCAGGAGCGCGCGGACGAATTGGAGATCGCGGTGCTGCCGGACGCATTGCCAGGGGAATCCTATGTGGGGCACTTGACCATCGTCTCCCCCACCATCGACGCCACCTCGGGCTCGATCCGACTCTCGATTGACTTGGAACAACCCACAGCAAGGGATCCGCGCCCGCGGCTCTTGCCAGGAATGCTGGTTCGCTTGCATCTGGTGGTAGATCGCCACCTCCAGGCCCTGGTGGTGCGCAAGCGTGCACTGCGCCGGGAGGGTGAGCGGCGCTTCTTGTTTGTAGTGCGCGAGGGCATCGCCCAGCGAGTGGAGGTGGAAGAGGGCTTTGAAGAGGATCTCTTCGTGGAAGTCTTGCCCTTGGGAGACAGCGTATTGGCCGCTGGCGAAGCAGTGATCACAGTTGGCAACCGGGAGATCGAGCCCGGGACCGAGGTGCACATCGAGGAAGAAGAGGAAAAACAGGTTCCTTCTCCCCCAAGAGACTCGAGCGAGACCGCATCTGCCAAGACCGACTCAGGCAAGGAGAGCTGAGTGCAACCCGACCAGCAACCTGCGCGCTTGGCGTTCATCGCCACGCGCCCCGTGGCAATTACCATGGGCATCGTGGCATTGACGGTCTTTGGGCTGGTTTCCCTCGCGAAACTGCCCATGAACCTCCTGCCGGAGATCAGCTACCCCACTCTGACTGTGCGCACGGCGTTCCCCGGAGCCGCGCCGGAAGATGTGGAAGATCGCATCTCAAACCGGATCAGCGAAGCAGTCTCCACATTGCCGGGCTTGGTGCGCGTGAGTTCCATGAGCCGCGCAGGCTTCAGCGATGTTCTGGTGGAACTGGATTGGGGTTCCGACATGACCCTGGCTGTGCAAGAGGTGCGCGACCGCCTGGACAATGTGCAACTGCCCGAGGAAGCCGAACGCCCTCTGATCCTGCGCTATGACCCAAACCTGGATCCAATCCTGCGCATCTCGATCAGTCCCGCCAGGCAAGTCGCACCCGGTGAAGAACTGAATACCCTCACGACCCTGCGCTGGCTGGCTGAAAAACGCATCAAACGTGAACTGGAAGGCCTCTCAGGCGTGGCCGCCATAGGCGTACGCGGAGGACTACGAGAGGAGATACTTGTGGCGGTGGACCCGGACGCCCTGACATCCCAGGGCCTCGACCCCGCCGCGATCGCCCAAAGGCTGGCAGCGGAGAACCTGAACGCGTCTTCCGGTGAAGTACTCGAAGGCTCCACGCGCTACTTGGTGCGCACCCTGAACGAATTCCAGGCCGTGGAAGAAATCCGAAATCTGGCCCTGGTGCGCAAGGGCGGTGCCACAGTACGCATTGGAGATGTAGCCCAGGTGGAGCGCACGCATGCGGAACGGGAAGTGATCATGCGCATCGACGGGGAAGAAGCGGTGGAACTTGCGATCTACCGCGAAGCTGGCGCCAACATCGTCGAAGTGGCCCAACGCCTGCGCGAGGGCATTCTCGGCACACCCGAACAAATCGCCCTGGCAGCCAAATTCTCAGGACCAAACGCACGCGAGCCTCGCTGGGACGAACGCCAGAAGCTCAGCCAGATTGCCTGGCACATGCGCGCAGACGCAAGCTTCGCTGTACTCAGCGACCAGTCCACTTTCATCGCTGCGGCAGTGAAGGATGTGCGCGACTCGGCACTCCTGGGAGCCCTTTTGTCCGTACTGGTGATCTGGATTTTTCTCCGAAGAGTGGTTCCCACCCTGGTCATCGCCCTGGCGATTCCGATCTCAGTGGCCACTACCTTTGCACCCATGTTCCTGCTGGACGTGTCCTTGAACATCATGTCCCTGGGCGGTCTGGCCCTGGGCGTCGGCATGCTGGTGGACAACGCAATCGTTGTACTGGAGTCCATTTCTCGCTGCCGAGAAGAGGGCGACAACCCTGTCAATGCAGCGATCCGAGGAGTCGGAGAGGTGGCCAGCGCAATCACGGCCTCAACACTGACCACCGTTGCGGTCTTTGCCCCCATCGTCTTCGTGGAAGGCATCGCGGGTCAGATCTTCGGGGATCAGGCAGTAACCGTGGTGAGCGCCTTGTTGGTCTCTCTCCTGGTGGCGGTGTTGTTCATCCCCATGCTCAGCGCCCTGCCCATGCTGGATGAGTCCAACCAGTCCGGCGAGTCCCTGGGCTGGCTCAAGTCAGCTGGGAAGTCTCTGCGGCAGCGCCCGCTGGCGGCTCCCCTGCGAGGCCTGATGGTTTCCTGGCAGGTGGCCAGAGAATTCCTCTTCGCCGACTGGCGCTGGGGGTGGGATCAGGCGGTTCCAAGTCTGCTGCGCCTGACTGCTGGCCTTGCACGCCTGATCGGTTTTGTCAGCCTGCGCAGCCTCGCCCTGGGCCTGGCACTTGCCTATGGCATCTTCCTCGTCATCTCCTACATCCCCCGCAGAATCTTCGACTTCCTCTGGAACCTGCTGGACCGGGCCTATCTTCCACTCCTGCAATATTCCCTGCGCTCGCCCATGGTCGTGCTCTTGGCCGCCGCGGCCCTTGGCTGGTTTGCCNTTGAGCGCGCCAAGGGTCTGGGCCTTGAGTTGCTTCCCGAAATCCACCAGGGNGAGTTCACCGCTCATGTGGCCNTGGAAGTGGGCACACCTCTGGATGTAACCGATCAGGTACTTGCANAACTGGCGCGAGAAGTACGCAACCTGGAANGTGTAGTCAGTTGCGCCCTCACCAGCGGCGTGGAAGCTGACACTCTGACGCGAGAAATCGAAGGGGATCACACGGCACGCCTGATGACTCGCTTGACCGCGAACTCATCAACGGTTCACACGGAAGAGCGGGTGGTGCAACAGGTTCGCGCCCTACTCGAAGCCCACCCGGAAGTCAGTCGGGTGGAAATCACGCGCCCCACGCCCTTCACCCTGGACGCCCCCATCGCAGTAGAGATCACGGGCTATGACCTGGACGAACTCGCCGATGTAGCCAACCAAGTTCGCCAACGCTTGGAAGGAGTTCAAGGTCTGACCGATGTGCGCACATCGATCCAACCAGGGCACCCGGAAGCTCGTCTGGTCTTCGACCGGGACCGCATCTTGGAGTTCGGCCTGAACCTGGGAGGCATCAGCGATCTCGTACGCGATCAAGTGCAAGGCAAGGTATCCACGCGCCTGGTCGATGGGGACGACCGCATCGACATTCGCGTGCGAGGTGACCAGGGCATGCTTGACAGCGTGCAAGCAGTTGAGGCGCTGGTGGTCAATGCGGGAACTGGGGCACCCGTGCCCCTCTCCGCTGTGGCAGACATCAAAATCGTGCGCGGGCCAGCTGAGATCCGGCGCATCAGCAACTCCCGGGCTGCTCTGGTCACCGCCGCCAGCACGGGCATGGACCTGGGCGGACTGGGCAAGCGTATCGAGGCAGCCTTGGCCGACATGGTCACGCCCCCCGAGGTAAGCGTGGCGCTCGGCGGTCAGAAACGCGAGATGGATGCGGGTACGCGCAACCTTCAACAGGCTCTGTTGCTGGCGATATTCCTGGTGTATGTAGTCATGGCCACCCAGTTCGAATCCCTGATCCAGCCCTTTGTGATTCTGTTCAGCGTGCCCCTCGCGGCAGTGGGCGTGGTCCTGGGACTGGATCTGCTGTCGATCCCCGTGTCGGTAGTGGTTCTGATCGGTGCGATCCTGCTGGCGGGGATCGTGGTCAACAACGCGATAGTACTGGTGGACCGCATCAACCAGGGCCGAGCGAAGGGCATGGATTGCATTGCCGCCGCCACGGAAGCAGGCCGTGCACGCCTCAGGCCCATCCTGATGACTACCGCTACCACGGTACTTGGGCTCTTGCCCCTCACCGGGTGGTTGGAGTCAATTCCGATCCTGGGTCTGGTTGGTGCCGGCGAAGGATCGGAATTGAGAGCTCCCATGGCCATCGCAGTGATCGCGGGCTTGAGCATGTCAACTCTTCTGACCCTACTTGTAATCCCCGTGGTCTATTCGCTTCTGGTACGGGAAGCACCTGGGTCAAAGCAGAATCCAGCAGAGAAGTCCTAGCTGCCTGATCCCATGCAGACCAACTCCCACCACTCCAGCTTATTCGGCACCCTGATCACCCGTCCAGTGGGCGTACTGGTGATCCTGACCACGCTGATCGTGCTCGGGGTGCTGAGCTACATGCGTCTGCCACTCCAGATGCTGCCTGGAGGAATCGAGGGCTCACGCTTCACGGTAATGATCTCGAACCCTGGCTCTTCCGCCGCGGAAAATGTGGACAAGATCGCACGGCCCATCGAGGAGCAACTACGCACCCTCCCTGACCTTGAGGATGTCTGGTCTGCCTGTCGACCAGGATCCGTGCGGGTCTCCCTGCGCTTCAGCAGAACGGGCGACCTGCAGTTAGCCAAGGCCGAGCTGCGCGACCGCATCGAACGCGCACGTCCTCAACTGCCAGCAGATATAGGCGAGATCTGGGTCTGGTCCAACGATGACGGTGACATGCCCATCATCTGGATGGCAGTCACCTCTGCAGAAGACGCGGACCAAGACGACATCGACCGCCTGATCGACCAATCCATCAAGCGTCCACTCGAAGCGGTGGACGGTGTCAGCCGAGTGCAGCTCTGGGGCACACTGGAGGACTCGATCCGCATACTGTTGAACGAGCAAAAAGTAATCGCCGCGCGCATGGACCTTGGCGCCCTGATCCAGCGCTTGTCGGCGGACAACTTCGCAAAGCCGCTCGGCGAAGTCTCCAATGGGGAGCGCGAGCTCCTGCTGCGCTCGGACATGCGCTTCAAGGGCCTGGACCAAATCGCCGCCTACCCCATAGGTAATGGCCTGCGCTTGAGTGATATTGCCGAGGTCCGTCGCGTCAAGTCGGTGGGCGAACGACTGACCCGAATCGATGGGCGCTATGCCTACTACGGCATGATCCAAAAGGAGGGTGCAGCCAATGTGGTCGAGACCTCCGAACGCATCGCCAAGGTCTTGGAGAAGATCCAAGCGGACTCGGGCCTGGGGGGACAGTTGGGGGTCACGGTCCTGTTTGATCAGGCAGACTTCATCCGCGCCAGCCTGGGACAATTGAAGACCACGGCCCTTTGGGGAGGCGGGCTGGCCCTCTTGGTGCTGCTCGGTTTTCTGCGCCGGGTGCGAACGACCTTGGTGGTCGCTCTCTCGATCCCCATCTCAATCCTCCTGGCCCTGACCTTTGAGTATTTCAGCGGAGGCACCTTCAATGTGCTGACCATGACCGGCTTGACCCTGGCACTAGGCATGCTTGTGGACAACTCAGTGGTCGTGATCGAGAACATCGCGCGCCTGCGCAAACAAGGACACAGTTCCTTCAGCGCAGCGGTGGAAGGGGTGCGCGATGTGGGCCTGGCTGTGGCCCTGGCCACCTTGACCAGCGTGGTGGTCTTCCTGCCCCTGATCTTCATGATCGGCGACCCGATGATGAGCCTGTTCTTGAGGGCCATGGGCATTCCCCTCTGTTCGGCCCTAGTGGCCAGCTTGATCGTGGCCCTGGTCTTCATGCCTGTACTCGCCGCGCGGGTGCAGGGAGAACGCCCGCCCCTGGGCGAAGCCATCGCCAAGCGTATGGCCAGGCTCCTGGCATGGCCAGTACGCGGCCTGGCCCATGGCATCGGTGCCATCAAACTGACGGGCTGGAGCCTCCTCTGGCTGCTGCAGCACATCAACCGAGGCGTCCTGCGTGTGGCCACTCCCGTCCGCCTCCTATTGGTGGGATTGTTGTTGGGCCTGTTCTTGTGGAACACCTTCGGATCAGGCGCGACCACGGACTGGAATGCCATCGGCCGGACTTTTGACATCAAAGCTCCCATGCTCGAAGCGTCCCCAGGAGCACGCCTCTTCCAGGTTCTCTTGGGCTGCCTGCTGATCCTGATAGCCCTGCCCCGCTGGCGTACGCGACCCGCCCAGCCCCCCTCCCGGCCAAGGCCCGCGGCCCCGGCAGGGAACAGCGTACTGGTCTGGATTCAAGATGCCAACCGACGATTGGTTGGTTGGACACTGGATCACAGACCACTTGCATGCGCCATGGGTTTCCTCGCGGTCACGACCGTGGCCATCCCAATGAGCAACATGTCAATCACCTCCATGGGGGGAGAAGAAGACATGACTTCCGTTGAGTTCATGGTGGAGCTGGAATCCAACTTCACCCTCAAGCAGGCCTCTGAAGAAATGGCGCGGTATGAGAATCTACTCAACCCCCTCAGGGAGGAAATGGGTTACGAACACGTGATCGTGCGCTTTTGGGCCGGAGGCGGCGAGGTGTCCCTGCGCTGGGGAGATCGTTTGGACCCCAAGTTGATGGACCAGACAAGAGAACGCCTTCGCCGGGAACTGCCTCAGTTTCCCGGGCACCGTCTGCACTTCGGCCGAGAGGAGCAACTGGGCAGCGCCAGCAAACAGACCGTGCGCTTTCAGTTGATGGGACCCGATGCCGACCTGCTGGCGGACTTGGGAAAGAAGGCAATCGAGATCCTCGCTACGGTGGAAGGGCTGACCGACATCCGCTCACCCCTGGAAGACGCCCCGGAAGAGGTGCGCCTTGAGTTTGATCGGGAGGCGGGCTTTCAGCTTGGAGTCGGAGCCGACAGGGCAACGCGCAGTGTCTCATGGGCCCTGCGGGGCGCCATGCTGCCGCGCTTCCAGGAGAAGGGTCGGGAAGTGCCAATCATCATCGAGTACGACGAAGAAGAGATGGCAGGACTCGACGCCCTACGGGATCTGTCGATTTGGACTGACGAAGGTCCCGTGGCTCTCTCGTCCTTCACCTCCATCGGCTTTGAACCCGGTCCACGCACGATCTGGCGTGTTAACGGCATGACCAGCTTCAGCCTGCAGGCCCGTATCGACGCCCCGGACCGTCTGCAGCAGCGAATGGAAGCGGGTTATGCGGCTCTTGAGGCGGGCCTGGATCTGCCACGTGGTTATCGGCTGGGCAGGGAGAACTCTTCATTCGCCAGCGCACTCAAGCAGGTTCGCGAGATGCAGTTGGCGTTGCTGTTCGCCGCCGCCCTGGTCTACATCGTGATGTCGATTCTGTTCGAGTCAATCGCTCTGCCTCTGGCAGTGATGGCCACCGTACCCTTCGCATTCCTGGGAGCCATGTGGACCCTCTACCTGACCGGCACCACCATGGACGCAGTTGGTTGGATCGGGATCATCATTTTGGTGGGTGTAGTGGTCAACAACGGCATCGTGCTGATCGACAAGATCCATCGCTGCATGACTCTGAACGGCCTGCCCCGCCGAGCCGCAATTCTTGAAGGTACGGGCGCGCGGGTCAGACCAATTCTGATGACCGCCTTGACCACCGTCTTCGGTCTTCTGCCCATGGCCCTCAGCAAAGCCGGCGGAGAAGCCTTCGACTACCGCGCACTGGCCACCTGTGTTGGAGGTGGACTGGCGATCTCGACTCTCTTCACCCTCTGGATGGTGCCCTTGGCCTATTCCCTCGCGGAAGATGCCTGGGCCGCCGCCCGCGCTACGGCGACCCGTGCGTTTTCTGCCAAGAAAAGCCTCACGGGGGATCCCTCTGAAGCGAAAAGTGAGGGCCCCGCGCTCGTCGGGAGGTAGCTAGAGGTTATCCTCTTGAGTCATGACCGGCTTACTCCGGTTCCTTCCCACCACCAACTACCCACGATTCCGTGTCCCGTCCCGGCTCCCCAATTGAGCAGCCCTTGGATCCCTTGCCGGGCGCGCGGGTGGCTGTGGTCGTCAGCGAATTTCATGCGGAGTTGACCAACGGCATGCTGCAATCGGCCAGGGCGCAGTTGGAGAACCTGCAAGCCTGCGCTCCGGAAGAACTCATCGCCTGGGTTCCCGGATCATTCGAGTTGCCCCTCGTGGCTCGACGGTTCGCCCAGCGCAAGGATGTGGATGCGGTGATCTGTTTGGGACTTGTGCTCAAAGGCGAGACCTCCCACGACCACTGGGTCTCACAGGGGGCGACCACTGGCCTGATGCAGGTGTCTTTGGAGTGCGACAAGCCAATCCTCTTCGGAGTGCTGACCTGCAATACCCTGGAGCAGGCCCGCGCCCGGGCACTCTCCCCCGAGCAAGGCGGTGATCAAGACAAGGGGCGTGAGCTCGCCCGAGGTGCCATCGCCGCCCTGCACGCCCTGGCCCGGGCAGACGGTGCCTCTGGAGGAATCCAGGTATGAGCAAGATCAAACGGCGCACCCGGGCGCGACAGACCGCCTTGCAGTTTCTCTATCAATTGGATCTACGTGGGCCCAAGCATATCGAGGAACTCAACAACTTCCTGCGCGAGAACGAAAGCGACCGGGAGACAGTGAACTACGCACGCTCAGTGGTGCAGGGAGTTCACGAGCACTGCGCTGAGATCGACGAGATCCTTGGGGTCGTAGCCAAGAACTGGCAGGTCAGCCGCATGGCGGTGGTGGATCGCAATGTTCTGCGGATCGGTGCCTATGAGTTGCTCTATGTCCCCGAAATCCCCCCCAAGGTCAGCATCAACGAATCAATTGAACTGGGCAAACGCTTCTCCACGGCCAGTTCTGGGTCCTTTGTCAACGGCATACTGGACAAGGTGAGCCAGATCGCCAAGGAACGCGAGGGCTCGCAGCCTGAAGCAACTGCTGATGACCGTGACGATGCCGACATATTGGAGAACAATTCTCCCACAGTGGATGTTCCCGAAATCGTTGTTTCAGACAACAGTGACGCCGATCATCTTGACGACGCCCTGATCGAGGAAGATTGATGGGCCTGCTGGATCGCTTGAAGCAACGGCTGACCCGCACCCGGGAAGCCCTTTCGGATTCGATCTCAGGCGTCTTTCGCGGTGGACGCGAGATCGATCAGGAACTACTGCAGGACCTGGAGGAAGCGCTCTACACCGCTGACCTGGGTCCCCTGGCCAATCAACTGGTAGCAGAAATCGAGCGACGCCACAAACGCGGTGAGTTGAAGGGCGAAGAGGACGTGCGGGCCTGCCTTCGAGAGCAATTGCTAGGGCGCCTGGACCCCGGAGGCGATCCCCTCCTGACCACATCCGGCCCAACTGTGTTCTTGATCGTGGGGGTCAACGGATCGGGCAAGACCACTTCAATCGCCAAGATCGCCCACCGCTACATCCAGGCGGGCAAGAAGGTGCTGCTCGGTGCCGGCGACACCTTCCGCGCGGCAGCCGCCGATCAACTTGAGATCTGGGCAAAACGCAACGGGGCCGACATAGTACGCCAGCACAAGCCTGGAGCGGACCCAGCAGCGGTGGCCTTTGACGCGCTACAGGCAGGATTAGCAAGAGGCTCTGACATCATCCTGATCGACACCGCCGGACGCCTGCACACCCAGACCAACCTGATGGAAGAACTGGCCAAGGTGCGTCGGGTCATTTCCAAAGCATTGCCCGAGGCCCCGCACCATACGCTCTTGGTCCTTGACGGCACCAACGGCCAGAACGCCATCCAACAGGCGCGGCTGTTCACCCAGGCGGTGGATGTCAGCGGCACACTGGTGGCCAAACTCGATGGCACTGCCCGAGGCGGCGCGGTCTTCGCAATTCAAGAGGACCTGGGCCTGCCTATTCACTTCGTAGGAACCGGAGAAGGCTTGCAGGACCTGGAGGTTTTTGACCCCGGCCCCTTCGTCGATGCAATCGTCGGAAGCCCCGCCCACACCCAGTCCTAGATCCATGGCCCAAGGCCCTTCCCCCACGCCAGCAAGATCCTCATCTTCGGTCACCCGCCAGGGAGACCGCCTGCGTGGGTGGCTGCTGGCCCTGCCAGCCTTGGTGTTGTGTTCCCCCTGGCCAGGGGTGCTGAAGGATGTACCCACTAGCGTTTCCGCGGCGGCGGGTTGGACACTGCTGCTGGCTCTGCCCGCGCTCATGCTCACAGCGCTTGAGGTGCGCGGATCCTGGAAGGCTCTGGGTTTGGTACCCACGGGATTTCTGATTCTGGCGCTCCTGGGCCAGGGCCGTTCAATGATGGACCTGGGAGACATCTTTGAGGCCGAGAGGTCGACCCTGACCTTGGCAACCTGCGCAGCGCTGGTCCTGGCCGGAGCACGGCTCGGCTCCGAGGGACGCAAGGGCTTGATCGAGGGATTGCTGCCAATACCACTGCTGATCGGCGTGGGCGCCTTGATGGTCCACCACCCCAGCGCAGTCCTGGGTAACACAGGAGACGCGGCGGAAGCAGCCCTGCCCGCGGCGGCGGTCGGACTCCTGGCTTTCACCGCCCGCCGGGGGCCCGTACGTTTCTTGGCTCTGATTTCTCTGGTGGCCTATGCCATCTGGGCTGGAGGGAGCGATTCGCGGCTTGCAAGTCTGGGCTTTTGTGCCTTGGCCCTGCTCTTGGCTTTGCCCAGTCAACGCAAGACCCGCCCCCACGAGATGCGCATCGCGCTCGTGATTGCCGGAGTCCTGGCGGCTGCTGTGGGAATGCACGAATGGAACATGGAGGAGCCCGACGCGACGCAAGTACAAGCCCCCGCAGGTGAGGGAGGCTTCGCCTTCCGACGACTGATCTATGGCAGCACGCCGTCATTCTTCGAGGCCTTTCCCATGGGAGTCGGGCCCGGCCAGGTGGCTCGCGAGTACCCGCCCTATCGAAATCCCCAGGAGATCGGCGTCAGCGAACACGGGCGGCTGGAGCCGACCCCGGTGGATGTGGAACATCTGCACCAGGACAGTCTGCAGTTGATCGCGGAACAGGGCCTGCTGCTGGGAGGAGCCTTTGTGTTCTTGCTTGCCTGGATTGCCTCTCGTGCACTCGTAGCACTGCGCGGCGGCAGCAGCAGCCGCGCCGCTTGCGGCTTGGGAGTGCTCGGTTTTCTGGGCGCAGGTCTGATCAACGCGCCCCTCACCGCTGGAGTGGCTGCACCAGCGGTGGCCCTGCCGCTCTTGGGAGCCCTGGTCGCGCCAAACCGCTTCTCTCCCCGCGCCAAGAGCCTCGGCCCCGAAGGAGTCCTCATGCTGTCACTGCTCTTCTTGGTACAGCCGGCCTGGGAGTTCATCAACCACGGCCAGGCCATGGGCGAGCTGGGCCGCGCAAAGCAGGCTGCAAGCTTGAGCCCCGATTCCACCAGCACCCGATACCAAGTGCAGGCTGCGAGGGATGCCCTGGACCGTGCATTGGACGCCAGGCCATTCTCAGTGGATGCTCTGGCCCAAAGTGCACGATTGGGAGACTTGAGCTCCAGCGAAAGCAGCCGAATCCTGCAGCGCATCCTGCGCCTGCGCCCCCACCGCCGCGCAGCCTTGATGGATCTCGCCAACCAACACGCACGCGCCGGTCGCCTGCAAGCGGCCCATGACCTGCAAGCGACCCTGCGTAAACTGGATCCCGAAAACCCCCTGCTCCTGCGCAACGCCCTGCTGTTGGCTCTCGATCGCCGAGACCCCGCAGAAGTACGCAGCGCCCTTGGCTCTACGCTGAAATATGGCGCTGCCAGCGATTCCGACCTGCGGCGGTTGATGCAGCGCACCCAGCTCCAAGGACGAATCGTCTGCAGCGCGCCCCTGTGGGAAGCCCTGGGAGAAGGCTGTGACCTGAGCGATCCCAATGAGGCCTTTGCCGCCGCCGACCGTGCCAGCAAGCGCGGAGCCAAGGTTCAGGCCGACGCGCTCTTCACCCTGGCCCACCGAGGCTTCGCCCATCTGGCCCTGGAGCGCAATGACCTTGGCGGGGCGTGTCGCAGCCTGCGCCAGGCCCTGCGCGCCTCCGCCCGGGGGCTCGAGGCGCTGGGGGAAACCACAGGAAGCCGAGGTGCCTCACTCCTCAGAATCGAACTGGCCGGCGCCCTGGCGGCGGACGGCGACCTGGAAGGAGCTCGCGGAGAATTACAAGGTCTTGAGCCCCGTGCCTCGGACCTTGGGGGCTTGCATGGGGTGCTGGGAGACGCTCTGCTGTCCAAAGGCCTACTTCCTGGGGTGACGGACATCTCACGTTGATTCCCTCCTGCTCAAGGCTCTCTGTTCAAAGAGAGCAAAACCCACGCACACTATAGGAGTACTCCCGTAGTCAGGAGCCAAGAGGCCCAAAATGAACCCTGAACAAGCACAAGCACCTGGCATGACCGAGACAACCCAACACCAAATCCTGATCGTGGAGGATGAAACGACCCTGGCCCAGGGCGTTCGAGATGCCCTCCAGTACGGGGGCTACAACGCACAGATCGCCACCGACGGCCAACAAGCCCTCGATATGATCCGCAGAGAGAAGCCAGACCTGATCGTGCTCGACCTGATGTTACCGAGCCTGAGCGGACTTGAAATTCTCGCGACAATGAGAGCCGAAGGACTGCGCAGCAGGGTGGTGATCTTGACTGCCCTGGCCGACGAGGAAGACATCCTGCGCGGCTTCCAGGCAGGCGCCGACGATTACTTGACCAAACCATTCTCCCCACGTGAGTTGGTGGCCCGAGTAGAGGCCCAGTTCAGGCGAGTAGAAATGGACGCTGGTCCTCCTGAGATGCTGGACCTCCCGGGCGACATCAAGGTCGATCTGGCACGCCTTGAGGTACATCGCGATGGCAAGCTGGAGGCGCTCACACCTCGAGAAGCGGACATTCTCAAGTATCTCATCCGCCATCGGGATCGTGTGGTTACCCGGGGTGATCTCCTGATCGACGTCTGGCACTACCAAAGCGCGAATGTGGAAACGCGCACCGTGGACATTCACATTGTGGGCCTCAGGCGGAAGGTTGAACCAGACCCCGCGAATCCAAGCCTGATTCAGACCGTGCGCGGCAAGGGTTATCGTTGGCACGACTCCGACTGACCGCTGGGACGCAGCGCACAGCGCTGCTACTTTATGCCTTGCTCGTGGTCCTACCAGGAGCGGTCTTCGGCAGCCTCCTATGGCGGCAGTTGCAGCAAGATCAGACGCGCCAGTTGGAAGAAGTACCAGCGGCGGTGGAGGACAGTGCCGCTCGTTTCTCCCAGGCCATGGCCGGCCGCATTCAGGCGCTGCTGGCGGAAGAGGAAAGCCGCAATCCCCTGGACTACCTGCCTTGGGATCAGTCTTTGGACCCCAATGGCAGAATGGTCAGCAAGCATTCGGTCCTGCACCGGGTCGAACGACGTGAGGGGATTCTCGCTTGGTTCTCCCAGGACTCCGAAGCCCCCCACGAACAGCAACTGACGATCTACCGGGGCCAGGAACGCGGCGGACGGACTGAGCGCAAGGAGACCGTGCGCGTTCAAAGAGTCGCGCAGGAACTCTTGTCCCAGCGCCGTTTGGTCAGCAGTCTGGAATTGCTGGGGAGCAGTGCTTTTCTTACCGGCGGATTTTCGGGACGCAAAGGCCTATTGAAGCGCGGGAGCACCAGTCCCTCGCGCGTAAGCAGTGGCCGGGAGTTCTGGCTGGACTTCGAACAGGTGGCGGTCAGTCTGCATCCGCGCCAGACCGAAGACGGGCGCTCACGCTGTGCGGATCGAGACATTCGCGCGGCCTCCATCAGCCTGGGAATAACCCAGATCCTGATTCGTACCACGCCCTTCGAACTGCGCATGGTGCGCGATGAGGAGTACAACCTGCGTCTGACCGCCACGCGGGTGGTGATCATGGATCCAATCGAGGTGCCACCCGAAGCGAGCAGCGAAGACTTCTGGCGTTGCCTCAGCCCTCTGCGTCAGCGTCAGGCCTGGCTGCACGGAGTGATCCTAGACGGAGATTGGCTTGAGGCTGTATTCACCACCCAGACCAAGGCGGAGGTCCTGCCCGAAGGGCAGGTCTTGCTACCGGAAAACGAAGCCCTGGAGCTTGAGTTCCAAGACTGGCGCATGGCCATGGCATCACCCCTGAATGAGTTGGGGATTGTCTTTGCCGACCCGACGGACAGGGCACGTTTCAGCTTCGCTGTAGCCACGAATGTGCGAGACCTTGGCCAGAGTCTCAAGCAACGCATGCGCTGGTTTGCAGCCTTGGTGATTGTGATGCTGATCTCCCTGGGAGTAGGCCTGAACCTATTGCTCTCATCCCTCAGGGCCAGTCAAGAACAAGCACGCCGCACAGAGAACTTCGTGGCAGCGGTGACCCACGAACTACGCACCCCGATTGCCGCCGTGCGTCTGCATGGAGAGATGCTACGGGACGGCTGGATCCAGGATCCCGAGCGCCAACAGGAATCCCTGGAACACATCCTCTCTGCCTCAAGCCGACTCTCTGGTCTGGTGGAGCAGGTGATCGACAAACGTCGCCTTGAGGAAGCACCTACAAGACCTGAAGCTGGTGATCTGACCGAGGCGATTGCCAGTGCCTTGGAAGAAGTAGGCCCCCTTGAAGGCGAAGACCTCGAGCTGGACCTGGAGAACAACCTGCCCCAAGCGCTCTTCACAGTCAACGGGGTGCGCGCTGTGGTGATCAACTTGATCGAGAACGCACGCAAGTACGCACCCGTGAAGATGGGAGGAGAGCCCATCCAGATCCGCCTGTTTCGCCAAGGTTCACGAGTCATCCTGGAAGTATCAGACCGCGGCCCGGGCATCAGGACCCAGGATCAGCAGCGAGCCATCGAGCCTTTCGTACGCCTGGGCGACGAGGCCACGCGCAAGGCCAGCGGCACAGGTCTTGGCCTTCATCTGGTGGCCCAATATGCCCGGGCCATGGAGGCTCGCCTGGATTTGATCGAAAGGGACGGCGGCGGCCTGACCGTGCGGCTCGCCTTTCGCCAGGCCCCGGGTTCAGTTTGAATCGCTCGCTGGCTCCTCTGACCCCTGCTCAGCATCATCAATCTCACGCTGAGGCCAGTTGACGCTGAAGGTTGTGCTGAACCAGTCGCTCTTGGGATAAAAGGCTGCGATCAGGCTCTGCGCTCTTTCGGTCTGACTGGTTTGCCTGAGGGTCAACAGTTCCTGGGCCTTCAACTTCTTCTTGGGGTCCGGCTCTGCGGTCTGGTCGAGACGCACGAGATAGGCCAGATTCCCGGTGAAGTCCTTACGCGGGTAGGCCACCTGGCCAGGTTCAAGCTCAAATAGATCAGGCTGTCCCCGAATGAATCGGTCCGCCGATGTAGCCAGGTTCGGATCGTCCCCTGGCCACTCCATGCGGGTACGCAGAGGGCGCTCCACCAGGGTGAAGTTAGCGGCGCCCGCGCTCTTGCGCAGGTCCTCTGCGCTGACCTCGGGCGTCCACTCCTCGTCGGAGAGGGGCTCACCTTCGTCGTCCGTTCCACGCTCAGCGCAGAATTCAAGGACACCCATGAGAGAATCCACGGCCAGTTCCATCGCATGGCCACGTGCCCAATGGGTCAATACCTCTTCCTGGATCTCTTCCCAGGGCTTGCGCTCGGGTTCGGTTTTCTCCAGCAGCCGGGCGATCACCAGGCCTCCCTCCTCCACCCAGACCCGCGGAACAAAAGTGTCCACCTGAGAAAAGGACAGCTGGTTCGCGATGCCAGAGCCACCCCAGCCTTCCATCTCAGCGATCTTGCTGCGCTCCACGGGTTGCTCCATCTTGGTCAATTCAAGACCCAGAGCCGATGCTTCCGCAGCCCAGTCCACCTGGGAATCGGGAACCTGCATGCGCGTGCGCACATCCTCCAAGAAGGCGGTCATGGCGTCCCAGATCGCTGCTTCAGCGACAGCCTGCTCCTTGACCTCTTCAAAGTCGTAGAAGAACTTGGTCGGCTCTTGGGGTTGTTCGGGGGCTGGGTCATCCACGGGCTCGTCAGCGCTGGCCTCATCTGTAGCGGCCTCGTCTGTAGCGGCCTCATCTGTGGCGGCCTCGTCTGTAGCGGCCTCGTCTGTAGCGGCCTCGTCTGTAGCGGCCTCGTCTGTGGCGGCCTCGTCTGTGGCGGCCTCGTCTGTGGCGGCCTCGTCTGTGGC
>NYYZ01000007.1 GCA_002686945.1 Planctomycetota bacterium
GCCTTGGCCTTGGCGTCGTCTGCACAGCACTCGCTCTTCTTGGCTTTGGATGCGACCTTGGCCTTGGCATCGTCTGCACAGCACTCGCTCTTCTTGACGGTGGACGCCTTTTGAGCTTTCTGAGAACTGGCCGGGCAATCTTGCGAGATCGCCGTACAACTTTTGGCAGGAGCAACGGGGGCGTCAGCCTGGCTGGCGTGGGCACCAAGGGTCAGAGCCAGGGATGCGATTGAAAAGAAAAGCGTTTTCATGATGTGGATTGTGGTCGAGGGGTGTTCGTGTCCAGTCTAGTTCGACTGATGAGTAATGATGAGCTTACGCCCTCCCTTGGAATCCGTTGGAAGGAATGCCCATGAAGACGATGCTAAATGATAGCCCAGGGGGCCTGGAACTGCACCCCCGAGACGAAAAGCGAACACAATTCTGGTGTCCAAAGTGAGTCTCAGACCACCAAAACGGGACATGGGACCCCCAGGCAGGTTTTCTCATTGAGTGCTAGGCTAGAAGCTGTAGCTACCAGAGATGATACTAGAGGGGGGGCGAGGCCACCCCGGAGTCCTCCGAGCAGTTCTATCATGCGCACAACCTCCCTAGCAGCCTGCGTCAGCTTTATCAGCCTATCGACCCTGGTGGGCATCTCCCTTGCTCCCTCTGACCAGGACGTGGCTCAGCAGGTTTCCCGGGGGATTGAGCAGATCTGCAGCGAAGCCACCCCATCGGTAGTGCAGGTGCGCTCCCAATCGATTCGAGGTCGTAGGGGATCCACTTCTGAAGGCTCGGGAGTCATCGTGCGCCCTGAGGGAATCGTGGTGACGAATTATCATGTGGTCAAGGACGGCACGCGCTTCTCGATCACACTGCCCGAAGGCAACCGGCTTCCCGCTTCACTGCTGGGAACCGATCCCGACACGGATCTCGCTGTGCTACGCATCGACCCAGACGATCCCAAACGCAGCTTCCCCTTTCTGGAACTCGATCCTCGGACGCCCAAGGTCGGCGCCACGGTACTGGTTCTGGGCAATCCTCTTGGGCTGGGTGCCA
This sequence comes from Planctomycetota bacterium, assembly GCA_002686945.1. Classification (GTDB taxonomy): domain Bacteria; phylum Planctomycetota; class UBA1135; order UBA1135. Next base: position 1,042 of record NYYZ01000007.1, read on the forward strand.
GTGTAACTCGCGGCATAGTCAGCGGCCTTGGTCGCAGTGATCTCAACCTGGCCACCTACGAGGACTTCATTCAAACCGACGCGGCCATCAACCCAGGAAATTCCGGTGGTCCACTTATCTGCCTTGAGGGCAAGGTTCTGGGCATCTCCACCGCTCAGGGGCTGGAGTCCAATGGCGACCTGGGCATCTGCTTCGCAATCCCCTCTTCCCTGGTGAGTCAGGTGATCGAGGGAATCCTGGAAGATGGCGAAGTGATCCGAGGTTGGCTGGGAATCCAGGTCCAGAGCTGGTTCCGACCGGACCGCGTACGTGAATACGACGGCATCAGCAAGGTACGCATCAGCGATTTCACGGACCTCAGCCCTGCCCGTGCCGCAGGACTCAGGCAGGGAGACATCATTCTGGCGGTGGGCAAGCGCAAGCTGATCACACGCAAAGACCTGATGACTTCGGTGGCTGTGCTCGATCCGGGCGACACCGTGCAGGTGACGATCTGGCGCAGCGGAGAAGAACTCGAGCTCCCAGTGGTCATCGCCCGACGCCCATCCCCAGATCGGGACTAGACCCAAGCGGATTTTCTTGGGTGCCCCGGCTGAACTCCTAGGGCAAAACCACGCGATGCACATCGCTGCTGCCCCCCAGTCCCCCGAGCAGCACCAGTTCCAGGTGCAAATCCCACGCTCCAGCGGGCAGGATTGCCAGGGTCCCGTGGACCTCAACAAACCCGTCCTGGGATGCGTTGCCCGTCTGGATCACACGAGCCGGTCCCCCAGATGATGGGACCGCCAACAAGCGCCAGGCACTGGAGGACTCTACGGGTGAGGTCCAGGCATGGAGGCTGCGATCGCCGCAGACCTGCAGGCCCAGAGTCAGATCCCCGGTCCCCACCTGGGGACTGGGCATGATCCCTGGATCCAGGTGTAAAAGGCCACCACGCCGAGCGGCCAGAGAAGTGCTGCTTGTACCCCCTGGTTCTCCCGCAAGAAAACTTCCAGGCAGAAGCCCTTCCTGCACCGCAGCTCCAGCTTGGCTGGCCGCGTCCCCGACCAGCAGGCATTGGACCCTGGGCCCCGAGACCCCGATTTCCAAACGCAGCACAGAACCAGTTCCTCCAGGGGCTCCCACCAGAAAACCGTCTTGGCAAGGAGCCAGCGCGCGCCCAAATCCTCCAGCCTCGCGGCTGGGCGCCCGTACGACACAATGGTGTACTGGACCCGCTGCGCCCAGACGAAACACATGCACACTTCCGAGCCCCGCCCCAGACGCCTCGGGTCCCGGCGCTCCCACCGCGAGCCAATTGCCCGAACTTGCCAGGGACGCGCCGAAGTGTGAATTGGATCGGGACTCAGGTGGATTCAGAAACTCCATCGCTTGCCAACGCCCCCCTTGCAGTTTCAACATCCAAACACCTCCGCAAGCGAGACCAGCCGCCCCGTCATGATCTGGAACTCCCACAAAGGCCGTGTCGGATGTGATCAAGACCGCAGCTCCGGCCCGAGCGCCAGGGCATTGATCAGGGGGATCAAAGCGCAACTGCGGTTCCCAGCTGGAGCCGCGCAATCGATAGATCCAGGCAGCCCCCTGCAAGAATGCACCTGCCGCGCCCATCTGACGCGGAGCACCGACAATCAGATGGGGCCCTTGCATATGCATGGCATCCCCAAAGAAAGCCAGGAGCCCCGCATCAGGGGGCGCCAGCACTTGAGTGTGATTGAAGCCCTGGGACTTCTCCTGATAGATGTGGACCGCGCCGCTATGGGAAGATGCCCCACTTTGAAAGGGTGACCCCACAGCAATCCAACCCCCATCCCCAGCGAGAGCCCGGCCGAATTGGTCCCCCGAGGAAGGCGTCGGTGAAGTGAGCACCCCCACTGCTGCGAGCCCCGCTGGCCCGTCCCCATAGACCCAAACCGCCCCCTGTCGAAACAGACTCGGACCTGACTGCTTGGGGGCCGCGCAGAGGACCCGGCTGTGGTACGGGAGCCGCAGAAGAGCTGCACCGAACGCCCCTCCTCCCTGGGTTGGGTCCCGCGGGGCACAATCCACGGGCGTAGGCAAGGTCTGCAAGCAAGGCAGAGAGGCACAGGCAGGCCCGCCCTGGAGCGGAGTGGGTCCTGGAAACGGGCCGCTGGGACGCATGAGACCAGGGGCAGCAAACAGAGTCAGAACTGTGGGTAGGAAGAGATCCAGCATGCGAGCAAGAACGAAACTCCCTGCCAGAAGTTTCGGGCCCTCTTCTGCAAGGGACTCCACTGACCCTGGCAATCAGCGCTTCCAAAGGCCCGGCCCGTTGACTGGAACCCCAACATGCAGAGCACCCCGAGATGCCAAAGTCGTAGTAGGGGATCGTTCAGCTGGCTGCTAGACTGCCACCCATGTCTTTGCAAATCGGAAGCGTGCCCTATGTGGTTGGGCGGCCCCTGGATTGGGGTCTTGAGAGCGCTGCCGACATCCTGTACCAACAAGCGGTGCCTGCCGAATTGGTCCAAGGCCTGCGCGATTCGAAACTGGACGCCGCTCTGGTGTCCTCCATCGAGCTCTTTCGCCGCCCGGGCTACGGCACCATTGACGGTCTGGCTGTGGCAGGCCAGGGGACTGTTGATTCCGTCCAGGTTTTTCTACGACGTCCGATCGAAAAGGTGCGTCGCATAGCCCTCGATCCTTCCAGCCGTGCAGCGGCTGCACTGGTGCGCGTGCTTCTGGCCGAGCGTGACGGAGGAGCACCCGAATACCTGGAAGTCCCAGCAGGGGTGGACCCCAGGACAGCAGACGCGGACGCCTGGCTGCGCATTGGAGATCAGGCACTGAGGGAGACCTGGCTCGAAGAGCTGAGCAATTGGAACCCTTCCCAAGTCTGGACCCAGCAGACCGGCTTGCCCTTTGTGTTTGCCCTCTGGCTCTTTCGTTCTCCCGCGACCATCGAACCGCTGTTGCCCGAGTTCCACCAGGCGGCCGAAAGGGGCGGCACAGCCAGGGAAGAAATCGCCGAACGAGGCGCCCAGGAACTCCAGTTGCCCCTCGCATGCCTGCGCAAATACCTGCTGGAACAGTGCGTTTTCCAACTGGGTGCCCCCATGAGCGCGGCCCTGGAATGCTTCGGCCAACGTGCTCAAGCCCTGGGACTGACACGCGAGCCCCCTGATCACACTCCGCCAGCCCACCAGCGCGCCCCTGAAACCAATGGAGAGGGCAAAGTCACATGCCCCGATTGATCGATGCCTCGCGCTGCCCGCACTGCAACGAGGATCTGCCCGACCCCATACCACGGGTCTGCCCCGCTTGTGCGGGCTCGCTGCAACAACGCTTCCTGCGCGCGGGCTGCCTCACCTCGGCCCCCCTGCTTCTACTCAGCGCGGGCGTGCTCTGGCTCGTAGAACATCTGCTCCGCGGTTGACCCCTGCACTCACCTCCTATAGAACGGCAACGCACCCCCGGAGAACCCCGTGGCCAAAGACACTCTGTTCGACCTGCAAGACAACACAACCGTGGCTTCCAAGAAATCGACCCGCTCCCCCAAGGCTGGCAAGCGCAGGGGCACCGGCGCATCCCAAGCCCGTGACATCTCCGTAGCCGAGTTCTTCGAGAAGAACCGCCACATGCTGGGCTTTGACTCTCCAGTCAAGGCTCTGCTGATGGCGGTCAAAGAAGCGGTGGACAACAGCCTGGACGCCTGCGAAGACGGGGGCATCCTGCCGGTGATCGAGGTCCAGATCGAGCAGATCACAGCCAAGACTTTCCGGGTCACGGTGGAAGACAATGGCCCCGGAATAACCGACATGCAGATTGGCAAGATCTTCGGCCAGCTGCTCTATGGCTCCAAGTTCCACAAGCTCAGCCAAAGCCGAGGCCAACAGGGGATAGGAATCTCGGCTGCGGGCATGTATGGCAAGCTGACCACAGGCAAGCCCATACTGGTACGTTCCAAGATCAAGCGGCGCAAAGCGGTGGAGGTACTCCTCAGCCTGGACACAAAACGCAACCGACCAGAAGAACACTCCAAGGAAGAGGTGGACTGGGAGGGAAAGACACACGGTACCCGCGTAGAGATCGAGATGGAGGCGACCTACAAGAAGGGTCTGCGCTCGGTGGACATGTACCTCAAGCAAACCGCCATCGCCAATCCCCACCTGACCCTGACCTGGATCGATCCCTCTGGGGAAGAAGTGGTCTATGAAGCCCACACGAAGGAAAAGCCCAAGGCCACGGTAGAAATCAAGCCGCACCCCCATGGCATCGAATTGGGCCGCCTGATCGGCATGCTGAAGGAAACCGCAAGCCGCTCCCTGTCGGGATTCCTGCGGGAGGAGTTCTGTCGTGTGGGTACCACCGTGGCCAAGAAGATCGTAAGCGCCGCAGGCAAGGGCTTGACCATGAAGAGCTACCCCTCGCGCATCGCGCGGGATGAAGCAGCGGCTCTTTACGACGCGATCAACGAGACGAAGATCAGTTCTCCTCCCACGGATTGCATCGCTCCAATCGGCGAGGAGTTGCTGCTCTTGGGACTGCGCAAGGAGATCGAAGCGGACTTCTACGCCACCGCGACCCGACCGGCTGCGGTCTATCGAGGCAACCCCTTCCAGATCGAAGTGGGCCTTGCTTACGGGAAGCCCGGTCAAGGCTTCGAAGAAGAGGACGATGGACGGATCAAGAAAAAATCCCGTTCAGAAAAAATCGTGGCCGATCTGGTCGCTGATGCAGATGAGCCCGCGCGCTTGATTCGATTTGCCAACCGTGTGCCTCTGCTCTACCAGCAGGCTGGATGCGCAATCACCAAAGGCGTCATCCAGACCAACTGGCGATCCTATGGCCTCACGCAACCCAAGGGCGCCCTACCCGTTGCGCCCATGGCAATCATCATCCACATCGCATCGGTTTGGGTTCCCTTCACATCAGAGTCCAAGGAAGCGGTGGCAAGCTATCCCGAGATCCTGAAAGAGGTACGCCTGGCGCTGCAAGAATGCGGCCGCAAGCTGGGTATTCACATCCGCAAGGGCAAGCGCCTGCAACGCGAGTACCAAAAGCGCGAATACATTGAGACCTACATCCCCCACATCGGCATCGCTCTACAGGAGATTCTCGGCCTGACCAACAAGGAGAAAGAGAGCACCGTCAGCAGCCTCGAGAAGACTCTGCATCGTTCGCGCAAGTTCTAGACAAGCAGCATCCGCGCACCGCCCAACAGGACCAACAGACCATGGCCAAGAAGAAGAGTACACGCAAGAAAGCAACCAAGGTGACCGCCAAGAAGGCCCCCGCGCGAAGAGCTTCAGCAAAGAAGCACACCCTCAGCGAAATGGACAAGAAGACCATCAAGCTGGTGGAGCACACTGCAGTCACAGTGCAGCGCAAGATCAAGGCCCGCAGCCTGCCAGAGCTCAAGTTCCCGGTACGCTCACTGGCCAATGTGACCTACGACAAGAAAGTCGGCTTCTTCGAGCTTGGCAAGGGCCGCAAGGTACGCGCCCTCTCCTTCAACACGGTCAAGACGTTCGCCCAGACCCTGCGCTTGATGTCGGTATCGAAGGAGATGATCGAGAACAACGATTTTGCCACCAAACGAGAGGCCTACTATGTTTCCAAGAACTGGGGTGCCTGCAAATTCCGCGAGCAGCCCGAGTCGGATGCGGTCATGGACGACATCGAAGCATTGGCCAGCCTGGACGGACTATCGCGCGAACAACTGCGCTACTACCCGGAAGAACACGGGGGTGCCCTGGCAGGAGAACTTGTGGTCATCGACCGAGATTCCGAGACCGGCGCCGAGATCCGCATCGACTGCACTGCCATGGGCACCGGCGCCTACACGATTCCGCACTCGGTAGAGCACCTCAAGTTCCAGACAAAAGCCAAGTTCATTCTTGCCATCGAAACCGGAGGCATGTTCGCGCGACTCAACAACCACAAGTGGTGGCGCGACTCCAGTTCCATCTTGATTTCCATGAGCGGCGTGCCCTCCAGGGCCACACGGCGCTTCATCAGGCGCCTTTCGGACGACCAGAAACTGCCCGTGTTCTGCTTCGTGGATTGCGACCCCTATGGCATCGCCAACATCTACCGCACGCTCAAGGTTGGCTCAGGCAATGCGGCACACATCAACCGTTTCTTTTGCGTGCCCAAGGCTCGCTTCTTGGGAGTCACGCCCCAGGACATCATCGACTTCAAGCTGCAGGACGCAACCCACGACCTGCAGAAGGTCGACATCAAGCGCGCCCAGGATGCGATGAAGAACGACCCCTTCTTCAAATCCCACCTGCCCTGGAAGAAAGCTCTGCAGCAAATGCTGAAGATGGGGGGGCGGGCTGAGCAGCAAGCCCTCGCCAAGTGGGGCCTGAACTTCGTGATCGAGGAATACCTGCCACGCAAGTTGAAAGACAAGAAGTCGTTCCTGCCCTAGTGGCCTGAGTGTCCCCAGACCCTGGCCCCCAGGAATCGATGAAGGCCTCCCTGTGACCGCGACAGGGCACAGGCTGGGACCTTTCAATCCACCCGCGCCCAAGAGGGCTTGAAAAAGGACGCGGTGAGGCCCATGGAAGGGAGTTGGGGCTGACCCTGCCTCAAGTTGGGACTCAAATAGGCCGATGCCTCCATCACCGTCCGGCCTCTAACGCCCCCAAGTATGCCCCAATCCCCGCGCGAAGATCGACTTGTTCTGTGGTTCGAAGAATGTGGCAAGACTGACGCCGATCTCGTGGGCGGCAAGGGGGCCAGCCTGGGCGAGCTGTACTGTCAATTGGTACCCAAGGGGGTACCAGTTCCCAACGGCTTCACCACCACCGCCCTGGCCTACCGCCGGTTCCTTGAGGAACCCTTAGAGCCGGGTGTGCTTTCCACCTCCTCCGAAATCGAAGGGCTTGGCAGCGTGCGCCTCGCAGCGGTGCAATCCAACACCTTGGCCGATGCCCTCAGGGTTACCGCAAGGAACGCCAACACGGACGACCATCTAGAAATGCATGGTCGCGCGCAACTGGCGCGGGAACTAGTTTGCGCCGCCCCCATCCCTGGAGATGTAGAGCAGGCAATTCGCCAGGGCTACCGTCAGCTGTGCGAGGAGCATGACACGGAAGTGGATGTGGCTGTGCGTTCGTCCGCCACAGTTGAAGACTCCGAAGAGGCCTCCTTTGCAGGACAGTGTGAGTCCTTCCTCAATGTCTCCAGCGATGAAGATGTCCTGCGACGCTGGAAAGAGTGCTGCGCAAGCCTCTTCACCGAGCGCGCTGTGAGCTACCAAATGAGCCAAGGCCTCTCCCCTCTGAGAGCGTCCCTGGCAGTGGTGATCATGAAAATGGTGCGTTCCGATCTGGCCACAAGCGGAGTGATGTTCACACTGGATCCGGACTCAGGTCACAGGGGCGTGATCCATGTCTCTTCAAGCTATGGCCTTGGTGAACTGGTTGTGCAAGGCAGCGTCTCCCCCGATCACTTCACGATTTGGAAGGAAGGCTTGCGCAAGGGGCACGCTGCCATAGTCCATCGACATATCGGCGCGAAGGACATTGCTATGGTCTATTCAAACCAGGGTGGCATGGCGGTTGAAAGCGTGGATGTCTCCGCCGCCCGCCGCCGAGCCTGCTCCTTGACCCAGGATGAGATCCTCGAACTTGGCCGGATGGGTCTGACCATTGAAAAGCACTACGGCCAGCCCATGGATATTGAATGGGCCAAGGACGGGCGCAGTCAACAGATCTACATCGTTCAGGCGCGCCCCGAGACAGTGCATGCGCGAGCGGAAACCAACACGATTACGCGCTACACCATGCAAGCAGGGTTGGTGAACCAACTCCGTTCCGAGGGAAAGCTGCTGGTTGAAGGCCAGGCCGTAGGAACCCGCATCGGCAGCGGTCGCGTGCGACGCTACAAGTCCTACGAGGAGGGCATCCTCAAGAAGCGCGACCTGCGAATTCGACTCGCCAGCGGAGAGAAGCTCGATGATATCGCCCCAGAGGAGCACGTCTTTGACCCCGGCGATGTGCTGGTCACTGAGATGACCACCCCGGACTGGGAGCCGATGATGAAGGACGCCGCCCTGATCGTCACCGACAAAGGTGGCCGGACCTCCCACGCTGCAATCATTGCTCGGGAGTTCGGCATCCCTGCCATTGTCGGTTGCGAGGACGCGACGCGACAACTGCAGCCCAATCAGATCGTGACCGGCACCTGCGCCGAAGGAGAGACCGCGTTCGTTTTCAAAGGCGCACATCCTTTCAAAGTTGAAGAAGTCGAGATCAAGCTGGACCACGAACTCGAAACCAAGATCAAGCTCAATGTGGGCTTCCCAGCCAAGGCTCTGGCGGATTCCCAACTGCCTGTGGACGGAGTCGGCCTGGCACGCATCGAGTTCATCCTGACCAGCGAAGTGGGCGTGCATCCCCTTGCCCTCTTGTACTTCCGCGAACTTCAGGACTGGGCCGAAGGAGGCAAACTGGCCCCAGAGCTCTCCCCCTTCGCGGAGCACCTGGAAAACGAAGGTCACTATGAGATCAAGATGCTGCTCGGAGCAATCGACCGACGCACGGCGGCATATGCGGACAAGCGCCAGTTCTTCGTGGATCGGGTCATGGAGGGAATCGGCCTGATCTGTGCCGCGTTCCACCCGCGCCCGGTTCTGGTGCGCCTCTCAGACCTCAAGTCCAACGAGTACCGCGAGCTCCTGGGCGGGCGGATCTTCGAACCTGAAGAAGAAAACCCCATGATCGCCTGGCGCGGAGCCTCGCGCTATGTGGATCCCATCTTCCTGCCAGCATTCGAGATGGAGTGCGACGCACTGCGTCTTGTGCGTGCTCGCCTTGGTCTGGACAACTTGGAATTGATGGTTCCGTTTTGTCGGTCCCCGGAAGAAGGCCGCGCGGTCAAGGGGTTGCTGGAAGACCGAGGCCTCGGGGATGAAGCGGGCGTGCCCTTGTTCTTGATGGTTGAATTGCCTTCCAATGTGATCCTGGCCAATGACTTCATCAACGAGATGGGCTTGACCGGCGGATCAATTGGCTCGAATGATCTGGTCCAGACGGTCTATGCGGTGAGCCGCGATGATTTGGAAGGCTACCAGCATCCTGTGGACGCGCGCTCCCCGGGGGTCCAGATAATGATCCGCCAGGCAGTGGAGGTGTTCCGCAGGCATGGACTTGAGATCGGGATCTGCGGGCAAGCCCCTTCGGATCACCCGGACGAGATCCCCGCGTTCCTGGTGGAGTGTGGAATCAATTCCATGTCAGTCACGCCGGATACAGCGATTGCGGTTCGCCTGGCGGTTGCCAAGGCGGAGAGGGAGAAGCGAGATAGTGAAGCCGAAGCTGCACGAAAAAGTGATGGCACCAAGGGCATTGCCTAAGTAGTGCCGCCTAGAGGACAAAGCCACGATCGGTGAGCTTGAGCCCAGCACCAATTCCCCGCCTCAACCCCCTGCAGCCTTCACAAGAATTTCCACCGTCTTCCTCCCGGTGCATTCTCATGACCGCGGGCACAGGAACCCCCTGCGGTAGCAGTGGTACACTCTCTCTCGCTTCGGCACCCACGCTCACCGGCTCCAACAGGCTCAAGCAACGGATCACCAACATCTCGAACTGCTGGGCATATTCGTCGTCCCCCAGGGCTCCATTGAACCAGGCCTCTGCCAGGCGCCAGGCGCCAGCCTGAAACATGACGACCGCCGGATGTCCATTCTGTCCGGCGAGCAAAGGCGACAACTCTCCCCCACTCACCCCGAGTGCACCCTCAAGCTGCTCCCGTAGGTGCGGGGGAACCGCTCCTGGTTCTGCGATCGCAAGCCCCCGCTCACGATCCACCAGGACCAGGCGCTCGCCCGCTGACGCCCAACGACTCGCCGCAGGCAAGGGCCGCGGACTGATCCCCGAGTCGGTGGCGCAACCAGTCAGAAAGCCAAGACACAGCAACAGTCCCAATCGTCCCATGTCTGCGAATGTAGCGGGCCAGGGAGCTCGAAACCAGATTCCTTCCCAGAGCCCTGAGGAAGGCCCCAGGGGCATCGCTCGGTTGGGATCTGCGGGAGGGTCTAGCGTGCACGATGCACAACCGTCAGCCGCAGACTGCGCACAAAGGTGTCGTCCTGGATCCAAAGATCGAGTTTCCCGTCAGCCATGGAGTCGAGCAGGCTGCGATAGGATCCATCGACGAGGGGGAGCCGCGCAAGATCCAGCTCGATGTGCCCCCGGGCCCCATTCCTCCAGGGGCTACTGGCGCCGGGGAGTCTGGCGATCACACTGCTCCAACCCCAGCGCCCCTTTCCGGCCCCCTGAATGTACTCAAGGCTGATACTGTCGTTGTCTGCACCGCCAGCCTCCGCTTCCAGGTCAAGCAGGAGGTAGGCCGCACTCAACTCGCCCCCAGGGAAGTTGATGGTGTGTTGCAAGTAAGCGTCAAAAGCATGCTCGCCGAGTACCCGAGGACGCTGTCCCTTGATCTCACGAGCGGCGAGCCCATTGGTTTCATCAGGTGTCAGAATGTCAGAGGGGTCTAACCAGACGCTGGTGCCCAACCCATGTTGCCCGCTGCGCGAGGCTAGCCTCAAGACAACTTGAACCTCACCGTCAAGCTCGAGCTGAACGTGTTCAGAAGCGATCCCTCCCCCCCTCGCATAGACCCAAATCCGCCAGGTACCCGGAGCGAGACCCGACAGAGTCCATTGGTTGTTCCCCCTGAACAGGAGACCAGGATCATGCTGGATCCAGGCAGCCTGTGAAGTCGTGCCAGAGGCTGCGGGGCGTGGCTTGACGAGGTGAGACTCCACACGTTCTATGGGGAGCGGGTTTCCTTCCAAGTCCAGTAGAGTCGCATGAATCTGCCCCGCTCCAGCCGAGGGCGAGGGAAGGACAATTGTCTGCTCAATCTGGTCGGGAGAAACAGGGACAACCAAAGGCTTGGAGAGAATACTTCCGCCGCACTCAATGAGAAGCTCGCTGACAACTGCAACTGCCTCCAGCGTAAACCTCCCTCGACGATCTGTGTACCCTGCTGCCTCTGCCCCACCGGCGCGCATCAAGGCCCGCGACGAAGAGAGGAAGAAGGATCTCGAACGAGGATCATCCACCACCTGGTGAGAGACCAGGCGCACACCCACACCCTCCACGGGATAACCCATGGAATTGAGTACTCGGCCATGGACCGCCACCGGAGCCTCAACCTCCGGAACAGCCTCGCCTTGCGCAGGGGCGACCTCAGATTGGATGCGCTTGCGAACCTGCGAGGAGTGATCGGAGAGGAGGACCTCCTGACCATTTCCGGAGGGTACTGAGTCACGCGCCTCTAGGGTCGCATGCTCGGGCTGTTCACCCTTTTCATCTGCGGAACCCTGCCCACGAATCTCCAACCCGGACACGAAGCCGCTCCCGCGAAGAATCCAGCCTGTAGCCAGAAGCAGCAGAATAAGCAATCCAAAAGGAAGCCAGCGCATTGAACAAGGAGATCTAGACGGGCCGGAGCGAGAACAAGACAAGAGCGCGGGAAAGGGCTACTGCCCCCTCCCGCGCCAATTCAACTGGGTTCCTGTACATAAACAGAGATCACTTACCAGAGCCGCCTCCTTCAGAAGGCTCCTCTTCTTCAACCGGTTGATCCCGAATTCCCTCCAGGAAGGATCGCATGTTCTCCTCGCCCGCATCCAGGGCCAAAGCATGCTTGGCAAAGACCTTTGCACTGTCCAGATCATCCAAGAATCTCGCGGACCAATGCGCCCCAAGCAGGAAGATATAGAATCCGTGTTCCGTATTGTCGATCTTGCCAGCATCCAAGTAGCCCTTGGCCAGATCTGTAGCAGCCCCAAGCTGCTCTTTGGTGATCCTTGAGTTCACCAGGACAAAGAGTGCAGCCTCAAGAGTTCCTGCCTCATTCTTGGGGTCAATCTCCGCAACAAGCTGAGCCAAAGCCAGATCCACTTCCTCAATCTCGACCAGGACTTCGATGGCACGCGGGATCAGACCGGCGGTCTCCTTGCTCTTGTCGGCAATCACACTCTTGACAATCTCAAGGCAAGAGCTTGCGCCAGGGCTCTTGGTTCCCGCACCTGAAAGATGGTCCGCTACCGCTCTCCAGGCGCTGAGGCGCTTGTCGCCTTTGGCTTGACGGTAATCAGCCACCAACTTGAGAACAGGTTTCAGTTTAGCCATTCCCTCCTCACGCAAGACTGCCATGTGCTTCAGGTAGGGCCCAGGTCCCCCTTCCTTGTAACCAGTACGCCCAAAAGAGTCACCATCTGCAGTCAAGAGCATGATGGTGGGGAAACCGGTGACGCCTAGTTTGTTCTTGAGTTCTTCATTGCGCTCGGGGTTGGGGACCAGGTCCTTGATCTCCTGCTTGCGCGGGAAGTCCAGCTTGACCAGCACATAATCACCCCGAACAGCATCGAGCCACTCATCATGCTCAAAGACTTCAGAGTCCAGCCGGATGCACCAACCGCACCAGTCAGAACCAGTGAAATCCACGAACAAGTCCTTACCTTCTGCGCGAGCGACCTTGACCGCTTCGTCGTAGTCCTCCAGCCAAGGTCCTTCGGTCTCAATAGGGGTGGCATTGGCCAGGGCCGAGGCCAGAAGGAGGGCGGTAGTCAATGCACGAAGGGGTAGTTGCATGGGGTCTGTTGGCTGTCTTGTTGGGTTTCTGCTGGAAGCGCTGAACGCCCACAGGAGTCGATCTGGGGCGCCAGCGTGCTTGCCGACAATGCTCTTGTAGGGCCCAACCGCCTGGAAATCCGCTGACGAGGATCAAGCAGTCGAAGCTCAAGGGTATCGATCAGGAGAAGAGAGCATAAGCTCCCGACCTCCAATTACGACCCCAGAGACAATCCTTCCAGAGGAACGCTCAAAAAAAGCGCCGCAGGCGGCCAATCCATACACAAGCGTATCCCTGCAGGACATGCCCGGAAAGCCCCAGGTCAGCCCTGCAACTTGCTGCGTACGCGCTCCAGCAGGCGGCGAGTGGCCAGAATGCCCTCTTTTTCAGACAGACCCCCGCCCTCGTACTCGATGCCCACAAAACCGCGGTAGCCCGCATCTTTGACAATACCCATCATGCGCAGATAGTCCGTGTGAACCTCATTGCCGTGCTCATCAAAGTCGTGCGACTTGGCGCTCACCGCCTTGGCGAATGGCATCAGTTCTTCGACACCCTTGTAGCGGTCGTAGCTCTTGCCGCCACCCAGGCGAAAGTTGCCGAAGTCCGGCAAGGTGCCCACGCGCGGGTGGTTTGCTCGGCGCATGACCGCCGAAAGCCATGAACCATCCGAGGACAGGCCGCCATGGTTTTCCACGATCACATTCAGCCCATAGGGCGTGGCCACTTCCGCCAGGTGCACCAGGCTATCGGCAGCACGACGTTCGGCCTCGCCACGGTCGCCTCCACCAGCGGCGTTGACCCGAATGGAATGACAACCGAGGTAGGCTGCTGCAGCCAACCACTTGAAGTGATTGTCCACTGCCTTTCGACGACGAGTCTTATCCTCATCTGCCAGGGCACCTTCCCCGTCCACCATAATCAAGAGGCTCTTGACCCCGTGATCCCCGGCGGCCTTCTTCATCTTGGCCAAGTACTCAAAATTGCCTGCCTGGGCCTTGAAGAAGGAGTTCACATACTCAAGCCCGTTCACCCCGTAGTCCTCGCGAGCAACGCGAGCAAAGTCCAGGTTGTCCAGACCTCCCCCGCGCAGAGCCCGGTGCAGGGACCACTGGGCCAATGAAATGTCAAACCACCCTTCATCCCCAGCAGCGCTGGTGAATCCAGAAGCCAAAAGGCCCGGGGTGGTCAAGCAAGCAGCGGCTGAAGCCGTGCCCTGAAGAAGTTGGCGGCGTGAGGAAAAGCTCATAGGACTCATTGCAGCAGTCTACCTCAGCAATCAACCCTGAAGAGGGTCCGGAACCAGCTTCCCCCCGGCCTTGGCCCAGCCCCTGCGCAGTTCCTGCTCATCAAGCCCCACGCCAATCAGCACCAACTGGGACTGAACCAGATCCTGGCTGGACGCCCTCTCGGACCCATACCACTCCCCCACTCCCTGTACCTCAAGGCAGGCACCATCTGTCACTCGGACAAGACCCTTGATGCGCAGCAAACGGGGATCCCGTCGCCTCGCCAGAAAATGCAACCAGATGTCCAGGACTTCTCGATCGAGAGGAGCCTCGGAGGTCAAACTGACAGCGCTCACACCCTGCGTATGCTGGCCGTCGCAGCCACCTGAGTGATCATGGGCATGAGACTCCACTCTTTCGCGCAGGGTGGCCAGGTCAGGGGCGGGTTGAAGCAGTTCCACCAACTCCTCTTCATCAGCCAACACACCCTTGGTGGCGCTCACGACCTGAGCCCCGGGCGCACAACGGGCGACGATTTCCCGAGCATGCGCACGCTGGTCATGAGCGGCACGGTCCCAATGCGAGAGCACCACCGTATCGGCATGGGCCAGCTGTTCGCGCACTTCCGGATGCTGCTTCAGCTGCTCACCCAAGGACCCGGTGGCGACCAAGGCGACCACCCGCGGCGGCGCAAGAGCGGCGGCCAGGTTCTCCTCGACCAGCAGGGTACGCAGGATTGGACCGGGGGAAGCCAAGCCACTGGCCTCGATCAAGATCCGGTCAAAGCGCAGGGGCAGTAGGAGCCGACTACGCTTGCGCAATAGCTCACGAAGGGTGCGCAGCAAGTCTCCTTGGATGGTGCAACACAAACAGCCCCCCGGAAGTTCAATCAGACCCTCCGAGCTCACATCCAGAAGCGCGCCGTCGAGTCCAACATCGCCAAACTCATTGACGATCACCACGGCCCGCCCTCCCTCAAGCGGGTCCAGCAAGGGCGAGTTCAGCAGCTGGTTCAGGAGCGTGGTCTTTCCGCTTCCCAAGAAGCCAACCAACAGGGTCAGGGGCAGGGGGCTGGTCAAGGGCTCAAGACCATACGCTGCCCAACCCGTGGATGCACGGACTGGCCAGCCCTAGGCTCCCCAGCGCATGTCACGATCACGCAGCCGTACATCCAAATGAGCAAGCAAGCCCTTGCTCTTGGCAAGAATACGACGGCCTTCTTGAATCGTAAAGAGCCCCTCGGCCAGACGCTCACGTCTATAGGACCCGAGCACCTGCCACTCATCTTCGCTCAAGACGCCAGTCAATTCCTGATGCCCCGCCTCACCCATCAATGCAGTCTCAAGCCAGGCCGCATGCTGGGCGGCATCAAGGAAGGCCAGTTCCAGATCCTCCAACAGGATCTCCAGGCGCCGCTTTCGGACACGGGTCAGGCAGGCCACCAATCCTGGACGCCCTGTCATGCGTACGAGGGACGCCTCGATGCGGCCGAGCGCGCGCACAATGCGGTCCAGGGACCAGGCCGTAGCGCGCTGACGCAGGTCGCTCTCACCAAGACGCGAGAGGTTGATCGGAAAATCAGAATAATGGCGTGTCAAGAGTCTGGAGGCATCTACCCTTCGAACTGTATCACCGCCAGCCCGTTCAGGCAGGGAGATCATCATCCCGATGCAGGTCAGATTGGTGGGTCCAGGACAAGTTGCCAGCCAAGGCGCCAGGGCTTGAACCGGGTCATGATGCTACTGCTCAGACTAGGACGCGCCGAGGGACACGACCAAGCAAGCAAGACTGAGCAAAGTAATCAGGACTGGAACACAGACATGAGTTCTCCGTGCAGACATCACGCAGCTCCGTTCTCGGATCCTGCATCTGTTCGGGGGGAGCCATCGTCAGGTCTCGCAGCTTCCGTACCGTTGAGAGCGCGCAGGTCCCTGAATTCCCTCACGGCGCGTCGACTGCGAGCCCGCTCCAACTCCAGTGCGTGCTGCAAGAAATCCACACGCAGGGCATTGTCCTCGCTCTGACGGCGCAAAGTGTCGATCTGCACACAGGCCTGAGCCAACCGACTACGCAGGGAAGCAATCAACAGACTCGAAGAATCATCCTGGTTCTGCACCCGAATGCTGCTTGGCACAGAATCAGATCCGTCTCCGGACTGGGAGGGAGGTTGGAGAGGTTGCATACTCAAACCTATCCCATTGACAGCCTTCCTGGGGAATCGTCAGCGTCTCATTGCGAGACCGAGAAGCCACTCCGTGGGCCCCGACCTGGGGGATCAACGAAAAGCAGATTCAGGCACGCGCTTCGAAATTACGTGGGAATGCTCCGGACCCGACTGTTCCAGGGACTGGGCAGCCTCTCGGGTGAGGCCGGAGAGATAGCGCGTGTCCGGCGTGGCCTTCTCAAGCCCACCCAAGGAGAGCACTCGTTCAATGCAACGCTGGCGTTCCTGCATGGCCAGGGACGCCACGGGCACATAGGGCACCCCGAAGAACTCCAACATGAACTTCACCATGCCATCGATACGAAGCACCTCTTCCCAGTCCAGACGCTCGCGCACTCCGTCTGACGCCAAGAGAGCCCGATGCGGCCGAACAAAGAAAACGAGCCCCTGCTTTACCCCTTGCATGTAGGCGGCCAACCGAGGATCCCGTGCAACCTCCGCCAGCAAAGTCCCATGCTGCGCGGCGTATGCCAGGTTGCAGAATGCCCGGTCGGAGACAAAAGCGCCCCGTTGCTCCGCTTCTGCCTCTGAGCGCGCCTGGCGCAGGAAGACCTCTGCCTGGTAGCGATTGACCAGATCCACGTCCGCCCGCAGGCTGTCCACTTGGGCCTCCATTTCGGCCAGAACACTACGGGCCACCTCACTGATCATGGGGATGCCGTAGTTGTCTCGGATCCAGCGAGCGAGAGTGGTCTTGCCCGTAGAGTGGGCACCGACAAGGTAGATTCGTGCGGGTTGCTCCATGGGGTGAGCCTACCAGATGTTGTGGGGGGGCTGAATGAAACCACAAGATATACCCTGGAGCGACCGGGGGCCGCAGCCCAGAAGCCGCCCTGCCTCCTGGCCTCGATCCCACCTTTGCAACCTCCTTCGAGCCCCTGTGGAACGGTGCCCCGATCTGAGACGCGGGCGGGCACAGATAGGCCATCGGGACTCAAGCGAAGCCCTCGAGTGTGCCGATCAGGGGAGCAACGGACCACCCCATGATCTACTCCCACTGGCATCACAATTCTGGCCTCGACCGCCGCTCAACCATGCGCGTCACGCTCCCTCCCTCCGACAGCCTGGTTGTCGAAGTCGAATGGGACGGACACGTGATTCCCGCAAACCTGGCAGATCTCTCCGCCCGCGGTGTGGGCTTGAAGATGTCGCACGAGCCGGAGCCTCAGTTGCCCATGGGCTCCCTGGTCAAGGTACTCATCTCCCATCCGATCGATGGCTGGCAGGTACAGACGACCGCCGAGGTGCGCAATAGCTGCCTGACCGGTCCCGACCATGTCCATGTGGGCCTGGCCTTCATCAACGAGGGGGATCTGCTTTCCCAACTGGACTCGGCCCTTGGACGCTACTTCAACCGCCGCGGGACCGAACGGACTACGGCCACCCTCAAAGAGCGCACACCCGTCGAGTGTCGTTTTGACGAGAAGACCATTGAAGCGTCTTTGGTGGATCTCTCCGCCAGCGGAGCTGGGGTCTGGTACACGGGATCCCCCGATAATCTACCCAGTCAACATTCTGCGGGACAAGTCACCCTGCCCTTCGGAGATGGATGCAGCACAACCCTCGAAGTGCGCGTAGCGCGCCTTTGCTCTGCCGAAGGCGGCACCTTGATCGGCCTCGCCTTCGAGCAAGCCACGTCTGACCAGGTCAGCGCCATCGAGACCTGGATGAGCCAGCGCTCCAACGACCTCAAGGCCTTCGAGAGCGACTTCGCGGCCTAGAGCTCTGGGGGCCCCATGCCCCTGCTCGGACCCAGGTCACCTTTGGGGAGAGCTCTTCGGGCTTGGTAGACTCGGCGCATGCGCCAGACCCTGCCCCTCTTGTTTCTTCTGTTCGCCGCCTGCGAGGCGCCTGCGATCCATGAAGCCCCTGTAAGGGAGGGCCTCAATGACCGCTTCCTCGATCCAGACCTGGATGTAGAGCGGTTTGAGGTTGCCTTTGAGGGGGAGTCACGCGAAGTCTGGCGCGAACGGACGGCGATTCAAGAACTCCTGGGCCTCAAGCCGGGCATGGCCGTAGCAGACATCGGTGCGGGCACAGGGCTCTTCACCTTCCCCATGGCCCATGCAGTGGGCAAACAGGGCCGAGTCTATGCGGTGGAGATCTCCCCTGTCTTTCTTGAGAACCTCAAGGCCCAGGCACAGCAGCGCGAGGTTTCCCAGGTACAGACCGTCCTCTGCCCAGAAGACGACTCGGGCCTCGATGCGAACACTATCGACCGTGCCTTCGTCTGCGACACCTACCACCACTTCACCTACCCTCTGACGACTACCAGCTCAATACTGCGCGCCCTACGCCCGGGAGGTCAAATGCTCATAGTCGACTTTGAACGCATCGAAGGTGTCAGCCGTGACTGGATCCTGGGACACGTAAGAGCCGGTAAGGAAACGGTGCGCGCGGAAATTGAACAGGCGGGCTTCCGTTTCCTGAGAGAGATTCAGGTGGAAGGCCTTGAAGAAAACTACTGTCTCCTCTTCGAAAGACCTTGATCCTGACCAGAATCCTCCCCTGGGAAGACATCACATGACGGGCACAACGAAAGGGCAACACGCAGAGCAACCTGCAACCCATCCAGCGCCGAAGGTTCCCGCAGGTAGTAGTCCAGTCCTGCTTGGGGCGTGCTCGGCGGTGTGTGTCTTTCTGGTGGCCTGTGGATCCGGTCAAGAAGATCTTCTCGCCCCCCGCGAAGTGCGCACGACTCTCTTCAGCCTGCTCGCTTCCTTCGAGCCGACCTCGGTGGAGCGCGCGCCCGCAGAAGCAGGCCCCCGTGTGGATTTGCTGCGGCCCACGCGGCTGGGCCGGGGCCCGGGGGGAGCGCGCCCTGCGTTGGTCTTGCAGGGAAACGCCCTGGTGCAGCTGCCCTTGCCAGAGGGACCATCAGGCCGCGAGTTGCTCGTAGGGCTTGCTCCGCACCATGAGTCCTGGCAGGGAGGGCAGGTGACCAGCCGCATCTGGGTGGATGACGACTTGTTGCACGAGGCCAGCATCTCCTGCTCCCCGGAGACTCCCGAGGCCCAGCGCCAGTGGAAGGAATTCTCTGTGCCCCTGCCCTCGGAGTCCGGCGTGATCGCCTTCGAAACGATCTGGAACGACAGTGCCCAAGACTTCCCCGCCCTAGGCTTCGGACGCCTGGAGGTGCATCTGCCCAGTCTGGTAGAAGCTCAACCAGCCGACAACGAGCATCCCAATGTGCTCCTGATTGTGGTAGACACCCTGCGCGCAGATCGCCTTGGCCAGGGAGGCAATGGGCGAGACACGAGCCCGGTAATGGACGGCCTTGCGGAAGAGGGCACGCGCCTGTTGTGGGCCCTCACTGCTGGACCCTGGACCCTGCCGGGAACAGCTTCNATCTTGACCGGCCTTGCNCCCCCCGAGCATGGCATTGGTGCAACTCCCACAAGCTCCCTGGCACACCCCNTGTTCACCCTGGCCGAGGCCTTCCAGCATGAGGGCTGGTTGACCGCCGGTTTCAGNATGAACCCTTTGATATCCGAGGGCAGTTGCTTCGATCAGGGCTTCGAGACATTTGACTCACGCCGTTGGGCTATGGCGCGCGAATGCGAGAGCGACTGGCTCGACTGGCTCGGAGAACACGCAGAGGAACGGTTCTTTCTCTACCTGCATCTGGTGGAACCTCACTTTCCCTACACGCCCAGTTCTGAATCCTGCCAGGCCCTGGGAATTGCGCCAGCCCAGGGAGAGGACCATCTGGACCTGAGACAAGCCCTCAAGCGCTGGTATGAAGCCGGGACCGGATCACCAGGCGCCATCCGCAAATTGAGCGCCCGGCAACTGGACCTCTATGATGCAGAAGTGCGGGATGCGGACGCCGCTATTGGCAGAGTGCTCGATCAACTGAAGAAGCTCGGAATCAACGATCAGACCCTGATCTGCATCACCAGCGACCACGGAGAAGAATTCAACGAGCACGGCTGGGCACAGCACGACGCGCAACTCTGGAATGAGTCCCTACATGTACCTCTGATCTTCGCGGGTCCCGGTGTCCCACGGGGCAAGGTAATCGAAGGCCCCCTTGAGAACCGTCATCTGGCCCGGACCCTGATGGACCTGGCTGGAATCAGTGGGACCAGAACTGGAACCTCGCGCAACCTGCTGCAGGCCAACGCTTTACGAGAGGTACTTGAACAGGGTGCCTATTCCATGCATGCACGAGGCCTGTGGTCTGAGTTGGAGACCAGAAGATTGGTGCGCCTGGGACAATCCCATGCCCTGCGCCGGGGGCCCTGGGAGCTGATCAGCTGCCCCAACACCGACCAAGAGGAGTCGAGCCCCATCATTCGACTGTTTCACACCGAAAGGGACCCTGAGCGCTCCTGGGACCTCTCAAGCGAAGAGCCAATCCGCACCCAACGGATGCGTGACGAAATCGAAGCCTGGATCCAAGCGGGCCTCGCGATTCAACCTCCTCTCCGGCCCACGGCGGCCGAGACCCGCAGCATGCTGGATGGCTTGGGTTATGGCGGAGGCTAGCGGGACGAACGGACCCTCATCACCTGATGCGTATTCGCAACAGGGCCCGAGGCCGATCTCCTAGAACAAGGGTTCCGGAGGGCAATTACCGCTCAGCCAGGCCCAAAATGCCCATAATGGGACAGGGACGGGTCCCGGAATGGTACAATCCGGTCCTCGCAATAGGCGAGCGCCCCCCGACCTCCTGGAGTTTCCCTTCTGCCCAGGGTAAGGGCTTTGCAAAGCCCCTTCCCACGGCCTTCCGTTTATCCCCCGTATCGTCTTGGACCCCGCGTCCAAGAGTCTCTCATGCCTCGCCAATTCAGTCCCAACAGATCGCACTGGGATCGTCTCGAAGATACACCGCCGCCCTCGCCCTTGCTCAGCAAGCCCGAACTCATTCGCGTGTTCGAAGCGGAGAGGGTGCGCACGGAGCGCACAGGCTCAGTTTTCTCGTTGGTGGTCTTCACCATGGGATCCAAGGGCGAAACAGATCTCTCAAGAGCGGTTCGGGCAATTGAGAAGACCGCCCGCCTCTATGATGCCATCGGATCAATTGGCGAGCAAAGCTTGGGAGTCATCCTGCCGGAGTGTAACCCGGAGGACGCCCTCGTCTTTTCGGACCGTGTGATCGAGCGCTTCGGGCATCTTGATCTTGGGGCCAGCGTGAAGATCTACAGCTACCCCCTGGATTGGCTCGATGACGACGACGATGAAGGCCAGCAGGCTTCCTCCGACCTCAGGACCATCCTGCCCAAGGGTAAGCCACACCTGAAGCGCCCCGCCAACACAGGCGGCGAAGACTCCACCCTGCGCAGCGTGAGGGCCGAAGCCAATTCGCAATTGCGTGACCTGATGCATGAGACACCCTGCGAGGATCTTGAGCCCCACCTCGCGGTTCCCCTACCAACCTGGAGAAGGGCGGCGGACCTCATGGTCAGCATCCCGCTTCTGATCATCCTCAGCATCACCCTCCTGCCCCTGGTGGCGTTGCTGATCAAACTGGACTCGAAAGGCGACGTGCTCTTCAAACAGACACGAGTCGGCCAGGGCGGACGGCACTTCACCTTCTTCAAGTTCCGCTCCATGCACAAGGATGCCGAGGAACAACGGGCGGCCCTCAGCAGCCTAAACGAGCAATCAGGTCCGGTCTTCAAGATGAAGAACGACCCACGCATCACCCGCGTGGGCCGCTGGATCAGAAAACTGTCCATTGACGAACTGCCCCAACTCTGGCACGTCGCGTGCGGAGACATGACTCTCATCGGCCCACGCCCGCCGCTGCCCGCCGAGGTCGCCAAGTACGAGCCCTGGCAACGCCGCCGCCTGGATTTCGTGGGTGGGCTGACCTGCCTCTGGCAGATAGAGGGCCGCAGCAACATCGGCTTCGAGGAATGGGTGCGGCTGGACATCAAGTACATCCGCAACCGGTCCTGGATGCTCGACCTGTTGATCCTGCTGAGGACCCCAAAAGCAGTCCTCAGTGGAAACGGGGCTGACTGAGGAGGCCCTCAGCCGCAAGCGTCAGTGGGAGAGTACGCTGTCAGGTTCCGCATCCCCTCGGAATCCACGCATCGACCCTGTTCCCTCCGAACCGGCAGGCGAAAGCGCGAGCCCCCGGTCAGCGCAGGGGGTAGAACGCCTCGCCCAACCGGACTCCGGTCAAGCGCCCCCGTTCCTTTACCAATTCCCCGCTCACCTGACCGGATCGGAAGTACATGTAGAGCATCTGCCCCACCACTTCATAGGTCCCGTGCTCGGTGTTCGAGCCGCCCACATCGACACTCCCCGTGATGCCACTGAACAGGAACTCAGTCGTGACACTCCCACCAGCACTGAACTCATAGGTGGTTCCCGAGAAGCCGCCCGCGTTGTTATCGGTCTTTGCGATGCTTTGTCCGGCCAGTGCCGCCTCCGCCTCCGGGTTGCGCTTGGGTGGCTTGGGAGCCAGAGAGAAAAAGATGCGCTTCGCGCCGGGTAGGTAGGCGCCCTCCTTCTTGGAAAGCAGAATGGCGGTCACTGTCATGTAGTACTCGCGCTTGACCACAGCGCCCAGCCACAAACGCAAGGGTTTGCCGTTTTGCGTGCGACCAATCCACTCCTGAACTGCACCGGGCACATCCTTGACCAGCACCGGCTTTGCCTTCTTGACGGCCTTTTCGAGAATAATCTCCTGCCCCCGCATGTTCCGGCGAAACTCGGCCGAGTTGGCATCCAAGAGGGCGGCGGGACTGCGGCCCACTTCACCCTGGTCAAGTTCACCGTAGTTGACCAGGAGCACCACATCCAATGAGTCCCCCTCCTTCAGCCCCGGGTTGACCAGCATGCCGCCCTCAAATTCACCACCAGCCGACCAGCCCTGGGGCAGATCAAAAGAGAAGTAGCCCTTGGGATGCACAAAGCGCGTGGTCTTTCCCTGCGCAACACCAGTAAGGGCAGGGGGAATCCGAGCACCCGCTCCCCCTGCTGCCCGCAGTGAATAAGTGCGCCCACCGCTTTTAAGATTCAGTCGATCCCCTTCGAGATGAGCGACAAATCCATAGGAGATCTGGTCTGCAGTGAAGGTGCCTGTCAGGGAGAGGCCCTCACGCGTGGCTTCAATGGGCCAGATGGCCTCTCCTTGCCTCAGCTCTCCTCGATACCCGCCTGGGTTGGCCCGCAATTCCAGAGTCAACCCGTCTCCGCTGAAACGGCGCAAGAATGGATCGCTAGCCTGTGGAACTCCCTTGCCCAGGGGATTGCCCTTTGAGCCCGAAGATTCTGGCTGCTTTTCGGGAGGCTTTGCGGCCTTGGACTTGCGTCGATACACCAGCTTCTCCCCATCCGCGGTGATGGTCAGAAGATCCTTCTTGATCTTGTAGCGAACGGTCAGGGTCTCGCCATCCAATGTGTAGCGCAAACGAGACAAGCCCAGCGTCTTCCAAGTCCCCTTCAACCCACCTACGGTGAGCGTGCCGTCTTTGCTCACGATGAGTTGCTCGAAGTCCGTATTCTCGTCAATGCCCTCCCAGGTCCCAACCAGGTCCTCGTCCCCCAGCATGGTCGGCTGACTGCGACTGTCCGCAACAAGCAGGGCGCCTAGGGAGAAAAGGACGAGGAATGGCAGAAATCTGAAGTTCAGGAGAGAGGCCATGGGATCGGCATTATTGGGAGTCGAAGGAATTCAGGGTTCCTTCAGAGAGGGGATGTTCAAGGGTCAGAGCCTAGCCCATCCCCAAGCCCCTCAGCCAATGGTCCAGATCGAGACTTCTGACCAAGGCAGGCCAAAGCCAGTGGGGCGCGACCCAGGGCCAGCAATCCATCGCGGTCCACTTTCATTAGGTGTGCGCAACTTTTGCTCGACTTGCCCCCGGGGTCCATGACACACCTCTTGAAGAGCGGGGAAGAAACAAGTGCGCAACTGCCTGAGCACTGAAGGACCTGCCTGTGCTGCCCCCAAGGCCAGACACCTGAAGCAGGCACCCGGAGTGATTGAGAGTTCCTATGAGCCCCAGATCGAGATGCTACCAGAGGCCTTCAAGCCTCAACAGACTGCGTTCGATAGGTCAAAGCGCGGGAAGTTCCTAGGATGGATGGAACCCCTGCCAATCGCGGAACACTCACCCCAGCCATGACCTCGACCAAGACCGAACAGGATGGTTTGCGATATTCTCAAGGAGAGACAGGATTGTCCCTCCCGAAGGATGCCCCAAACACCCGTTTCAAATGGAATCGAGAATGCATACTGGGTCTAGCGAAATCGCTCGCTAAAGTCTGCGTGGAATTTTTGGTGACGCACAACTTCGGATGGGCGTCTCTCACTTCTAAAAGACATGTACATTGGCTGACCGCCGCACAAGCCCAGTGGATTGGATACCGCTGGCCTGTACGACCCGGGAATGCCACCAAGGAATTCTGATGATCAAAGAAACAAAGACCCAAGGGATTGGGCAACTTCTGCTACGGGGACTTTTTGGGTTGGGTTTGTGCCTGACCGCCTGCGCACCGAGCGACCAATCGGTCTCCGGACTCGGAGACGAGGTTGGCAATGGTGCCTTCGGCGTGGTGGACGGCAACCCCTTCCATATCACGGCCCCCGAAGGAGGACCCTTTCCTGAAGGCGCGCGCAC
Organism: Planctomycetota bacterium; assembly: GCA_002686945.1. Classification (GTDB taxonomy): domain Bacteria; phylum Planctomycetota; class UBA1135; order UBA1135. Next base: position 25,632 of record NYYZ01000007.1, read on the forward strand.
CTACACCCTGGTGAACTACACCCTGGGCCTCTTCGCCTGGGAGATCGAGACCAGCGTACCCTGGCTCACCTCTGATGTTCCCGCCGGAGCCCTGGCCCCCGGTGCAACGGTTGATGTGACCGTCAGCATCGACACGGCCTTCGCCGAGACCCTGACAGTGGGCGACTACCCCGCGGATCTGATCTTCCGGGACCGCTCGGACCCCAGCGGCATCTTGATCATGGCCTTCCTGCTGACGGTAGAACCAGCCCCCACGGGCGATCTGCGCGTCACGCCAGAGGATCCATGGGAGCTGGAGGCCTTGACCCTGGCCGAGCTGGAAGGCCAGACCCAGGTCTACACCATCACCAACGAGGGCACCGGCGAGCTCGAATGGGCAGCCGCGAGCCAATCGGGCTGGTTGGTTCTGACAGGCGACGCCCAAGGCGTGCTGGCGGAGGGTGCGAGCCAGGAACTGACCGCTGCCATAGCAACCGGCAACCTGTCAGAAGGCTCAGGGATCCACATGGGCTCCATCGCCTTCAGCAACTCCATCGATCAGGCGGACACGCAAACCACCGTGGTCACCTTGCGGGTCGGTGAACAACCGGACGGCCGCATCAGTGATGGACTGGTCGCCCTCTATGACTTCGAGGAACTCAGTGGCACGGTGGCCCATGACCTTTCCGGTCTGACCCCGTCTATGGACTTGGAGATCATCTCACCCGGCTCATCCAACTGGGGCGCAGGAACCCTGGGTCTCGACTCAAGTGCGGTCCTGACCTCCGGCGGAGCCGCCACCCGCATCAACACCGCCATTTCCACATCCAACGAGTTGACCCTCGAAGCCTGGGTGACTCCTGCCAATGTGACTCAGGATGGACCTGCGCGCCTGATCAGCCTCAGCGCCGATGCCCACAATCGCAATGTGACCCTGGGACAAGGCCTCTGGGGCACGCAAGCCTCCGACACATTCACGACCCGCCTGCGCTCTACCGAGACCGACACCAACGGCTTCCCGGCCCTGGACACGGACGCCGGCGCTGCCTCGGTGGGCCTGCTGCATGTGGTCTACACCCGCAGCATGAACGGCCAGACCTGCCTGTATGTCAATGGCGTCACCCGCGCGGTTGGCCAGACCGGCGGTAACCTGAGCAACTGGTCCAGCGACTATCCTCTGGTGATTGGCAACGAGGTCAGCGGCGACCGGCACTGGGACGGACGCCTGCACCTGGCGGCGGTCTACGAACGTGCCCTGGCTGACTTCGAGGTCCAACAGAACTTCACAGCGGGTACAGGCGATGCCACGGGACCGGTCCTGGTGGCCTCCCCCTCCACNGGCTTNACCGCCAGCGGAACCGTGGGGCNANGCCGTCTCCCCCACCAGNTTCACCTACGAGGTCCGNAACACNGGAACGGCGCNGCTCGAGTGGAACGCCTACTCNGATTCAGCCTGGGTCGAGGTCCTGGGATCAGGAACCGGATCGGTTGCCCCGGGNGAGACCCAGGATCTGGTGATCCAACTGGTAGACGCACAGGTCGGAGCATTGACCGCGGGCAGCTACAACGGGTTGCTGTTCATTGACGAAACAACGACCGGAGTGGGTTCGACTACTCGGGATCTGCACCTGACCTTGAATGACCCCGGTGGGTCTGGCGGGTCTGGCGGGTCTGGCGGAGGCTCCAACAACAACGGAGAGTGGGTCAAGCCCGGACCCGACAATACGGGTCCAACTGCGCCTGAGCTGCTGGTGCCTTCGGGATCGATCACGGTCACGCAGGATGGTGCGGTGATTGAGAATGTCTCGGTCTCGGGGACGATTACCGTCGATGCATCGAATGTGACAATTCGGAATTTCCGAGTAGACGCACAGGACGGCCTCTATGCCATCAATGTAAGACCAGATGCAACCAACCTGCTCATTGAAAATGGAGAATTGCACCATATGCATGTCTTCGGCGTTCTGGGAGCAAACTTCACCGCACGCAGGCTGAATGTCCATCACAGCGGCAGCGGCGGGTTTAGAACTAGGGGCAATGTCATCGTAGAATCGTGCTGGATCCACCACCTCGGGATGAACCCAAACGCCCACGCAGATGGAAATCAAACTCGCCTGGGGAGCAACTTCGCATTTCGCGGAAACTTCTTCGATGTCCCTATCCCAGAATCAGCGGCAGGTCCAGGACCTCCGTTTCATTCAAATGCCGCTGCGATCAATCAGGCAGCATCCGGCGACATTTCAAATGTACTATTCGACAGCAATTGGATGAATGGCGGGAATTTCACTCTCTTCATCACCACGAAACTAGACTATACCTTCGATGGTTGCACTGTGGTCAACAACAGATTTGGTAGGGACTACCGATATGGAACACTCAGGCTCAACGGAGCCCTCTCCAACATTCACATCTCCGGCAATGTCTGGGACGACACTGGGGAACTGATGGACATCAATGACTGACGCACGCTCAAGCAAGCATCGAACAACGGAGTGAGAATCCCGGCCTACCTCCCCGGTGTCCTCTAATTGACAAGAGCGGTCTCGCCTACTAGACTCCACCCCGGGGACAGCATCCTCAGGGGGACAGGCGGAGCGCCATGCAGGAGCCATATATTCGTGAGGGCTTTGGAACAAGCGCTTACCACGGCCTCACACTTATCCACCCAATCGGGCTGGCGGCGGTCGTGGTCGCGGCAGTCTGGCTTCTTCTATCTCACAAGAGCCAGGCATGGCTCCCCGTCCTGCTCGTTGCGTGTTTTGTGCCCACATCTCAAAGAGTTGTCGTCGCAACGCTCGATTTCAATCTGATACGGATTCTCCTCGCGGTCGCGACATTCAGGATCCTCCAGCGTCAGGAGTACAGGGGCCTGCGGTTCACACACTTGGATCAGGCGTTCCTAGCATGGGTGCTCCTTAGCGCTCTCATTCACGTCCTTCGACTGGGCACGGTCCCTGGGATGATCAGCAAGCTGGGATCATCCTACGATGCGCTGGGCCTATATGCAGTCGCACGTTGTTGGTTTAGGAACATCCAGGACCTGATGCGGCTATCGCGAGCAGCCGCAATTATAGCATGCATCTCAGTAGTTGGATTTGCGGTGGAACGCACAACTGGGAAGAACATGTATGCCGTCTTCGGTGGGGTACCAGAGATCACGACCGTTCGGGAAGGTCGCTTGCGTTGCCAAGGACCGTTTGCACACGCAATCCTCGCTGGGACCTTCTGGGTAGCGTTCCTCCCCCTCGTCTTTGCCCGTGCACTCTCTGCCCGGGGAAGAAAGACCCTGGTCGCCGGGGTGGTAAGCATAATTGTGATCGTGGTTTTGTGTTCTTCCAGCACACCTCTCCTGGGAGTCATTGCGAGTGCCGGTTTTGGAGTTCTCTGGTTT
>NYYZ01000008.1 GCA_002686945.1 Planctomycetota bacterium
GAAGAAGGCCAAGCGTAAGGCAACCAAGAAAAAGGCCAAGCGCAAGGCAACCAAGAAAAAGGCCAAGCGCAAGGCAACCAAGAAGAAGGCCAAGCGCAAGGCAACCAAGAAAAAGGCCAAGCGCAAGGCAACCAAGAGAAAGGCCAAGCGCAAGGCAACCAAGAGGAAGCGCCGCTAATCCTGGTTCAAGGACCATCCCGTGAACAAAGGCAATCTCGTTGAGGTCATCTCCAAGGAACTTTGTGTTTCTCGGCTGCAGGCGTCGCGCCTCGTGGACACTGTCCTCGAAGGCATAACGGAGGGTCTTAGGGAAGATGGAACCGTCACGCTGACTGGCTTTGGAACTTTCGAGGTCCGTGAGCGTCCAGCGCGCGTTGGCCGCAACCCCATGACTGGTGATCCCATGCCCATCGCGGCAGGTCGCAAGGTTGGGTTTCGCGGTGGCAAGGCACTGAAGGCCTCCGTCTAAACGTCCTCACTAATCACACCGGGGTCAACGCCAGTTCTGCTGGGGTTGGCCCTGGTTCTTTTTTTGGACCGACGACCTCGTTCGGTTTGCTCGCAGCACGATGGGAGCTAGTTCTCCGCTGGTACCAGCGCGTCCATGCGTGGGAAGAGGGTTCCGAGTTCGCCCAGTTGCCTGCCCCCCAGCCCCGTGCGCCAGTCGGGATTGTCGGGTCCCGGAACTTTGGGCCAGCCCGCGTCCTTGACCTGACCCTCGCCTCCAAGTTGCAGCCACAACTCCTGGGCCTTGTGCGGGGCGAAGGGCGCCAGCCAGGCAGCCAGGAGTGAGAGCCACTCGCAGAGGATGTTGAGTTGGCTGCCCGCCAGAGCCGCGTCGGTCTTGTTGGTCTTCCACGGTTCGCAGCGCTGCATGAATACATTGGCGGCGGTGGCCAGGGCCAGCACATCTTCCAAGGCGCGGCGAAAGCGGAAGGCCTTGATGTCCACGCCCGGGTCTTCGCAATCTGCACAGCACTCGAACAGGAGGCCTTCCAGGTCCCCTGTGTGGGCTGGATCCAATTCAGGAATCCGTCCGTCGAAGTTCTTGGCGATGAACTTGAGTACGCGAGAGCCCAGATTGCCCAGGTTGCTTGCGAGCTGAGCATTGTTGAAGGTCACCAGATCATTGGCGTTGAACTCCGCATCGGCCGTCTCAGGCAGTGTGGAGGTCACATAGCAGCGCACAACTTCGGCGTCCGTGTCCGCAAGGTATGCCTCCAGGTCAAAGGTGTGCCCGTCTGACGTGCTGAACTTGCCGCCCGCCAGTTGGTAGAACTCGTTGGCGGGAACCGCGTGGGGCATGATGTAGTCCTGGCCCGTACCCCACAACATGGAGGGAAAGACCAGGCAGTGGAAGGGGATGTTGTCCTTGCCGATGAAGTGCACCAGGTGGGTGTCCTCATTCTGCCACCAGAGCTTCCAGTCCTCTTCGCGTCCCTGCTTGCGAGCCCACTCCTTGGTAAAGCTGATGTAGCCGATTGGAGCATCAAACCACACATAGAGCACCTTTCCGCTGGTTCCCGCGCTGCGGTCTGCAGGCACCGGTACACCCCAGGTCATGTCCCGGGTGATGGCCCGTTCGGGTGCGTCCTTCAGCAAGCCCTTGATGAAGGCCGAGACATTGGACTTCCATTCCCGACTCTTGATCCAATCAGCGACCTTCGCATCTCTGAGTGAGGGAAGGTCCAGGAACCAGTGACTGGTACTGCGTCGTTCCGGGGCTTCACCGCAGAGCTTGCAGCGAGGTTCTTTCAAGCGCAGGGTCTCGATCCAGGTTCCACAGGCGGGACATTCATCCCCACGGGCGTTCTCCGCACCGCAGCTGTAGCAGGTGCCCTCCACATAGCGGTCCGCCAGATACATTTCGTCTTTGGCGCAGTACAACTGTTCGATCTCACGTCGGATCAAATAGCCCTGGTCATCCAACTGGCGAAAGAACTCTTGCGTCATCTCTTCGTGATCTGGGCAGATGCTGGTGCCTGACCATGTGTCAAATTCGATGCCCAAGCTGTCGAACGTGCGCTTGATGCCTTCGCGCCAGTGGGCCACATACTCGTCGTAGCTTTGCTCCGCTTGTTCCGCGCCAATCGTTATGGCAACTCCATGCTCGTCGGCGCCGCAGACAAACAGGACCTCTTCGCCCATCTGGCGCAGGCCGCGCACATAGAGATCAGCGGGCAGGTAGGCCCCAGCCACATGCCCCAGGTGAATGGAGCCGTTGGCATAGGGCAGGGCGCTGGTGACGAGATGACGGGTCATAGGGGATGAATGATACGCAGAGCGGGGTCAGGAAGCAGCCCGTTGCCCGGTGTCCAGACGACAGATCAGCCACAGGCTTCCGATGCTGAGGGCCGGCACCGCGAGAATCGGTCCAAGGATGGGGATGCCCACCAGAAAACCGCCCACCACTCCGAATGCTCCGAACGCGGGCGCTTGGGCCATCATGAAGCTCATGCGCGTTCGTCCCGGCCAGTCTCGCCGGGAGAAGGCCAGATCACAGAGGCCCATGGCCAGCACGAAACCCGAGAGGGAAATCCACAGGTAGGTGCCCACCAGGGGCACAAAAGGCAGCCAGATGAAGATCAGCAGCATCAGGATCGAGATCAGAGCGATCTTGGCGCTGGTCAAGAGCAGGCTGAGTTCATGCCCTGCGGCCCAGCGCAGCCAGGTCAAGTAGCTCGGGTCCTGGCGCGTGACCCACAGCAGGGGAATCAGCAATCCAATGGGGGCCAGCAACCAAGGAAGGAAGGGGGAGAACCAGGCCATGGCTGCTCCCAGCAGCCCGCCGGGCAGCAACCATTGCAGGGAGCGGCGGGTGGCGGCTTCTGAATCCAGTACATCTGGCCGTGCGCTGTGGCTGCGAGGGTCCCGGCCGAACCATTGCGTCTCCAGGCGCGAATGGACTTCGTCCAGGAACGGCCCCGCAATGACTTCGAACAGGAGCGTGAAACTCAGCCAGATCGTCAGGGCAAGCGCAATCAGGGAGGAAAGTCCACTGAGTGTTTGCAGCAGCCAGGAATCCGCCAACCAGGCGAGAGAACTCTGCCACCAGGAGGGATCCGGACCCGGGTCACTGGAGAGGGTGAAGAAAGCCTCGATCGAGGGGCTGATCCAGGCTCCATGCAACCAGGCTGCTCCAAGGGTGACGGCCAGGACCGGGGGCACCAGCACACGCTTGAGTCTTGGGCCCCGCAACAACAAGGAGGCTCCGACCAGGGGAGCGCGTGCGCCTTCAATCAGACCCGCCATGCCTCGGACGGGAGAGCGCTGGGCACCGGGTCCGTTCCATTGGTCAGAGCAATGGGGACAGGTGCCGGGGGCCTTCGGATAGGCGCAGATGGGGCAGGGGGGGTGGGACATGGGCTCGTGCAGGGTTGCAGGTGGGAAGGCCCTGGACAAGGGGGCAGGGCCAGGAGTGAGGGCAGGAGGAGGGATGGGATATTCGATCTCGTGGGCAGTTGGGCTGTCTTCGAAGGGGAGCAAGGGCCTCCTGTCCACCTTCTTTGGATCTCCATGGGGCTTCTTGCGCGTATTCTGGAAGAGTTGTCACTGGGCCTGGGCAATCCAGCCAAGGCACCATCTGCTACTCCTCAATCCCCACAGCGACCCAATGGATCCCTATCAACAACTCGATTTCCTGGCCCTCGACGATCAGTTTTCCGAAGAGGAACTGATGGTCCGCGATGCTGTGCGGTCCTGGTGCTCCGAGCGATTCATGCCTCTGGTCATGGAGCACTTTGAAGCGGGGACCTTCCCCATGGAGTTGGTTGGGGAACTGGCAGAACTCGGTGTGTTCGGCCCCACAGTTCCCGAGGAGTACGGGGGTGCAGGTCTCAATAGCGTGACCTATGGCTTGATCTGCCAGGAGCTTGAGCGGGCGGACTCAGGTCTGCGATCTTTCGTCTCAGTGCAGGGTTCCTTGGTCATGTATCCGATTCTGGCCTATGGCTCGCAAGAACAGAAACAGGAGTGGCTGCCTCGTTTGGCATCGGGCGAGGCAATTGGTTGCTTCGGCTTGACCGAGCCGGACTTTGGTTCCAATCCCGGTGGAATGTTGACCACCGCCAAGAGGGATGGGGACGACTGGATCCTGAATGGCCGCAAGATGTGGATTACGAACGGAACCTGTTCGCAGGTAGCGATCGTCTGGGCACGGGCGGAGGATGGGATTCGCGGGTTCATCGTGCCCACTAATCTGAAGGGTTTCAGCGCGCCTGAACAGAAACACAAGTGGAGCCTGCGGGCCTCGATTACTTCGGAGCTGGTGCTTGAAGATGTACGCGTGCCCAACGGTGCTCTGATGCCCGAGGCCAAGGGCCTCAAGGGGCCCCTGGGTTGTTTGACCCAGGCGCGCTACGGCATTGCCTGGGGCGCTGTGGGGGCAGCCGAGGCCTGCTTCGACGAGGCCCTGCGCTACTCAAAGCAGCGCATTGTCTTTGACAAGCCTCTGGCAGGGTTCCAGCTGGCCCAGAAGAAGCTGGCGGACATGGCAACGGATATCAGCCTGGCGCAACTTATGGCCCTGAGGCTGGGCCGGCTCAAGGACGAGGGCAAGTTCACCCCACATCAGGTCTCCATGGCCAAGCGCAACAATGTGAGCATGGCCCTCAAGACTTCCCGCACCTGCCGCGACATGTTGGGAGCCAATGGCATCAGCCTTGAGTACCACACAGGCCGTCACATGCTCAACATGGAGTCGGTGGTCACCTATGAGGGCACCCACGACATTCACACGCTTGCCTTGGGGCACGAATTGACCGGCATTCCAGCATATCGCTGAGAAGAGACCGTGCGGATCAACTCGTTGAGTTGATTCACTCGCCACAGACCTTCGGGCCTGGCCCTCAAGAGCTAGTCTTCAGCAGCTTCAAAGGTTCGTCTGAAGACCTCTCGCAGGTCACCGAGCACCTTGGTCAGGTGTGTGTCTTCGTCTGGTTCCAGATTGCCGCGGGTTTTGTCCTGTAGCATGGCCAGGTCTTCGATCAGGGCCTGGGCCATTGATTCGTTCGCTTGCTTTTGGCCGGTTACTGGATTCTCAAGCACGCCGCAGGCCAGGAGACCTTGGATCGAGAGCCGAGAGAGGAAGAGGCTGAAGTTGCCCCCAGGCAGGGGCATGTCGGCGGCGGTACGTGGAGATTGGGAGGCGTCTCCCTCATGTGAGTCAGTCATGCTGTGGCACCCGAGTTCTTGGCGTTGGCTTTGCTTTCTTGACCCCTGTCGCGGGCGAGTGCTGCGGCTACAAAGCCGCGAAAAATCACCTGGGGCTTGAGCGGGCGGCTCTTGAACTCCGGGTGGAATTGGACCCCTATGAAGAAGGGATGGTCGGCGATCTCAACGATCTCCACAAGATCACGTTCGGGGTTGATTCCCGAGAGACCCATCGAGGATGCCTCGAATTGCCTGCGGTAGGCGTTGTTGAATTCGAAGCGGTGTCGATGGCGTTCGTCGATTGCATTGCTGCCGTACAGCTGTTCCGCGAGGGTGCCCGCTTTCAGGTCACAGTTGTAGGCTCCAAGGCGCATGGTGCCGCCCTTTTCGACTCCGTCCTGGTCGTCCATCAGGCTGATCACCGGATGTGGTGAGTGGGGGGAGTGTTCCAGGGTGTGTGCGCCTTCAAGGTCAAGGACATTGCGTGCGTATTCAATCACTGCGCATTGCATGCCCAAGCAGATGCCGAAGAAGGGCACTCCGTTTTCCCTGGCCCAGCGGATCGCTTCGATCTTGCCTTCGAGGCCGCGCTCACCGAAGCCTCCGGGTACCAGCACTCCGGCTGCGCCTTTCAGGGTGTCGACGCCCTGATTGTGCACGTCCTCGGCCCGTACCTTGCGCAGTTTGACCTTGCAGCTGTTGGCGATGCCCGCGTGCGCGAGGGACTCGTAGATCGACTTGTAGGCGTCGTGCAGTTCCACATACTTGCCCACGATGGCGATCTCTACCTCGCGGTCGATGCTGCGGATGCGCTTGAGCATGTCGAGCCAATCCACCAGGTCCGTGACTGGTTCACAGTCCAGGTCCAGCATGTCCACGATCAAACGATCGAAGCCCTTGTGGATCAAATCCACAGGTACCTCGTAGATTGAAAAGTCCACGTCGCGCTCTTCGATCACACATTCTGGACGCACGTTGCAGAAGAGGCTGATCTTCTGGCCCATCTCCTCGGTCATGGGCTGTTCGGTGCGACAGACAAGAATGTCCGGCTGGATGCCGATCTCCCGCAGCTTGCCCACGGAGTGCTGAGTGGGTTTGGTCTTCAGTTCTCCCGAGGCGCGTAGGTACGGAAGCAGGGTCAGGTGCACAAACAGCACATCGTCTTTCGGGCGCTCGAGGGCAAACTGCCTGCAGGCCTCCAGGAAAGGCAGGGATTCGATGTCGCCTACTGTGCCGCCGATCTCGGTGATTGCCACATCGACTTCCGGGCTGCTGACCCCAGCGGTCAAGGCGGCCTTGATCTCGTCGGTGATGTGTGGAATGACCTGTACTGTGCGTCCGAGGTAGTCCCCTCGGCGTTCCTTGGCAATCACCGAGGAGTAGATCTTGCCCGTGGTGAAGTTTGAGTTCTTGCCCAGCACTGCCTGGGTGAATCGTTCGTAGTGCCCCAGGTCCAGGTCGGTTTCGGCACCGTCGTCGGTGACATAGACTTCGCCGTGCTGAAATGGGCTCATGGTGCCCGGATCCACGTTGATGTAAGGGTCGAGCTTCTGCATGGAGACCTTCAAACCCCGGCGCTCCAAGATCATGCCGATTGCGGCTGAAGTCAGACCCTTGCCCAGGCTGGAGACGACTCCGCCGGTGATGATGATGTGCTTGGTCATTGTGATGAGGATTGTCCTTTCAATGCGCCAGTCCAGCGCGCTACGAAGGCTTCATAGTCGGTACGGGTATCGATTCCACGGGCAGCGCGACGCGCATGTTGGACTCGCATTTTCTTGCCAGCTTCCAGCCAGCGCAGTTGTTCGAGGTTCTCTGCTTGCTCCAGACGACCCAAGGGCAGAGTACAGAAGGTGGCCAGCGCGTCGGGGCGGAAAGCGTAGACCCCCACATGCCGCCGCGCGGCTTCGAGCGGCTCTTGTTCTCCTGAGCGGCTGTGGCTTACCGAAGGGATGGGCGAGCGACTGAAGTAGAGGGCATCTCCCTGGTGGTCCATGACCACCTTGACAACGCTGGGGGAGAGCATTTCTTCCGGGTCAGTGAAGGGCGTACCAAGGGTTGCGGCTTGAACCGTGGGGTCTTCAAAGACCGTGATCAGGCTGCTCAAATCCCTTGGGTCAAGGTCCGGTTCGTCCGCTTGCACATTGAGGACCACATCCCAGTTTCCACCGACCTTCTGGTGGGCTTCGCGTACCCGATCCGTGCCTGAGGGATGATCCGGCCGGGTGCAAATCATCTCAATGCCGAGTCCTTCCCCGGCCGCTTGAACCTCGGCATCATCGCAGGCCACGACCACCCGTGAGACCAGGGGACACTCTGCTGCGTTGCGCGCGCTGTGCACGAAGAGTGGCAGGCCGGTCTCCGCCAGCAACACCTTGCGTGCCAGACGCGTGGACCCGATGCGCGCTGGGAGCACCACCAGGGCTTGGATGCCATCGGGCTTTTCGGTCGCAGGAGTCATCAACGCCTTCCTAGCTCCCTCTTGAAGCCCTCTGCATCCTCCACGGACTGCAGGGAATAGACTTGGTTGTAGACGGCCACAAAGACTTTCTTGGTTTCGCTGAGATGCTTGAGCGCTTCCCGTGGCAAGCCGCTCTTGTAGCCGAAGTGTTTTGATCGGCCGGCCACTTCGATTTCCACCGACGAGGAGAAATAGCCTCCCCCGGGGGGGGTCGGGCCCGCAACCGCGTATTCGTTGAAATCAAACTCTGTACGTATGTGGTTCACAAGCAGGGCCGCCTGGCGGTTGTCGAGTACCTTGGTGGTGGTCTTGCTCTTGCCGCGCGTCACCGAGAAGAAGGCCGCCTTTCGTGCGCTCGCATTGGTCCCCGGGAACCCCTGGCCCTGGAGCCAGGCATCGTTGACCAGGGTCATCTCCGTGTCGGTGCGAAAGTCGGTCATGATCAGTCGAATCGGTTGCTCTAGCATGCCGTCGGTCTTGGGTCCCGAAGCGCATGAGTGGGAAAGCAGTCCCAGGGTGCAGAACACAATGACGGAGGAAATCGCGCGGATGGGGGAGTTCATTGGCGTGCCGGGGGGCCCGGAGAGGTTTGGGCCGGGGGTCCCTGGCCCCATCAGGGTATCCGCGCGAGGGGGATTGCTCAACCATCGGATGGGAGCCGGGGGGTTCAAGGGCGAGGTCCACGTTTCAATGGCCCAAGGCCCCGCGCAGCTCTGATCTCCGCATCTTGAATCACTGGGCGCTTTGCCCTTCGCCCTTGTCCAGAGCCTCATCCAGGGTCACCCGGGCATCCGGTGGCACCGCCAGCAGGAAGCTCCCGACCTGCACATGTCCCTCCAGGCTCCAGGCAAAGCCTCCGGGCATGCTGCGTTGATCTTGATTGCCGGGCCCCCTGAGGGGCTCTCGGGTTCCGGGTTTCGCGAGCTCCAGTCTTGCGTTGATGAAGGCCGAGCCGTCGTCGGGATTCACATCAAAGGTCACATAGTCCAGCCAGAGCCAGGCGGGCATCAGGTCTCCGCGCCGGTATTCTCCGCCCATCGGCCGGTAAGGCTCCTGCCAGGCGAATGGTTCGGCGGCAGCCAGCACGGGGTAGCTCTCCCGTAGCAATGTTCCCCGGGTCCAGCTGTTGGTGGGGGCGGCACCCCAAGCGGGGTGAAAATTTGCCTGGTAGCTGTTGCTCTCGTCCACCGTTGTCACCCGCTGGACGACGGCATAGTCTGCCTGAATCCGCTCGCTGGCACACCAGTGGTGCAGAGTGATCCAACCGTGATCGTCACCTGGCAGGACCTCGTACTGGAAGCCCAGGAACCAGACCTCTTCGTTGAGGTCAGGCCGCACAAAAACCCGTGGTCTTGGCAAGAAGTGTTCCTGACGATAAGCCCTGGGATCGACGTTCTCCTCTCGGGCATACAGCGTTCGCTCGTCGCTACCGCCTGTGCGGCGCTTCATCAAGAACACCGGGCCGATGTCTTCGAAGTCGGTTTGATTCCAGAACATCGCGTGAACAGCGAACTGGCGGTTGATTGTGTGCAAGAGGTCCATGTGCCCAGGGTTGGTGAGCACTGGCATGTGCACGATCACATAGTCCTGGCGCAGTAGCGCACCCAGGTTGTCTCGGCGCTGTACATCGCTCAAGTGACTCCAGCCGTCAATCTGGTGCGGGAGTTTTTCGAGCACCAATCCCGGTCCATCACGCAGGAAGCATGCCCAGTGATAGGCGCTGGCCACGCGCAGGGCGGGAGCTTGTGAATCGTCTGCTTGACGTGCGTCCGCTTCCCGTTGAATCCAGGCCATGGCTTCCCAGTAGCCTGAGAACTTGCGCGTATTGCGGGCCAGCAATTGGTCCAGGCCCAGGCTTGCACCCAGGACGATGCAAACGACCATGAGCAACCATCGCAACGGGCCCAGATTGTCCTTCTGCCTGGTTGTCCCAATGGCCTTGGATCTCCAGCGAACCAGCCAATCCAGACCCCAGCCCCCATAGGCTGCCAGGACTGGCAGTACCACCAACAGCAGCCGTTGGTCCTTCCAGCCCTTGGTCGAGATCAGCACAATGTAGAAGAGCGCGGCGGCGAGAGGCAGGAGGCTGATCTTCTTGCGGTGTCTGAACGCGGTCCAAGAGCCCGCCAGAGCGCAAACAGCGAAGGGTGCCACAAACCAGGCCTGCACCGAAGTCGCGTACCAATGCCAAGGATAGCGTCCGCGAATCTGTTCGCCGATGACTGCTTGAGAGTCCTCTCCCAACTGACTGCTGAAGGAGTAGAGGAAGGCTCCGATCTCCTGCAGGAATCGGCCCACGGGGGGAACCACCTCCGTCAGCCAACCTCCAGGCACCCAGAACAGCTTGCCTGCAAGGGGGCCAAAGTTCGCTCCCATGTAGAGGAACAGGGAGTGCCCGGGACTTCCATAGGTGGCCCAATCCAGCAGCACCTGAAAAACAAAGCAGCAGGCCATCCCGCGCAAGAACGCGATCCAATGGGCGCGTCCTTGCCAGCGTTCCGCCAGCACCAAGACCAGGAACATGGGAGCCACCGTGGCGATCGCCTTGTAGGAAACGATGACTCCCAACCCCATCCAAATCCCCGCGCGCCAGCCAGATCTTGTGTCTCGTACTCTCGCCAGTTGGATCAACCCCATTGAGATGCAAAGAGCCGCGCCCAGATCCGTCAATGGTGAAACCGTGTACTGCAAGAAAACAGGATTGAGTGCCATCATCCAGCCTGCAAGCAAGCCGGAGCGCCTGCCCCCAAGCCTGGCCCCAAGACTCGCCGCCGCCAGCACAACCCACAACCCTATGCCCATCTGAAACAGGCGCAGGATCAGGAACAATGGCCGCTGGTCATCTACTTCAAAGCGATCTGCCAACCACAGGGGCGGCGTCAGGATCAGAGGAAAAAACGCCGAGCGAATGGCGATGCTGTCAATCACATCATGACCGCGCACCAACGCTTGCGCGTTCTCCGCATACTCGATGGAGTCTGCAGTCTGATAGCCTTCCAGAATGTGCCAGGAGATCCCCTGCAGGCTCAAGGTGCCCAGGATCAAGAGCCAGAGCCAGGCTCCGCTCAGTCCCGAGGGCTGCAGAGGGGTCTCGTGAGAGGGCTCTGCACCCTGGTGGGCGGCAGCAGACTGGGGAATGGGCACCATGGGAAGCCCAAACTCTAGCCTTCTGGCTCGCACGGGAGAACCCGAGGCCTGCTTCTGGTGCCCCATGGGTGGCATTTACCCGTACCCGATCGGCCCCTGTGCCTCTTTTTTCTTTGACTCCGTCTCCTGGGTTTCCGAACCTCGTCCCTGTCGAGGCCAACCGCACACCTGTCCTCGGCTTCACAACACTTCATCTTGACCTCGGGCCCGGGGGCACTGCGCAGGCAAGCGGCGCTCCCGATCTCGGCTCTGAGGTCTCACACACCGCATCAAGAAAAGGGGGACCCGGCACCACCGGGCAAGGGCAGGCAATGGGAAAGATCGAGAAGCTGGTCGTTTTGAGCGTCCTACTGGTCATCGTGGGCATATTGGGGGCGGCACAGATCTGGGCACCTGACGACACGCTGGCGGCTGTCGGGGTGGATCCGGCGCCGGATGGCCTGGCACTCGATATGGCAGGTGTTCCCGTTGGCGCGGAAGTGGAGGACGCAACATTCTCCGCTCACGCCGATGCGCCCGAAGCCAAGCCCGAGCCCGAGCCGGCTGCGGTCCTTGACTTGCCAATGGGCGACTTGATCACCCGGTCCTCGTTGGAAGCCTCGCAGGATCCCGGTCTGATGCTCTACACCGTGCAGCCCGGCGACACCTTTGAGTCCATTGCTGCCTGCTACTATGGCGAACCTTCTCGCGCGATCGTTGTACGCCGCGAAAATGAAGGCCTCGAAGCTCCTGTCGCTGGTACCCGCATCTGGATTCCCGTGGAAGACGACGGCACTGCTGCCGAGCGGATGTATACGGTGGTTGAAGGCGACAACCTATGGGACATTGCCCATAAGTCCTACGGCAAGGGCTGGTGGCACAAGCGCATCCAAGCTGCGAACCAAGATGTGCTGGGTGAGTCGAATGCTCTGACTGTGGGCATGAAATTGCGATTGCCCTAGTGTTCTTCGAGGGCTGTCCTCTCTACCTGAGTCCGTACCGGTCCAGCTTCTTGTAGAGGTGACTGCGCTGCATACCGAGTTCCTCGGCGGTGCGCTTGATGTTGCCGTCGTTGCGTTCGAGGCGCAAGCGGATGAAGAGGGTCTCGGCCTGGATCTTGAACTCCTCGAAGGTAGCGGCGTCGAAGGGGTCATGGCCCTTGTTTGCTGAAGGCTGGCGGGGGGTTACCAGACCGGGGCCGTTCGAGAGGACGGATTCCAGGTCGGCGGGCTGGATGGTGGTTCCGTCTGAGAAGATCGCAGCACCTTCCATCAGGTTGCGTAGTTGGCGCACATTGCCGGGGAAGTCCTGCTGAGCGAGGAGCAGCTGGGTTTCGGGGTCAAGGGTCAGGCAGGGCAGCCCTGTGCGTTCGGCGCTTTTTGCGAGGAAGTGAGCTGCGAGGAGGGGGATGTCCTCAGTGCGTTCGCGCAGGGCGGGGACTCGCAGGGGCACCACATTCAGCCGGTAGAAGAGGTCCATGCGGAAGCTGCCCTCTTCCACAGCGGCGGCCAGATCTGCGTTGGTAGCTGCGATCACGCGGATGTCCACCTTGCGGCCGGAACTGGTGCCCACGCGAACTACCTCGTGGGATTCGAGCGAGCGCAAAACCTTGGATTGTGCTTCCGCGGGCATGTCGCCAATCTCGTCCAAGAACAGGGTGCCTCCGTCGGCGGCTTCGAAGTGGCCAATGTGGCGTTCGCTGGCTCCGGTGAACGAACCCTTCTCGTGTCCAAAAAGTTGTGACTCGATCAGCTCACTGGGGATGGCTGCGCAATTGACCGCGATGAATGGTGCTGCGGCGCGGGCGGATTGGGCGTGCAGGTTGCGCGCCACTACTTCCTTGCCGACTCCGTTCTCACCGGTGATCAAGACCGTGGCTTCGCTGGCGGCCACTTGCCCGAGTTGGCGGCGCAGGCGTTCTATTGATTCGCTCTGGCCCACCAGCTCCCAGTTCTGAACCAGCTTGTTGCGTAGTTCTCGGTTCTCCTGGGTTAGCTCGCCCTGGCGCAGGGTTGCTCGGATTGTTGCCCTCAGGCGGTTCTCATCCAGGGGTTTTTCCAAGAAGTTCGCCGCGCCATGTTGCATGGCGGCAACGGCTACTTCCACATCGCCGTGGCCGCTGATCACAACCACCTGCGGGGGATTGTCGAGGGATGAGATCTTCTCCAGCAGGCCCATGCCATCGAGCCGGGGCATTTTCAGATCCGAGAGCACAAGCGCTGCGGGCTTGTCGTCGGCGATGCCCTTTTGCAGCCGCTTCCAGGCCTCTTCTCCGTCCTTGGCTGTCCAGATTTCAAACCCTTCATAGGAGAGGGACATCTCAAGGGCCAGGCGCACATCTGCGTCGTCATCCGCCACCAGAATCGCTGTGCGGCCCTTTGATTTTTGGTCACTCATTTCAATCGTCCTGCAGCTTCTGGGCCTGGCGGGCTCAGAGGGGTGGTTCAGCTTAGCAGCCAGTTGGGTCCGAGCATCCAGTTGGGTAGGCTCGGCTGACGCGCCGGGCCCAGGCCCTCAGGCGTTCTGCCCCATGGACCTTGCCACTCTGCACCGCAAATTGCACTCCGAGGAGGGAATGGTATGCGCAGGGATCCTGTCGGGTACCTCCGCAGACGGGATTGATGTGGGGCTGGTACGGTTCTTCCGTGATCTGAACGGTGAGTGGCGGCAGCCAGAGCTCTTGGCCTACGAAACCCTCGTGTATGCAGGGGATCTGGGTCAGTGCCTGACAGCAGCCCTTACCGGAGCCCACTGGAGCCTGCGGGATACCGCCCTGCTGCACCGGGATCTTGGGCTCGCCTTTGGAGCAGCGTTGGTTGAGGTCCGCAAGCGAGCTGATTTGTCCGTGGACCTGATTGCGAGCCATGGCCAGACCCTTTGGCATCACGACGGGGAAGAGATTTCAGGTCCCGCCAGTCTGCAACTGGGTGATCCCGCACGCATCGCCGCTGTGACCGGCTGTTCAGTGGTGGCGGACTTCCGCGCGGGGGACCTGGCGGCCGGTGGGGAAGGGGCGCCATTGAGCGCCTATGGGGATGAGCTGATTTTTGGTGCGGAAGCGAGGCCTCTGTGCGTCCTGAATCTCGGGGGCATTGCGAACCTGACCTGGCTTGGGGCTGCTGGTGAGGTCATGGCCTTTGACACGGGGCCCGCCGGGGCGTTGCTCGATGGGCTGGCGCGGCGGTTGTTGGATCGGCCTCTGGACAGGGGCGGGGAGTGCGCTGGGCGAGGGACGGCGGACAGGGCGCTGGTGGAGTTGTTTCTCGATCATCCCTTTGTAGGGTCGCAGCCTCCCTGCAGCACCGGGCGGGACATGTTTGGGGAGCGCTGGTTGGATGGGTTGCTGAAGGCCTTGCCACCTGGGGTGGACGCGAATTGCGTGTTGGCGAGCGCAGCCGTGGCGGTGGCCCGGCACGTGGCGGGGGGGTTGGAGTTCCTGCCGCAGGGGGTTGAGCGCCTCGTCGTTGCTGGTGGGGGAGTTCACCATGGGCCCTTGATGAAGGCCCTCCAGGCTGAGACGGGGACAGAGGTTGTGACCAGCGAGGTGCTGGGCGTGCCTCCGGACGCCCGTGAGGCACTGGTGTTCGCGACTCTTGGGGCGCGCTTTGTGGCGGGTGAGGCGCTGACCCGCGTGAGGGTGACAGGGGCTCAGGAGGGAGTGGTCTTGGGCTGCTGGACTCCCGCGCCGGGTCCTGGTTCACTCGATGCTGGAGCCCAGGGGGCCTCCCTAGAGCCTTTCTGAGGCCGGCTCCGCCCCCCCCGATCACCCCCTTCCTCGGCTCCCAGACCCCGCCGACCTGGATTTCAACATCGAATAGGGCCTCGACCCCATGGATCGGGTAGCCACCCTGCCCTGCTGAGGTAGGTGAGCCATAGGACTCCAGGATCCTCCCGTCCCTCCGGACTTGACCCCTGTGGCCCTCCCGCTATGATTCCGCATCCCACGGAATGTGGGAAGCCCCTCGTTCAGGCGGGCGGCCCCCGACTTTTCCCCAGTGCATGAGCCCCCTGGCTCAGCGCTTCCCACCCCCCTACTGAGCCTCGAAAAGAGGACTCGATCCATCATGACCAAGTCGCGCCGGACCTTGGGCCTTTGCCTTGCCCTTGCAGCCCTCGCCTCTCCTTCGTTCTCCCAGGACCTGGGCGGGCTTTACTCCGAAGGGGTGGACCTCCTCTCCCGCGGTCGCAAGACCGAGGCCCTGGCCAAGTTCCAAGCCATCCTCGCTGCTGACCCCACAAATGAGGCTGCCTACGAGCTTTGGAAGGAAGCAGACCATCAAGTCTTCCTTGACCTGATCGTTGAAGGCGGCGAGTACCAGCTGGTCGCCGAGCGTCTTCTGGCTCGCGCCAAGCTGGGCCGCAGCGAGCATCGCAACGATGCTGGCGCCGTGCGAGCCTTGGTGTCCGAGATGCTTGGGGAATCCGATGCTCTCGTCCGCCGCAGGACCGTGACTCAGCTCTCCAGCGAGCATGGGCCCTATGCGGCTCCCGCCCTGGTGCCTTATCTGGGTAACGAAGGAGACGGGGATCGACGTGTGCTGGCCATGGCGACCTTGATCGAGCTTGGTGGCGATGTGGTCTGGCCGCTGATCGCAGCCTTGGGTTCCGATCACGCCTATCAGCGCCGCAATGTGGCGATCTGTCTGGGACGTATTGGCGATCCGCGCGCCGCGGGCGCTCTTGAAGCTATCGCCGCGCTTGACGGTGACAGTGCAGTGGTCAAAGCCGCCAAGAGTGCCGCCGCCGCATGCGGTTCCACCGGTAACGGCCTCAGCTTGTTGCTGGCCGATGGCCACAATTACTACGGGCGCAACGCAAGCCACATTCGTCCTTTCGATGATCAGAACGTGACTTGGAGTTGGGATGGAGCTTTGACTTCTTCCGATATTGCGGTCAGCTTGTTCAACGACCAGATGGCTTTGAGTGCCTTTTATCGCGCTCTTGACCTGGACGCTGCCAATGGCGACGCCCAAGCGGGTATCGCTCGGGCATGTGGTTCCATCGTGGCCAAGGCGGGTCGTTCCGATGACCTTGCTGATGCCGGAGTTGGCGCCCAGTTGACCCTCTCTGCTGCCGGCGTAGGTGCGATTGACATGGCTCTGCTTTGGGCGGTCAAGAGCGATGACGCCTCTGCGGGTGCGGCGCTTTGCCAGACTCTCGGCGGTATGGCAAGCGCGCCCACTTCAGCCTTGATGGCCGCTGTGGCCTCGGGCGATCCGACCTTGCGTGGTGAAGGTGCTTTGGCATTGGCCAGCATCGCCACTCGCAGTGGTACCGCCGCTGGTGGAGCAACCGTAGCTGCTCTGGGTGATGCGGCCGGTCGCGAGGTTCTGCGGGTTGCTGCAGTGATCGATGGCGACGCCGAGCGCGCTGGAAAGGCCCTTGCGGGTCTCGCTTCAAGTGGAGTCATAGTGGACCATCGTGGTTCCGGTATCGAAGGCATCGTGCTGGTGCGCCGTATGCCTGTGGTTGATCTGGTTCTGGTGGGGGACCGTGTAAACGGCCTGACTACCGACCAGGTGCTGGCAGACATTGCGAACAACGTGCCCAATGCGCCGGTATTCTTGCTCTCGGGCGATGAGGATTTTGCCGATGCCTATTCGGATCGGGTGGCTGGCGTGATCTCCGACTCATCTGATCTTTCCGGTCTGGAAGAGACCCTGAACGCTGACTTCGAAGGTGCCCGTGCTCGTGCTGACGATCTTGGCCGACGCGCGGCAATGGCATTGGGTGCTCTTGCGCTTGCTGGCCACACGGACTGCTCGGCCACGGCGGACGCTCTGGCTTCGACTCTTGCCCACCGTTCGGAAGCGGTCACCGCTCCCGCCATGGCGGCCCTGGCCCAGTGCGGTTCTTGGGACCACATCCATGCTCTGTTTTCTGTCTTGGGCGACTCTGACCGTTCCGACAATGAGCGCAGCAATGCGGCCATGGCTATGGGGCCGATCCTGGCACGTTCCGGCGCTGCTGAGGGTGTGGCAGGCCCCCTGGCTGCGATTGCCGCCAACGGAGACGAATCCACGCAAGTACGCATGGCTGCGGCCCAGGCCCTCGGCATGGCCCAGACTGGCGCTGCGGGGCGAACTCAGGCCCTGGGCGCTCTGAGGGGGAGCGGCTCCCAGTAGTTGCTGGTCAGCAGTATTCCACCGAACTCGATCAAGCCCATGAGCTCGGTTATGCCAGAGTAGCTCAGTGGTAGAGCATCGCATTCGTAATGCGACGGTCGTCGGTTCAAGTCCGATCTCTGGCTCCAACTATTTCAGGCGTGCCCTCTCTCAAGGGGCGCGCCTGTTTTGTTGTAGGGGCTGCTAGACTGGGCACATGTGGAAGACATTCAGCGTTTGCGTTCTTGTCTCTGTTGGCAGGGTCCCGGCCCAGGAAGCCGGGGACCCCAGCAACGATCAGCTTGCCGAGCGGGCAGTGGAACTTTTGCTCCAAAAATCCGAGCGGTATCATCCGGACCGGCAGGTAGGGCGCATGAGCGAGAAGCGCTTGGGCGCCTGGCAGGCCAAGGAGCGTGAGCGGCTTGAGGAACTGCACGAGGATGCGAAGGGGCTAGGGGATGAGTGGCCCTATGAGGGCGTCTATCGAGTGGGTCCGGACGGGCGAATTCCGGGGGGTTATCGCGTGGGTGGCACTGCTATCGTGGTCGAGGGACTGTTGGAGTACCCGGGTTTGCGCAAGCATGATGGGCAACTGAAGGCTGTACGCGCAGCGGCGGCTTTCATCATCAGGATGTTGGACGAGGACCCCAGCATGGCGCCGGGACCCAAGCGTGGCTATGACGTACGCGGCTGGGGGCATACCTATGCCCTTTCGTTCTTGTTGCGGGCCTTGGAGCACGAGGTGCTGGAACCGGAAGTTGCGAACCAGGCTCGGGAGGCGGTGGAATTCTTGTTGAACTGCCTCAAGGTCAACGAGGTGGAAGNNGGNGGCTGGAACTACGCNAGCCAGACCANTGCGAGCCCTTTTCAGACAGGCGCGACCCTGCTGGTGCTTTATCGCACACAGGCGGCCGGGTTTGAGGTGCCTCGTGGTCTTGTGGCCCGGGGGTTGGAAGCTCTGAAGAGGGGCAGGCGCCAGGATACGGGCGCCTGGTCGTACAGCGTACGTCCGGGACAACGCAGCCACCGGGAGAAGATGCACGCTTCGTCGGCTCGAGCGGCCATCGCCGAGTTGGCCCTACATCATGCTGGTCAGTCTACATCCCGGGATCTGCGCCGCGCCGTTGACGGCTTCTTTGATGGTTGGGAGCACCTTCTCAAGCGCAAGAGCCAGCAGGGTACCCACGAGGGCCCCTACTCGATAGCGCCCTACTACTTCTACTTTGGACATGGTTATGTGGCCCACGCGATTGAGGCTCTGCCCGAGAAACAGCGACCTGAATTGCGCGAACAATTGCGCAAGGTCTTGCTGATGACGCGCGACGAAGACGGCAGCTGGAACGATCGCATTTTCCCACGGACCTCCGGCTATTGTACCGCGATGGTCCTGATGGCTTTGCGTGCTCCGGATCTCCCGCGCTTTCCCGATTGGAAGGCGCCCAAGAGCGAGGGTGAAGGTTTGAAGAAAGCAGGAGGACGGTGAGTTCCAGGTCTGAGTTGTTTGTGCGCGGCGCCATGCCTCTGATCGGGGTGGTGCACCTGAAACCCTTGCCCGGAGCCCCGGATTCTCAAGGATTGGAAGGAGTGCTGGAGGCAGCTCTCTTTGATGGAGCAGCGCTGGCTGAAGGAGGAGTGGATGCGATCATCGTGGAGAACTTCGGTGACGCGCCCTTTTTTTCCACCAGTGTTCCGCCGGAAACCGTGGCCAGCATGGCGGTGGTTGCCGATCGTTTGAAGACTGAACTTGGGAACTTGCCGCTGGGGCTCAATGTGCTGAGGAATGATCCTGGCGCGGGATTGGGAATCGCTGCAGCCACCAGTGCTGCCTTCTTGCGCATCAATGTGCATGTGGGGGCCATGGTCACGGACCAGGGTCTGATTCAAGGGGATGCGGCGCGTACGGTGCGCTTGCGAGAGCAGCTGTGTCCTGGGTTACCTCTGCTGTGCGATGTGCATGTGAAGCACGCAGAGCCCCTGGGTGGCGGGTCGATCGAAACGGCGGCGAGGGATACCTATTGGCGTGGCAAGGCGGCGGCGCTCGTGATCTCCGGCAGCGGCACGGGCCAGGCCGTGGACACAAGCGAACTCTCTGCTGTGCGCGAAGCCGTGCCCGAGGCACCGATCTTGATTGGCTCGGGTCTGGATCACAACAATGCTGCAACCCTTGGCGGCTTGGTTGATGGGGCCATCGTGGGCACGGCCTTCAAGCGGGATGGGCGTGTCTCTGAACCGGTTGATGTGCAGCGTGTGCGTGAACTCGTCCGCATTTGGAGGACGGGTTGACCATGGGGTTGGAGCAACATCGCAAGGACGCGCGCAAATTGCTGAAGATCACGGTTATTACCGTCAGCGACACCCGGGACGAGAACAGCGATGGAGGAGGATCGTTTCTGATCGAGTCCCTTGAGGCCGCAGGTCACCAACTATGTCAGCGGGTCATCGTGTGTGATGAAGTCCCCGCCATCCAAGCCGCAGTAGAGTCCGCCTGCGAGGAAGCCCAGGTTGATGTGGTGCTGATCACGGGGGGGACGGGCCTTGGTCAACGGGATGTGACCCCCGAAGCCATCGAGCCCCTACTGGATGTGACCATCCCAGGCTTTGGCGAGATCTTCCGACTGCTTTCCTTCGAAGAAATTGGCGCGGCTGCCATGCTCAGCCGTGCCTGCGCAGGAGTCCGGGCGGGCCGCATCATCGTTGCTCTCCCCGGCAGCCCCAAGGCTCTCCGGCTGGCCTGGGAGAAATTGCTCGCTCCGGAGCTGGGGCACTTGTGCCAACAGGCCGACAGTCGAAGGTGAACCCGGTTCCGTACTAACGGATTCCTGGATTCAATCCCTATCATTGGGCCCTTCCTGTCATGACTTCTCTTCCTGATTCTCCCCAGTCGGCCACTGAAGAGTTGAATCAACCTGTTCAGGCTCTGGGCGATTGCGTGTTGCGGGGCACTACGGTGGCTGGTGGCTTTGCAACTGGTTCTGCTCGGTGTTCAAGGCAGGATCTGGATGCTGTTCCGGTACGGCGCATTCCTTCCACAGGCGCCGAGGCAGAACTCAATCGGTTTCATGGTGCATTGGATCGCGCGCGGGCCGGGATCGAGGCGCAGCTGGAGGGAGGTGTTCTGGAACAAGCTACGAGCCGTACCTGTGTGCTAGAGACCCACAATGCCCTTCTGTCGGACTCCGTGTTCTTGTCCGATGTGGAGAGCTTGATCCTGGGGGAACAGTTTGCCCTGGAGTCTGCGGTGGCCAAAGTCGTGCTCGACTTCGATCGCATCTTTCGCATCGTGCAGAGCGAGGCTCTCCAGGAGCGCGCGGTGGATCTGCGGGATGTGGGGTTGCGGGTTCTGCGTGCCTTATCCCAAGGGGAAGAGGGACAGTACAACCCTGTTCAGGCCCTGGACTTGACAGGCTGCATCCTTGTGGCTCCGGAACTGACCATTGTGGACTTGCTGGCCAGCGGAGGATCGCGGCCCAGGGGTATCGTGACCAGCGCAGGATCAGTGGCGGATAGGGCGACCCTGCTGGCGCGCTCGCTTGGCATCCCGACCTTGGTGGGAGTGCCAGGTTTGCTCGAAGCAGTTGAAGACGGGGATGCGCTCCTGTTGGACGCCAGCGAGGGCATCGTTCATGTGCGTCCGGCGCCAGAGATCCTCAAACAGTTCCAAGAGGCCGAAGAAGGTGCTTCACACCAAGCACCGTCCTTCTGCGCGATGGACAGCGTGCGCACACTTGATGGCACGCGAATTCGCCTGGCGGCATCCGGAGGATCTCTGCCCGAGGTCGAGCGCGCTCGTGCTCTTGGTTTTTCCGCGTTTGGATTGTTCCGTACCGAGGTCTTGTTCCTGCTTGAGAAAGAACTCCCCGGCCTCGACACATTGACCGAGCACTATCGCGCAATTCTGAGGGAAGCGGGCTCAATTCCGGTCAGCCTGCGCCTTTTGGATGTGACCTCGACCCTCGCACCAACCTGGATGAATTTTCCTGCCGAAGCCAACCCGGCTTTGGGCCTGGCTGGGGTGCGATTCTTGCTCGAAAATGGCTCGGTCCTGCGTCGTCAGCTGGCTGCCGTGCTTTGCGCAGCCGCCGAACATCCGGCCCAGGTGGAGATCTTGATCCCACTGGTCGTGGATTGCGGCGAGTTGCGTGCAGTCAAGGAAGCGCTCTTGGAGGAACGCTACGAGTTGCGTCGCAATGGCGTTCCACATTGCAGCGACCTGGCCGTGGGTGTGATCATTGAGACTCCAGCGGCGGTGATCGGGGTCAGCGATCTCGCACAAGAAGCCTCGTCCATCGTGATCGCTGTGGACAGCTTGCAGCAGTACTTGCTTGCCACCGATCGAGATCATGCAAGTCTGGCCGCGTGCCTTGAACGCTTGCATCCGTATCTTCTTCGTGCTGTTGCCGACCTGCAGGACGCAGCGCTGGAAGCAGGCACGCCGTTCGCCATCTGGGGCCCCAGCCTGGCCAATGAAGAGTCCCTGGGACTGCTGCTGGGTCTGGGTTTGACGCGCCTGGTGATTCCCCCCGCTGACATGGAAAGGGTGGTGGCCATCATTCGCTCCTGCGATTTGGAGAGTCAGCGTCTCGCAACGCAAGGAGCAAGCTTCCAGAGCACCTCTCCGAATCTTGTGCCTCCGCCCCTGGATGCGTGCTAAGGGAACGAGAGCCGTACAGAATCCAATCAACGAATCCTGGCCCATTCCTCACACCTGCGTCGCGTGGGCGGCGATGGCATGAGGAATGGGCCAGGGCTTGTTCGTGGTGTTCCTTATTGGAAGCTGATCGAAATCCCGTCCGTGGTGTTGGAGGTGGGGTTCAGGACCACGTCTCGATACCAGAGCTGGAAGTTCCAGGTGTCGCCGGGTGCGAACACCGTCCCTTGGGGTAGGTTGTTCAGGTTCGGGGAGAAGTCCACCGTGCCAGCACTACCTGTGTTGAGCACATTGCTTGAGAAACGAATCATGGGGCTGCCCAGGCAGAGCACGCCCATGCTGCCGCCGAAGTTGTTGACGTTGCCCTGATTGACGCTCATCAGGAGGTAGCCGAACTGGTTCAGGGCCGCATCGTCCACCGTGAAGGTCAGATCATTGTCAGACACGGTGGCGCTGCCGGCCACGGTCAGAGTTGCCATCAGGCCACGGCTGTTCAGGTTGGACTGGCAGTAGCTCGTGCCCAAGCCGCCGCCGCCGATGGGCTCGGCCAGATTTGGGCGGTAGTGTTGCAGGGTGCAGCGGATACGCCGGGTCTGCTCGAGCGTGTACCTATTCATGCACACATCATCGGTGTAGTCCATGTAGTTCGAGATCGGATCCGAATTACCGCAGCTCGAAGAGTTGCCGCAACTGAAGTTGGGGTTGGCTTCGGGGTTCGTGTCGCAGATGCGATCGCCCGAGGTGTAGCAGTTTCCACTACCGCAGCCACCGTTGAAGGTGTGGTGCAGGCCGAGATAGTGCCCCACCTCGTGGGTCACCGTGCGGCCCTGGTTGTAGGGCGGGCCGATGGGAGCGTTGCGACCCACCGCAGCCCAGTAGGCCACGACCCGGTCGGAGTTCGAGCCCGGCGAGCCATTTTGGGGCAGGTAGGGCACATAGCCCAGGGCTCCACTGGCTTCGTTGCAGTAGATGTTCAGGTAGTTGTGCGGATCCCAGGCGAGAGAGTTGTAGTAGCCACCTCCATCGTTGTGCCAGGTGCTGTTGAGGTGACGGTTGATGCCGGTGGTGGCGTTGCCGGAGGGATCCAGCGTGGCGAGTTTGAACTGCACCATGGTGTCGTAGCCAGGAGCGCCCAGGGTGCCAGCCATGGCCTGGAAGTCCTCGTTCAGGATGTCGATCTGCGAGTGGCAGCGGGCGTCGGTCACGTTGCCGCTGCCATTGCTGTCTCGCAGGATGTGGAAGACCACAGTGATCTCCCAGATCTCGTCGGGCTCATAGGCCGCGGTGGGGTTGGTGCTGTTGTAGCTGCAATCGCTGGGCGGGTTGAAGTTCCATCCGCCGGAGACCATTTCTGGAGTTCCGCAGCGCACCAGGCCCCGACTGGCCAGGAACGGGGTGGTCAGGGACCCGCTGGTTCGAGAGGTAGGCGGGGCCTGCTGGGCAAGCGCGGTGGCTGCGCACAGCCCTGTCAGGAAAAGGGTCAGGAGAGATCGCATGGGTCAGGAGAGAATGGGCTTGAGGGATTGGGCGGGAATATGGTGCCGGGTTGTGGTCCTTGGGACGCAGGAGGCGCCTTCTCTGGTTCCAGTATGCACCGAAAAATTCAGTTGGGCTCTCGCTCTTCAGTCCATTGTGGAGGTTGGACCCAATCTGGTCATCCTCTCTCAGATTGGTGCATTCAGGGCCCGCGAGCCCCTAGAGCCGGCTCAGGGCTGCACCCTCACGGCAAACACGCGCCACTCGATGCAGGGCAGGCCCATCTTGCTCTTCGAGGACCGTGCCCATGGCCAGAGCCACGTCCTCGGCTCTTTCCAGAGGGCTCAAGGCAAGCATGCCTGAACCCGCGCCTGAAAGGGTTACGCTCCAGGCCCCGGCATTCTGACCAGCCTCCTGAGCCTCGGCCCCGCCCGGGATCAGGGGCAGCCGGAAGGCCTCGTGCAGGTGGTCCACGCCGCCCAGGGTCAGCAGGTCCCCATCCCCCGAGCGCAGGCCCTCCAGCAAGAACGCCAGTCGTCTGGGCTGATCGGCGGCTTCGGGGAAGTTCACTGTCTCGGGCAGGGCGAGGCGTGCCTCACTGGTTGCGAGTGGTGTGGAGCCCCAGGCGAGGGCGATGCCGATGGACTCGGCAACCGGCGGCTGCAGTACATTCCAGCCCGATTCAGTCGCCAGGGCCAGGGTGCATCCACCGTAAAGGGAAGCGGTGCTGTTGTCAGGGTGGCCTTCGATCTCGGCCCCCAGACTCACCAGATCGCGGCGAAGACTTGTCCCCTGGGGGCGTCCGGCGACCTCGGCTGCGAGTACCAGACCCGCCGCCACCGCCGCTCCGCTGGAGCCCAGCCCGCGGCCCAGGGGGATTTCGCTGGTGACTGCGAAAGAAAAGGGGGCGAGAGGCACACCGAACTGCTCAAGGGCGCGGTCAAATGCGATCAGAAAGGAATTGGTTCTCGATTCCCCCTGCTGGACCGTACCGGGTGGGGTCTTGGGGGCAGTTGGCCAGGAATGCGCTTCTTTTTCGAGGCCCACGAACTCGTGGTATTTACCCGCAGCCGGGCCGACCAGGGTGACCTCAAGCATCAGATCCAAGCACAACCCAAGGCAGTCGAAACCCGGTCCCAAGTTCGAGCTGGAGGCGGGAACGGTGACGAGCAGGTTCTGCATGGCGGCCCAGTCTCCCATGTGCGACCCAAAAGGTCCATGGATTCTGTTCTTGTCCTTTGCACTTTTGCTTTCTACCTTCAGCCTATGCCAAGCAGTCTGGATGGTTTTTGGTTTCAAACGCTCACGACCGCCGTGTGCACATGGGATCAGGGGGAGACGCTCTTCCCGCCAGACCGCTGTCAAATCCCTCGGGCCGACTCCGCACAGTCGTCCGAGGACTCATCGAATCGAGGAGGGATCGATGTCATTTGAAACTTCACCCGAGAAGGACCGTCTCTTCTCACGTCTGACAACCATTCCCGGGATCAATCCCATGCCGTCGGTGGGGGATTGGATCTTGATCCAAGTGGACAATCCGTCCGATCTGGCTCGAAAGATCAACCGACGAATCGAGCCGGGAACCATGAAGGTTCCGCGCGGAGTCGATGGGGCTGTGCGCATTCGGGTCGGGGAGCCTCGGGATAATGAGCGCTTGTTCCAGACTCTGCGGGAAGTCACCCAGATCCAGCGTGGATTGAACTGAGGAGCGCCGACCGGGGCTGACTCAGCCCAAGAGCACCATTGCAGCGGGGTTCCCAAGGGATGGGGACCTCGCTGCAGTTTCTTGACGGTGCTGGCCATGAGGCGTGATGTTGGGGGAAGGTGAAACCTCACTGCCTGGCAGGCACGGGCTCAGGAATGGAGGTAGGCTGTTCGCCATGAAAACCTCTGCTCTCAGCCTTGGGTGTGTTTGCTTGTTTGCTGCGGCTCTTCAAGTGCCCGCACAGGATTCCGCGCAGGAGTTGGAATTCCCGGCAGCCAACGCGAAAATCACCAAGCAGGCTCTGCGTCATCACCTGTCCTATCTGGCCTCTGATGAGATGCGAGGGCGAATGGCGGGAAGCCCGGAGTCGGCGCTCGTGTCAGGATACTTGGGGGCGGCACTCGAACAGGTGGGCGTGCAGTCCTTGGAGTCCTTGGGGGGTATGTTTCAACCCGTGCCCTTGGTAAGGCAGGATTTCGAAGCTACACCAGAGCTGATCCTTACAGATGCGAAGGGTCGAGAAGTACAGGCTCAGTATGGCATCGAGTTCATGATGCGTATGTCCGGCGCGCCGGGAGTGAGAGGTCCCTTTGACATCTTGCATGTGCAGAAGGGGGATGAGTTACCCAAAGACATGGGTCTTGAGACCTGCCTCTTGTTTCACACCAGTGCGGGGGAGCAGAGGCGCATGTTGATCGCAGGGGGGCATGAGTCTGGTGCTGGCCTGGGCTTGGTCCTGCGTGAGGCGAGTTCCAGGCCTGGGCGCGAGTTGGGATTGCCCCGGGGACGGCGTCTGAGCCTGGCCAAGGGCGCTGAGGAGACACTTGCGCCAGACCTTACCCTGCGGGGTGATGTTGGGGCACGCGCGAAGGAATGGAAGCGTGTGGTCTTCGATCCTCATGGGGGAGACATGGCGGTGGCAGAGCGCAATGTGGTGGGTGTCATTCCCGGGCGTGGGACAGACACGAATCCTGAAGCTGCCAACGAGATCATTGTGCTCTCAGCGCACTTTGACCACATGGGCGTACGCTCAGGGCCGGTTGCGGAAGATGGGGCAGAAGACCGCATCCTGAACGGGGCCGATGATGATGCTTCAGGCGTGGCCACAGTACTTGAACTGGCCGAGGCACTTGCTCATGGCGAAGCCCCCGTGCGTACTGTGGTGATCCTGCTGGCTGCAGCCGAGGAGGTGGGCATGCTCGGAACTCATTGGTTTGTTGACAACTGCCCCGTGGACCTGAGCAAGGTGGTCTGCAACCTCAATTTCGAGATGCTGGGTCGGCCGGACGAGATGGTGGGAGGCTCCGGAAAGCTGTGGTTCACCGGTTGGGATCGTACGAATCTGGGGCCTCTGATTGCCGCGACTGGTGTGGGGATTGTGGCGGACCCTCGTCCGAGCCAGCGTTTCTTCACACGCTCGGACAACATCGTCTTCGTACAGGCGGGCATCGTGGGACAGACTCTTTCGAGCTACAACATGCACAAGGACTATCACCGGGTGAGCGATGAGGTGCAGGCCATCGACTTCGATCACATGCTGGAGGCCGGCGAGGCCTGCTTGGCAGCGGTACGGGCGGTGGTGGATGGGGAACTGACTCCCGCATGGGAGGAAGGGGAGCCGAATCTGAGGCGCTGATTGGAAGGAAGTTGTCCGCGCTCCCTCTCTTGAGCCCACCTTCTTTTGCTTCTCATCGAGGACCTGGGCCGTTATTATCCAGCGCTTCTTCAGGCCTTTGTTTTTCCTTCCGTCCCAAATAGCGAGCATGACACAGCAATCGAACGGTGCCGCCCTCACACCAGATGAGGCGACCGTCACCATTCCCACAGGAACCGGCAGCATGGATTCCAGTAGCGAGCCCAAACAAAAGGGCAAGAACAAGGGGAAGAACAAGAACAAGAACAAGAACAAGCGCAGGAACAAGCTCAAGGGTGGCAAGAAGCGTCGCCTGACGGCCAAGACTGCGGATCGGCTGGACTTGTACCAACGCTCGGTGAATTCACCGGAAACTGATGTGGATTTTGCTACCCGTGTCTTCCAAGAGTTGCGCGAGCGACCTCTGCGTCACTTCCGTGAGGATTTTTGCGGTACGGCCGCCATGGCGGCGGAGTTCTTGAGTCGCGACACGCGGAACACCGCTGAGGGTTTTGACTTGGATTCTGTTCCGGTGGAGTGGGGCAAGGTGCACAACTTTGGCGCCGTCTCAGACGGGGATGCCCGTATGAACTTCCACCTGGCGGATGTGCGCGAACCAGCCGACAAGAGGCCAGACATGACTGTGGCCCAGAACTTCTCATACTTTTGTTTCAAGGAGCGTGAGGAGTTGCTCAACTATTTCCGCTGCATCCACCGGGATCTTGCTGCAGACGGCATCTTCCTGATGGACATCTACGGGGGCCCCGATGCCCTGATGGAACAGGAAGAGGAGCGCGAGATAGACGACGACGCCTTTACCTATGTCTGGGATCAGGCCGAGTACTGGCCCGGCACCGGTGAATACAAGTGCGCCATCCACTTCCGTTTCTCCGATGGCTCTGAAATGACCAATGCCTTCACCTACGACTGGCGCCTGTGGGGGTTGCCGGAATTGAAGGATGTGCTCTTCGANGCTGGCTTCGAGACNGTGCGCCCCTANTTTGAAGGCACTGATGAAGANGACGANGAAGANGGCAACGGCGAGTTTGACTTNGACGANAAGGGCGAGAACTGTATNGCCTGGATTGGCTACCTGGTCGCNCTCAAGTGACNNGGAACCGCTCTCGAAACCGTGTTACTGGATTCGAGTATCCCCGGTGCGCACATGGGTGATGCGTTGACCTTCGTTGATCAGCAGCACCGTGGGCGTTGGCACTCCATAGCCCCGGGGCAAACGAGTCAGTTCTAGGTGATTGTGATCTGGAGCGCGCTCGCGTACGGATGGGCCAGAGTCTTCAGGTTCAGGTATCAGGATCAATGTCAGGGCCCCGGGCATGTGGTACTTCGCCAGGGCATCGAAGTGCTGGCCGCATTGTTCGCAGCCCGAGCGATAGAGGATGACTCGTGCGGGCAGTTGCATGCTATCGATGCCGCCGACGATCCAGGGGGCCAGTGAGGTCTCTTCCAGCCGCTGGCCCTCCCATTCCGTGGGTTCGAACCAGGCCCAGTCGGGTGCGGGTTGCTGATCGCAGGCGGTTGCTCCCAGCAGCAGGGTCAAAGCCAGCGCGGCTCTTGCGACCATTTCTAGTGTCCCTCGCTCAGGTCAATCAAGTTCTGCACAGTCAACTCATCCGACACCTCAAATGACTGGGGCGTTTGTACCGCGTAGCCTTTCTTGAGGTGGTGCAACTCGCCGCTCCAAACCGCCTCGGGCAAGACCTCGACCAGCGTGGTCACCGACTCGTCAGCATCCGGAATGCGAATCAAGGCAATCGGAAGGGATGGATCGGGGTTCAGAGCGAGCTCTTCCAAGTGTGTCGCGCACACATCGCAACTGCGCCGGTAGAGAATCACTCGTGCGCCCGGAGGCACCATGTACATCATGTCAGCCCCTTCGGTGAGCCAGCGGGCCAGGTCCAGAGAACCAATGTCGCTGCCTTCCCAGGATTCAGGATGCAATTCGGCGAAGTCAGGCAGGACGGGACCGGTTTCGTTGGCAGGGGTGTTCGCTTCGGTCCCTTGTTCGTTGGTAGGGGTCTCAAGGCCCGTCGAGTCTTCTCCCTGGATGTTCACAGCCGTGGGTCCGCCTTCTGGCGTCCCAGGCATCAAGGGTGCGTCTGCAGTCGTGAAGAAGTAATAGGGAGCCCAAGCCGCCAGCCCAAAGAAACCCGCCAGGGTGAAGAGGGCGATTGGATGTCCCGGCGTCACTGGCAGTCTGAGCCAAGGCCTTGAGGCCAGGAGGCCCAGCAACAAGGATCCATCCATCAGTGCCATCTGCCAGGGTTTGACGTCCACGGTGCCTCCGAAGCAACCGCAGTGCTCCGCACCCACAATCATCAGTTGCACCAGGATCCCCAGAAAGATCAGGTACTGAAGGACCAGCAGGATCCAACCCAGGCGAGGTCTTAGCACCGCCGTGGCCACAATCCACAACTCAATCGTAATCGCGGCGCGGTAGGTCCCTGCCGCATCCAACCCCAACCAGTTCTTGGCAAAGTCGCGCACCACCTCGGGCACATCCATGGGTGAGGCCGAATGCAGTTTGAAGGCCGCACCCAGGGCGATCCAAAGGCAGGCCAGAAGAATTGCAACCCAGGCGGGGTCGGGGGAAAGCTCGTCGTCGTAGTTGGGTTCGCTCATGGGTTGCTGGCAGATGCTACGGCAGAGGCGTGGCAGAGTGAGTCCCTAATCAAGGCAAGTCAGGGCGCGAGGACCCGGTCCAGGTGGCTCCAGAGCCGATCGTCTTGGTCCCAGTCCTCATCGATCAGGCTGACGAAGCTCCAACTGGCCAGATCCTGGGCGGCTTGGGCGGTTGACTCCTCTCGAAAGAACTCGAGTTCCAGCGGCCCGGCCGCCCCGCCTGCCAGCAGGAACGCATCGTCCCCTCGTTCGCCAACCACCATGCCGCACCCCACGTCGAGCATGGAAGACTCATGGGCGAAGAGTACCAGCCCTTCAGGCAACTCTAGCCCCATGCGCTCAAGTGCGTGAGCTGACGCAAATCCAGTCACGAAGGCCCGTCGGCGTTCCATGCGCCCATCCGCTCCCGGCAATTCAGTGCCCGCCGGTTGGGAAGCCACAGTCAAGAACCCTGCTTGACAGCAACGCTTCAGGGTCGGGACCAGGGCGTCACTCTCCTCATCCAAGTTCGGGGCACCCCAACCGGGAAAGCTCAAGAGTTCACCTTCCAGGAACCCAAGCGTGCAGGCACACAGATCCTCGGCCGTTTGCGCCTCCCGCCAGCCTGAAGGGCTGTTCCGTGTGGATCCCATACGCTTCAGCCTAGCCCCCGAAGGCCCCAAGTCGCTACCCTCCCTCCATGCCTGAGTCTTCTCCTGATTCCTTCACCCTGAGCGTGCTCTGGGAGAATCCCTACCTGCTCTCCAGCCTGCTCTATCTCCTGGTCCTCGTCGGAGTTGGCGTCTACAAGGCCAAGGCGGTCAAGGACAGTGAGGACTTCATGGTCGCAGGGCGGACTCTGCCCTGGTACATCCTGGTCGGCACGTTGCTCGCCACCTGGATCGGCAGCGGGTCCCTGTTCAGCGGAGCGGGTCTGGGATACCGCAACGGTCTCGCGGGCCTCTGGTCGAGTGGCGGGGCGTGGCTGGGAATCGTCTTGGTGTTCTTCATCGCCAAGCGGATTCGCAACTTCGGCAAGGTCACGATCCCGGACATCTTCCAGGCGCGTTATGGGTCCCCGGCGGCGATTCTGGCAACCATCACAACGGTCATCGCCTACCTGACGATTGTCTCCTACCAATTCAAGGGCGGCGGCAAGGTCCTGTCGATCGTGACTGAGGGGGCGGTCTCACCAGAGATGGGGATTATCGTAACGGCCGTCTTCGCCATCACCTACACGGTCCTGGCGGGCATGTTCTCGGTGGTCTACACCGACGTCGTCAACGGCGTCCTGATGACCTTCGGTACGCTCGGGGCTCTGTTCTGGATCGTCAATGCAGTCGGGGGTGCGGAGGAGGTCTACCTTGCGGCGGAGGCTGCGGGTAAGTGGAGCATTTGGGGCAACTGGGCTGCGGAGCGCACGTCCGGGATCTCTGGCCCCGTGCTTGCGATGAGCTTCTTCGTGCCCACGATGCTACTGCTCCTCGGTGACGCCAACGTGTACCAGCGCATCTTCAGCGCGCGTGATGGGGGCTCGGCGCGCAAGGCGGTCTTCTTCTGGGTGATCGGCGTCCTCGTTCTCGAGTCGGCGGTGGGCTTCCTGGGACTGGCGGGCAGCGTGGCGGCCGAAAAGGGCGTGATCTCGCCGATCGTTCAGGAGGCGGAGGATGGCAAGATAGAAGAGCTTCGGAACGATCGTCGTGGAGCGGGCGAGGTGCTGGACTCGTCCTTCGATGAGCAGATCGTCGCGGCCATCGCGTTGTTGGACGGCCCGCACCGCAGCGATTTCTCCGCGTCTGGTGAGGATGTGGAAGTTCAGGAAGCCGCCCTGGCGATCCAGAAGGCCCGCAAGAGCGGCAGCGAGGGCGTCATCCCAGCCATTGCGCTCAGCTTGCCACTCCTCCTGGGCATGTTGTTGGTGGCTACGATGATGGCGATCATCGTCTCGACCGCGGACTCGTTCCTTCTGATCCCGGCGACCAACTTGACTCGTGATGTCTATCAACGAATCCGACCCGAGATCGACGATCGTAGTGTGTTGGTCACCAGTCGTATCTTCGTGCTCGTACTGGGCGGGGTTGCGCTCTTGCTTGTCAGCCAGTTCGAGACGGTTCTCGATGCGGCCTTCACCGCGTACAACATCTACGGCGCCTCGATCGCACCTGCGTTGCTTGCTGCATTCCTGTGGAAGCGCGCAACCTTGACCGGCGCAGTTGCCTCGATCGTTCTCGGAGCGGGCGTGACGATCCTCTGGACCTATGGGGGACTGGACACGACTTCTTTCCACCCCTTCCTGCAGGAGCCCACCTTCCCGGCCGCCCTGACGTCGATTGGCGGCCTGGTGGTCGGCAGCCTTGCTACAGCTGCGCCGCCCAAGGAGGTGTGGGGCCCGTTCTTTGACGAAGGTGGCCCCTCTTCTTGAGCGGGCGGGATCCAGCTTGAGTCGGGGGGGCTGAAGTGCCGATGGGAGAGTTTGAACCCCGACCTTGAGCGGGCACCCATGGCCTGGATCGATTCACTCTTCAAACGCATGCATGAAGTCGGCGCGTCCGACCTTCACATGACCAGCGGGCGCAAGCCCATGTTACGGCTCTCTGGAGAGATGGTGACCATCGACGAGGCCCCTTGCCTTGACGCTCGTCAGATGAGCCAGGTCCTGCTGGAGATCGCGCCAGAGGCCAACGCTACACAGTTCGAACAGGAGAGGGATACGGACTTTGCCTATCACCTGGTGGGGGTTGCGCGCTTTCGGGCCAATCTGTTTGAAGACAACCGTGGCCCCGGCGGGGTTTTTCGGGTGATTCCCGAAGAGATTCTGACTGCGGAGCAACTGGGCCTGCCCCCAGCGATCTTGGAACTGTGCAAGTTGCACAAGGGACTGGTGCTGGTCACCGGGCCCACAGGCTCGGGCAAGTCCACCACTCTGGCGGCCATGGTGGATCATATCAATCGCACGCGGCGGGACCACATCATCACAATTGAGGATCCAATCGAGTTTGTGCACCAGGACAACCAGTGTCTGATCAACCAGCGCGAGGTGGGTGGCCACACCGAATCATTCAAGCGGGCCCTGCGTGCCGCTCTTCGTGAGGATCCGGACATCGTGCTGGTGGGGGAGGTGCGCGATCTGGAGACAATCGAGATCGCGATTGAGACCGCGGAAACCGGGCACCTCGTCTTTGGCACCCTGCACACTACAACTGCGCCATCAACTGTAGATCGCATCATTGATCAATTCCCCGCTGACCGTCAGGCGCAGATTCGCACCATGTTGTCCTCAAGCCTCAAAGGCGTGGTGGCCCAGACTCTGTGCAAGAAGGTTCAAGGTGGCCGCGTGGCTGCTCTCGAAGTGCTGGTCGTCAACAGCGCGGTTTCGAACCAGATCCGAGAGGGCAAGACTCATCAGATTCCGTCCATGATGCAGATGGGAGCGCGCCAGGGCATGCGCCTGTTGAACGATTCTCTCTTGGAGTTGGTGACCTCGGGCACGATTGCCGGGGATGAGGCTTTGGCCAAGTGCGTTGACAAGGGAGGTATGCGCAATCTCTTGGAAGGCGCGGGGGTTGCCTTCGCAAGCAGCGAGGCGGTATCGAACTCCGAACTGGACGGGGATGTATCCTGCACTCCTGACATGGTGGAAGAACCCAAGAGCGTTCTGCCCGCGCCCCCCGGCTCCGAGCAGGGCGGCGGAGATGAAGCCTTCGAGCGTTTCAAGCAGATGCGCGGACGGTGAAACGCCTGGAGAGGCTGATCGTCTCTAGTCTTGCCTGAAGACTCCCTCTCAGGAACTCCGGTCGGATTCGGATTCTGTCCAGGCCCTGGACCGATGCTCATAGAGGACGCTGGTACTCCTCCATCGAGCAAATCCACTCAGTTCGGGGATTGTCCCGCCCAGGGACTACACCTGAGTCAGCGACGCGGTTTAGACTGGGGTGTTCTTATCCCCGTTGAATCATGGTGCGTCTGATTTCTCTGTTACTTGTTGGTTCCTTGCTGTTGGTTTCTTCCGTTCCAGCTCAGGGCACAAAAACCCTGGCATTTGAGGATCTCTTTGCTCGACGAGAGCGGATTTCGTTTCGGGAGGAGGTGCCAAGTTGGACCTGGGCGCATGACTCGAAGCATCTGGCCACCAAGAGGCGGGACGGCGAGAGAGTCTGGATTGATCCTATGGACCTGTCAGAGGTCCAGCCGGTGGAGCGTCTGGAGTTGCCCGCCTTGATTTTTGATGGCGCAGCTGCTCTGGAAGCGGCTGGCATGGATGCTGCTGCGGCCAAGAGTTGGGCCAGTGGTCGGCACCAGGTAGAAGAAAAGGGGCACTTATTTCAGCGCAGCGAAGGCCTGGCTTGGCTGCGGACTGATGGCGCTGGCGGTACGGGAATTGTCGAAGGTGCAGAGTTGGGGCAACTTGCTCCGGATGGGCGGCATTTGGCCTACGTGCTGGGAAATGACCTCCATGTGCTGAACCTGACCAACGGCGAGACCAGAAGCATTACAAGCAACGGGGGGCCGGAGCGCCTGAACGGCAAGCTCGATTGGGTTTACCAGGAAGAACTCTATGGCCGCGGACGTTTTCGGGGGTTCTGGTGGAGTCCGGATTCACTCCATCTTGCGTTCTTGTCCCTGGACGAGTCCCCGGTGCACAGTTTCACCGTTGTGGATCATCTGGTTGAGGGACATTATCGGGTCGCGACTGAGGAAACCAATTATCCCAAGGCGGGAGATCCCAACCCGAAAGTATCCTTGGGTCTGTGTGATGTAGGTACCGGTGATTTCGCTTGGATGGATCTGGAGAAGTATCAGTCCGACGAGCCTTTGATTGTGCGTGTTGACTGGACCCCGGATGGTTCCAAGTGTCTGGTAACGGTGCAGAACCGTATCCAAAATGAGTTGCACTTGGTGGCTCTTGATCCTGAGAGTTTGAAGCAGAAATCGTTCCGTCCTGGAGTAGATGGTGAGATTTGGCTGCACGAGGAGAGCAGCAGTTGGGTCGCGCGGCCTCGGGAACCCAGCTGGCTTTCTGACGGAGGGTTCTTGTTTCTCAGTGAGCGGGACGGGTGGTGGCACCTCTACCGCTGGCATCCAGAAGGGGAACCAGTGCAGTTGTCCAAGGGTGAATGGGAGGTGCGCTCGATTGAGCATGTCGACGAGCAGAAGGGCGAGGTCTTGCTGGTGACCAATATGGGGTATGCGGCGGGGAATCAGTACCTCCTGGCTGATCTGAACGGAGGCGGCACTCGACGCATCACCCAGGACCCAGGCAGCCATCGCTTGTCCTTCAATGGGGACCGCAGTTTGTTCCTCGATCACATGGGGAGTCTGTCTGAGCCAACTGAGGTGCGCCTTTGCCGTTCGGCTGACGGGGCGATTCTGCGGGTCTTGGGCCGCGGCCACGTTCCTGCCGCCAAAGACTATGCCATGAGTCGTTGGGAGCGCATCACGATTCCCACCCGGGATGGGCTTGAGCTCGATGGTGCCCTCTTGAAACCCGTGCCTTTTGATCCCGATCAACGCTATCCGGTTTGGATTCCGACCTATTCCGGTCCCCGGGCCCCGAATGTGCGCTCTCGTTGGGACAGTTCCGCTTGGAACCAATTTCTGGCCCAGCATGGTGTGATTGTGATGCAAGTCAACGTGCGCAGTGCCAGTTACTCAGGGCGTGCAATTGTGGGGCAGGCCTACAAGCGACTGGGTGTGCTTGAGGTGCGCGACATGGAGGACGCGGTGGATTGGCTCTGCGCGAACCCATGGGCTGACAAGGGGCGTGTGGGGATCACTGGGCACAGCTATGGGGGCTTCATGGTTGCGCGTTGCTTGTTGACCAGTGATCGTTTTCGGTTAGGAGTTGCTGGTAGCGGCGTGTACGACTGGCGCATGTATGACACGATTTATACTGAACGCTACATGAGCACACCCCAATTGAACCCGGACGGGTATCACGAGACCTCGTGCTTGCCCGTGGCCAAGGACCTCAATGGATTCCTGCATCTGACCCATGGTTTGATGGATGACAATGTGCATGTGCAGCACTTGTTTCACCTGACCGATGCTCTGCAGCAGGCGGGGCGCACCAACTGGAGCATGATGGTCTATGCGAATTCACGCCACGGCATCAGAGGGTCGGCGAGGGCTCGACATGCCAAGCAGACCACTTGGGACTTGATCCAGCTGCACCTTGTGCCTC
The DNA here is from genome assembly GCA_002686945.1 of Planctomycetota bacterium. Taxonomy (GTDB): domain Bacteria; phylum Planctomycetota; class UBA1135; order UBA1135. The sequence continues at coordinate 35,105 of NYYZ01000008.1, forward strand.
CGATTGGCGGGGACGCGGCAAGGCAGGCCCAGCAGGCCTTCGAGGCTCAACTCGAAGAGAAACTGCCCAAGGGAGGCTGAGGGTTGGGAAGGATCCGAGAGCGCCCTGACCTTCGGAGGGGAGCCCTTCTGAGAGGACAGCAGGAACTCAAGGGCTGGGTGAGAGGGCCATTGGGGGGCTGGAGAGGGGGTCCTCGCATGGTCCGGTTCTTGCGGGATCCAGGGGCTATGTGCAACCCCTCTCCCAGCCTGCTGTTGCTCGGCCTCCTGCTGCCTGTCTCGGTTGACGTGCCCCTTGCCCAGCAGGAAGCCAGTCAACAGGTTAGCACGGGGCAGGAACATCCCTCCCGAGAGAGAATCCTGATTCTTGAAGATGGCAGGGCTCTGCGTAGTCGTGCCCGCTGCCAGGCGGGGGTTTGGGAAGTTCACACCAAGCAGGGATGGTCGCCAGTCACCTCTCCGGTCTTGCGCCAGCGTCTGGAGTCTGACGCCTTGCTTGAAGCTCGCGCTCTGGCGCGTTCACTCAAGAATGCATCGGCGGCAGACCCACGGCGGGTTGAGTATCTGGCATGGTTGTATCGACAGGGCCTTGTGTCCGAGGCCTGCCGAGCTCTGGCTCGCGCACTTGAAGAATATCCGGATGAACTGCGCCTGCTCAAGCTGGTCTCGCAGATGAACCTCTCGTTGGTGCTGAAGGATTCTCTGGCCACTGGCAGCCCAGAGTGGCAAAGGGCAGCGGTCAGCCACGGCGCGCGAGGGGACGCGTTGGAGCGAGAGCTCGCTGCGCGCGCGTTGATTACCTTGCGCGATCGCCCTGGCTTTGATGCGCTTCTCAAGTCTCTGCAGCGTGATTCAAGTTCTGCTGTGCGTAGGTTTGGCTTGTTCTTGGAGCGGAGGCGTTCAGGGGGTGAGGCCTGGCGCGTGTTCTCCCGGGTTGCTCTGCTCGATCCATCAGAGAGGGTGCGCCATGAAGCTGCCTTGGGCATGAAGATTCTTGGAGACCCTCGGGTCCTTGGGCCGGCGATCTTCGCCATGAACTCCAAGTACCCTGCGGTGCGGCGCAATGCGGCGGCGGCCATGGGGACTATGGGCTACCCCGCGGCGGTGGAGCCCTTGATCACGCGGCTCGCTGCCTTGAGTGGGGGAGCGGGTTCGCGCTCGAACATCTCGGTTCTGACTCAGAGGGCAGTCCTGTTCGACTTCGATGTGGAAGTGGCAGCCGGCGCGTCAATTGCCGATCCTCAGATCGTGCCGGTCACCGAGGGGGTCGTGCTTGATGTGCGCGTGCTCTCGTCCAGCACAATCACCGTGACCGAAGCGGCCGCAGTACGCGGTTCTCTCGCGCAACTGACCGATGGCGTCAAGCGCAATGCCCTGGGATGGCAGAACTGGTGGAAGGCGAATCAGGCAGAGTGGACCATGAAGCAGCATCTGCCCAAGCCCGCTGACAAGGACTGACTCAAGAGCCAGGGGGCTTGCTTCAAGAGGCCATCTGGCTAGGCTGTTGCCATGCTCAGCATTCCCTACCCCACGGTTCACCCGCCCACCCGTGTCCTGATGGGCCCCGGCCCATCGGTAATGGAGCCCAGTGTCCTGGACGCAATGGGGCGCCCGACACTAGGCCATCTTGATCCCGCTTTCCTCGAGATCATGGACGAGGTGCGCGTCATGTTGCGCGCGGTGTTTCGCACGGACAACGATCTGACCATGCCCATGAGCGGCACCGGATCAGCGGGGATGGAGACCGTGTTGGTCAATCTGATCGAGCCCGGGGATCGGGTATTGGTCGGAATCTGTGGGGTCTTTGGTCAGCGCATGGCCGAGGTTGCTTCCCGCGCGGGAGCAGAGGTGGTCAAGGTCGAAGGGGAGTGGGGCCGGGCCCTAGATCCGGATGCTTTGCGCAAAGCCGGGGGCGGGGGTTTGTTCAAGGCCCTCTGTTTGGTACACGGAGAGACCAGCACAGGTGTCCTGCAGCCCATGGAAGAGATGCGCGGGATCGCCGATGAGCTTGGGGCTCTGCTGATCATGGACTGTGTGACTTCACTGGCAGGGGTGCGCGTCGAGATCGACTCCTGGGGAGTCGACGCGGCTTACTCCGGCACGCAAAAGTGCCTGTCCTGTCCACCTGGTCTGGCACCGATCACCTTGAGTTCGCGGGCCCAAGACGTGCTTTCTCGGCGCAAGGCCAAGGTGGCTTCCTGGTACTTGGACCTGACCTTGATCGGGTCCTATTGGGGAGAGGAGCGAGCTTATCACCATACGGCGCCCATCAATGCGATCTATGGGCTGCACGAGGCCCTACGGGTCGTATTGGAGGAGGGACTAGAACAGCGCTGGGCCAGGCATGCGGCCTCTAGTCAGCATCTCTACGAGGGGCTCGGAGCTCAGGGTCTTGCTTTGCGCGTACCCACGGAGGAGCGACTAGCTCCATTGACCGCGGTTGCTGTGCCCGATGGGGTAGCTGATGCGCGTGTGCGAGCGGCTTTGCTCAAGGACCACGACCTGGAAATAGGTGGTGGGCTGGGGCCGATGAAAGACAACACCTGGCGCATCGGTTTGATGGGGGCGGGGGCAACCAAGACCCATGCAGAGTTGTGCCTCTCGGGCTTGCGTAGCGTGCTGGGCTAGTCCCCAGACCCTAGTCTCTGTCAAAGGCCCCAAGAAGTTCGACTTCTGCCGGTGGCACTCGGTTCGGGTCTCTTCCCGGTTGCAGTGACAGGGTGTATTTGCCCCAGTGTTCACCAGCTGCCCACCAGGCGGTTTGCACACCTGCTCGATCGAGGGCCTGCAACATAGGGGGAAGCAGAGCGGTCCAGCGGTGGTCGTCCACGGGCACTGCGAATTCACCCAGCAGGCCATCCGCGTTGTTGTCTTCGAGCCATTTGAGGAAGGGCTCAAGGCGTTCCACCGCGCGCGTGCAGAGGCCTGGGTCGAACTCCAATTCCTCTTCGAAGGTCTTGTGGTATTCGCCTGATCCGTCCTGATCTAGATAGCAGTGGGCCTCGTAGGTGACCAGATTTTCCGGGTCTTCAATCCAGGGACTTGAAGGGTTGACCAGATCCCAGTGTGGGGAACTGGACCAGCGCTCTCCGGCCACGTAGAGGCGCGTCTTGTCACCTTCTCCGCGAATGGCGGCGGCGGCTGCGCGTGAAGCACGCACCCAGGCCTTGTCGGGGAGATCGTGGGGCTCGTTCATCAGGCCATAGCCGATGACTCCCGGCTGGCCACTGAATGCGTGGGCCATGCGCGACCAAAAGTCTGCGAGGTGATCGGGGCCAACCAGGACTTGACCATCGAACTCTTCGTCCAAGCCGCAGGCGATGGGCTCTCCATCTACGTGGCGCGTGTAGCGGCCATAGTTATGCAGGTCAAAGAGCACGCTGCCACCCACGCGTTGGGCGAGGTTCATCTGCAGGCGCAGGTGTTGCACTCCGTCGGGATCCAGGGGACCGCCGAGGGTCGGTTGTATGCGTTCCCAACGGAAGGGGATACGGAAGGTGGTGAAGCCCGCTTCGCTCAAGCGTTCGAAGGTGTTGCGGGTATTCAGGAAGAAGTTGCGGCCCAACTTGCCGGGAAAGTCGTTGCAGAAGCCAGGGGATTGGACGCCGAACTCCAGGCCAGCCACGCTGATCCAGCGCGGCAGGGGCTCGCTGTCGGGTACGGGGCTTAGAGCTCGCGGGCGAGCCAGCGGGTGGTTGGGAGTTGCGCGGGCGTGCAGCCCTCGTATGTGCCTGTGTTGGACCGGGTCCATAGACTGGGATGATCGGCTGTACGGCTGTCTCGGCTTGAGGATTCCCATGCCAGGGAAACCTCTAATTGTCGGCACCCCCGGATCCAAGGGGTCCGGGGGTGCCGTTCACGGCCAGAGAATGGCCTTTTGGGAGGGGTTGGTCGGCTCAGCGCCGTCCTTGAGCACCCGCCAGCAGGGCTCGGTAGTGGTGGTGGGCCCGTTCGTTTTCACCCGCCGCCACCAGGGCATCCGCCAGACGCAGGCGCGTGTCCCGGTCCTCTGGGTTGCTGCGCACGATGTCCTCCAGCAGTTCGATGGCCTTGTGAGGGGCTTCCGCCCGTACCAGGCACATGGCCAGACGACCCGCCAGATCACTGTTGAGGGGAGTTCCTCCATGGTGCCGCTGCAACATCCAGTGCAGGCGATGAGAGTCGCTGCCCGAGGGCGAGGTCGATCCCAGATAGGCATCGAGGAAACCGGCAGTCAGCCGTTCTCCGTCCAGGCCGCGGTCGAGCAGTCGGGCGAAGAGCACCAGAGCTTCATCACCATCGCCAGACCAGGTCAGAGCCTCGCCCATGGCGAGAGCCACTTTGGAGTTGCTCGGGTCGGTCGTGTGCAGTTCCCGGAAGATTCGTACGGCACCATCGAAATTGCCTTGCCAGGTCATCACATTAGCCAGGTCAATTTGCAGGCCAATGTCCGCAGGGTTGTCCCGCAGAAGGGTGCGTAGAGTTGCCTCTGAGCGCGAGAATTCACCCAGCGCGCTGTAGATGGCTACCAATTGGCGCAGAGTCTCTTCGTTTTGGGGCAGTACCGAGAACTGTCTGAGGGCCTCTTCGGCCAGTCCAGCCTGCAACAGGATGCCAGCGTATTCGCGACGGACACTTTGGTCATCGGGGCGTGCAGCTACGATGCGCCTGAAGGCGTCCATGGCCCCGTACTCATCGCCGGAGCGCAGGATGTTCCGAGCAGCAAGGCTCTCGAAGTCTCTGTAGTGATCAGTTTGCCCTTTGGCATCCAGCACTGCAATCCAGCGTGAGGCAAGGTCCGCAGCTTCTTCATAGCGGCCCGCTCCTGTGAGCGAAGCCACCAGGGCCTTGCCCATGTCCGGGTCATTGGGCTCGTAGGTGGACAGGATCCGGCAGACGCGCACCAATTCGTCGTTGCGGCCGCGCAGTTCCAGAGCTTCCTTGAGCAGGATCAGTCGTTGCGCGTCCGGGCGCTCACTGGACAGGGTCTCGACTAGGATGCGATCAAGGTTCTTGCCCTCCAAGAGTGAGAGGTCCATTTCACCGTTGTCCATGGACCGCACAAGGAGTAGATCGTCGTTGTGAACACGTTGGAAGACGCCTACAGCCACCGGAGCCAGTGCCAAGACGGCGATGGTCGCCGCAGCCACAGGGCGTATCATGGGCTTGCGTTGTTCGGCGTGCTCGACCGCCAGGTCTCGGTGTATTTGGGGTTCTTCGCTCAGCTCCAACAAGGACTGCAAGCAGCTGCGTCCTTGGCCCTCAAAGCTCTCAAAGGTCAACACATACTCCATGATGCGATGGGGGGGACCTGTTACTTCTCGTGCTTCGGTCACTGAGATCAGAGAAAAAACCGAACCCAGAGGAGTGAAGATCTCTGCGCGCAAAGTGTCGCCTTCGGCCACTTCAGAGGCCAGGAGGCAGCGCATTGCACGTGTCGAGAGGTCGCGGGTGCTGCAGTAGATGTCTTCGCCCTCGGTCTCCAGGCGAACGGGCAGCTTGAATGGAGCGCGCCCGATTTCACGCTTGGAGAACAAGCCGTTGGCTCGTGGGTGTGTGCGATGGCGGTCGAAGACCGTGTACCAGGGGGCCACCACGAAGCGCTGTACAAGGCGGCTGGCCGCATCGATGGCCTCGGGGGGGGTATCAATGAATTCGACTCCGTAACGATAGAGTGATGTTCCGTCCAAGCCTTCGCCCTGTCGGTGGGCGGCGAATCGGATGATTCCCTTGGTCTCCAGAGAGTCACCGCTGACGATCATCTTGACAGTGCCGTACTCATTGACTGGGAGGCTGTTGTAGGCCACGAAGCCCAAGCCTTCCTCGTTCATGTCCGTGGAGACACCCATGCCTTCGACGGTTTGTCCCTCCCGATCGGTGAAGCTGTACTTGACCGGCATGTTCAAGCGGTGACGGTAGGTCTCGCGCTTTGAAGAGGGGGTCATGGCCGTTCGCAGGTAGGCGATGGCGTACCGGGCGTGGTGCAGGATCAAGAATGTCGCAATGCCAAGCCCCAGCAGCTCAAGCTGTGGGTCGAACAATAGGTGCCTTGCCCAGCCATAGAGCAGGGAGAACTGGCAGAGCGCCAGCAGCACGATCTGAGGAAGTACGTGGGGCAGGATCGATCCCTGTCGGCCACCGCGCTTGTTGGTCACAACAAACTTGGACTTCTTGCGATAGACCAGGGCACGCACGGTTGCTCGGATCTGGGTCCAGAAGTTGGCCATGTTGAAGAACTCGACCAGGTCATAGTTCATGTAGCCGCGGTAGATCGACTTGAGGGTCAACATCATGACCCCGATATAGGTGACGAAGACCACAGCCAGGGTCGGAGTGAACTCCTTGACCGGAGAGGTGCCCGTGAGCAGCATCAGAATGGGCGTCAAGTAGAGGGCCAGGCGGGGCAGCCCACCAGCCCAGTGGATGATGGACCCGAAGTAGGTCAGGCGTTGGACGAGGGTCAGCCCCTTCATGGTCAAGGGGTTGTCATAGGCCATGATGCTCAGGTTGCCCTCGGCCCAGCGCAGGCGCTGACCGTGGAACGTAGTCACATCCGTGGCCCCTTGACCCGCAATCAGCCGCTCAGGGACGAAGATGGACTTCCATCCTCGGGCAGCCATGCGGATTCCGGTATGCATGTCCTCGGTGATCGTCTCGGTCGCGATGTAGCCCACATCCTTGAGGGCTTCACGCCGGAAGAGTGCCGCCGAGCCGGCGAAGATCACCGAGTTGGTGGCTGTGCGACCGGGCTGAATGACCTTGTAGAAGAGCTCTCCTTCGTCCCAGAAGCGCCCCTTTTCGTAATTCACGCGACCCTGGAAGGTGTCGAAGTTGGAGAAGGCGTGGGGGGACTGCACGATGCCCAACTCCGGATCCCGGAAGTAGCCGATCATGCGCGACAGGAAGTGGGGTTCCGGCACGTGGTCTGCGTCGAGAATCGCAAGAAACTCGCCATCGGTCTGGTCGAGGGCGTTGTTCAGGTTGCCTGCCTTGGCGTGCAGGTTGTTGTCGCGAGCGATGTAGTGTACGCCCAATTCTTCGCATAGCTGGCGCATCTCCTCTCGACGGCCATCGTCCAGCAGGAAGGTGCGATGGGGGTAGTCCATGGCCAAGCAGGCCTGCAGGGTGCCACGCAGAATGGCTACATCTTCGTTGTAGGTCGGTACAAAGACATCCACGGTGACGTCTTCCAGGGGCGGCTGCTCCTGGGGGTCCTGAGTGTCCCACACCTGGAGGAAGAACAGGAAGAGGGACATGCCCCCCCACAACTCAGCTGAGTAGAGCATCCAGGAGGCGATGCTGGCATACACGCTCTCGTGATTGAGCGTGTAGAGGCCCCTGTATGACAGGTAGATCAGTGTCACAAGGGCACAGATCGCCATCAGGGCTTGTCTCGGTTTTTGGGACACGATTGAGATGGGTGAGTCTTAGGAGGGGTGTAGAAGGTCTGCACTTGGGGAGTGCACACCCGAGTCTCCCCTGCTGGAAATGGCCGTGCGCGCTCTGGCCCTAGGAAATCGCAATATTTGCACGTTCTTTCGCAAGTTGTCTCGAAGCGATTCACTGAAAGGCCTTCAGGTCAATGACGCCAGGATCCGACTCTCTAGTTCCTGGGCTCTCACCCTATGCCCCCTATGAATCCTTCCCTCCCTCAAAAAGCCACCAGTGCCAGCCTGGCCATCCTTCTGGGTGTCTTGGGTGCTTGTAGGCCTGTAGAAACGGATCCCGATGCCTCTCGAGGGCATGTGAGTCCCACCTTGACCTCCTCTCAGGCACCTGTCAGTGTCTTCGGAGACGCCTCGAGTGGTCGCACAGAGCCCTCGCGCGCGCTACTGAACGTTGGGGACACACGTTTCCCAACGCTTCAGAGTCCCGGGGAGCTACCCCAGAAGACCCTGGCGCGTACACCCGAACAGGAATTGCTGCTGCGCTCGGCCCGCAACGCTCTCGCTTTGGAACATCGGGCGGAAGCACTGGACCTCTTTGATTCGTACTTGCTGCAACTGCCACACGACCAATCGGTTCGCATCGAGTATGCGGGCCTGCTGGTGCGCGAGGGGCGTCTGCCTCGGGCACGGGAGATGTATCAGCAAGCGATTTCCGTACGCCCCACTGATACGGGTCTGCGCCGCAGTCTTGCGGACGTCTTCATCATGGCAGGGGAGTATGGCGAAGCGGTCAAGCAGTTGGAGGAAATCGTAATCCTGCAGCCGGATGATCTGGATGCGGCGGCCATGCTCTGCCGGACCCATACGTGGCAGAAGGACTTTGAACGGGCCCAGGCGGTCTTTGAGCGCCATCTGCGCAAGCTCGATCCCTCTAGTGAGGCCGACCAGTTGTTGCTGGCGCCGGTTCTTCTCGACATGCAGCGGCCCCGGGAAGCACTCCCCTATCTTGAGCGCCTTCATCGGCGCTACCCTCGGGAATTGCGCTGGGCTGCCCACATGGTGCTTTGCTACCAGCTCACGGGCCAGGGAGAGCGTGCTGCCAAGACCGTTGACTCCATGGCTGCTCTTGAGCCCCAGGTGATCGATCTGAGAATCCATCTGGCGGATCAGCTGCTGTCCCTGCAGAACTACAAGCTGGCCATGCAGATCAACCAACAGGTCATGGAAGCTTCTCCCACAGATCCCATGGCGCGCTTGATGGCGGCTCGGATCTTGTTGGAGGCCTATGACACAAGTCGCGCCAGGGAGGCACTTGAGGCCTTGCAGCCCGAATTGGGCACCCTGCGCACCTATCAACTGGCCCTTGCTCAACTTTATCACCTGACCGGTGAGTGGGTTGCTTCCCAGAGCGTCTTCGAGATGATGCTCCTGGCCAACGAAACAGACTACGAGGTGCGCATTCGTCTTGCGATGCTGCGACGGGAGAAGGGTGACTTTCAACAGGCCAAGGCCGAATTGCGCAAGGTCCCGCTTGCTACACCACAGGGTCCAAGGGCTCGTCTCGAACTGGCACTGACTCTGATTGCACAGGGACGTGCAACCGATGCTGTGGGGATATGTTCAGCCCTGGCAGCGCAACGGCCCAACGATGTGGACGTGATCATTGGGTTGGTGCGTGCACAGCTTGAGATGGGGGCCTTCACCCAGGCCAAGGCCGCCTGTCAGCGATTTGTGGATGAGCACCCCTCGGACAACATGGCTATCGGCCAGGTGCGTGTGATGCTGGCCAAGGCCCATTTGATGGAGGGCAATGCCGTGCAGGCTGCGCGTGTTTATCAAATGGCTCTTTCTGAGCCCACGGTTCATGCACCGGAAGTCTTCTATGGCCTCTCCTTGGCGCGGACCCGAGGTGTCAACTCTGCTGCTGGCGAGATGGCGTTGATGTCCTCAACTGTGGTTTCAAGCGGCGAAGATGTGCGCTTGCGTATAGAGCTCGGCAAGTTGGCCTTGGGAGACCAAGATCACCATCGCGCCATCGGTTACCTGTCCAATGTGTTGCGCTGGCAGCCGAACAATATCACTGCTATGGTGCTCTTGGGTGAAGCCCAGAGCATGGCCCTGAAAGCTGGCGCCGAGGAAGACCCAGTGCGTACCTTTTCTGCAGCTCTGGCGCGCAATCCGGGCAACACTCGTGCACGTCTGGGGTTGGCCCGGGCCTATGTGATTCGGCGTGAGTTTGAACTAGCCATTGCCGAGTACGACGCTCTTGTGGCACAGGATGCGGGCTATGCCTTTGCTCAAAGGGAGTACGCTCGGGCGCTCTACTGGGACCATCGCTATGAGGAGGCTTTTCAAGCCTATGACGAGCTGATCGCGGGCTTGCCAACAGAAGCTGTTGCCGTTGATGTATTTGGCAGCGGTTCACCGGGCTTCGGCCTGCGTGCCGAATACGACTTTGAGGCTGAGCTGGAGCTTTCGGAGGCTGTTCGCCTGGAACTGGAAGCCAAGATCAATCGGGACTGGCGCCCTGCGCTGGCTACCAAGGCGCTTGAACAGCTGGTAGTGCTGGAGCCCGCCAACCAGGAGGCGCTCTTTGATCTGGCGCAATTGGATCACCGTCGCGGACACACTACACGGGCAATTCATCAGTACGAAGAGCTGATCAAACTCGCTGGCGGGCATCGTGAAGCGGTGCAGGCCATGGCGGGTGCCGAGCGGGAGGTCGCGTCTCGCGTGGATGTGATCACTGGTAGTGAAGATCGCAGCGGCCGCGATGGTCTTGCGGTTGTCAAAGAGTCCTGGACTCTGTCGGACATGTCCTTCCCCCTTGGGGACCGTGCTGACTACGCGGGCATTGGGCTTGGCCGGCGCTCCTATGCCGCTGGCAATGACGTCACCTTGAACGCCAATGTCCTGCGGGTTTTTGGTTCTTCCAAGATTGGTGATCGCACCGTAATTGATGGTCGTGTGGAAGTGCCCAGCTACGATATGACGGGATTCCTGGTTGAACGGGTCTACTACGACACCGGGGTGCGATATACCTCCGACTCGGAAATGTCGGTAGAGATGCGACTCTTCAGTGAACCGCTGATCGAGAACTTCAAGACCATGGAGTTTGACATTCACCGTTCAGGCGCGCGACTCGGACTGTCCAAGAACTCCTCCCGCCGGGTTGACTACGGGGGCAGCATGATGTTCGCGAACTACTCGGACAACAACTCTCAGGTGGAAGCCAACCTCTATGCGGCCTACGAGTTCAAGCCTGCTCCCATGGAGTTCCGCATGCTCTTCAAGGCAGACTTTGAGAACTTCTCCGAAGAGAACACGGCCCTGAGTACCCCCGGTGATCTGGGGAGCCTGGGTCCGGGAGACACCCCATACTTCGCGCCCAAGGGCTACTCGGTCTATTCCCTTCAGATGGACTGGAAGCATCAGTTCGGAGAGGATTGGTTCACCGGTTCGAAGCAGATGTACTATCAGGCATCTGGCCGTGCTGCGCTTGACTCGAACTCTGTGGGCTACTACGAGTTCGATGTGGGAGCTGCCTATGACTTCACGGACTGGTTTGGCGTGCGGGCCGGTGTGCGGCTCCTGCGTTCCAGCGCAATTGATGTGACCACCTCCAACGCATTGGTGGTCATCCGCTGGCCTTAGAGTCAAGCTGCCCCTGAATTGCCGAGAGGATCCTTCCCGTGAGAATTTCCGCCCTAGCGCCTGGATTGCTGTTCGTGGTCTTCGGTGCCTGCGGTGGGCCTGAAGTGACACCTCTGGTGGGATTTGGTGTCAATCTCGCCGGGGCTGAGTTCGGCGCCCGCGCTCCGGAATTCTCGAACCTGTCCCGCGGAAAACATGGGCAGGACTATGTGTTTCCGAGGGCGGAGACCCTGGGCTACTTCGCAAGGCGTGGCCTGCACATTGTGCGCCTGCCCCTTTCCTGGGAGCGTCTCCAACCAAATCTGGGTGCTGGTCTGGATGCGGCCTACGCCGGGCGTGTTCTTGAACAATTGGATGCGGCCAACTTCCATGGCTGTCGCGTTGTCCTCGATCTACACAACTATGGTCGCTACCGCATGGCGAGAAGTGGGCAGATAATGGAGTTTGTCCTAGGTGAGCCCACCGTGAGTGGACTGAGCCTACGCGCTGAGCACCTGACTGATCTTTGGTTGCGTTTGGGTGAGCAGGTGCGTGAGCATCCAGCCCTCTTGGCCTACGGCCTGATGAATGAGCCCCATGACATGGGCCGTGCCGATTGGCACAGCACTTCAAATCAGGTCGTGCGCACCCTGAGGGGCGTGGGTGACCAAACCTGGATCTGGGTAGCTGGGGACGGGTGGTCAAAAGCGCACGAGTGGTCCGAGCACAATCCAAGTGCCCCCTGGATTTACGATCCCCTCAAGCGCACGGCCTATGAGGCGCACCTCTACTTCGATGAGGATGGCAGCGGACGCTATCAGAAGACCTTCGAGCAGGAATTGCGAGCGGATCCGAATCTTCTGCTCCGTGGCGTTGAGCGATTGGAGGTCTTCGTAGAATGGTGCAGGCGCGGAGCAGTGCCCGGGGTCATCGGTGAATTCGGTGTACCCTGGCATGACGAGGCCTGGCTTCCTGTGCTTGATCGGTTCCTCGTGCGGACCCAGCAGGAACAGATGACTGCAATTGCTTGGGCGGGGGGAGACTGGTGGGGTGAGTACCCCCTTTCTTTGCAGCCGCGCAATGATCAGGAAGTGGGTCCTCTGAATGCCATTCTGCGGGTGGCGAGGCAGGCTGCTCTGCCTGGCAGCCTCAAGGCAGGCGCCCCTGCAAGCCGACTCGAAGGACCACGGCCATTCCTTGGTCAGTGATCACCCTGAACCGGGCGATGCCCCTCCAGGTGTCCTTTGCACTGGACCAGCCTTCCAGGGTTGCAGGCATGGACTTTTCCACTCGGAACTTCTGGGGAACTTCCATCGGTCCACCACTGGGGACTTCTCCAGGGAGGGAGATGCTCTCAGGCTGTACACCAAGCACCTGAACGGAGGGGTCGTTGTTCTGCTGGTTTGCGTCCCATCCACTCTTAGCGGCCTCAAGCAGACGGTCGCGGGCCAGCATGCCTCCCAGGCGCAAGACTGCTCCTGCTACTGTGGGATCAACTTCTCCGGAGGCAATTCCTTGCCAGGTGAGGGGTGCATTGAGGGGAATGCTCAAGGCTCCAATCCTCAAGGCGTGGAGGCCGTCGGAGACCGCTCGCGGAAGCCTTGCGACCAGTGCGTCGTTTTCATCGAGCAGCAGCACGAAGGAGTCGAGTTGGCCCCCTGTGGTCATGGTCTGAACCAGGAGAGCATCGAGGGGTGTCGCTCCCGGAGGGGCGCTGGCCAGCAGGCGCACGCCAAATAACTTGCTCGCGGGATCCTTCAGGTGGGGCTGAACCCGGCTGGTGAGGGGCTTGGTCAGGCGCCCTTGAGACCGGTCCTGCTGGGTTGTGGGTTTGGGCGTGAGCTTGTCCTGGCTGCCCTGGTCCAAGGGTGTGGGTGCGTTGGAAATGATCGCGGGCAGTCCGGAGCTGCTTCGCTTGGTGGGCGTGTTCAAGGCCGCCTGCTGACCCACGCCATGCACCTGCGTCTGCTCTTCTGGGGTTACAGAGCGATTCCCTTGCTTGGAGCCACCCGAATTGCAGGCGGCCAGGGCTGTCACGCAAAGCCAGATGATTCGGAGGTAGGGCTTGGATTCCATTTCGTTGAGGGGCGTACTCTCAGGGTCTCTTAGTGCCGAAGCAGGCAGCTGTCAAGGCTCCGTGACTATCGTGCCAGCTGAGTTCGCCCGCTTCAAACCACAGGGCCTGAGGTGACTCGTGCTCTATTTCGAGGGCTGCCGTCAGGCCTCGCGCCAGGGAGCGGCGCGCGAGCACGTCGATAGTGACTGCGATCAAGTTGTCCTTCTCAGGCAGGCTCTGGAGGAACTTCTTGAATTCCCACTCTGCCTTGTGGGAAACGGGACAAGTAGGGCTGCGCTTGAAGACCACAACCGAGGCGTCAGCGCTGGCAGCGCGAAGGAGGGCCAGGGCCTTCACGGGATCTTCCGGGAGCTCCAGGGAGTGCGTCATGGGTCTCCGAAGTCCTGACTAGACCCGGATGTGTTTGAAGTGCACCAGTTCTACTCCGCGGGTGAATGCAACTCCCGGCAAGTTTGATGTGAACGGCTCGGTGTTGATTCCGCGGCCAGGCCAACAGAATTCCCCGCGTAGACCTCCCTCGAATTCGATTTCGAAGAAGTAGGTGGTATTGCCGCCCAGACTCTTCAGGGTGATTTCGGAACGGCGGTCCACTATCACAGCGGGCCGTCGCAACATACTCTTCGACAACGCTTCAGCGCGCACGCGTTTGCCTTGGACTATTAGGGCAATTCCCCCCATGATGGCCGCCAGGCCGATCAGGGGCAAGGCGCTGAGCGGCGCTGATCCCAGCAAGAGGGACGAGAACCCCAGTAAGGCGCCAATGGTTGCCGTGAGCTTGCCGCGGAACACAAGTTGTCCCCCGCGCACGAAATCAGGACCTTCTGCGGGAGTCCAGGCCATTACCTCGGGGAGCGTATCATGCGCCAAAACGCGGGCGATGCGGGCTGCGTAGGGACTCTCTTCCGTATCGTCTTCTTCCGCCAAACCCAGGGGCGTCACGCAGTAAGGACAAATAGAAAGGGCGACTTCGGGTAGCTTGGCTCCGCAGCCGGGACAGCTCTTGACTTCGATTTCTGTGGTGGGCATGGGCCGCTGGGGGTTCCGGGATCAAGACCTCGGAGATAGTTTCTGAGATAGAGAAGGTAGCCACTTGGGGCCGCGACTTGAATCCCTCACTTGCCGAATGGCAGGCAGCGAGTTTATTTCTGCTGGGTCACTTCCTTCCAGGCCACCCGTTGGCCCTGCCAGAGAACCTTGCGACCGCCTCGCATGACCGCCACGGGGCGCTCTGTGAGTTCGATAGATACCCGTGGATCTCCTCCTAGAGCCACCAGATCGGCCGCAAAGCCCGGTGCCAGGCGGCCGTGGCTCGCTTCCAGCCCACAGAGTTGCGCCGCACCGCGGGTGGCAGCGGTCAGGACAGCGGTGGGGCTCATTCCCGCCCGGATCATCAGGCTGAATTCTTCAGCGTTCTTGCCATGGGCACCAACTCCACAGTCCGTGCCAAATGCAATGCGCACGCCTGCTTTGTGGGCTTTTCCCAGTGAACTCATCATCACTGGCCCCACCTCGCGCGCCTTGCGTGCGATCGCTGGCGGAAACCAGTTTGGATCCCCGGCATAGGTCACCACGGTCTGGCCTGCGTGAAGTGTGGGCACGAGCCAGGTTTCGTGCTCAAGGAAGAGGTTCAAGCACTCTTCGTTGAGAAAGGATCCATGCTCGATTGAATCCACTCCTGCTCTCAGGGCGGCGGCCATTCCCGTGGGGCCGTGCGCGTGGGCTGCCACTCGGCGCCCGAGCATGTGAGCCGTGTCGATGATCGCACTCAACTCGTCTTCGAAGAATTGCTGGTCTGTACCTGCTGCTGTGTCAGAGAGCACGCCCCCCGTGGCGGTCAGCTTGATCACATCTGCGCCCCGCCGCACCTGATGGCGTACGGCTGCGCGGCATTCCGCGACCCCGTCTGCAACGCCCTCAGAAATCCCCGGAAGGTCAAACAGCGTTTCGCGGAATCCGTGAGTTGGATCTCCATGGCCGCCGCTAGGAGTCACCGCGCTGCCTGCAGCCAGGATCAGAGGGCCGGGAATCTCCTCGCGGGTGATCGAATCTCGCACTGCGAAGATCGCGCCTGTGTCTGAACCCAGGTCGCGCACCGTAGTGAAGCCTGCCTCCACCGTACGGCGTGCGTACACCACCGTGCGCAGGGTGACTGCCGCTTCGGACTGGGTCACATATTCAACACGCGATTTCCGGCTGAGTTCCCCTGTCAAGTGCACATGACAGTCAATCCACCCAGGCATGACCCAGGTGTCTGTGAGGTCATGGATCAGGATGTCCTCGGGCCAGTCTTCGCCTTCGGTCAAGACCTGCTCGATCTTCCCCTCTCGAATCAGTAGCAGCACGTTGGCCTGTGCATCTACCGTCGGGTCGCTCAAGAACTGGCCGCAGTGAACCCCTTGCAAATCCGATTGTGGGAGGGGGGAAAGCGCGCAGGTTGCAGCTAGAAAGAGGGAGAACATGGGTGGGCTTGGAATTGGGCTGGGGGCAGATCGGCCCCTGAGCCTAGCTCACAGTGAAGCCGCCCCGGGTCCGCAGTTGCCCGATCTCAAGAAGTTGCTGTGCCTGGGGGCTTGCGCTTCGCAGCGAGGGTCGCAGCATGTCCCCATGGAAAAGTCACTGAGGGTGATTCTTGGAGCCGGGTTGCTGGTGATTGCTGGTTGTCAGGGCGGGAAAATCACGCATACCCCGAATTGTCCGGAGGCGCTGGCCAATTGGGATCAGCATTCGGCCAGCCGACCTTGGCTGGTGGCTGTGAGCCACGTGGACATGGACCTTGAGCTGGACTTCGAGGCCCGCCGCCTGCACGGGACGGCGGTCTATTCCCTTCGACGAACCGATCCTGGAGCCCCCTTGATCTTGGATGTGGCGGATTTGGATGGCATTTCGGTATGGGGCCCGGAAGGCCAGCCGCGTGAGTTCAGCTTGAGCGCTCCGCAGGAGCGAATTGGGCAGGCCCTTGTGATCGAGTTGCATGCAACTGATCAAGCGGTCACGGTCCGCTGGAGTACCCGACCCGAGGGGGAGGCTCTGCAGTGGCTGGGTCCTGAGCAGACCGCCAGCGCCCTGCAGCCCTTCATGTACAGCCAGGGCCAGGCGATCTTGACCCGTTCCTGGTTGCCGATTCAGGACACGCCGGGGAATCGGGTCAGTTGGAGCGCAGAGGTGAGCGCGCCCCGGGAACTTCGCGTGGTCATGAGTGGCGAAGGCACGGGTGCTCAGGAAATACCAGGAAATCCAGGGCGCTTGTTGTGGCAACACGAGCTCAGTTTGCCAGTTCCCCCCTATCTGATTGCCCTGGCTTGCGGTCGCTTGGAGCGCCGCGCGATTTCTCCTCGGGTTGCTATCTTTGCAGAGCCTGTCACCATCGATCTGGCGGCGGATGAACTGGCAGATCTGGATGCCATGCTTGCCACCGCTGAGCAACTCTTCGGGCCCTATCGCTGGGGCCGGTACGATGTGTTGGTCCTGCCCCCGGCTTTTCCCTACGGGGGAATGGAGAATCCTCTACTGACCTTTGTGAACCCGACGATTCTTGCGGGGGACCGCTCGTTGATTTCCTTGATTGCCCACGAGTTGGCTCACTCCTGGTCTGGCAATCTGGTGACCAACGAGACCTGGGAGGATTTCTGGCTCAACGAGGGTTTTACGGTCTATTGCGAGCAGCGAATCATCGAGGCGCTCTATGGGGTCCCACGTTCCAACATGGAGAAGGCCTTGGCACGCACGGAGTTGCTGGCCGAGATGGAGACACTGGAGCCTTGGCAGACTGTATTGGCCATTGACCTCGAGGGTCACCATCCTGACATGGGATTTTCCTGGGTGCCCTACGAGAAAGGAGCGCTTCTCCTGCGCCGCATTGAAGAGTTGGTGGGGCGTGAGGATGTAGATGAATTCTTGCGCGGCTGGTTCGAAGGGCGCGCCTTTCGGAGTGCGAGCACAGCAGACTTTGAAGAGTACCTATTGCATGGATTGTCAGAGTTGCGGCCGGGGGCCATGGCGAACCTGGATCTCGACCTCTGGTTACACGAACCAGGTCTGCCCGATGATGCCCCTCAGGCTGTAAGCGAGCCGCTCCTGATGGTGGACGCGGCGGTTTCGCGGTTGATCGCCGGAACGGACCCAGGCGAGATCGAGACCGCTGACTGGAATACTTTTCAGTGGCTGCGCATGATCCATGGCCTTCGCCAGGATGCTGGTCCTGAATTGCTTGAGTCCTTGGATCTGAGATTTGATCTGACCTCCACGGGGAACGCAGAGGTGCTTTGCGCCTGGCTTGAGCTTGGCATCATGGGGGGGTATGAAGGTGTTCAGCAGCGCCTGGAGGAGTTCCTGCTGACCGTTGGCAGGCGTAAATATCTTGTGCCCCTGTACTCGGCCTTGTGCGCCAGTCCTGAGGGCCGGACCCGGGCCAGACACATATATGCACAGGCGCGCCCCCTCTATCATGCTGTCAGTACAGCAACGCTTGACACTCTGATCTATGACTAGGCCATTGACCGCATTGATGCGTTCGCCCGGGGAAGACCTGGGTGCTTGCCAGTTGACCTACCTTGAGCGCCGAGGAATTGACCTGCAACGGGCGCGGGAACAACATGCTGGGCTGGCGGAGTTGTTGCGCGGGCTCGGTGTAGCGGTCAAGGTCTTGTCGGCCTTGGAGGACGCGCCAGACGCTTGTTTTGTTGAGGACCCGGCGCGTGTATTCGAGGACGTGGTGGTTTGTGCCCGTCCCGGCGTAGCGGACCGGCGGCTTGAATTGGAGTCCCTCTTGCCATTTCTGCCTCAGGATCGTCCCAGGGTGCAAGTGGTGGGAGAGCAGGCCACCCTGGATGGGGGCGATCTCCTGCGGCTGGGGGATGTCTTGTTCTGCGGTCAGGGCTCGCGCACCAATCATGCAGGTTTGAAGGAACTGGCCCACGGGGTTCTGCCCCACGGTCTGCGGGTCAAGGCGGCTCCAGTGCGCGGGGCGTTGCACCTCAAGACGGGCGCCTGCATGGTGGCCCCTGACACAGTGTTGTTGCAACCTGAGTGGGTGGACTTGGACCGCGCCGAAGGTGTTCGACGCATTGTGGTCGACGGCCGCGAGCCTTTTGGCGCCAATGCTCTCCTGGTCGGTGAGGTGCTGGTGATGCCTGAGGAACATCCTCGTAGCGTGGAACGCGTGCGCGCAGCGGGCCTGCAGGTTGAGACCACCGCGATTTCAGAATTTCTGGCAGCGGAGGCGGGTGTCACGTGTCTGGCCCTGGTTTGGAATGAAGGGACCTGAGTCTCCTTCAAAGGCCCTGCCCTCAGGTTGTAAGGGCGTTGCAGCCACGCGATGTGCCAATAAAAGCGGGAAGGCGCCTACAGGCGCCTTCCCGTTCCTCTTTCTCCTTAGTTGTGTGAATTAAGAGGTAGAAGGGGGAAGGCGCCTACAGGCGCCTTCCCGGGTCTCCTCTTCATGTGAGCGCTGTGATGACTACCGTGGGAAAGCCTCTCCTTCTCTCCCGGCGGTGCTCGCGGTCCCGAAGGTCGCGAGCTGTGCCTCACGGCTCAGTGCTCACATCATACATCGGGTAATAGCTTACACAACATGGGGAAATCCCTAAAATCAGGAGAAATCCACCTATATTTGCTGGTTTCCTTGGCGAGGCCAGAAACTGCGGGCTCCAGGGCTGCAGGATCCAGAGGGATCCCTTCTCACGCTTGTTCCACCGCGACCTGTCAGGGTTCTCGCGCTTCTGTTCTGGTGGGTTTCCCGTTCAAGCTTGCGAACTCTTTGTCGCTTCGCGCTCCAAGGGCCCAGAGCAGATTCTGAGCAGCTGCGGCTTGGAGAACGAGGTGAATCGGGGCTCATCGCCTTGAGCATGGGGCCATCCGAGGAGCGCCCAGGGATGGGGGGCGCAGGCTGCGAGCCTGCCGGGTGCCGATCAGACTGACGAGTTGGAGCAAGCTTGCATGGTGGCGAGTCTTGACGAACTGTAGCGCGCGACCTTTCTGTGCGCCGAACTCCGTCGGCGGCGTGCGGTGCGGGCAGCGGCGTTGGCTGCTGCTGTCGCGTCGTAGGCAGCCACAGCCGCCTGGTAGGCGACATCCACCTCTCCAAAGACAGCGGCTGCGCGAGCGGCGGGGTAGGCCTTGTTGGCTGCGGCGGTGGCCTGGTGGGCGCCTGCGCGGTAGCACTCCGCCGAAAGGCCCTGCTGGGTAGCACGGGCGGCGTGAGCGTATGCCAAGGTGGCGGCTGCTTGTGCGGCATCTGCGGCGGCCAGGGCAGGGGCGTGCATGTCTCGCACGGTATCGACCCGAGCTGCGTCCAGGACGATAGGGCGCATCGAGTCGGGGAAGGTGGGGGTAATCATTGCTTGGCAGGGGTAGGACATGCGGACGGTGTCGCGTTTCAGGATCCGGTTGCAACCGCCGGGAGAGTCTCTCCTTCCCTCCCGGGGCTGCCCCTCATTCCCGGAGGTCGAGGGTTGAACCGCTTGGCTCATGTGGGGCACTATAGAGGGGTTGACCCCTTCCGTCCAGGGGAAAATACCTAAAATTGAGATATTTCTACCTAGTTATTTTAGGTCAACCTCCATACCCCAGCTGCTCCATGGCCTTCAGGGCCGCATCATCCAGGGGAACGGCTTCCCCTGGAGGGGCTACTTTCAGGCCCTCAAAGCTCTCCCAGGCCCTTTTTCGGTGGGCGGCCCGGGTTTCGTCCTGGTCCAACGCCTGGGTTTCCTCGGGATCCCTGGCCAGGTCATAGGTTTCGTGATTCCCATCACTGGAGAGGATCGTTTTGAGATCACCGTGCACAAGGACTCGGCGGCTGCGCCGGAAGCGGTCTCCCCAGGGGGCGCGCAGGTCGTGCAGGCGGCTGTCGTAGTTCTCTGAGAGGACACCCTCGGACCGTGGCCAGTGCCGGCGCATGAGAGGAGCAGCAGCAGGATCTCCAAGGGCATCCAAGATCAGCCCCGGCAGATGCACATGGCCGATCCAGCCAAGGTCATCCAGGCGCTCGGTCTGTTGGGGTGCCTTGAGGATCAGGGGCACATGCAGGGTGCCTTGGTACACATCCTTGCTGTGCTCGATCAATTCGTGTTCCCCGAGGAATTCGCCATGGTCGCTGGTTACAACGAGACACATGCGGTCGAGTAATCCATCGGATTCCAGAGTCTGAAAGAAATCTCCCAGGCCCTGGTCCAGGTTGGCAATCGCCGTGTCGTACTGGTCTCTAAGGGCATCAAGCAGTTCTGGAGGAGCGGCGGCCCCGGGATCGAGGATCAGGGGTACCAGGCGCTTGAGCAGGTTGCCATCCGAGGAGTGATCAGGAATCGGGGGGTGGGGGCGCAGGTTGTAGGGTCGGTGAGTGTCCATCAGGTTGACGAACAGGAAGAAGGATTCATCTTGGTGAGCTTTGATGAACTGCAGCGCACGTCTGGTGATCTCTTCCACCGGGCCTCTCTGGCGGCGATAGGTGTCGAATCCCTGGGCGATGCCGAAGCGCTCGTCCATGTAGGCTATGTTGGCTACCACTGCGCCCGTGGCCCAGCCCCTTTCGGCAAAGTACTCGGCCAGGGTGATGTAGCGGTCCGCCAGGGGCCCCACATTGTTGTCTTCGGACCAGCCCTGCTCGCGCAGGCTTGCTAACGCATCCTCTGACCAGGTGTGCGCGCCGTGCTCGCTTGGATAGAGCCCTGTGAACATGGAGGCGTGTGAGGGCAAGGTCCAGGGTGCCGCGGCTTGAGCCCGGTGGTAGACCGTTGAGCGTTGTGCCAATTCCTCCAGGTTGGGGCTCGTGGGTCTTGAGTAGCCGTAGAGCGATAGATGATCTGCTCGCAGGGTATCGCAGACCACTAGCACGACCTGTTGCGGAGGTTCGAGGGTCGGCGTGCAGCCCAGCAGGCAGCCAGCCAGAATCCAGCTGAGATTCCGCATGGGGGTCAGTCTACGAACCCGGGTCCATGGAGTTAGCTCCCTTCCAACCGCAACCGATGGGGTTGAGATGGGTACTCTCTTTGGCTGATGGCTACTTTTAGGATCCGATGGATTGGGCCGACCTTTTGTTTGGGCCTGCTGCTCTTGGAGGGAGGTGTTTCCCATGGGGCTGGATTTGTTGGACTTGGGGGCGCAGGGGCGGACATCAGGGTCCAAGACCCCAATAGTCAGCAGGTGGTGCGAGTCCTTGACCGTTACGCCCGCCTTCTCCGGCAGGGTAGGGCGCCCGACCCCTTGGATCAGTCGACCCTGGGGGCCCTGGCTCAACTGCTGAAAGACCCGCTTTTTGTGCCCAAGCTCCTACCGCCTCTGCTGGATGTCCTGGGCACCTCCGGTGGGAAGGCTCCTGGTGGTCCGTTCAAGGTTGGAGCCAGAGGTACCAGCGCGCAGGCTTTGAGAACTCTGGTTGGACGCATTCTGGGTGCCGGCGAAGCAGCTACACCGTTGATCACAGGGCTTTCATTCGGAGTGGCCTTGAACAAGGAGGAGGAACTCGCCCGTCGAGAAACTGCCCTGTACATCCTTCAGAGTCGGCACCTGTCAGCGGCTCGCCAGTGCCTGCTGACAGTAGGTCGCTCCCTGAAAGATCCCCTGCGTCCCGTTGCCCTGATGTACTCCGCGAACTGGAATGATCCGGCTCTCGACAGAATGCTGGTGGGGCTTCTCGGTGAGTCTGAAGTGGATGGGCTGGTGCATCCCAGCGTACCCCTGCTGCAACGGACCCAGGCGGATCGTCGCCCTCTGGGCAAGGGAGCTCTCAAGGATCTGCAACCATTCCTCTCCGCCTTGATGGCGGGTCCGGATTGGAGGGACACTGTGCGCGCCATTCAGATTGCCCGAGGTTTTGCCCCAGAGGACCGTATTCCTATCCTGATCGATGGCATGCTGGTCTGGGATCAGCGCAAGCGCGCCAAGACGGGCTCGAGACGGGTAACCAACGACTTTGCCCGGGCCCTCTCGACCATCTCCGGCCGATCAATTGGAACCAATCCGCGCAACTGGATTCAGTGGTGGGTGTCCGTGCGTCAGGGGAAGATCCCGATGTACAGGACCGAGCGCGAAAAAGAGGCCCCGCGCACACGGGCCTCCTTCTTTGGCTTGGATATTGATGGGGATCGGGTGACCTTTGTGTTGGATAACTCGGGTTCGATGGATGGCGTGTTGTCCTCCGGAATGACGCGCCACGAACTGGCCCTCGAACAATTGTTCAGCGCTCTGGAGGGCTTGGGTGAGGGTGCTGTTTTCAACGTAATCCTTTTCAGTTCCGGGCCGCCTGTCTACTCCGGTGACATGCTCAAACCAACCCCCAAGAACATCGCACGCCTGCGTCAGTCTCTTGGCGCTCGCCGGCCCGGCGGAGGCACGAACCTGCGACCTGCCATCGAAGAGGCTCTGGGCCATGGACCCGCTGGCAAGATTGATCCCAAGGCCTGCCTGCCGGACACGGTGGTTGTACTCTGTGACGGTGCTACCGGCAGCGGGCCGGGTTGGGTGAGGGAATACCTCGACCGTCTGCTGCCTGTATTGCAGGTGCGTTTCTACTGCGTCCTTTTGGGAGGGCAGGGGGACGGAACTCTACGGCTTCTGGCTGAAACCTCCGGCGGGCGCATTGTCTCTCCCAAGGCCTTGTGAGGCATTCTTGCCACTAGCGAGATAGGGCGACCATCCAGGCGAACACTACAAGCAGGCAGGCAGCGAAACCCGTCCAGGCTTGACCCGTTCTGCTCAAGCGCTGCGGTACGCGTGCGTAGCCGACTGTTGCTCCCAGGGCGATGCCAGCAAGGAAGCCGAACACATGGGCGCCGATGTCCACTTGATCGGCGGCATCGCTGTTGCCCATTCCAAGGAAACCCAAGAGCACGCCCGCTCCCATCAGGGGCGCGATACGGCGCAGGGCTACCAGGGGCAGGTGCTTGCGACGAATCCACTCGTAGCTGCTCATCACCCCCAAGAGTCCGAAGACGGCGGTGGAAGCACCTAGGGAACGATGGCCCGGATCGGTGATCAGCACGTTGGTCCAGTTGCCCAGGCAGCCTGCGCTGAGGGCCAGGAACCAGGCCAGCCCAGTGCCCAGAGTGTGGCTCGCGAGAACCCCAAAGCCGATGCCGAAGAGCAGGTTGCCCGCGAGATGGGGCAGGTCCGCGTGCAAGGTCAGGGCGGTCACCAGGCGTTCCCATTCTCCGGCGCGCAGACGAACCCCATCCACCAGCCCCGCCTCAAACCAGTTCTTCCCCGCCAGGCCCTGCTGTCCAACGGGGAACAGGACGATCATCATGAGTCCATAGGCCAGGGCTCCAAGGCGGCCGTTGCTGACCTTCTCGAAGGGCGCGTGCTTTGGTGGCCAGACCCCCTTTTCGTCTTGATAGCCCCGTAGCTCCGAAGCCGCCTGGTTGGCGTGTTCTCGCGAAACCAGGAGACTCCAGCCGTCAGGGCCTCCCACCAGTTGGTGATCAAGGCCGATAGCGCGCAGGACCAGAGCGGCTTCCTGGGCGGCCTTCTTGTTGGGGCTGGCCCAGACAACGGCCAGGGATTCGGGCGAGTAAGAGGTCATGGTCGGCGGTTTGCCCAGCCTAGAACAATCGCAGTCCGCATCCGGGGCAGCGTCCGTTGCCTTTTTCTATTTCTCCGAGGCAAGCGGGGCAGGTGGCTTGGTCTGCGTCCAAGTCCACCACCGCATCTTGGGCGGCTAGTTGGGCGGGGTCCATGTGCTGGCGCTCGTGGTCATCCAGGAGCGCCCGGGCGCGCTCTGCATCGGGGCCCGCGACCGCGAGCCAGAATCTGGGGCTTCAACTCCTTGGGTCACAGCCCGGTGGCTGTACAAGCTTGGAACTGAGTCCATCGCTCTCCAGCAGGGCGCGGGATCGCTTGAGACTGGGCAGAAGGCCCTCGGCAATGACGATTGACTGATCCATGGGGTTCAAGCCTACCTTCCTCTGGCGCTGGGGGAGAGGGTCAAGGCCCCAGTATCCCAACAGGGTTTCACCTCGCTACAGTATGGTCCACCCCCAGGCAAAGACCTTTGAAATCCATGATTGCTCAATTCTCATTTTCGATTCTGCTCGCTCTGACTCCCAGTCCACAGGAACAGGGTTGGCCTCCGGAATTGGATGCTGCCCTTGAGCGCGCGGGTTCAGCCCAGGCGCTCTGGCGCGACAGTTTGAGTCAGGTCCCTGAGGACTTGCGTGCGGACCTTGGGCACCTGATCGCCGTCATGCCCACGGCAGATCTGATCAGCCTCTCCCCGGCGCGGATACTGGCTGAGGTAGAGTTGGCGGTCAAGGTGCGTGCAGAGGTCCCCTGGGGTGCGGCCCTGCCCGATGCGCTCTTTCGCGAGCATGTGCTGCCCTACGCCCATGTGTCCGAGGCGCGGGATCCCTGGCGTCAGGAACTCACAGACCTCTGCTTGCCCATGGTGGCGGATTGCAAGACACCCGCCGAGGCGGCCCAACGTTTGAACGAACGCTTGTTCGACAAACTTGGTGTGCGCTACTCCACCAAACGCAAGCGGCCGGATCAGAGCCCGGCGGAGTCCATGGAACAAGGCCTGGCTTCTTGTACCGGGCTCTCGATCCTCCTGGCTGATGCCTGCCGGGCAGTCTGTGTCCCCGCTCGCTTGGCGGGTACAGCAAGCTGGGCTGAGAAACCAGGCAATCACACCTGGGTCGAGGTCTGGGATCAGGGCTGGCACTTTACCGGGGCCTGCGAACCCGACGCCCGCGGTTTGAATCACGGCTGGTTTGAAGGAGACGCCGCGCGGGCCATCAAGGGGGACCCCCTCAAAGCGATTTTTGCGGTGAGTTGGGGCGCGGTCACGACTTTTCCCATGGCCTGGGAACCGAATGGTCGAGTCGGCGGCGTTGATGTGACTCAACGGTATGTGCAAGACGATGAGAAGCCCGAAATCGACGATCGGCACGCGCGCCTGTTGATCACCTTGAGGGACGTTCCCGGGGGCAAGCGGGTGGAGGTGCCCGTGGCGGTGACGCTGGTGGACGACAACCGTGCCCGGGTGGAGGGGTTTACCCGTGGCGAAGGCGCGGACACCAACGATGTGTTCGAGTGCGTGGTCCTGCGAGGCAAGAAGTACTTCATTCAGGTGGAGGATGCGCCCGGTTCCTGGAGCTTCCCATGGTTCATTGAGACTCCTCGGGACCAGGGGGTCATTCACTATCGCAACAACCTTTGGTCCGCGGAGGGTTTTGTCGCCAGCGGGGATCCCACAGCTGTCGTTGCCCAGTGGTTCGCGGATCTGGAGAGCGACCCCAACGCAGCGTTTCCGGAGACCACCTTCCGCAGTCGCGGTTCGGAGGGTTTTCGGGGCTGCATCGAGCAGGCCTGGCTGAGGAGTGCGAGCACCCAGAGGATGCGCGCCGATGCCCTCGCGCGGGTGGTCAAGGCCAACGGGCAAGAGGCGCCCTACACCTTGAGGGCGGTGGGCCAGCGGCCCGTCGGGGGCTGGCCTGTGGTCATCGCCATGCATGGTGGAGGTGGCGTTCCGAAGGAGGTCAACGACAGTCAATGGAAAGTGATGCAGTCCTATTACAAGGACCATCCCGAGGTCTCTGGCTACTTGTATCTGGCCTTGCGAGCTCCCAACGATACCTGGAACGGTTTCTACGACGATCGCATCTCCCTCTTGATCAATCGTCTGATTGCACAACTCTTGGTGGCTGAGGGAGTTGATGCTGATCGCGTGCACCTGATTGGTTACAGCCACGGGGGTTATGGAGCCTTCGTGATAGGCACCAAGATTCCCTGGCGCTTTGCCGCGGTGCACTCTTCTGCCGCAGCACCTACTGCCGGGGAGACCATGGGCGAGAATCTGACCAATACGCGTTTCACGTTCATGGTGGGAGAGAAGGACACGGCCTATGGGCGCATCGATTTGTGCCGCAGCTTCGCCGAGTCCATGAAACAACTCAAGGCCGCCCACAAGGGCCTCTATGGGGTGGACTACTTGGAGCAGGCGGGTCACGGGCACGGGGGTCTGCCGGATCGGGACTATCTGACCCAGATGCTCCCGCGCGTGCGCCAGACTGTGCCGCGGGAACTGCACTGGCGCATGAGTGATAATGTGCTGAAGGACTTTGCGTGGATCTCGGTCGAGACTCCCATCGAGGGAGCAGTCGTGCATGCCACCTGTCGGGACAACCGGGTAGAGATATCCGGCGAAGGAGTCGATGGGGTTTGGGTCTACCTGGACGAGCGTCTGGTGGATCCCGACGCGGCGATCACCCTGGTGGTGGGGGATGCGGAAGAGGAGGTCTATCTCGAAGACGATCCTGAGGTCATGGCCCGGCGCATGCATGCCACGGGGGATCCGAGCTTGATGTTCGGTGCGAACTTTTGGGTCAGCTTCCCTTGAGTCCTAGTTGTCCTCGGGTTGTTCGTTCTCTTGGGAGATCAGCGGACCCAGGGTCAACATAAAAAGTACGGTCAAGACTGGTAGACCGACGGTCTTGAAGGTGGTCCAGTCGTCGGTGTTCAGGACCTGACGGGCGATCTCGTTCAAGATTGCCAGACTGATGAACCAAAAAATGAAGCGCTTGGTCAGGCGGCTCCAACGCTCGTCCGAGAGGTGCATGGCTTCCCCAAAGATCACCTTCAGATAGATCCTGCCGCGCCAGAGGCCGAAGCCCAGAATGGCGGCGAAGAGGGAGTTCACCAGGGTGGGTTTGATCTTGATGAAGGTCTCGTCCTGTAGCCACAGGGTCAGGCCCCCGAGCAGCAGGACGAAGACCGCTGTCACCAGGGGAACCACGGGCCAGCGGCGCTCGATCATGCGACCAGCGATCACGCTCAGGGTGATGGCCAGCATGAAGGCGATGGTCGCGTACCAAAGCCCGTCGAGGCCCTTGGGGTCGCTGTCTCGGGTGAGGCGTTGGGTGGCGAAAAAGACCACCAGAGGCCCGAACTCGATGGCCATGCGGATCAGTGGACTGGCCTTGGGAGGTGCGTCTTGGGGCTCTGCGGGATTATCCCCCGGGTTCTTGCTCGGATCAGTCATTGTCCCGGACTCTAACGGGGCCGCCGAATTTCCCCAGGGACATTCTGGTTTTGGATTCTGTTGCCAGGCTTCCTGCGGGGTTCCTGGCAGGCATCAATCATGGGGAGTTGTTGTATTCGGTCTCTCCAGGATCATCTGAGCTGGGCGTCCAGCAAGGCCGCAGCTACGAACGCACGCCTTGCTTCTCCGATCCCTTTGCCTTCTCGCGAGGGATGGACCCGGTTGGTCAACAGGATCAGGAAGAGGTCTTGGTCCGGATCGATCCAAAGGGCCGTGCCCGTGAATCCGGTGTGGTACAGGGTGCGAGGCCCGAGTCCTGGGTAGCGCTCTCCTGCTCGCTGCCAGCCGAGGCGTTGTCCATGGGCTCCGCTCAAGACCCGGTCCAGTGCTGACTCCGGCAATATGCGAGCTTCGTCCTTTTCCACCCGCAACCATTCGCGACAGAAGGCAGCCAGGTCGAGACCCGAGGCAAAGAGTCCCGCATGGGCAGTCTGGCCCCCGGCTGCACGGGAGTTTTCATCGTGCACGACCCCATGGTGATAGCCCCCTTCTTCGCGCTCTTCGGTTGGAGCGATCAGGAACTGATTCTGGTTGAGTGGGATTCGAGTGGCGCTGGTGAGACCCAGTGGCCGGAAGATGCGGTCTTGTTCCAGCACTGCCTGGGGAGTTTGGGTGCAAGCTTCCAATGCCGCACCCAGGAGGATCAGTCCCAGGTCGCTGTAGGCGCGCATCTTGCCCGGAGCGTGTTCGAGAGGTTCTTGTTGTACCAGCGCGAGCAGTTCCTGGTAGCTGGATGCTTCTGTGTAGAAGGGTTTCCAGGGGGCCAGACCCGAAGTGTGCGTCAGGAGATGGTCGAGCCGCACTTGACGGCGGAGAGAATCCTGCGGGGCACCTGCGAGGAATTCGGGCAGGTGGGTGCCCAGGGGATCTGAGAGGGAGAGCAGGCCCTCTTCTTCCAGCAAGAGCGCCAGTGTTGTGGTGCTGACCACTTTGGTGAGGGAAGCCAGATCCCAAAGCGTTGTAGCCCTGGGGCTCGTCCGCTTGTCGAGGCCCAACTGCCCCAGGAGGATGACCCTGGCGGGTTGGTTGCGGCCACCCATGATTGCAACGGTCCCTGGAAATACTCCCTCGGCGATCGCCTTGTTGAGCACGGTCCTGGTTGCGGAACCGGGCCAGGAGTGGTTGCGCAGAAGACCATCGCCCACCCGTTCGTGTGCTGGAGAAGTGGCCAGCCAGCGGTTCAGGTCCTCTTGATTGAGCGCGCGTCGCCAAAGGAGCAGAGACTTGGGATTTGTGGACCCTTGGCGTGTGGTCAGGGTGATGGTCTCGCGCTCTCGCTGGAAGATCCGCTGGCTGAACGGGAATTGGGCGGGCGCTTCAACAAGACCCAGGTCCTCCAGCCGTTGCAGCAGGGCCTGAGGGTCGCCTGTGAATTCCCACAGAACTTCTCCCTCCATGCCCGGGGGACGGCCCGCTTGGACTACACGTGCGTTCTTGCCTACCGCTGCGCCCCAGCTGTCGGGCACATCAAAGGTCGCAAGGCTCGGGTCCAGGGGCGGGGAGGCGATGAAACCATGCTCGCGGATTGCTGTCTTGAGAGTGCCCTGCAGGTTGAGGTAATCAGTCAGGTTCTTGGCAATGACCTTGTAGCGTGCACCGGCGCTTACCAACCCGATGGCTCGTGCACTTGTTTCGACCCAGCTTTGGCCTGAGATTGCCTCCCGCCAGGGGCCTTGCGGTTGGTCCGTCAGGGGGTCGCGGCCCATGCTCGCGCGCACGCTTGCTTTGACGTCGCAATATCCTGGAAGGTGCAGGGTCTCCTCAGAGTTCAATTCCAGAATCACCCACAGGTCTGGGGTGCGCCGCACCGTCAGGGGTTGGGAGGACCTTGGAAACCATGCCACTTCGCGCACACCCGGAACCTCGGTCAATTCATGGGCCAGGGCTAGCCCTACTTCGCGCAGCAGGCGACTGTCATCAAGGCCCACGATCCAGATTCGCTCCACTGCCAGGGGAGTTGCTTGATAACGGTTCTGAAGCACCCCCCCGTCGGTTTGATCACCGAAGGCAAGGGCGGCCGCGGAGTATGTGATTCCGCTGCTTTCGACCCCCGCGCTGGACCAGCCCCGGCCTTGCATGGTCAGCACAAGGGGTTCGTCATCGATTCCATGCAGGGGCAGCCAGCTGAATGCGCAGGCCAGGGCGAGCAGCAGGATCAGGGGCTTGCGGAGGCGCTGCATGGGATCGGAGGATAAGCTCTCGGCCTCGTTCCCGGGCACAGAATCAAAAAGCCTGGACAAGGGGTAACCCCGCGCGAATCCTGTCCTATCTTGGCCCTGCGTGTGGTCTTCTCTCATTTTGACCGGCTGCTTGCTTTCTCCCGCAAGCCAGACCGAGACACCCTCTGTGGTTGAAGTCAATCGAGCCATCGATTCTGGGGTCCGGTACTTGCGGGAAATCCAGCGTCTCGATGGGTCATTTGGCGGGCAAGAGCGCATGGGGCTGACAGCTCTCCTGACCTATGCGCTGATCAAG